>NZ_VJZZ01000011.1 GCF_009659535.1 Aggregicoccus sp. 17bor-14
GGCGACGAATGGGTGTTTGGCGACTCCATCCGTAGCCTTCGGCGGTGTGGCTCGCTGCGCTCAACCCGCCGGCCCCTCGTCAGACCGACGGCCCCCCTTCAAAACTGCGAAACTCGAACTAAGTTAAGGCTGCTTTACTTCACGGATGCGCTATTTAAATCAAGTCGGCTTGATTTAAATAAGCCTCGGCTGAATGCTGTCTCGATGGTGGCGAAAGTAGAAGTCGCTTCGAGGGTAGGCCGCGAGCGGGTGCGGTCCTTCGTGCCGCCGCCGCTCCCGCCGGTTTCCCCCATCGACCTCCTGCGCCTGCTGGAACCTCTCAGCCGCGCCGAGCGAGCTCTGGGGCGCCTCGACGGCATCACGATGCTCCTGCCGCGCCAGGAGCTGTTCCTGTACATGTACGTGCGCAAGGAGGCGGTGCTCTCCTCGCAAATCGAGGGCACGCAGTCGACGCTCACCGACCTGCTTCGCTTCGAGACCGACGCTAAGGCCGGCCAGCCGATCGACGACATCCGCGAGGTCTCGAACTACGTCGACGCCATGATGTACGGCCTCGAGCGGCTCCAGACTCTCCCGCTCTCGCTTCGGCTCATCCGCGAGATGCATGCCCGCCTGCTGCAGGGAGGGCGTGGCGGCACGAAGGACCCGGGCGAGTTCCGTCGCTCGCAGAACTGGATCGGAGGCACCCGGCCCGGAAACGCGCTGTACGTCCCGCCTCCGGCGACGGAGCTGGAGGGCTGCCTCGGCGCCCTCGAGAGCTTCATGCACGAGGAACAGTCCCGGCTGCCGGCCCTGATCAAGGCGGGGCTCCTGCACGTGCAGTTCGAGAGCATCCACCCCTTCCTCGATGGCAATGGCCGCATCGGCCGCCTGCTCGTGACGCTCTACCTGTGCGTCCACGGGGTGCTCCGCAAGCCGCTGCTCTACCTCAGCCTCTACCTGAAGGCACACCGCGCTGATTACTACCGCTTGCTGCAGGAGGTTCGTGAGCACGGCGCGTGGGAGGCGTGGCTCGAGTTCTTTCTCGAGGGCGTCGAGCAGACGGCGAACCAGGCGTTCGAAGCGACCACGCGGATCGTCGAGCTGTTCAAGCGCGATCGGGAGCGCATCACCACCTCGAGCGAGCGCGCGGGATCTGCACTTCGCGTGCACGAGCTGCTGCAGACGCAGCCCTTCCTCAACTCGAACCAGCTCGTGGAGCGGACCGGGCTCACTGCGCCCACGGTGAATGCGGCGCTCGCGGACCTGGAGCGCCTGGGCATCGTCGAGGAGGTGACCGGACGCAAGCGAGGTCGCGTCTTCGCATACCGCGGCTACCTGGCCGTGCTGAACGAAGGGACCGCCCCGCTGCAGGGAGCTTCCTGATGGGCGTGGGGCGAGTCAGGCCCGTCACGCCAGGGCGCTCGGGACGCGGGCTCGAATTGTCGGAGCGGAGCGGTAAATCGTCTGCTTGGTAAGCATCTCCACGCCCAGGCATCCTCGATGGGGGTGGACTTTGGACTCAGTCCATATTACCTGAGGGGCGTGATTGCCGCCGCGATTTCCATTGGCCGAGGTTCAGGCGCTCGCGCGCGAGGAACGGTTTCGTCTGAATCCGGGGCCCGCTTGCGTGAAGACCTTGGAGTCGTACCTCCACGGGGAGCTCGAGAACTACCGCCCGTTCGCACAGAGGGTCATCGCCACACTCTCGCTCGGGGACTTCTACCGCAGTGAGCAGTGGCCTCGCGGTCCAAAGGGAACCTGGGCAGATGAGTACGGCGTGCGCCTCCCGCCAGCACTTTGCGACGAGTTCGGAATCGGCCCCGCCGCCTGGTACGTGAAGGTCGTCGTGCAGCGGGGGCCGCGCGGTCAGGAGCTGTTCTTCATGTCACTGCACCCCCTCAACTTCGTCATGGTGCGCGATGCCGGCACCCTGCACCCCACTCCGTAGGAGGAGTCCATGGACGAATTGACCTGTCTTGCTTGCGGTGAAGGCACCATTCGACCGATCAGCCGAGCGGGCCGTACGATGCGTTACCGGCAGCTGGAGCGACTCGAGTTGCCCGGCGATCTCGCACTCCCCACCTGTGATGCGTGTGGTGAGCTCTGGCTCGATGCCGAGGCCACGGAGGCCGCTCAACGTGCGCTCGCGGCGGAGTATGGGCGTCAGCTGTCGCTTCGGGCGGAGCAGGCCGTGGAGACGCTGCGAAGCACGCTTCCGCAGCGCGACCTCGAGCGCCTCATCGGCGTGTCGGCGGGGCTGCTCTCCAAGATCAAGAACGGCAAGGAGACGTCGCCTACCCTGACGGCGCTCCTGCTCCTGCTGGCGTCACGTCCGGAGCGAGTGCGAGAGCTGGAGCGGCTGTGGAAGCGCCCTGCGAGAAGTGCACTCCGCGCGCTCGAGGCAGAACCGCTGCGAGTCGAATCTGCCCCTGTGTTGTTCGGCGCTGCGCCACAGCCGGAGCTCGCACAGAGTGAGCCCATTTCGACGACCTCGACGCTGAATTGGGAGGCGCTCGCTGCATGAGCGCCCTGTCTCCAGAAGTGCAGAAGCAGGTCATCGCTCTCGCTCGCAACGTGAGCCTCCGCGACGTTCGGGTGGTGTCGTTTCGTGCGGAGCGGGTGGGAGTGCCTGCGCCTGGGCCCGAGGCGGCCGCACTTTCCGTGGACAGCCAGGTGGCGCACGCACCGCTGCCTCCGCATGGGTTCGTGATCGAGATGCGCTTCCGCGTCGAGGCGCGCGCTCGGGAGGCCGCCGGCGAGCCCTTTGCCCTTTTCGAATACCGGGTGGGAGCGATCTACGGCCTGAATGGAGAGCTGCCCACGGCCGCGGTGCTAGATGCGTTCGGGCGGACGAACGGGATGGTGCACCTGTGGCCCTATCTTCGCGCCTACATCCAGCAGGCCAGCGCTCAGCTCTCGCTCCCCGCGCTCGTGCTGCCTCCGTACCGCGTCGTCGAGTCGGGAGCCAGTGCTGCGCCGAGTGGCCGCGTAGCAGAGTAGGCGGGACCCCAGAGCTGTGTGGCAAGCCACGGTGGCGACAGGAGAGGAGCCTGAATTAGGCTCCCGCCCATTCGGTCATCTGGCGAGGCGCTATGTTCAAGAAGCTGTCCGCCTTCGGTAACAGCCTCAAGCTCATCATCGGGCGTCGGCTCTTCCCGTTGCTCGACAACGCCAAGGATACGCCTTTCGAGGTCAGGACCCCCGGCGAGGTATTGATCGTCCGCCCCATGAGGACGGCAGCACAAGTCGACTCCGTGCTCGGCGCAGCGGACGCACTGATGACCGCGCACGAGGAGACCTTCCGGAAGCTCGCCAGGTGACCGGCTACGTGCCAGGCCGGCGGCAGCTCGAGCATTGTGGTGGCGGAGCGGGAATGCGCACCCGCGGGCTCCTTCACACCGTTTGTCCGGGGGTGTCGCGGTCGAGTTGGATGAGCCCATCGAAGGCTCGGTGGAGCTGTCGATCGTGAGTCAGCGCGATCCCTCGAAGGCGGTCGGCTCTGGCCGGTCGCCAGGCGATCCGAACGAGCAAACCGAGCTCGCCGAGCTGATTGCGAGTGGCGAGGCAGAGCTCCGTCGACTGGAGTTTGCGCAGGCTGAAGCAAGGGCGCGCCTCACCTTGCTCCGGGCCAGGCTCGAGGAGGGGGGTGGGGGCACTCAGGCGACCGTCGCACCGGTGGCCACCGCGCCTGCTGCGCGCGTCCCTCGAACTGCGGCTGAGAAAGTGCGGCTCTTCCGTCAGCTCTTTCGCGGCCGGCTGGATGTCTATCCCACGCGCTTCGTCAGCAAGAGGACGGGGAAGCCCGGCTATGCGCCTGCCTGCGCGAACAAGTTCGTTCCCGGCGTCTGCCAGTTGCCGGCGGTCACGTGCAGCGCGTGCACGAAGCAAGCGTTTCGTCCGGTGGATGACGCAGCGGTGCTCGCGCACCTCACGGGCCAGCACGTCATGGGCGTCTACCCGATGCTCAGCGATGAGACCTGCTGGTTGCTCGCGGCAGACTTCGACAAAGGGAGCTGGCAGGAGGATGCGCGCGCCTTCGTGGAGACGGCGCGCCGCCACAGGCTCCCGGCGCTCGTCGAGCGCTCGCGTTCAGGGAAGGGGGCCCACGTCTGGTTCTTCTTCTCGTCTCCCGTCGCAGCATCCGCGGCACGGAAGCTGGGTTGCTACCTCATTACCGAGACCATGGCGCACCGCCACGAGCTCAGCATGGAGTCCTACGACCGGCTCTTCCCCAGTCAGGACACGATGCCGCGCGGCGGGTTCGGCAACCTGATCGCACTTCCGTTGCAGCATGGGCCTCGACAGGAGGGCAACTCGGTCTTCTTGGATGAGGATTTCGTCGCCGTCCCGGACGACCAGCAGTGGGCCGTCCTTGCATCCGTGGAACGCATCGATCCGGCCACGGTGGAGCGCATCGCCTCCGAAGCCACCCAGGCCGGAAGTATCGTCGGCCTGCCCGCACTGGAGGGAGGGGACGAGGAATCCGCGGCGCCGTGGACCCGCGTGCCCTCAGGAAAACCTCGCCCCGCGCACCCTCTGGGGCCGCTGCCCGAGCGCATCGAGGCCGTCCTCGCACAGAGGCTGTACGTGCCGAAGGCCGGCCTTCCTGCCTCGCTCCTGAATCAGGTGAAGCGGGTCGCGGCCTTCCAGAATCCCGAGTTCTACAAGAGGCAGGCGATGCGCCTCTCCACGGCGAGGGTCCCCCGGGTGATCAGCTGCGCGGAGGACCTGCCGCTGCATGTGGCGCTGCCTCGTGGCTGCCGGCCTGAGCTCGAAGCGCTGCTGGCGGGACACGGGATTGCCCTGCAGGTGGAGGACCAACGCACGCCGGGCACTTCGCTCGCCCTGCGCTTCCACGGAGCGCTCAGCTCCGTCCAGGCGGAAGCGGCCCGGGCACTGCTGGCCCACGACGATGGCGTGTTCGTCGCTCCGCCCGGCGTGGGCAAGACCGTGCTCGGGGCCCACCTGGTGGCGGCGCGCGCTCGCAGCACCTTGGTCCTGGTCCACCGCAGACCCCTGTTGGACCAGTGGCGCGCGCAGTTGTCGCGCTTCCTCGGCGTCGAGCGCGAGGGGATCGGGCACCTTGGTGGTGGCCGGGATGCGCTCACCGGAAGGATCGACGTGGCGATGGTCCAGAGTCTCGTTCGCCAAGGTTCGGTCGATGATCGGGTCTCGAGCTATGGCCATGTGATCGTCGACGAGTGCCATCACTTGCCAGCGGTGTCGTTCGAGCGCGTTCTCGCTGAGGTCAGGGCACGCTACGTCCTGGGTCTCACGGCAACACCCCAGCGGCGCGATGGCCACCACCCCATCACTCAGATGCAACTCGGGCCAGTGCGCTCGATGGTCGACGCCAGGGCGCAGTCGGCAACGCGCGCCTTCGAGCACCGTCTCATCGTGCGGGAGACTTCGTTCCAGTTGGAAAGTCCCGCGCACCGGGCTGACATTCAAGCCCTCTACGCGGCTCTCGCCAAGCACGAGCAGCGCAACGCGATGATCCTGGAGGATGTACTGCGAGCGCTCGGACACCGCCGCTCTCCGATCCTTCTGACAGAGCGCAAGGAGCAGCTGGAGTACTTCGCCACCCGCCTACGTCGGCGCGCTCGCCACCTCGTGGTGCTCCAAGGCGGCATGGGCGCCAAGGAGCTTCGCGCGATCCATGCCCAGCTCGAAGCCATCCCTCCAGACGAGGAGCGACTGGTGCTGGCGACCGGGCGGTATGTGGGGGAGGGGTTCGACGATGCGCGGCTCGATACCCTGTTCCTCGCCATGCCGGTGTCCTGGAAGGGCACGTTGATTCAGTACGCGGGACGCCTCCACCGGGTGCACCCGGGCAAGCGAGAGGTGCAGATCTTCGACTACGTCGACCGCGAGGTGCCGGTGCTGCGGCGCATGTTCGAGAAGCGCCTGCGCGGCTACCGCGCGATGGGCTACTCCTCGAGCAGGGTGCCGCCGGAGCGAGGCGCAGCAACGGCTGACGACGACGAGGATGCCTACCCTCTGCTCGATGATGGCCTGGATCTCGAGGACCCGTGAGACAGGCCGGAAGCAGAGTCCGCTGAGCGCGGAGCCACGGCCGGTCGGAAGCGAGTGGAGCGAGGCCTACCGCGTATGGCACGGCGGCGGTTGAGGACGCCCTTCAGCACCCCGGGGCCGGCGCCTTGCCTACACAGCACTTCTTGTACTTGCTGCCGCTGCCGCTGCCGCAGGGGCAGGGGGCATTTCGACCGGGCTCGAGGGCGCGGTGGGCGGGTTGCTCCGTGAACTGCCGCGCCGGGTCAAGCGCTTGCTCGAGCTGGGCCAGGTCCGGCGGCTGACCTGGAGCGAGCTCCGTCATGTACTCGAGGCCGTGCTGCGCGCAGGTCCGAGCGACGTGCTCGATTGTCTCGTCATCTGGGACGCGCACCATGATGGGGCGCTTCTTGCTACCCCGCCTTGCCACTCCCTCGCCTCCTCCCGGAGCGGAGAGAACCGCTCAAAAATACTCCGCGACGCTCGGACGCATCGCACGCTTGAAGCGGTCGAAGAAGCCCTTGCGCCGCGCCAGCCTCTTCTTGAGCTGGGCGAAGCGCGCGTCGAACGCCTCCAGCTTGCCATCCCGCTCGGCGAGCGCGTGCAGGTCGCTCGCGAGGGCGACGGCCTTCTCGTACTCGCGCTCGTCCACCTTCTGCGCGAGCTCCGCCCACGCCTCCGCCCCGCGCTCGGCGAGCGCCTCCAGCCGCTTCTGCCGCCTGCGCTCGGCCGCCGCTTCAGAGCGGGTCTGCGCGGCTGCCTCGCGCGCCTCGCGCTTGCTGCGCAGTTGCTCCGCGCGCTTCCAGAGCTCGGCGGCCGTGCGCAGGGACGCGCTCCGCACCGGCGCCCGCGTCTGGCGGTACGCCGCGCGCAACTCCGCCCCCAGCGCCAGCTCCGGATGCTTGGCTGCGCGCAGCAGCCAGCGCAGCCGCTCGGCCTCCGGCAGGGCTTTCACCCAGGGCACGAGTCCGGCCTCGTCGTCGTCGAACTCAGGGCTCGCCTCGGCCGCTGCCGCCAGGAGGTCCACGTCGATGCGCAGGAAGTCCGCCAACGCTTCGAGCGGGCCGTCCAGCTTTCCAAGCCCTGCTGGAACGGGAGGCTCGGGTGCGTCGTCCTCGCGCTCGCCTTCCTGTAGTCCGCAGAGCCAGGCCAGGTACGCCGGGCGGAGGTCTCCCTGCAGCAGCAGCGCGCGCACGGGCGCGAGTGTGGCGAGGGAGGGCGGCTCCTCCCCGTCGTCACCGCCGTCGTTCTCGCTGCGCAGGTCGATCACGAGGTGCTCTCCGTGCACGGTGAGCTCGCGGGGCGCTCCGGCGAAGTAGGGCTTGAGGGAAGCGAGGTCCACTCGGTCCTTCGGCACCCGCAGCATCAGCCGGTGGGTGCCCCAGTTGGCGAAGTACAAGTGCAGGTCGAAGTACTTCGCGAGCAGCTTCGCCGGGTCCGCCTTGAGGTCGCCCCACTGGTACTCGTTCCAGAAGCGGGTCGCGGAGATCTCCGCCTGGGTCGAGATGCCGCGCAGGGCGGTCTGCTCCTTCTCGCTCAAGGGCCGGTCGACTGCGACGAACTCGTACCACTGGTACTCGCTCATACGGGCTCCTTCCCGGTGGGACCCTCTAGGCTCCCTGAACAGGTCCGTGCGCGCGCAGATAGGCCTGAGCGCGGGCGAGCAGCGCGGCGGACGCGGCGTCGCCGGCCTTCTCCTGCTGCAGGCGGTAGGGCTCCAGCGTCGCCTCGGCCCACGTGGAGGCCGCTTTCAGGGCGGCGATCTGGGCCTGCTCCTCCGGGGAGTCCGCCATCCGGGGCGCGTCCCGCAGGTACGCCAGCGCGATGAGCTCCAGGGGCGCCAGCAGCGCCTCGAGGTGCAGGCGCCGGTACCAGTCCCGCGCCTCTGGGGTGAGCTTCGGATCCGCCGCGCGCCGCTCGAGGCGCTGCGCCAGGCGCTCGACGAAGGCGTCGTCCACCCGCTGCTTCAGCTCCTCGTGCAGGCGCACGGTGGCCTTCGCCTGCGTACCCCACCACTTGCTCCGCAGGAGCTTCCTCGCGGCATCGGCGAGATGGGCATGGAGGTACGCCCACTCCGCTCCCGAGAGCACCGCGTGTCCGGCCTCGGTGCCCAGGGTGGTGAGGAGCTGCTCCTGCTCCCGGTGCTCGAGCAGCTCGCGCGACTGGACGAGGAACAGTGACTCCAGGAAGGGAACGCTCTCGGGAGCGAAGTCTCCGCCTCTTCGCGCGAGCTGCAGCGTGAGCATCGATAGCCAGAGCGCCCGCCGCTCGGGCTCGGGCGTGGAGGGCGCGCGGGCGAGCGTGAGCATCGCCGCCTCGAGCTCCCGCGCGAAGGCCGGCGTGACGAGCGAGCGGGCGATCTTCCCCCACAGGTCGCGCCGGGTGGGCTCGTGGCGCTCTGCCCGCATCACCTTCAGGAGGGGCTCGAGCGGATAGCGCCAGGTGCCCAGCGGTGCCCCCTGCGCGAAGAGCCGCGCCATCTGCTCGGCGGAGTCCTTCAGGGGCTTCAGCTGCCGGGACTGGAGCACCGCCGCGGCCTCCTGCATCGCCCTCAGGTCGTCGGCGGGAAGCCCCGGGAGGGGAGGTGCGGCGGCCGGCGCGGAGTCCTTCTCCGTGCCCTTGCAGCACTTCTTGTACTTCTTGCCGCTGCCACAGGGGCAGGGGGCATTGCGTTCGAGCGCGCTCATCGTGGGGTGAGCCGTAGCAGTGGGGTAGGGGTCGGGCAAGGTGGAGGGCAGGGCGTGCGTCTGCAACCGGCGCCTCACGGTGTTACCCGCGGCCGCTTCAATGTCCGCTCTATGGACTTCGCGTTCAGTGGACCGCTTCAGGGCGGTGGGGCGGGAGAACTGTCTGCCGGGGTGTCGCTCGCGGTGCGCCACGAGTTCTGAATGGCGCCGTGGGCCGCGAGGCGGGCCTGGGCCCTGGCAACCCAGGTCGCACCCTGCGCGTCCCCTGTGCGCTCGATCTGCTCGCGGTAGGGCTCGAGCGCCGCGGCGTCCCAGCGAGCCTGGGCCTGCAGCGCCGCGAGCAGCCGGGTCTCCTCCGGAACGCCCTGAAGGGTGGGTGTGCCGTCGAGGTACGCCCGGACGATGAAGAACAGGGGCTGCGCCTCCGTCGCGCGGAAGATGCGCCGGTACCACGCGCGCTCCGATTCACCCGGGCGCGCCTCCGCGGAGAGGCGCTCAAGCCGTCCCAGCACGCCCTCGACGAAGGTCTCGTTCATCGCCTGCGTGAAGGCGCCTCGCAGTCGGTCCCCCGCGGCCTGCTGGGCCCTCTTCTTCCGGGTGGCAGAGAACGCGCTGAGGGGCTCCCCGACGTGGGTGTGCAGGTAAACCCACTCGGGGCCGGTGAAGAAGGGCTGCACGCCCGGGCCCCGGAGCGAGGCGAGTGCCTCCTCGCGCTCGTGCTCCAGGCGGTGTTGGAGCTCGCGCTGCAGCTGCGGGTCCTCGTCCAGGACCTGATCGAGCGCGGCTGCCACCTCCGGCCGCTTGCTCAGCTCCCGGATGAGCAGTTCCTCCGCTCGAGCATCCGTGGGGAGCTCGTGCGTGCCCTCCAGGGCTGCGGCGTAGACCTCGCGGACCTTGTCGCGCCGGGAGACCCACTCGCTCATCTGGAGGTAGAAGAGGGACTCCAGGATGGGGACGTTCTCCGGGGCGAAGACGCCCATCTCCATCATCTGCAGCGTGAGGTGCGCGACCCACAGCGGCAGTCGCTCGTGCTCGGGCGTGGTGCGGGCTCGCGCCCGGTCCCGCAAGGCGCCCATGACTTCTTCCGTGAACGCGGGAGTCACGAGCACGGGGGCCGCTGCGCACCACAGTGCATCGCGCTGCGCCTCCGGCGTGTCGGACTCAGCCTCCGGAGGGTTCTTCCTCCAGGGCTCCATCGCGTCCACGAAGGCCTCGGTCAGGTAGCGCAGGTGCGCCAGGGGGCCGCCGGCCCCGAGCATCCGGGCGATCGCATCGAAGGCTTCCGTGAGCGGCTCCTTCTCGCCCGAGGACAGGAGGGCCGCGGCGCGGCTCATCCACTGGAAGTCCTCTCCGAGCGCATCCGCCGGTGCGCGCGCCGCCGCCCGCGCGACCGGGAGCGGGGCCTGCTCGCGCGCCGGGTCCTGTTCGGTGCCGAGGCAGCACTTCTTGTACTTCTTGCCACTGCCGCAGGGGCAGGGGGCATTGCGCTCCAGGTGGCTCATCCCACGGGTCCGGTAAGGGTTGCGCGGAAACGATGACCACCGGCCGGATGGAGTGAAAGGGCGGCCAGCCCCTCAGCTCACGCTCGGCGATGCGGGAGAGGCTGCGCACCCAGGGGCGCCCGGACTGCGACCGACCGGGCGGCATGCGGTCTGTCCCGAGAGGGGAGAGCCCGCCCGGCTCGGGCGCGAAAGGGCGGCGGGAGCGCCGCGGCCCTCACTCCAACGACTGAAGCAACGGGGCGAGCGCGATGTTCCAGTAGTTCGTGCTGCCGGTGTGCGAGTGGAAGGTGCGGGCGGACTGGGAGAGGCGGTTCACCAGGGCCTCGTACTCGGCGCGGCTGGTGTCGCGCAGGGAGAGGTAGAGCCGGGCCGCGCGCTGCAGGTACGCAAAGAGCGGGTTCGCATCCGTGCCATCCGGACGACGCCGCAGCTGGCGGAAGAGGCGCTCGAACTCCTCGTCCGGCTCGGGCCTGCCGCGCGCCGCGCACCCGAGCGCCGCCGTCAGCTCGAGCAGGACGAAGAAGGGCACGTACTCCTCCGGCGGCTCGGGGCGCATCGGGGGCGCGGGCCGCGTCCCGGTGAGCAGCGCCGAGATGGGCTTCAGCGTGACGTCCACGTGGCGGTCTGCGAACCCGACCCGGACCTCGGCCTCGGTGGGACGCACGATTCCCGAGGGGCTGCCGACCACCGGGATCGACAGCTGCGCAGGGTCAGTCGCCAGCCCCGCCTCCTCGAGCTTCTTGATCACCTCTGCGTCCATCCGGCTCCTCCTCTTGCCCAGGCCTCAGACCTGAAATCCCTCCGGGAGCTGCGGCGTGAAGCCGGCGGCCCGGGCCCGCTCGCCGAGCTCCGGCGAGACGCTCCCCAGCGTCAGCACGCTGTAGTCCTTCCCTCGCTTCGCGTGCAGCTCCCAGCGCTGCACCCGTCGCAAGTCGTGCGGGTGGCGCTGGCGCTTGCGCTCGAGCAGCAGGTCGAAGTCCGCAGGGTCGAAGCCCTCGCGCACCAGGTGTCCCCGCAGCCGCACCGCCTCGTTCGCCGAGGGCGTCTCCGCGTCCGCCACCGCCGCGTTCCACACGATCGCCGCGAGCTTCAACACCCGGCGCGCCTCGGAGGCCTTGCTCGCCCCGCGGTCGAGCAGGGGACGCGCCAGGTCCAGCAGGCTCTCGGAGAGCTTCCGCCCCGCGCCCAGCGCTAGGTCCACGTCGTGGTTCGGAAGGGGCTGTCCCAGCGCATCGAGGCCCAGCTCGCGGCGCAGCAGGCGTACGTCCTCCACGCTTCCCGCCATCTCGTCGCGTGCGGCGGTGTTCTCCAGGGTGCGCAGCAGCCGGTGCACGGCGCGGCGGCCCTCGGCGTCCGCCAGGCGCTCGCGCGGGCGCGCGCCACCGAGCAGGGGGTGGGGTTGATCCGGCCAGGTCCGGTAGAAGTCGCGGCCCATCGCCTCCTCGACCGCCTCCACGCTGCCCTCCTGCAGCTGCGCGTCCAGGAGGATGTCCCCGCCGCCCGGGAGCTCGGGCGCCTCGAGCCGCTTGCGCCCGGTGAAGGTGAGGAGCGCTCCGGCCGCCGCCTCCACCCGCGCGCGCAGCGCGTCCGCGCGCTTCTCCGAGTTGGTGCTCAGCGTCAGGGTGGCCGGCGTCACCTTGGCGTTGCCCATGATGGTGTTCTCCCAGCTCGGGTGCACGGGGTTGCCGGGGCGGATGAAGGTCAGCGAGGTGCTCTTCGCCCGGTCCTCCTCCACCACCACGTGCTCGAGCCCCGCGAGCAGATCCACGAGCTTCTCGCGCTCGCCCTTGCGCACGCGGAAGCGGTCCTCCAGCAGCTGCAGCGGGTCTCCGTCCGTGTTCTTGAGGACGCTGGGCTCCTCCTGCTCGCGCTCGTAGTCCTCGACTGCTGCGCACCAGGCCTGGACGAGCTCGCCCGCGGAGGGCGTGCCTCCGAGCTGCTCGAGCACGGCGTCCGCCTCGGCCGGCGGGAGCAGCTCGGGATGCATGCCCGCCACCACCTGCTCGCCGGGCACGCTCGTCACGCGGCCCACCACCACGTCCCGCGGCACGAGCACCCTCGAGGCCGACACCTCGTGCACGGTGGCCCGGGTGCCGGTGAGGAGGTCCACGAGGTCCATCCCCTCGCCGGGCCGCACCTCCAGCACCTCGTGGGCGCTGGAGCGCGCGGCGAGCTGCGCCTCGAGCCACACGCGCTCGTCCGCCGATAGGCTCGCGCCGCGCTCCTCCAGGTAGTGCTTCGCCACCGGCTTGCCCTCCACGGGGCACTCGAACAGCGACCACGGGAGGAACAGCTCGGGGTGCGCCGGGTGCTCGCCGTAGAGCTCGTGCATCGGGCCCTTCACCGTCTCGCGGGTGAAGCGCTTCGCGCCCCACGCCGACAGCTTCTCGGTGAGCGCTTCGTCCACCGCGTGCCAGCGGGAGCGCCCCGGCGCCGCGGAGGACGCGGCGGCGCGCGCGTTCGCGCCCCCGTGGCAGCGCTTGAACTTCTGGCCGCTGCCGCAGGGGCAGGGCTCGTTGCGGCCCACGGTGCCCCAGGCGGCCGCGGCCACCGCCTCGGCGGCGCGGGGGCCGGGCGAGGTCGCCGTGGCGCGCACCGCCGTGCGCGGCCCGGCGGTGGACTCGCCGCGGCCCTCGCTACGGTTCTTGCACAGCGCGACCACGGCGCGCAGGGACGCGGTGAGCAGCGCCAGCTCCCCGGAGGGGAGCGGCACCATCTCGCCCCCGCGCACCCGGATGACGATGGGCGCGAAGGGCGCCCCCGTCGCCTCCTCGACCGCGTCGACGATGTACTCCGGCTCCTCGTTCAGGAGCAGCGCGAGGCTGTCGACGGAGGCCGCGGCTGACTCTCCTCCCGCGTCGAAGAGCCGCTCGACCTTCGCCACCGAGCCCGGCGCGAAGTAGATGGCGAGCCCGAACTCCTCTCCGCCGCTGCCCAGCACGCACGCCTCGAGCGTGCGCGGGTGCGCCCCCTCCACGTGCAGGGTGAGGGGGATTTCCGAGTCGAAGAGCTCCCAGGGCAGCTCCCCGTCGAACTGCGCCGCCGCCTGCAGGAGCTCGACGATCTGCGGCGTGTGCTCGGCTCCGCCGAGGTCCCCCTCGTGGTCCATCCCCACCGCCATGGCGGCCTTGAGCTGGACCAGCTCGCGCGGAAGGGGCGCGACCTCCAGCCCCAGCTTGCGCGTCTCCTTGCGCAGCCCTTCCTCGCAGACCGCCCCCGCGGTGAGCCCCCTCTGCACGAGCTCCTTCAGCGCCGCCGCCTTCGTCGGGCCCGTTGCCAGGTCGGGCTCGGTGTCTCCTGCGGCGAGGCAGCAGTACGAGCGCTCCCCATCCTGGGTGATGAGCGGACCGAGGCAGAAGACGTGGCGCATGCCAGGCCCGCTAGCAGGGGGAGGCCGGGTGAGCAACGTGACGGTGGGGCAGGTTCCGACGGGTGAACCCTTGCCGGCCCGGGGTGCGCTCGCTCAACCGTGGTGCGGCGGCGACTCGACCCTCAGCGCACCCAGCTGCCGACGACCTCGGACTCTTCTACGTCGAGCGCGCGCGCAATCCGGTAGAGCGTCGTACGGCGGGGCATGGATGCGGAGGAGAGCATCCGGCTCAACGACGGTTGCGGGATGCCACTGCGGCGTGCCACTGCGCTGATTCCGCCGTGCGCATCGACGAGCGCTCGTAGGCGGCGCTTGTGCTCCATGACCTGCGTGGCGACCGCGTCGAGATTGTCGAAGTTGACCTTGGCCTTCTCGACGATGCCTCGGGGCATCTCCACCGCCTCGTCGACGGCCTCCTGCAAGTCCGCGACGAGCTGCTCTCGCTCCCGCCTCGTCCGGGCTTCTGCCCAGAGCTCCATGAGCTCGAAGGCCCCCTGGTCGTCGAAGGCAAGGCGATGCACAGCGTCGACGAACTGGGTGGAAAGACCTGCCTTGGTCATGCGCTCCGCGATCTTGGCTGCGGTCACGCGCTGCGCAGGGGTGGTCTGGAAGCTCGTCACGGCAGGTTCATACCATTCCATAACATTTTGCTCGAGCGCACCAGGTGTGCGCCCGGACCACCCACCGTAGGCGTGGGGACTGACGCCGGAGGCCAGGCCCGCCGACATACGTAGGTACTGGAAATGATGGCAGGGGAGGCCGTCCGCCTTCCGGCGCGCGCGGCTTTCTGTGAGGCTCCCGGAAAGCTCAACGACTGCCGCCGTCCTCGTGTTTGGCCGCTCTGCACTTCGCGGAGCGGGTGTCACCCCTTCGCGCTACGCCACGCCCCATGCTCCGCCTCGTCTACTCGAGCCACACCGAGCAGCTCCTCCAAGCACTCGTGCAGGAGGTCTCTGCGTACAGGCGCACGCGCGGGGCCCTGGAGCCGGTGCAGCTGGTGCTGCCCAATCGAAATGTCGAGGCGTACGTGCGCTTCGGGCTCGCGCAGGAGTCCGGGATTGCGGCCAATCTCGAGGTGCACCTGCTGCGCCGCTTCGTCGCGGATCTCGTCTCCCGCGAGGAGGTGCGGCTCGTGGGGGCGGAGGAGCTGCGGACGCTCGTGCTCGGGTTGTTGCTCGACGAGGAGCGGATGGCGCGGCCGGAGTTCGGGCCCGTGCGCGCGTACCTGCATGCGGCCGGGGACAGTGGGGATGCGCTGGACCTGCGGCGCTTCCAGCTCGCGGACCAGCTCTCGCGGCTCTTCGAGGAGTACAGCTTCTCCCGCGACGCGATGCTGAGGGAGTGGCCGCGGCGAGTGGTGCTCGTGGACACGCCGCTCGCGGAGGCCGAGCGGTGGCAGCGGGCGCTGTGGCTCGAGCTCTTCGGGAAGGGTGGGGTGCTCGAGCGACGCGGGGCGGGAGAGGGCGTGCGCTTCACGCATCCGGGGGCGCTCCTGGAGACCTTGCGCAGCGAGAAGCTCGAGCTTCCTCCGCGCCTCTTCGTCTTCGGCATCTCGTACGTGGCGCGGGTGTTCCAGCAGGTCCTCGGGATGCTCGCGCAGCGGACCGAGGTGAGTGTGTTCACCCTGAACCCCTGCCGCGAGTTCTGGGAGGACGTGCAGTCGGGGCGGGGGGCTCGGCGGTTGGGAGCGGAGGCTCTGGAGAGGGAGGATCCGTTCTCCCTGAGTGGGGAGGGGGATACGCCCGCCCTGCGGCTCTGGGGACGGCCGGGGCGCGAGAACATCCGGCTCCTCAACGAGCTCGCGGACTGTGACTTCGATGAGGCGTTTCCGGAGGTGCCTCCTGCGGGGAGCTCGCTGCTGCGGCAGCTGCAGGGGGACATCCTGGAGCGGGCTCCGGTGCCGGTGGCTCCCAAGGGCGTGGAGGTCGATGGGAGCGTGCAGGTGCTCGCGTGTCCGGGGAATCGGCGCGAGGCGGAGGCGGTGGCGGAGGAGATTTGGGCACTGGTGGGAACCCAGCTCCCTCACCCTGACCCTCTCCCAGAGGGAGAGGGGACACTCCGCAAGCTGCGGTTCAACGACATTGCGGTGCTCGTCGCGGGGAAGGACAAGGAGGCGTACTTCTCCCACCTCACCGCGGCGTTCCGGGCTTGCCACGACATCCCGCACAACACCGTGGATCTGTCCTTCGCATCCGTCAGTCGGATGGCCGAAGGGGTGGGGCTTCTGCTCGCGTTCCCCTTCGGCGAGTGCACGCGTCCGGAAGTGTTGCGGGTGCTCACGCATCCCGCGGCCGTCGCGCGCTTTCCCGGTGCACAGCCGGAGCAGTGGGTGGAGTGGTGCGAGCGCCTCGGCGTCGTGCACGGCGCGGACCGCACCGACCACGCGCAGACGTACATCGACCGCGACATCCTCAACTGGGACCAGGGGATGCGCCGGCTCGCGCTCGGTGCGTTCATGACCGGCGCCCGGAGTGAGAATCCGAGCCAGCTCACGCTCGGCCTGGACACCTACTTCCCCGAGGAGCACGACCGGGGGAGCCAGACCAACGCCGCGCGCCTCGCCATGGCCGTGCGCTCGCTCATCGCCGACGCGCGCTTCGCCAGGTCCGCGAAGCTGCCGCTCTCCGCCTGGGCCCGCTTCCTCGTGGCCCTCTGTGAGGCCTACCTCGCCGGGCCCGGGGAGGCGGAGGCCCGCGAGCTCGAGCGCTGTCTCTCCGCGCTCCGGGGCCTCGCGGACACGGAGCTCGGCGAGCAGCCGGTCTCCTACCGCATCGCGTACGAGCTCGCGCAGAAGGCGCTCTCCGAGGTCTCCGGCTCGCGCGGCCAGCACCTCGCCGACGGCGTCGTCGTCGCCACCACGCGCCCCATGCGCGCCATCCCCTTCAAGGTGGTGTTCCTCGTGGGCCTCGGCGAGGGCGAGTTCCCCGCGGTGGACAAGCGCAACCCCCTGGACCTGCGTCTCGCCAAACCCCAGGCGGGCGACGTGAGCAACCGCGACCAGGACCGCTACACCTTCCTCGAGACGCTCCTGTGCACCCGCGAGCGCCTCTACCTCTCCTACGTCTCGCGCGACGCGCTCACCGGCGAGAAGCTCGAGCCCTCCCCCGTCGTCCTCGAGCTGCTGCAGATGCTCGAGCAGGGCTACGTGGGCCCCGGCGGGCGCAAGCGGCTCGTGCGCACGCTGCCCCTGCACCGGCACGTGGGCGCCGAGCGCTCGCGCATCACCTCTCCCGAGGTGCACCGCGAGAGCGCCGCCGTCGCGCTGCGACGGAGCCTCGAGGCCGCGCTGGGCAAGGGGCCGCTCCCGGAGCTCCCCGCCCTGCGCCGGCGCCTGCCGCCCGAGCTGCGCACGCGGCTGGACTCGCTGCTCGGCCTCTGTGACGGGCTGCCCGAGGGCGCGGCCGCGCTGCCGTCCCGCGAGGGCCCCCTGCGCCTGTCGCTGTCCGCGCTGCGCCGCTTCCTCGAGTGCCCGCTGCAGGGCTACGCGGGCTTCCTCCTCGGCCTCGAGGACGTGGAGGAGGGGGACGTGCGCGAGCGCGAGGACGAGGCCTTCGAGACGGCCTCCCTCGATGCCCTCGTGGGGCTGCGCTCCGTGTTCCTCGAGGTGGTCCGCGGGGCTCCCCAGCGCTCGGGGCTGAAGTTCGAGGCCGCGTACGGCGAGCTCGCCGAGGGGCTCGCCCGCGCCGCCCGCGCCCCCACCGGCGTGTTCGGCCAGGTGGAGCGGCTCGGGCACCTGCAGCTCCTGAAGACCTGGGGAGACCAGCTCGCGACCTCCGCCGCCCGCGCCGCGCGCATCGGGAGCCACCGCTTCGGCGGCGCGCAGGAGGGCGAGCGCGTGGAGCACCTGCATCCGCCCGTGGGCCTCGAGCTCACCCTGGGCTCCGAGCGCGTGAAGGTGGAGCTCACCGGCCGCATCGAGGCCGTGACGGACGCGCCCGCGGGCTCGCTCATCCTCCAGCGGCGCAACGTGTCCACGGGGTGGAGCGAGTCAGTGAAGCGGCAGAAGGCGGCCCTGCGCGGGTACCTGGATCACCTCGTGCTCGCGGCCGCCGGGGTGCAGGGGGGCGAGGACTTCCGCGCCCAGGTGCTGGTGGCCGGCAACAAGCCCACGGCCTTTGGCGTCGGCTTCAAGGGGCTCTCCCAGGAGGCCGCGCGGGCGCAGCTCACGGTGCTCGCCACCGAGCTGCTCTCCGGCGTGCACGACTACCTGCTGCCGTGTGAGGCCGTGTTCCTCGCGCAGGGGGAGCACGCCAAGGGGCGCAGCCTCGAAGAGTGCATCGCGGAGGTGGTGGGGGACGAGCGCGGCTCGCACAGCTCGCGCTATGGCCCCATCCGCCGCTTCGACCTCTACCCGCCGCCGAAGGACGCAGAAGGCCTCGTCGCCCGCCGCTTCGGGCACTTCTTCGCGCAGCTCGTCCCCGAGAGCGAGGCCTAGCCCATGGGCACCCCGCGCTACGAGAAGCCGGCCATCCTGGCCCAGATTCCCCGCGACCGGCCCTGCGTCATCGAGGCCTCCGCCGGCACCGGGAAGACCTTCACCCTCGAGCACCTCGTCGTCGACCTCATCCTCGAGACCGACACGCGCATCGAGGAGGTGCTCGTCGTCACCTTCACCGAGCGCGCCACCGCCGAGCTGCGCCGCCGCGTGCGCGAGAAGCTCGAGGAGCTCCTGAGTCACAGTGGTGAAGCCGAGGGCGTCCCGGACGCGCAGTGCTGGACCCTCGGGCCCGAGCAGCGCCGGCGCATCCAGGCGGCCCTCACCTCCGTGGACGCCGCCACCATCTCCACCATCCACGGCTTCTGCCAGCGCGTCCTCTCCGAGCAGGCCTTCCACAACGGCCGGCTCTTCGGGGAGAAGCAGGTGGATGCGCGTTCTGCGTTCAGCGCCGCGTTCCTCGACGTCCTGCGCACCCGCTTCGCCCGCGAGCCCGAGCTCAAGGAGATGGTGCGGCTGTGGCTGGAGTCCGGGGAGAGCATCGAGTCGCTGGAAGCGCTGCTGCACCGCTGCTCCGTGGAGCGCGGGGCGCTGCGGCCGCGCTTCGAGGCGGCTGCGTTCCTCGCCGCGCTGCATGCGTGTCCGCTCTCGCCCGACGTGCTGCCCCTGTTCGCCAAGGAGCTGAAGGACGGGAAAGTGCACGCGGCCACGAGCAAGAAGCTGCAGGCGGTGCTCGCGGAGCTCACCGGCTGGTACGAGGGCGTGCGCGGGCGCCAGGGCGCCGTGCCGCTGCTCTTCGCGCTGGAGGCGGCGCTCGGGGCCCACGAGAAGTACCTGAAGGAGAAGCTCGCGGGGCTGGACGGCGTCTATGCGCGCCGGGTGCTCGCGTGGGTAAAGGAGCTCTCGGCGCAGGCGTGCAGCCCTCGCGCGGCGCTGGTGCACGCGATGCTGCCGTCCGTGCAGGAGCGGCTCGTGCAGCGCAAGCGCGAGCTCGGCCTCTTCGACTTCGACGACATGCTGACGCTCGTGCGCGACAGCCTGCGGGGCCCGCGGGGTGATGCGCTCGCGGCGGTTCTGCGCGGGCGCTACCGCTACGCGCTCGTGGACGAGTTCCAGGACACCGACGAGGTCCAGTGGGAGGTGTTCCGCCGCCTCTTCCACGAGAGCGCCGGCAAGAGCGTGCTGTACCTCATCGGCGACCCGAAGCAGGCCATCTACAGCTTCCGCGGCGCGGACGTGCAGACGTACCTGGAGGCCTGTCAGACCATCGTGGACTCGGGCGGCAGCGTGGTGAGGCTCGATCGCAACTTCCGCTCCACCGAGGCCGTCATCTCGGCCGTCAACCGCATCCTCGACCAAGGCGCGCGCCCGCCCTTCTTCGAGGGCGTCATCCAGTACCCGCACCCCGTGAGCTGCGGGCGCACCGACTTCGTCTCCGTGGGGCCGGACGGCGGGCCTGCCGCGCCCGTGCACCTCTGGCACTTCGTGGACGAGGGGAAGCTCTCGGCGGACGGTGTCCGCGGGGCCCTGGGCCAGAAGATGGCCGAGGAGATCCGCGCGCTCCTGGACCCCGTGACGCCTGCGCTGAAGCTGCGGGACTCGAAGGGTGAGCGCGCGGTGAAGGCGAGCGATATCTTCGTGCTCACCCGCACGGAGAAGGAGGGGAGGGACCTCGCTCAGTGGCTGCGGGCCGCGGGCATCCCCGTCGCCTTCTTCAAGCAGGATGGCCTGTTCCAGTCCGATGAGGCCCAGGACATCCGCGAGCTGCTGCAGGCCATCGCCGACCCGGATGACCGCTCCGCGCGGCTGCGGGCCTGGGGCGGGCCGTTCTTCGGCTTGAGTCTCGAGGAGCTCGCCCGCACGCGGGAACTGCCGCCTTCGCATCCGCTCTTGTTCCGGCTCGCCGCGTGGAAGGCGCTCGCCGATGCGCGCGACTACGAGCGGCTCTTCTCGCGCATCCTCGAGGACAGCGGCGTCGTGCGCCGGGAGCTGTTCCTCGGGGCCAGCGAGCGCAGGCTCACCAACTACCTGCACCTCTTCGAGCTGCTCCTCGAGGAGGTGGGGCGCTCGCGCTGCGCGCTGCCCGAGCTCGTGCGCACGCTGCAGGCGTACATCGAGGAGCGGCGCAGTCCTCCGAACGAGAGCGGCAACGTGCAGCGCCTCGAGGGCGAGCGCGACGCGGTGCAGTTCATGACGATGCACAAGAGCAAGGGGCTCGAGGCCCCCATCGTCTTCCTCGGGGGCGGCTTCACTGCGTCCCCCACGGGCGATGTCGTCGTGTTCCACCAGGACGGCAAGCGCGTCGCGTGGATTGGGAAGCCGGATGGGGAGCTCTCGCCCCTCGTGGACGCGGAGCGCCGGGCGGATGACGAGCGGCTGCTCTACGTGGCCCTCACGCGTGCGGCCGCGCGGCTGTACCTGCCGTACTTCGCGGAGCTGAGTGAGGCGGAGCGCGAGTCGCTCGGGGAGAAGCCCGAGGCGCCGCTCTCCGGGGCCTTCGCTCACCTCAAGGGCGGCTACGGCGTCCTCAACGCCCGCCTGCAGGCGATGATGGGTGCGGGGGAGGCGGGTCTCGAGCAGGGCTTCGTGCGTACCTACGTGCCCTGTGGGGCCCTTGCGCCCGTGTCCACGCCCGAGGAGGCGCTCGCGCGGTGGCAGCCTCCGCCCGAGCTGCTCGAGGAGCCGCCCGTGGACACGCGCGTCGGTGAGCTGCGCCGGCGGCACGCGGGCTTCATCGTGACGTCGTACTCGCGGATGAGCGCGGCCTCGAAGGGCGGTGTCACGAGCGACGAGGAGCTGGACGAGCTCAAGGCGGACCGCGAGGCGGCCTGGCCCGTGCTCTCCCCGGACGAGCTGCCCGGCGGCGTGGCTACGGGTCTGTTCCTCCACGAGGTGCTGGAGAAGCTGCTCGTTCCGTCCATTCGCGATGCCGTGTCCGAAGACGCGTGGGCCGCGGGCGTGAAGGGGCTGCTCGAGCGCGCGGCGCAGTGCCATGGCATCGAGGAGCGCTTTCTTCCGCACGGACAGCGGCTCGTGTGGAACGCGATGCGCACGCCGCTCGAGCTGACGGGTGGCCAGCGGCTGGACGGGATTGCGGGGGCCGCCCGCATCCTGCGCGAGGTGGAGTTCCTCTATCCGATTCCGGAGGCCTCGCACCCGCGGCTCGGTGGGAGTGCGCTCCCGGGCGCCCGCTACGGCATCGAGCGCGGGTGCGTGCGCGGCTTCATCGACCTCGTCTTCGAGCACGAGGGGCGCGTGTACTTCGCCGACTGGAAGAGCGACCTGCTGCCGCGCTACGACGCCGCGAGTGTGAGTGAGCACGTGCGCGCGCACTACGCCATCCAGGAGCAGCTCTACACGCTCGCGGTGGTGCGCATGCTGGGTATCGCCAACGAGGCACAGTACGAGGCGCGCTTCGGCGGCAGCCTCTACTGCTTCCTGCGCGGGATGGGGACGGATGTCGGGGCGGGGGTGTACCTGGCACGCGCTTCGTGGCAACAGGTGTGCGCGTGGGAGGAAGCCCTCCTGCACAACCAGGACTGGGGCTTGCCGCTCGCAGGGTAGTTGCAGTCGAGGGAGGGGAAGATGAGGCAGGACAAGTGGCTGGTGCCCACGGGCACCGCTGCCCGCGAGGTGGTGCGCGTGAACCCGGCGCTGGGGCGCCGCAACACCGTGCTGCCCGCGTTCCCCTCGTTCCTCCTGGAGGGTGCCTCCCAGTGGGAGGACGGGCCGGAGATGCTCCACCTCGCGTGGGAACTCGCCCGGTGCGCGCCGGAGGCCACGGCGGAGGAGTCCAAGGCCCTCGTGATGCTCGCCTTTGCGGCGCTGGTGAGCGTGCGCGAGGGCAGCACCCGCATGCCCGTGCGCGGGGAGGCGGGGAGGGCGTTCCTCGGGGCCGTGCTGGAGCGGCTCGGGGCGCATCCGAAGAAGGACCTGGAGGCGGTGCTCGCGCTCGTGGAGACGCTGCCCGAGGGTGTGCGCACGGTGCTCGGAGGGCCCGAGCGGCCGCTGGTGCTGGATGGACAGTGGCTCAGCCTGCAGAAGCTGCGGCACTCGGAGGACCAGCTGGTGGGGGCGCTGCGGGCGCGGATGACGCTGCCGCCGGTGCTCGCGGAAGGGGAGGCGAAGGCCCGGCTCGCGGAGGTGCTCGAGCGGCCGCCGCTCGCCGGGGGCAAGCCCCTGAAGCTCTCCGAGGAGCAGCAGCGCGCCGTCGCTACCGCCATGTGCCGTCCCCTCACGCTCATCACCGGTGGGCCGGGAACGGGCAAGACGTCCATCGTGGTGTCGCTCTTGCGCACGCTGGTGCGCCTCGGCGTGGCGCCGGAGACGATTGCCCTCGCCGCGCCCACGGGGAAGGCGGCGATGCGCATGGACGAGTCCGTGCGCGCGGCGCTGGGGTCGGTGTCGGAGCCCTCGGCCGAGGACACGCGGCTGCTCGAGGCACGGCCTCCCGCGCGCACGCTGCATCGGCTCCTGGGGTACTCGCCCTCCACCGACCGCTTCCTCCATCACGCGCTCAACCCCCTCGCCGAGGACGTGGTCATCGTGGACGAGAGCTCCATGGTGGACCTGTTCCTCATGGACCGGCTGGTGCGCTCGCTCAAGCCTGGGGCGCGGCTCGTGCTCCTGGGGGACGCAGACCAGCTCCCCTCCGTGGACGCGGGTGCTGTCTTCCGAGACCTCGTCCCGGATGAAGCCCCTCCGTCGAAGCCCGCCCCAGCCAAATCCCCCACGAAGGCGCGCAAGGAGCAGCTCCCTCTCCCCCTGGGAGAGGGTTGGGGTGAGGGTGCGGGGTTCCCCACCGTGCCCCCGTCCGACCCACGCGCCGCCTCCGCCGTGCGCCTCACGCAGAGCTACCGCATGGACCCGTCGGACCCCGCGGGCCGCAACATCCTCACCGTGGCGCGCGCGGTAAAGGCGGGTCAGCCCGTGCAGCTCGGCGGGGAAGGGGACGCGCGCGCCGCCCTGCGCACCCGTGCGCGTGACCTCGCCCTCTCCGGCATGGAGGTCCTCGAGTGCGAGCCCGGGGGCACCGAGTTCCAGTCCCTCCTCGACCGCTGGGACACGGATGTCCTGCGCGGAGGCGGAGACCTCGACTCCCTTGTCCGTCGCGAGTACCGCTTCGGCCTCGAGGGCTGCGTGTCCGAGGACGCAGCGGACCTCGAGCGCCTCTTCCGCCGCTTCGAGTCCGCGCGTCTGCTCTGCCTCACGCGCAGCCCGAACGACCCTTCGGGCACGGGCGCCATCAACGCCTACTTCCACCGGCGCGCGCTGCGCCTCGCCACGGGCCTGCAGCGCCAGGCGCCCGAGTTCCTCCCGGGCGAGCCGCTGCTCGTCGAAGCCAACGACTACGACCGCAAGCTCTTCAACGGCGACCAGGGGCTCGTGGTGCGCGGCGTGGACCTCGCGGGGGACCGGCAGCAGCACTTCATGGCGGCTTTCCGCTCGGGCGACGGCTTCGTGGCCTTCCACCTCGACGGCCTGCGCGGCCGCATCCAGCACGCGTACGCGATGACCGTGCACAAGTCGCAGGGCTCGGAGTTCGACCGGGTGGCGCTGGTGCTCCCGTCGCGCGACCTCCCGCTGCTCACCCGCGAGCTGCTCTACACGGGCATGACGCGCGCGCGGCGCTCGGTGGTCGTGGTGGGCGCCAGCGCGCTCCTGCAGACCGGCGTGCAGCGGGGCCTGAGCCGCTGGTCAGGGGTGGCGGAGAGAATTCGCGGGGCATAGAGGAGAGCGGTCATGCGAAAGCCACCGAAGCCAGCGACCTACGCGGATCTCGAGGCGCTTCCCGTACATCAGGTGGGCGAGATCGTGGACGGCGAGCTTTATGTCTCGCCGCGCCCTGCGTCTCGCCATGCGATCGCGGCTTCCGCACTGGGGGGCGAGCTGTTCGGGCCCTTCCATCGTGGACGCAACGGCCCGGGGGGATGGTGGCTGCTCGACGAGCCGGAGCTGCATCTGGGCCCGGATGTCCTCGTTCCAGATCTCGCAGGCTGGAGGCGCGAGCGCATGCCACGCGTCCCCGAGGTAACGTTCTTCACGCTCGCTCCGGACTGGATCTGCGAGGTCCTGTCTCCTTCGACGGCGAAGGTCGACCTGGTCCGGAAGCTTCCGAAGTACGCGCAGGCTGGCGTGCGTCACGCCTGGATTGTCGATCCCGTGATCAGGGCACTCGAGGTCTTCCGCTTGGAGCAGGGCCATTGGCTCCTGCTGTCCGCCTACGCCGGGGACGAGCGTGTTCGCGCAGCGCCCTTCGAGGCGATCGAGCTCGAGCTGGAGGCCCTGTGGCTCCCCGGGCCGGAGCAGGGGTAGGGCGCTCGACGCCCGCTCACCTGCTGCGCGATAAGCGCTGCGCTGACCTCGGTTGGGGCGCGGCACGCCGGACTGCCTTCTTCCGCGCGCCCGTGCGCTTCGGTGCGGCTTCAGGCCCCGGCGCCAACTCGATGCCGAACAGCCCCTCCAGCGCCTTGCCCTGAGCCGCGAGCTTCGCGCGGGGGGCCTTTCCCTTCTTCGCGAGCCCCTTCGCCGCGCGCGAGACGAGCGCGCTGGAGTCCACCTGGCGCAGGGTGAAGAGCAGCTCGGGAGAGCGGTCCAGTCGCGCGCCCACGCCGTAGAGCACCGCCGCCACGTGCTTGCACATCCCCGCCCAGTCCGGGCACGAGCAGTCGAAGTCGATCTCGTCAGGGCTGGGAAAGAGCCCCTTCTTGCGGTCGCACAGGCGCTCCAGGAGCGCCGCGGGGAGCCTCCCCGAGAGCAGCTCCACCACGGAGGCCACCTGTCCCGCGCACCCGGTGCACAGCGCCTTCCAGCGCGCCGGGGGAAGCGGCTTCACGGTGGCCTTGACCGTGTACACCTCGGACCCGCTGACCAGCGCGTCCACCTTGCCGGGCTTCACGCACAGGTGCACCACCGAGCCGTTGCGCACGTAGGTGCGGCCGCGCTCGAGGCGGCTGTAGAAGTCTGCGTACGACTCGAGGTGCGCGCACCAGCTCTTGCCCCACACCTCGCGGGCGATGGTGCGCCCCTCGAGCGTCACCGGCTCCACCACGAGCCCCTTCCTGCGCAGCGCCGCGAGCTTCTTCGCCGCCTGCTCGCGCCGCTGCGCCACCGGGACGTAGGGGGGAAAGCCGCCGTAGTATCCGCCGTAGAAGCCCATGGCCCTCACCCTTCCTCTCGAGCGCGCTTCACGTCCAGGGACACGAGGCGCAGCAGCTCCGCATCCGGCAGCTCGGTGAGCAGCACCTCGCCGCCGCCCTCCACCACGTCCCGGGCGAGCGCCCGCTTGCCCTCCAGCAGCTGCTCGATGCGCTCCTCCACGGTGCCCCGACAGACGAACTTGTGCACCAGCACGTTGCGCCTCTGCCCGATGCGGTACGCCCGGTCGGTCGCCTGGTTCTCGACCGCAGGGTTCCACCAGCGGTCGAAGTGGATGACGTGGCTCGCGGCGGTGAGGTTGAGCCCCGTGCCACCCGCCTTGAGCGAGAGCACGAAGGCCGCCGCGCCCTCCTCCTGTTGGAAGTCGCGCACGAGCCCTGTACGCGCGCGCACCGGCGTGCCCCCGTGCAGCACCCGCGGTGCGCGGGGAAACAGCCCGGCCAGGAAGTCCGCCAGGGGCTCGCACAGCTCGCGGAACTGGGTGAAGACGAGCACCTTCTCCTGGCGTGCGGCCACCGTCTCGCACAGCTCCGCGAGCCGGTGGAACTTGCCGCTCGCCTCGGGCGTCCACCGTCCGTCTCCGAGGTAGTGCGAGGGGTGGTTGCACAGCTGCTTGAGGCGCAGCAGCGTCGCGAGCACCAGGCCACGGCGCTTCATGCCCTCGGCGCTCTCGAGCTGCGCCTTCAGGTCTTCCACCACGCGCGCGTAGAGCGCCGCCTGTTCCGGGGTGAGCAGGCACTCGGCGCGCGCCTCCGTCTTGTCCGGCAGGTCCTTCACCACGCTCGGGTCGCTCTTGAGCCGGCGCAGCAGGTAGGGACGCACCAGCGCGCGCAGGGGGGCATAGCCCTGCGTCCCCTGCGTCTTGAGGAAACCGGAGAACTCGCGCGCCGAGCCGAGCAGCCCGGGGTTGAGGAAGTCGTAGAGGCTCCAGAGATCTCCCAGGCGGTTCTCCACGGGAGTGCCCGTGAGTGCCACGCGCGCCTCGGCCGTGAGCCCCTTCACCGCGCGCGTCTGGCGCGCCGACGGGTTCTTGATGGCCTGCGCCTCGTCCAGCACGACGAGGCCCCAGCGCCGCTCGCGCACCCAGGGCAGGCGCGACACGGTGCCGTAAGTGGTGAGCACCACGTCGTGCGCCTCCACCTCGCGAGGCTCCAGTCGCGCGAGCTCGGAGGCGGCCCGCGCCGAGGGATGGGCGAGCAGCAGCTTCAAGCTCGGGGCAAAGCGCCGCGCCTCCTCCTGCCAGTTGCCCAGCAGCGACGCGGGGACCACGAGCAGGTGCGGCGCGCGCTCGCCTCCCGCCTGCGCCTTGCGCCAGAGCAGCAGCGCGAGCACCTGCAGCGTCTTGCCCAGGCCCATGTCGTCCGCGAGCAGCGCCCCCAGCCCCAGCCGCGTGAGCACGTGCAGCCAGTGCACGCCTGCCTGCTGGTAGGGACGAAGGGTGGCAGTGAGGCCCGGGATGGCGCGCGTCTCGCGCAGCGCCTCGGGCCCGCGCAGCGTGTCGAGCAGCCCCGTCAGCCAAGGCCCTGATTGCACCTGCTCCCAGTGCCGCTCCGCGTCCTCGCCGAGCTCCTGTGCGGCGTCTCCGAGTGGCGCGCCAGCCAGCAGCCGCATGCCCTCGAGGAAGGTGACGCCGTCCTCCGACTCGCGCTCCACCTGCTGCCAGTGCGCGAGGACCTGCTGCAGCCGCTCGCGGTCCACCTCCACCCAGCGCCCGCGCAAGGACACCAGGCCGTCTCCCTGGCGCAGCAGCTTCGCGAGCTCGGCGCGGGAGAGCGGCTCGCCGTCCAGGGTGAGCTCCACCCGGAAGGAGAGCAGGGACTCGAGGCCCAGGCCCGTGGGTGCTTCGTCTCCCACGCGCACGCTCACCCGGGGCCGACTGCGCGCGCGCCACCAGTCGGGCACCCGGACCACCACGCCGGCCTCCTCCAGCGCGGGGACCTCCTGCAGGAAGGCGTGCGCCTCCGAGGGCGTCCACGCGAGAGGGTGGAAGAGCTCGCGCGACTCGACCAGCGCCCGCACCCGGGCGCCGCGCTCCGCCGCGCGCTGCACCGGGCCGAGCAGCGCCTTCAGGCGACCGCGGTCGAGCGCCCCCGCGGACTCACGCAGCGCGTCCCCCAGCGGGCGGTGCAGGGGACGCCCGCGCGCGGAGAGCCCCTCCGTGTACGTGGCAAGGAAGGCGAACGGGTGCTCGCCATCGCGCTTGTTCTCTGCGAGGTGGAAGTGCACGCGGCCCACCGTGCCCCACGAGGCGTGCAGGGATGCGAGCAGCGCCCGGGCGGGCGCGTCCTGCTGCGCGAGCCGGGCGCGCCAGGCGCCATGCAGGTCCTGCCACAGGCGCGCGAGCAGCGCGGCGTCCAGGTACTCGCCGCCGATCATCGGTGGGGCGCTCGCGGCGAGTGCGGTGAGCTCCTCCGTGGACGGGGGAGGGACCTCGAGCGACGCGGCCTCCGCGTCGAGCGCGTCGTGCGCGCACAGACCTGCCACGAAGCGCCGGGCGAAGTCGCGCCAGTAGGCGAGCGTGGGCGGCAGCGCGGTGTGCGGCTCGGCGGCGCCCAGGTGGAGGAGGCCCTGCGCCGGGTCCCGCGCGAAGGCCGCCTCGAGGCGCAGCGCCGCGGCGCGCGGGAGCTCCGTCGCCTCTGCTTCTCCGGCCACGAGGCGCAGGTGTCCCTGGGGAGTCAGGAGCGGGAGGAGGGCGGGCGGGGTGGCCATGGGGGCAGGGCACAGGTCTACAACACCCCCAGCCCCGGCCCTCCCCAGGGTTTGAGGGGACGCTCCCCTTGCGCGTCTAAGGGAGCGGCGTTACCATCTTCCCTAGATTGACATAGGGAAGGAGCGGTCCACGCGTGTTCGCCAATAATTCCGGGCTCTTGCAGGGGACGTTGGAGCTGTTGGTCCTCAAGACGCTGTCGTGGGGGCCGATGCACGGGTACGGCATCGCCCAGTGGATCGAGGGCGTCACGGAGGACGTCCTCAGCGTGGAGGAGGGTTCGCTGTATCCCGCGCTGTACCGGATGACGCGCAAGGGGTGGATCACCGCGGAGTGGGGCGTGAGCGAGAACAACCGCCGCGCCAAGTACTACCAGCTCACCCCCGCGGGCCGCGCCCAGTTCGAGGAGCAGGCCTCCGGGTGGCAGCGCTTCGCCTCCGCCGTCACCCACGCCGTCGGCACCACCCAGGCCCCCGCCTGGGCGACGAGGTAACCCGCCATGCGCAACCCCTTCTCCCCCGAGCGCCGCCTCTTCGAGCGCCGCCCCGATGCCGAGGTCGACGACGAGCTGCAGTTCCACCTCGAGCAGCGCATCCAGGACTACGTCTCGCGCGGCATGAGCCCCGAGCAGGCCCGCCAGAAGGCGCTCGAGCGCTTCGGCGACTTCAAGGGCGTGAAGAGCGAGTGCACCGAGCTGCTCGCCGCCGAGCGCCGCGCCGAGCACCGCCGCGGCTGGCTCGAGGACCTGTTTCAAGACCTGCGCTTCGGTGTGCGCGCGTCCCTGCGCGCGCCCCTGTTCACGCTGCTCGCCGTGCTCACCCTCGCGCTGGGCATCGGCGCGAACGCGGCCGTGTTTGGCGTGGTGAAGAGCGTGCTGCTCAACCCGCTGCCCTACCGCAATGCGGACCAGCTCGTGCGCGTGTACGCGCAGGCCACGGACGGCTCGATGCAGCGCTCGGGCCTGAGCACTGCGGCGGCGGCGGACGTGACCCAGCGCGCGCGCTCCTTCTCGCAGGTGGCCCCCTTCAGCCAGGGCCGCTTCGAGGTGAGCTACGCCGCGCAGAGCGGCCCCGAGGTGCTCTCGGGCGCGGCGGTGGACGGCCGCATGTTCGACACGCTGGGGGTCTCCGCGCTGCTCGGCCGCACGCTCACGGCGGCGGACTCCGCACCCGGTGCGCCCTTCGTCGTCGTGCTCAGCCACGCGGTGTGGCAGCGCGACTTCGGCGGGGACCCCGGAGTCATCGGCAAGACGCTGAACCTGGATGGCGACCCCACCGAGGTGGTGGGCGTGCTGCGCCCCGGCTTCGTGAGCCCGCTGGGTGAGGCGCAGCTGTGGTTCCCTCTGGATACGAGCGAGATCCTGAAGGACCCCGTGCGCGCGCGGCAGTCCCACTGGATGGGCTTCCTCGCGCGGCTCGCGCCCGGTGCCACCGTGGAGGCCGCGCGGCGCGAGGTGGCGAGCATCTCCGCGGACCTCGCCCGCGAGCACCCCGAGGCGGACGCAGGCCGCAGCTACACCGCCATCTCCCTGCGCGACGACATGGTGGGCGACACCCGCACGCCCCTGCTCGTCCTGATGGCGAGCGCCGGTCTCGTGCTCCTCATCACCTGCGCAAACCTCGCCGGGGCGCTGCTCAGCCGCACCATCTCGCGCCGCAAGGAGTTCTCCGTGCGCCTCGCGCTCGGGGCGGGGAGGGGACGGCTCGTGCGCCAGCTGCTCACCGAGAGCCTGCTGCTCGCGCTCGTGGGCGGCGCAGTCGGGCTGTTCCTCGCGCAGATTGGGCTCTCGGTGCTGCGCGAGCTCGCGCTGACGGCGCTGCCCGCGCATGCCGAGCTCTCGCTCGATCCGGGCGCGCTGCTCTTCACCTTCGCGCTCGCGCTGGTGACGGGGCTCGGCTTCGGGCTCGCCCCGGCGCTGTCCGTCACCAGCTCCAACCTGCAGGCCGAGCTGCGCGACGATGCGCGCACCTCGAGCGAGAGCAAGCGCTCGCGCAGCCTGCGCGGCACGCTCGTCGCTGGGCAGATTGCCCTCTGCTTGAGCCTCCTCGTCGGCGCGGGGCTGCTGGTGCGCAGCCTGTGGGCGATGACCGCGGCGCCCCTCGGCTTCAACCCCGAGGGCGTGCTCACCCTCAAGGTGCAGCTGCCCTCCAACAGCTACCCGGACCTCAACGCGCGCCTGCGCTTCTTCGGGCAGCTCGAGGAGCGGCTCGCGACCCTTCCCGGCGTGAGCAGCGTGGGCACCACGAGCGAGCTGCCGCTCGCGTCCGTGAACCGCAACGGGCTCGAGATGGAGGGCGTGGTGTGGCCTGCCTCCACCGGCGCGCCCTTCATCAACTACCTCAGCGTCTCGGACGGCTACTTCCGCACCCTCGGCATCCCGCTGCTGAGCGGGCGGACCTTCACTCCCTTCGACCGCCCGGGCGCGCCGCCCGCCGTGGTCATCAGCGAGGCGATGGCGCGCAAGTACTGGCCCCGCGGCGATGCGCTCGGCGCCCATGTGCACCTCGGGCCCCACGATGGGAAGTCCTGGGCCGAGGTGGTGGGCATCGTCGCCGACGTCCGCAACGATCCCTCGCACCCGCAGCCGGATCCCATGGCGTATGGCTCGGCCCGCCAGGAGACCTACAGCACCCGGGTGTTCCTGCTGCGGACGAAGGGTGAGCCGCTCGCGTTGCTGGGCCCCGTTCGGCGCGAGCTCGCCGCGCTGGACCCCTCGCTGCCCATCCGCGATCCCGCGACCTTCGAGTCCGTGCTCGGCGAGCAGCTCGCGGGACGCAAGCTGCCGGTGGTGCTGATGAGCGCGTTCGGGGTGCTCGCGCTGGTGCTCGCGGCGGTCGGCGTCTACGCGATGTTCGCGAGCATGGCGGCGGCCCGCGAGCGCGAGTTCGGCATCCGCGTGGCGCTCGGCTCGAGTCCCCGTGGCATCGCGCGCCTGGTGCTGCGTCAGGGGGCGGGGTGGATGGCCGTGGGGCTCGTGGGCGGCGCCGTGGGGGTGGCCATCGTCGCGCGGCTGCTCGGCGGGCTGCTCTACGGGGTGAAGCCCTTCGACGGTGTGGCGCTCAGCGTGGCGGTGGTGCTGATGGTGCTCTGTGCCTGCGTCGCGCTGATGGTCCCCGTGCGCCGGGCCGCGCGGGTGGATCCGCTCAACGTCCTGCGGTGACGGGGGTGGGGAGATCACGGCTGCCTGCCGGCCCTCTGTGTTCGCCGCCGGAAGTTTCAACTGGATCTCCGGCCCGCTGCGTTCAGTTCTGAATGGGTCCGATGCACGACGGCGGATCCGGACCTACCGTCTTCCGGTGGGCAGGCCTGCGGCATGCAGAGGCTTGCCAGAGGGGACTGCGATGGCGCGGCGGCGGTGGTGGTGGGGCAGCGTCTTTCTCGTGCTCGGGCTCGTGGGGTGCCACGACACCGGCAAGGCCCTGTTTCAGTCCGATCCGCCGCCGGCCCCCGCGCCGCAGCCTCCGCCTCCGCCGCCTCCTCCGCCGGTGATCATCCCCGAGGCGCCTCCGCCGCCGCCTCCGCCGGACCCCACGCCCACGCCCAGCAACCCCGGCGTCCCGGCGCCTCTGCCCGGCGTGTACACGGACAAGGGCGAGGCCCCGCGCGACGAGCACTTCCGCGGCCTCATCGCGCTGCCCATCCGCGACATGGACGGGCTCGAGAGCACGCTGCGCTCGCTCTATGACCCAGCGAGCCCGCGCTTCCGCAAGTACCTCTCCACGGACGAGATCAAGGAGCGCCACGCGCCCACCGAGGCGGACGTGAAGGTGGTCACCGACTGGCTCGTCTCCCAGAAGCTCAAGGTGGACGCGGTCGCCGCGAACCGGCTCCTCATCTACTTCGAGGGCACGGTGGGCCAGTTCAACGACGCCTTCCACGTGAAGCTGCGCTACCTCTCGCGCAAGCCGCCGCAGGAGGGCAACCAGCCGCACCTCGTCTTCGGCCTCCTCGAAGCGATCACCGTTCCCAAGTTCGTCGAGGAGCGCATCCAGGCCCTCGTGTCGCTCGACATCGACGAGCCCGTGGAGCCCATCCAGCCTGCGGACAACCGCGACGTGGGGCCGCCCAAGGAGATCGAGAAGGGCTACACGCCGAAGCAGATCTCCGACGCGTACGGCGTGTCCAAGCTCCACGCGATGGGGTTCAAGGGCAAGGGCGTGAAGCTCGGCGTGCTCATCGGCGGGACGTACCACCACCACGACGTGATGGACTTCTGGCAGGTGTTCGGCGTGGCGCGAAAGGACGCGCGCGTCGTCGAGCCGCTCGGCCCGCCGCTGCTGCGCATCCGCGAGTCCAACCTCGACGTGCAGTGGGCCGGCGCCATCGCGCCCGAGGCGGACCTCGTCGTCTACGCCGCGCCGGATGCTCGCAACACCTCGATGATCTACAGCTTCAACGAGATGATCGGCCGCGGCGAGGTGACCGTGATGACCGACTCCTTTGCCCACCGCGAGGACTCGGAGCCTCGCGCCGTGCGCTACTTCTACATGTACTCCTCCATGTTCGCCGCGGCCCAGGGCATCACCGTGCTCGCGGCGAGCGGCGACTCGGCGGGAGTCGACGTGCCGGCCTCCAGTCCCTACGTCACCGCGGTGGGCGGCACGCTGGTGGGCGTGAAGGACGGGCGCGCGGTGTGGGAGATTGCCTGGGAGGAGTCGGGCTCGGGAACGAGCCTGAACCTCGCGGCCCCTGAGTGGCAAAAGGGCCTGCCGGGCATCGACAGCAAGCGCGGGACGCCGGACGTCGCGCTCAATGCCGGCATGGGCTACTGGTACCTGTGGCTCGGCGGCTGGTACTCGAACATCGGGACCTCGTTCGCCTCGCCCGTGATGGCCGGCCTCGTCGCCGTGGTGAACAACGCGCGCGAGAGCCAGGGCAAGCCGCCCATGGGCTGGCTCAACCCGCTGCTCTACACGCGCAAGGACGTGCAGGCGACCTTCCGCGACATCACCGAGGGCGGCACGCCCAAGTACAAGGCGCAGAAGGGCTGGGACATGCCCACGGGGTGGGGCGCCCCGGATGCGGAGGGGCTGTACCGCACGATGCCGTGACGGAAGGGAGGGGGCGTGACGCAGGCACGGCGGTTGTGCGGTGCGCTCGCCGTAACCCTCGCGCTGCTCGGGGGCGCCTGCGGCGGAGGATCCTCGGCGCCACCTCCCGTCGAAGCGCCTTCGACACCCCCTGACGGAGGCGACGCGAGTCTCCCCGATGCGGGGCCGGCGGACGGGGGCGTGCCCGACGCGGGCCGTGGCGACGGCGGCCTGCCAGATGCGGGCGCGGCGGCGAGCACCTCCTTCGAGCGTGTGATTGGCGCGGTGGGACAGGACGAGGGCCGGTCCGTGGCGGTGGCACCCGATGGCGATGTCCTCGTGGCCTCCACGCACTTCGTCGCGCTGCCGGACTTCGGGGGAGGGCGCCAGCCCGAGCGCGGCACCGCTGCGCTCAGCCGCTTCAGCGCCCGTGGGATGCACCGGTGGACCTACGCCGAGTGGGACGAGCGCACCTGCGGCGGAGGCGAGCCCTGCATCACCAGCGGCCTCAATGCGCGGGCCACCGCCGTGGACCGGGACGGCCGAGCGGCCCTTGCGACCGTACGGCACGAGGAGGGCAGCGCCTTCGGCGAGTACCTTCTGCGCGAGACACCTCGGCTCACTGTGCTGGACGCGGACGGGCACGTGCTCTGGACCCGCGTCATCCAGGGACCCGCCGGCGGTGCGGACGTGAGCGACCTCGGCTTCGACCGCGAGGGCAACTTGCTCGCCTGGGGCCATGTGGGCGGGCCCGGCTGGGACTTCGGCGACGGCCAGCCTCATGGCGTCGCGCTCCAGGAGGTGAGCTTCCTCGCCTCCTACTCGCGCCAGGGCGAGCTGCGGTGGGCGAAGGTCTTCGGCGACGCGCGCGGGGTGAGCCGTTCGAACGCGATGGCGATGACCCCGGACGGAGACGTCGTGCTCGCTGGCGAGATGGCCGGACGGCTCTCGTTCGGAGGCCCGGAGCTGGTGGACAACGAGGGAGGGCAATTCCCTGAGGTCGGGTCGCCCGTCCCATCGCGCCCCTTCGTCGTGCGGCTGGGTTCGGACGGCGCGCACCGCTGGTCGCGGGTGCTCGACACCTTCGACGCCGAGGTGAAGGACCTGGCGGTATCGGCCCATGGCGTGGCGCTCGGCGGCCGCTTCCACCGGCGCATCGTGTTCGCGGGGAAGACAATCGACGCGAACTTCACCGAGGGCGGCGTGGCGGACGGTTTCGTTGCGGTGATGGGTCTCGACGGCGAGGAGCGATGGGCCACCTCCCTCCGCTCCAGCCTCGACGCCCCTTTCTTCGGCGTGGGCTGGTCTCCTGACGGCGATGTGTGGACAGCGAGCGCGATGTTCGACCGCGCGTGGGTGGGAGAGGTGGAAATCCCCGGCGCAGAAGGGGATGAGCCGCGGCTCGTGCTCGCCCTGCTGCGCGGGGAGGATGGCGTCGTGAGCCGCTTCACGGCCCCGCGGCGAGGTGGAGTCGAGGAAGGGGATCTTGCGGTGGACTCTCGCGGGGTCGTGGTGCTCGCAGGGGCGGTGACCGGAGGGAAGAGCTGCGGGCGCGGGTGCGGCGGCGCGCTCGAGCTGCTCCTGCTTCAGCGCGTTCCCTGAGCGGGGGCGGAGGGACGTAATCCCTCACCCCGTCCCTCTCCCAGGGGGAGAGGGGACAGGAGCTGCGCAGTGACTTCGCGGACGGCCTGGCGGGTCGCTTCGTCCTGCGTGTTCGGCGGCCAGGGCTGCTCTTGTTCCTCCACCATCCAGCGCGCCTCTCCGGGAGAGGACCAATGCTCGCGCGCGAGGATGCGCGTGAGGCGCTGGGCGCAGGTCTCCGGCGACTCCCACCCGCGCTTCACGAGCTTCAGGAGCCAGCCCACCGGGCCCGAGCGGGCCCCGAGCTCGGTGCGCACCACGCCGGGGTGCAGCACCACCACGTCCAGCTCGGGGTGCGCCGCGGCGACGTCCCGCATCGCGAGCGCGAACGCCAGCTTCGTCGTGCAGTAGGTGCGCACGCTCGAGAAGTCCTCGCCCGTGGGCGTGCGCGCGGCGTCGAAGCGGCCCTTGATGAGCAGCCCTGCGCTCACCACCATCACCCGCCGCAACAGGCCCGCGTCCAGCAGAACCTGCTGCAGCGCCAGCGGCGCAAGGTGATTCACCCCGAACGCCTGCTCCAGCCCATCCGCCGTGAGGGTGCGCTTCGAGGGCCACACGCCCGCGTTGTGCACCAGCGTCGCGCCCGGCTCGACCGCCGCTGCGAGCCGCGCTCCCAGCTCCCTCGCTGCTGCGCGAAAGGAGAGGTCTCCCGGCATCACCAGGGCGCGGCCTCCCAGGGCCTCGATCTCCCTCGCGAGGGACTCGAGCTGCCCGCGGTCTCTCGCTACCAGCACCAGGCGCTGCCGGGGCCGCTCGCGCGCGAGCGACAACGCGAGTGCACGGCCGATACCACGCGACGCACCGGTGAGGATGAGGTCGGGCATGCGCTCACCCTAGCGAGCGCTCCGCAGAATTGGAAGAATCTTCCAATTCGCGCCCCGGCGGCAGACGGCTAGGGTGCGCTGCGAGATGAGCCCGGGACGACGCGACGGTGAGCAGAGGCGCGAGGCGCTGCTGGATGCAGCGCTGCACCTGTTCGTCGAGAAGGGCGTCCTGCACACCGGCATCGAGGACATCCGGAAGGCCGCGGGTGCGAGCCCCTCCAGCGTCTACCACCTGTTCGACGGGCTCTCCGGCCTCACGCTGGCGCTGCTCGTGCGCACCTTCGAGCGGCTCTTCGGCCACATCTCGGAGCGGGTGCTGCGCGCGAAGACCGCCGAGGCCACCGTGGTCGCGCTCGTTGACTCGCACCTCGAGTGGGTCCTCGCCCACCGCGACGAGGCGCGCTTCATGTACCAGGCGATGGCGCTCGAGCTCGGTGCGGATACGGCGACGGCGCTGGCGGCACGCAAGACGGAGCTGCTCGCTCCCGTCGTCGCGCACCTGCACCCTTTCATCGTCTCGGGCGCGCTGCCCCGCTGGTCTCCCGTGCTCTTCGACGTCGTGCTGCTGGGCCCCAGTCACGAGGCGTGCCGGCGCTTCCTCGCGGGCGCGGAGCTGGACCCGGTGTGGATGCGCAGCAACTTCCCGCGGCTCGCGTGGCGGTGCGTGGCGCCGGAGAAGAAGCGGAAGACGGGGGCGCGGTAGGGCTCGCTTCCCTCACCCTTTCCCTCTCCCAGGGGGCGAGGGGACGGCTTCGCCCGTGTTCATCCCTGTAGGCGCAAAAAGAGAGGGGCCCCGCGTGAGCGAAGCCCCTCTCGTGTCAGGGCCTCACGTCTGGGCTAGGGAGTGGGCGCGACGGTGGCATCGGCCCGGGCGGCGCTCGGGTCGAAGAAGTTCGGGAAGCGCGAGAGCGCCAGCGCGAACCGGAAGTTGAAGCGGGTGCTCTGCGTGAAGGTGGCGCCGTCCGGGGACGTGTACGAGAGCCCGAGGATGGGCACGTCGTTCGTCGCCCCGCCGCCGTCCAACCCGATGAAGAGCGGCTGGCCGCGCGGGAAGGTGGTGGGCAGGCGCAGCACGAGGAAGAGGTTCTGGATGTCCCCCTTCGCGATGCCGTAGCGCACGCGCAGGCCCAGCCCCAGCGGGTCGTTGAAGTTCCACACGCTGAAGTCGTCGTCCTGGCCCACGAAGTTGCGCACGCGGTCGAGCGGGCGCGCGAGGTCGATGGTCGCGCTCCCGTCCGCGTTCACCACGCCCTTGGCCAGGGTCGCCTCCGCGAACACCGGCACCACCGAGGCGAGGGGCACCGCGGTGTCGAACAGCGCCTGGTGGAAGAGGATGGCATCACCGGCCGCGAGGAGCTGCTCCTTCGGGATGCGCACCGCGTAGTAGGTCCCCGGTGCGCTGCCGGTGAAGCCCACGAAGTCGCGCGAGCCGAAGTTCGCGAGCACCGTCTGCTCGTTGGTCACGAAGTCGATGTGACGCGTGCTGCGCCCACTCAGCACCGCGACCGGCAGCGCGAGCCCCGGGCTGTACTCGAGGCTGCTGTCGAAGGGGTTCCAGAACTCCTCGTTGAAGTCCTGCTGCCCGAAGATGTCGCCGATCTGCGCGGTGAAGCTGATGGAGCCCGAGCTCACCGGGAAGCCGTCCGTGGCCTCGATGCCCACCGTGTACAGGCCGCGCCGGATGGGGATCGTGTAGCGCCCGTCGATGATGTTGAACTCGGGGCTGATGAGGTTCAGCTCGCCCGTCGCCGGGTCCAGCGAGAGCTGCGTGGTGCCGCTGTAAGCGCTCACCGTCGTCTCCTGGCCGAACGCGGTGACGCCGTACACGTGGGCGCCGGCCACCGGCTCGTCGTACACGCCGTGGCGCACGTTGCCCTCGATGAGGCCGTACTCGTCCGTGAAGCGGCGGTCTCCGCGCTGCAGCGCAGGGGGCCCCGAGCGCGCGCTGCCCTCGGGGTACAGGTAGGAGGCCCACGCGAGGTCGTCCTCCTCGAGCGAGCGGCCCTCGCGCTCGGCGACGACGTCCCCGGTGTCGATGAAGGGGAACATCGTGGCGCCGGTGCCGTCGCGCGCGCTCAGCTGGTTGATGGAGGTGTGGCTCAGGCCGATGGAGTGGCCGAACTCGTGCGTGGCCACGGTGCGCAGGTCCACCGAGAAGATCTCGTCGTCGATGTCCTGGTCGCGCACCGTGAAGCGGAAGCCCAGCGCGGGGTCCACGTTGAACTGCACGTCGTTGTCCAGGATGGTGCCCGCCTCGTAGAAGCCCGCCGGGAACTCGATGTCCCCGTCACCGTCCACGTCGCGGCAGGTGGAGATGCCGGCGGCCACGTCGCTGTCGCCGTCCCCGTCGATGTCGTCACCAGGCTCGAAGACCGCGTCCGCGTTCAGGCTGGTGGAGGGCGAGGAGGCGATGGCTCCAAAGCCCGGCGGCGTGCGGAAGGTGAGCTCGTTGGTGAAGTCGAAGCCGCGCGTGCCCGGGTTCGACGTCGTCGTGGTGATGCGCGACTCGATGAACGAGGTGGGGATGTTGTTCCACTGGTCGAAGGACTGCTGGAACGCGGTGCGCGCCTGCGCCGCGGTGATGACGGGGGGGCCCAGGGGGTTGGGGATGGGGTCGAGCGTCGTGTTCATCGCGTACTGGATGGGCACGCAGCGCGTGTCCCACTTGATGCCGATGACCTTGGCGACGATCTGCCCCGGGATGGGGGAGGGAGCTCCCTCGGTGAAGTCGATGGTCTCCAGGCGGCCGCCGGCGAGGGCGGAGCTCGAGAGCGCGAGGGTGAGCAGGGCAAGGCGCAGCGGTGACGGGATTCGCGTGTGGTTCACGGGAAGTGCTCCTCGGCCTAGCGGCCCTTGCCTGCGGAGATGAGGGACTGGATGCGGGCCTTGAAGAGCGCGAGCGGCACCGCGCCCCCGTCCGCCATGCTGCTGTCCGTGACCGGCCCGAGCGCGCGCGCCGAGGGCGACGCCGGACGCAGGTTCACCCCGCGCAGGTCGCGGCTGACGAGCTTCTCGCCGCCCGCGCTCTGCACCACCGAGTACTTGCCCTGGCTGAAGCCCACCACCGTGTGCGCCTGCGCGATCGTCGGCTGCGGTCCGGTGAGGAAGAGGAAGACCTCCTCCTGCGTCCCGATGCGCGGCGCGCCCGGGTAGCTCATCGAGATGGGGAACTTGCGGTTCGCGTCCACGCCGCCCGGCAGCGCCACCGTGAGGCGGCGTGCGGGCGCGCCCTTGAGCGTCTCGCTCACCTCCACCGTGACGAGCGTCACCAGCGCGCGGTCCACCCACGCGGACTTGGACTCGACTGCCCGGCCAATCACGATCTGCCGCGATTGCTCGACGAGCTGCTCGTCACTGAGCCTCACCGCCGTGGTGGCGGAAGCAGCAGTGGCGAGCACCAACAACGACACGGTGCACAACGGCAAAGCACGTCCCATGGGGACCTCCAGAGGTTGAAGTCGCTCGGTATACGGACGGGCGAGCAGCACCGGCAGAGGGTGCAGACCGGAGGTCGAGACGTCTGTTGGTGCTCCTACAGGTCCGGCGTTCTGCGGGGAGAGTCAGGCCTCGGCGGGCAGCGCGTGGTGCGTGCGCCACAGCGCGAGGTACGCCTCGGCCTCGCGCTCCCAGCGGCTGTCGTCCCAGCTGAGCTCCTGCTGACAGAGCGCGCGGATCGCGGGCAGCTCCGCTTCACCCCCGTGTGGCAGCAGCAGGCCGAGCCGAACCCGCCGCAGCAGGAGGTCCTCCAGGTGCACGACGCGCTCGTGGCGGGCGGCCCAGCGCAGCTCGGCCCAGAGGGTAGGCGTGCCGGGGATGGGCTGCAGTTCTTCCGCGCGCGTCTCGGAGACGAGTCTCGAGGCTGCTGCGCCGTAGCGGCCCTGCAGCCGCGCGCGCGCCGGGGCGGGGAGGTCCGCTGCGAGCGCAGGGGCGGCGTCGAGAAACGGGCCCTTCTTCTGCAGGCTCGCGAGCGCCGGTAGCCGCGAGCGCAGCGCCTGCAGTGCGTCCTGGGCGATGGCGCGGCAGGTGGTGAGCTTGCCGCCCGTCACCGTGAGCAGGCCGTCCTCCGCAAGCACGAGGTGATCTCTCGACTCCTTCGACGGGTCCCGCTCGCCGCTCGAGATGACCGGCCGCACGCCCGCGTAGCAGGAGCGCACGTCCGCGCGCGTGAGCCCCAGCGAGGGGAACTCGGCCTGCGCTGCGGCCAAGAGGTACTCCACCTCCGCGGCGCTGATGCTCGGCTCGGTGTCGAGTGGAGTGGGGTGGTCCAGGTCCGTGGTGCCCAGCACCGTCGCCCCCTCCCACGGCAGCGCGCACACGAAGCGGCCGTCCCGCGCGAAGCGGAAGCTGACGCCGTGGGTGAGCGGGAAGCGCTCCGCGGAGAAGACGAGGTGGCTGCCGCGCAGCGGGCGCAGGCGCGGCGGGTGGGCGCGCAGCGCGTCTGCCCACGCGCCCGTGGCGTTGACGACGGCGCGCGCCCGGACCGTGGCCTCGTGGGCTCCGGCCGTGTCCTTCAGCGTGGCACCGACGACCTGACCGTCCTCGCGCAGCAGGCCCGTCACGCGCGCGTAGTTGAGCGCGGTGGCTCCTGCCACCGTGGACTCCTGGATGAGGCGCAGCACGAGCCGTGCGTCGTCCACCGTGGCCTCGGCGTAGGGGACGCCAACGAGGTCCGGCTCGTCCACGAGCGCAGGGACCAGGGCTCGCAGCGTGTTCGCGCGGTGGTTGCCGTCGGGGAGGGTGCCCTCGAGGAGGGCGTACGCGGCCACTCCGATGCGGCCCTGCCAGCGCTTGAGGCCCTCGCGGCGGTGGCTCGCGAGGAGGAAGGGGAGGGGCGTGACGAGGCCGTCGCCCTCGGCGAGGAGGCGCTCGCGCTCGCGGATGGACTCGCGCACGAGGCGCACGTCCCCCGTGGCGAGGTAGCGCAGCCCCCCGTGCACCAGCTTCGTCGAGCGGCTCGAGGTGCCCCAGGCGAAGTCGCGCTGCTCCACGAGGAGGACACGGAGGCCCGCGCGCGTGGCCTCGCGCTGGATGGATGCTCCCGTGATGCCGCCTCCGATGACGAGGAGGTCCCAGGTCTTCGTGGCCAGGTGGGACCAGTGGAGCTCGCGGTTCGACATGGCTTGCAATCCCTCACCCCGACCCTCTCCCAGAGGGAGAGGGGACGGTGTCAGACGAGCTTCCCCGGGTTCAGGAGGCCATCGGGGTCGAAGGTGCGCAGCACGTTGCGGATGCTCTGCACGCCGAGCGCCCCCTTCTCCGCCTCGAGGTACGGCTTGTGGTCCGTGCCGACGCCGTGCTGGTGGCTGATGGTCGCTCCATGCGCGACCATCGCCTGGCTCGCGGCGGCCTTCAGCGCGGCCCAGCGCGCGTGGGTGTGCTCGGGGCTCGCGCCCAGCCGGAACACGAAGGTGGTGTAGAGGTTCGAGCCGCTCGCGTAGACGTGCGAGAGGTGCGTGAAGGCGAGCACCCGCTCACCCTCATGCGCGAGGGCCGTCTGCAGCGCGCCCTCCACCGCGGCGAGCACCGTGGGCACCTGGCTCCACGTCGTGGCCGTCTCCACCGTGTCCACGCCCCAGCCCGCCTCCCACGCCGCGTTGCGCAGGTAGGGCGCGCGAAAGCGTCCCTTGCGCCACTTGTCTCCGAGCACCGGCACCCGCACCGCGCCATGGCGCGCGGCCAATGAGAGCGCATCCTTCAGCGCGAGCCCCGCGAGCCGGCGCGTCCCCGAGACGCCGAGCACCAGCATGCAGCGGCCTTCCCCCGCGCCGCGCAGCGAGAGGACGCGCCTGAGGAAGCCCACCGCTCGCGGGTGTCCCGCGAGCGCGAGGTTGATCGCCGTCTCCTGCGGCGTGCTCAGGCGCAGCATGCTCAGGGGCAGCGCGCTCTGGGCGAGCTCGCGCACGGCCGTGCGCGCCCGCTCCCAGTCCGGGAAGAAGAGCGCGTGGAAGGACTCGCGCTCGGGCAGCGGGGTGATGCGCACCGTGGCCTCGGTGAGCAGGCCCACGCGTCCCTCCGAGCCCAGCACCAGCTCGCGCACGTCCGGACCGGTGGAGGAGGAGGGGAGGGGCGGAAGGACGAGGCTGCCCACTGGGGACTCGAGCCGCCCGCCCGCGAAGGCGCTCTCGATGCGGCCGTAGCCCAGCGCCTGCTGGCCGCGCGAGCGCGTCGCAATCCATCCCCCCAGCGTGGAGTGCTCGAAGGACTGCGGGAAGTGCCCCAGCGTGTAGCCGCGCGCGCGCAGCTGCGCCTCGAGCCTCGGGCCGGTGACGCCGGCCTCGAAGGTGGCGAGGCGGTCCTCGTCCGAGAGGACGCACAGGCGCTGCAGCCGCTCGAGCGACACCGTGAGCACGGGCGCGGCGTCCGGCTCCACGTTCACGTGGCCCACCACGCTGGTGCCGCCGCCGTAGGGGATGAGCCGCGCGCCCACCCGGCGCGCGTACGCGAGCAGCGCGCGCACCTCCTCGGTGCACTCGGGGAAGGCGACCCCGTCCGGGAAGGCGGGCAGCCGGCCCGAACGCAGGGCGATGAGATCCGGAAAGCTCTGCCCCCGCGCGTGGCGCAGCCGCGCCTCGGGCTCGATGTTCACCAGCGCGTTGGCCGGCAGGCGCGAGCGGGGAACGGTGGCGAGCACCTGCGCGAGGCCCGCGTCCTCGGGCGGAGTGCCCGCGCCGACCGCGGCCTGCAGCGCCTCGACTGCCGTGGGCGGCAGCGCGTGGCTCACCGCCTCGGCTCCCCAGCCATTCCAACGCCGCACGTCGTTCCCCCCGCTCATGGTGGGGCAGACTAGCGCAGCAGCGTGATTGGAGCGTGACGGGCGCGGCCGGCCGGACTGCCGAGCCCCGGGGCCGCCCTAGCTCTTGAGGCCCACGAAGATGTGCTGCACGTCGTCGTCCTCGTCCATGTCCGCGAGGAAGGCCTCGACCTCGGCCCGCGCCGCCCCGTCCAGCTCCACCGGGTTCTTCGCGATCCACGCGAGCGCGCTGGACTGCACCTTCCACCCCGCGGCGCTCAGGGCCTTGCCCACCGCGTCCAGGTCCGTGGGGGCCGTGTAGAAGCGCGTCTGGCCCTCCTCACCCGCCTCGAGGTCCTGCGCCCCGGCCTCGATCGCCGCGGTCTCCGCGTCCGCGCCGTCCGCGGGCGGCGCGGCCTCGATGACCCCGAGCCGGTTGAAGTCCCAGGACACCGCGCCGCTCGTCGCGATCTGCCCCTTCTTGAAGAGGATGCGGATGTTCGTGGCGGTGCGGTTCTTGTTCTCGGTGAGGCACTCCACGATGACCGGCACCTGGTGGGGCGCGAAGCCCTCGTAGGTGACGGTCTCGTAGTTCACCACCTCGTCGAGGAGCCCCGCGCCCTTCTTGATGGCGCGCTCGAGCGTGTCCTTCGGCATCGAGGCCTTCTTCGCCTGGTCCACCGCGATGCGCAGGCGCGAGTTGGAGTCGGGATCCGGCCCCGCCTTCGCGGCGACCATGATCTCCTTCACCAGCTTCGTGAACTTCTGCCCCTTGGCCGCCGCGTTCTCCGTGCGGCCCTTCTGCTTCCACTGTGCACCCATGGGGAGAGTTCTAGCTCAGCGCCCGTTCTGGCGCAGCCACTCCCTGCGCCGCTGCTCCTGGCGCTCGCGGCGGGCCAGGGCGTCCGCCTCCTGCGCGGGCAGCTCCTCGAGCCGCGCGCGGTGCAGCTGGATGTTGAGCTGGTGCAGGCCCACGTCGCGCTCGGAGAGCCGGCCCACGCCGTCCGCGAGGATGCGCTCGGACAGCGCGATGTAGTCCTCCGAGAGCTGCCGCCGGTACGCGTAGTAGGCGTGCACCTCCTCCTCGGTGGCCTCGTTCGCCTGCACCTTGCCGAAGAGCGTGTTCACTCGCGCCGCCTCCTGCTCGCGGGCCTGCAGCACGGCGGGGTCTTCCGTGGGCACCGCGTCCCTCCAGTAGCGATTGTCCGGAAGCTCCCTGCGCAGCCGTTCGAGATCCACCGTGTACCCGAGCCCGGGCAGGGCCTCGTCATCGCCCGGAGGTGCAGCCGCGGGCGCGCTCGCGGGACGCTGCGCGAGCTGCGCCGGGGCGGCCGGTGCTGCGGGCGCGGCGGGCGCGGCGGGCGCCGGCACAGCGGTCACAGCGGGAGGACGTGCCGAGGCCACGGGCGGAGGTGCGGCCGGCGCGCGCGCCGTGACGACGCCCAGCCCTGCCACCGTGCACAGCGCCACCACCGCCAGCCAGAGGAACCGCTTCGAGCGAGGGTTCATGCGCAGAGCAAATCCGCGCGGGGCTGCGCAGGACAACGGCGCGCGGGACGAAGGTCCCCCCGCAGACAACTCGTTTGGACCCCGAGCCCCCTGCCCAGCCGCTTGCGGGGAGTGCTGCGCTCCGGGCCTTCACCCCTCTGGAGGTTCCGATGAGACGCGTCTTGATGCCGAGCCTGCTGGCCCTGCTGCTGCTGTCCTCCACCCCGGTGCGCGCGGAGGTGCTCGTCTCCGCCATCGTCAGCGTGCTGGTGGACGGCGGCAACAACTACAACTGGGAGAAGGTGGCGCTGCCCGGCACGCAGTGTGGCAACGGCTCCCAGTACAAGTTCTTCATCCGCCGCACCGGCTCGCCCAACGTCCTCTTCTTCCTCGAGGGCGGCGGCGCCTGCTGGGACTACGACACCTGCAGCGGGCGCGCGGGCATCCTCGGCGCGGCGAACCCCAACGGCATCGCCGACGACTACATGAAGCAGTTCACGGCGAAGTACGTGAGCCCCATCGTGAACGGCGCGGACCCGGGGCTGCCCTTGCGCAGCCGCACCGACCTGGTGACCAAGGACTGGAACATCGTGTACCTGCCGTACTGCACGGGCGACGTGCACATCGGCAACAGCAGCGTCACGTACACGGACCCCACGGGCGCGCAGCCGCCGCTCGCGTGGAAGCACAACGGCTACAACAACACGATCGCCGCCGCGAACTACGCGCGCTCCCAGTTCCCCAACGTGCAGAAGCTGCTCGTCACCGGCTACAGCGCGGGCGGCACCGCGACCTCGAGCGCGTACTACTTCATCCGCCGCGCGCTGAACCCCGCGCGCGGCTACCTGCTCAACGACTCGGGGCCCATCTACCTCGCGCCGAACATCAGCTCCCGCTCGCGCCCGCTGCACGAGAAGATCCGCCAGTCATGGGCGCTGGACTCGGTGTTCGGCCTGCTGCCCGCGAGCTTCGACCGCAACGACTACGGCACCATCAACCGCATGGTGGCGCAGGAGTTCCCCGGCGATCAGCTCGCGTACACGGGCTACACGCGCGACTACAACTACTCGCGCTTCTCCTACGAGCGCTTCCTCACCCCGAACGACAAGGAGAGCGTGCTGCGCTACTGGAAGGAGGACGAGGAGCGGCTCATCAACGAGCTCAACCTCTACCCGAACTGGAGCTACTTCATCCCCTACGAGCGGCAGATCAACGCGAGCCACTGCTCCACCATCATCACCTTCATCGGCTCGCACGCCTGCCAGCGCATGGAGAAGAAGCATTACTGGTACGAGTACCTCGAGTTCCCGCAGACCCAGACGTACAAGTGCTACAGCGAGTTCGTCCCGATGGAGACCTTCCTCAAGCGCTTCATCGTGGACGGCACCCGCACGCGCATCTACGAGCCGCCCAACGGCTACAACGCGCAGGACCCGGGGATGCAGATCGTGGCGCCGCTGATCAACGGGGCGGTCGGAGGGTAGAAACGGCGAGGCCGCCGATCCCGGGCGGGAGCGGCGGCCTCGACTGCTCGAAGCTGCGTGCCTCTCAGAACAGGTTCCAGAGGTACTGGTTCGTGACCTCGTGGTGGAACTGGATCTCGGCGGGCTTGATCATCGTGCCGAGCTGGCGCGGGCAGCGCTCGGCGGAGGCGAGCTTGAGCTCCGCGTACTTGCCCTGCACGTTCTCACCGAGCGCCTGCGCCATGAACTGGCTGCCCTTGAAGAGGCGGATGGCGTCCACGATGTTGTCCGGCAGGAAGCGGGTGCGGGTGCGCTTCGTCTCCGCCTCCTCCTGGCTCTGCGGCCCCTCGAGGCCGACCTTCAGGATGCTGTAGAGCGCGAGGTAGGGGTTCGCGTCCGGGGCCACCGAGCGCACCTCGACGCGCGCGCTCTTCTCGTTGCCGAAGGGGATGCGGACCATGGCGCCGCGGTTGTTGGCGCTGGCCTTGATCTGGTTCGGCGCCTCGTAGTGCGGGTCCAGGCGGCGGTACGCGTTCACGCTCGGGTTGAGCACGAGGCACAGGTCGTTCGCGTTGGTGAGGATGCGGTCCACGAAGTCCCAGCCGGTGGTGCTCAGCCCGTCCTGGCCGTTCTTGTCGTGGAAGATGTTCTTCCCACCGCGCGAGATGGACAGGTTCATGTGCATGCCGCTGCCGTTCACGCCGGTGACGGGCTTGGGCAGGAAGCTCGCGGTGGAGTCCAGCTGCGCGGCCACCTGGCGGCAGAGCAGCTTGTAGAGCAGCACCTGGTCGGCGATGACGAGCGCCTCGCCGTAGTTGAAGTTCATCTCGAACTGGCTGGGCGCCACCTCGGGATGGTCCTTCTCGTTCTGGAAGCCCATCGCGCGCTGGGCCTCGGCCGCGCGGTCGATGAAGGTGCGCAGCACGTCACCCGGCAGCGAGTGGAAGTAGCCGCCGATGGAGATGAACTCGAACTTCCCGTTCTCGTGGTAGTGGCGCTCGGCGTCGCGGCCCTTGAAGAGGAAGCCCTCGATCTCGGGGGCGAAGTGCACCACCGTGCCGTCCTTCTTGTGCAGCTGCTCGGTCATCTCGCGCAGGCGGCCGCGCATGTCCGAGGGGTAGAGCGAGCCGTCGCGGTTGTGCGCCTCGGCGAACACCAGCACCTTGCCCGGGCCGAACACGTCCGAGGGCAGCCAGTAGAAGGCCGACCAGTCCAGCGCCAGGCGCAGGTCCGACTCCTGCTGCGCGCTGAAGCCGCGCACGCTGGAGCCGTCGAAGGTGAGGTTGTCCGCGTTCTTGAGCAGGAACTTCTTGTCGTAGTCCAGCATGTGCAGGCGACCCTCGAGGTCGCTGAAGCACACGGTGACCGCCTTGATCCGCTTCTCGTCCACCAGGTACTTCGTGCGCGCCTCGCGCAGCTTGTCCGGAGACACCCGCTGGTGGCGCTCGTCCTTGACCTTGAGGTTGAGCTCCTCGAGCTCGTCGTACGGAATCTCCAGGAAGGTGCGCAGCTTGGTGTCCATGGTGTCTCCAGGTACCCCACTGCCGACCGGGACGGCCCCGGTGCGGCGCGGTTGGCTTGGTGGCGGGATATTTATGATTGCCGTTCGGATTTCAAGCCTTAATCCCTCTAAATTTAATCCCGAGAAAAGATCCCCAGCAGATCCGCAGGGTTGGCGTGCGCAGTTGTCGGCAGCCCGGCGAGCAGGCGGGGCGCCGGGCGCGTTGCCGGCATGAACCGGGAGGGCTAAGGGGTTCACCACCGATGGCATCCCTGGTCCCGCTCAAGACTCCCCGGCCCTTCCTCCCCGTCACCCGCGCCGACATGGCCGCGCGCGGCTGGGAGCAACTGGACATCATCATCGTGTCCGGCGACGCCTACGTGGACCACCCGGCCTTCGGTCCGCCGCTCATCGCGCGCTTTCTCGAGGGGCGCGGCTTCAAGGTGGGCATCATCCCGCAGCCGGACTGGCACTCGGCCGAGCCCTTCAAGGTGCTGGGCAAGCCGCGGCTCTTCTTCGGGGTCGCGGCCGGGAACATGGACTCCATGCTCAACCGGCTCACGGCGCAGAAGAAGAACCGCTCCGCGGACCAGTATAGCCCGGGCGGGCGCACCGACTCGCGCCCCGACCGCGCGAGCATCGTGTACGCGCAGCGCTGCCGCGAGGCCTTCCCGGACGTGCCCATCGTGCTGGGCGGCATCGAGGCCAGCCTGCGGCGCATCGCGCACTTCGACTACTGGAGCGAGAAGGTGCGCCGCTCCATCGTGATGGACGCGAAGGTGGACCTGCTCGTCTTCGGCATGGGCGAGCGGCCCATCTGGGAGATCGCCGACCGGATGAACCGCGGCGAGAAGATGAGCGACCTCAAGGACGTGCGCGGCACGGCCTACATCATCTCCAACGCCGAGATGCAGAAGCACGAGGCGGACCCCGCCCGGCGCGCCGCGGACAAGAAGACGGTGGTGCTGCCCTCGTACGAGGAGGTGATCGCGGACAAGGTCGCCTTCGCGCGGATGACGCACGACTTCCAGCTGGAGACCAACCCGGGCAACGCGCGCCCCATGGCGCAGCGGCACGGCGACCGCGCGGTGTACTTCAACCCGCCGGCGCACCCGCTCGACGACGGGCGCGCCGAGGGCACGGCCACGGTGGCGATGGACGAGCTGTACGACCTCCCGTTCAACCGCGTGCCGCACCCCATGTACAAGGAGCCCATCCCCGCCTACGAGACGGTGAAGCACTCGGTGGTGCTGATGCGCGGCTGCTTCGGCGGCTGCAGCTTCTGCTCCATCACCGAGCACGAGGGGCGCGTCATCCAGAGCCGCTCGGGCGAGAGCGTGCTGCGGGAGATCCGCGAGCTGCGCCGCATGGGGGACTTCCGCGGCACGGTGACGGACCTCGGCGGGCCCACCGCCAACATGTACAAGATGAAGTGCAAGAGCGAGGCGATCGAGAGCAAGTGCCGCAAGCTCTCCTGCGTGCACCCCGGGGTGTGCGAGAACCTCGTCACGGACCACGGCCCCCTCATCGAGCTGATGCGCGACGTGCGCCAGGAGGAGGGCGTGAAGCACGTCTTCATCGCCTCCGGCGTCCGCTACGATCTCGCCGAGCGCAGCCCCGAGTACGTGAAGGAGCTCGCGGCGCACCACGTGGGCGGGCAGCTCTCGGTGGCCCCCGAGCACGTGTCCCCGCGCGTGCTGGAGAAGATGAAGAAGCCCGGCATCGAGAGCTTCGAGCGCTTCCAGACCATGTTCGCCTGCGCGAGCAAGGACGCGGGCAAGGAGCAGTACGACATCCCGTACTTCATCTCCGGCCACCCCGGCTCCACGCTCGAGGACATGGTGGAGCTCGCGCAGTGGCTGAAGAAGAACGGCAAGCGCCCGCGCCAGGTGCAGGACTTCATCCCCACGCCCATGTCCATGGCCGCCTGCATGTACTACTCGGGCATGGACCCCATGAAGATGGAGCCCGTGTACACGGCCACCGGCCTGCGCGAGAAGCGGCTGCAGAAGGCGCTGCTGCTCTACTGGAACCCGGAGCAGTGGCCGCTCGCGCGCGAGGCGCTGCGCCAGGCGGGCCGGGAGGATCTCATCGGCCGCGGGCCCCACTGCCTCGTGCCGCCGGAGACTCCGGCCGAGCGCGCCCGGCTCGAGCGCCAGGCCGCGAGCGAGCGCCCCCTGCCGCCGCGCCCGCGAGGGCGCCCCCAGCGCCCCGCGCGCAGCTGACGAAGCGGTCCCCTCTCTCTTTGGGAGAGGGTCCGAGTGAGGGATTGCACCGCCGTGCGGCGACGTGGAGCGGGCCGGCCCTGTGAGCGAGCGCTTCGACACCTTCCTCATCGTGGACTGGAGCGCGAACGGCGTGCCCAAGACGGGGCGCGACAGCATCTGGTGGGCGCGCCTCTGCTCCGGCTCCGCTGTGCTGCAGTTGAGCAACCCGTCCACGCGCCACGAGGCGATGGCGCAGCTGCGCGCGGTGCTCGCGGAGGAGCTCTCGCGCGGTGCGCGCGTGCTGCTCGGCGTGGACTTCGCGCTGGGGTACCCGCGCGGGCTCGCGCAGGCGTTGGGGCTCGCGGGCCCTGCGTGGCGCGCGCTCTGGGAGGAGTGGCGGCGGCGCGTGCGCGACGCGCAGGACAACGCCAACAACCGCTTCGAGGTCGCAGCCGCGCTCAACGCGCAGCTCACCGGCGGAGAGGGGCCCTTCTGGGGACGTCCCGCTTCGCGCGCGCTGCCGGCGCTCCCCACGCGCCGGAGCTTCGCGTACCCCGTGCGCGGGCTCACCGAGCGCCGGCTCTGCGAGCTGCGCGTGCGCGGGGCGCAGCCGGTGTGGAAGGTGGCCTACGCGGGCAGCGTGGGCGGGCAGAGCCTGTGCGGCCTGCCGCACCTGCTCGCGCTGCGCGAGGACCCGGTGCTCGGTCCGCACGTCCGCGTGTGGCCCTTCGAGACGGGTTTCGCCGTGCCGGACGGCGCGCCCTGCGTCGTGCTCGCGGAGGTGTACCCCTCGCTCGTTCCGCTGCCGCGCGAGGGCGCGGGCGTGAAGGACGCGCGGCAGGTGGAGGCGCTCGCGCGGCACTTCGCGCGCGAGGATGCGGCGGGGCGGCTCGCGGCGTCCTTCGCGAGGCCTGCGGGGCTCAGCGATGCCGAAGCGCAGGCGGTGCGGGAGGAGGAGGGGTGGGTGCTGGGCGTGTAGCGAGGCTCAGCCGAACCACGGGCCCGAGGGGGGCGCGAAGACGTAGACGCGGCCCTGCAGACCCGGTGGGAGGCGGCGCTGCACCTCGGCGTGCACCTGAGCCGGAGCGAGCGACTGGCTGAAGTGCATCAGCACCAGGGCCTCGTTCTCGAAGGCATCTGCCCGCGCGATGAGCTCGTCCAGGTGCAGGTGCGCGCGGGCCTGCGCGTCCTCGACGCTGCGGGCCGCGTCCACGAAGGTGCACTCGAGCACCAGCACGCGGCTGCGCAGCAGCTCGGGGCTGGTCTCCAGCACGCGCGAGAGCGTGTCCGTCACGTACGCGAGCTCGAGGTGCTCGGTCTCCTCGAAGACGCCCGGTGCGCCCTCGCGCCGCAGCCGGGCGATCTCCTCGCCGGGCAGCGCGCGCAGCTCGGGGCGCAGCTTCTGCACGCGCCGCAGGAACTGGTAGCCGAGCGAGGGCACCGGGTGGTGGGTGCGCAGCGCGCGCACCCAGAGGCCCGCGCCCAGCTCGCGCGTGTCCCCGGGGCGCAGGGGCTCGGGGCGGATGGAGAGGTCGCAGTGGTGCAGGCGCGTCTGGGCGGCCAGCGCCTCCTGCATCGCCGGGAGGATCTCCTCGGGCAGGAACACCTGCGGGGCTCCCTTGCCGATGAGCCGCCGGATGCCCAGCAGCGCGCCGAGCGCCCCGGCGTGGTCCGGGTGCCCGTGGCTGAGGAAGATGCGGTCGGTCCCGGCGAAGGAGCGGATGGGAACGCCTGCGTCCAGCACCGCGCCCAGCTGCGGCACCTGCAGGCTGGTGTACACCCCACCCACCGAGATGCCGCGAATCGTGTAGGGACCTGCCTGCAGCTCGGTGAGCATCGCGACGAAGCTAGTTCTCCCGAGGTCCACGCGCCATGAAGACCAAGGCTCCCGCTCCCATCTCCCTGCTGCAGGGGCGCCGCCCGCTGCCGCTGCTGGAGGCCTACTTCGAGGCGAACCAGCTCAAGCAGCTCTACCGCCAGGGATGGCTGCGCACGGGGCTTCCTCCCGAGCGCTGCGAGAGCGTGGCGGAGCACTCCTTCGGCGTGGCGCTGCTGTGCCTCCTGGTCATCGAGGCCCACTTCCCCGAGGCCGATGCCTCGCGCGCCGTGCGCATCGCGCTGCTGCACGACCTGGGCGAGGCCTACGTGGGAGACCTCACTCCGGCCTCCGGCGTGGACAAGGCCGAGAAGCACCGGCTCGAGCGCGAGGCGGTGCACCGCATCCTGGGGAAGCTGCCGCGCGGCGAAGTGCACCTCGCGCTCTGGGAGGAGTACGAGGCGGGCAGCTCCTTCGAGGCGCGGCTGGTGCGGCAGCTGGACCGGCTGGAGATGGGGCTGCAGGCCTGCATCTACGAAGGGCAGGGCGTGGGCGACCTCTCGGAGTTCTTCGCCTCGGTGCACCGCGCGCTGGAGACGCCCGCGCTGCAGGCGCTGCTCGCCGAGCTCGAGACGCTGCGGCCGGGGAAGGGCGCCTGATGGACCTGAACGTGGACGGCCTGGCGGTGAAGGTGGAGGGGCGCGGGGCGCCGCTGCTGCTCGTGCACGGCAGCGCGGCGGACCTGAGCACCTGGGCGGTGCAGCGCTCGGGGCTCGAGGCCCACGCGCGGCTGCTGCTCTACGATCGCCGCGGCGCGGGCGAGTCGCCGCTGCGCGAGGGCGAGCGCGCGCCCAGCGTGCAGGACCACGCGCGCGACGCAGCCCGGGTGGTGGAGGAGATCGCCACCGAGCCGGTCGTCGCATGCGGCTCGAGCTTCGGCGCGGTGGTGGTGCTGGAGCTCGCGCGCACGCGGCCGGAGCTCCTGCGCGGCATGGTGCTCATCGAGCCGCCCCTCGCCGCGAGTGACACCGGCGCGTTGCTGCCCCCGGGCCTGTGGGAGTCGCTCGAGCGCACCGCGGCGGAGAGTGGCGGCCCGGCCGCCTCCGAGGCCTTCCTGCGCTACGTGCTGGGGGAGGAGGACGTGCAGCGCCTGCCGCGGCTCGCGCGCGCCCGCGTGCTCTCGCGCTGGGACTCCATCCGCCGCGACTGCCTCGCGCTCGGAGACTACCGCCCCGACTATGCGTCGCTCTCGCGCGTGCAGACGCCCGCGCTGCTGCTGGGCGGTGTGCGCAGCCCGCCGCAGTACGCGCCCACGCTCGCGGCGCTGGGGCGCACCCTGCCGAACGCGCACGTGGAGCAGGTGCCGGGCATGGGCCACATGCTGCACGCGGACGTGCGCGGCCACTTCAACCGCCGGGTGCTCGCCTTCATGGAGTCGCTTCCCGCGCCCTGAGCGCGCGCGCTCAGCGCGGCGAAAGCAGGACGATCGCGGTCTGCACTGCCCAGCCCAAGTACACCAGCACGAAGGCGGCCGTGAGCGCGGGCTCCAGCACCGCGTCCCAGGCGCGGGCGAGGGGACCCTGGCGCGCGCGCAGCATGAGGCGGGCGCGCGCGCGGCGGGCGATGCGAAAGGCGACGTGCGGGGGGACGTCGCGCACGGGGAGCTGGGCGAGGCCCTGCAGCAGCGGGTCTCTCGGTGGGGTGGTCATGGAAGGGCTCCGAGAGGAGGGGAGACGTCCTGCAGCTTCGCCTCGAGCATGCCACGGGCGCGCGAGAGCCGCTGGCGGAGCGCCTCGGGCTTGAGCCCGAGCACCTGGGCGGCCTGGGCGTGGGTGAGCTGCTGCACGGCCGTGAGCAGCAGGGGCTCGCGGTAGCGCAGGGGGAGTGAGGCGAGCGCCCGCTCCAGCTGGCGCTCGAGCTGGCTCGCGGCGGCGAAGTCGAAGGGGGAGCGCGGCTCGTGCAGGCGCGCGGCGAGGCGCGCGAGGGCCTCGTGCAGCGCGGTGTCCACCACGTTCCAGCGCCGGTGGCTGCGGTGCAGGTTGCGCGCGACGGTGAAGAGCCAGGCGCCCAGCTCGGTGTCGGGCGCGAGGCGCGGGGCGTGCTGGGCGAGGCGCAGCCAGGTCTCTTGCAGCAGATCCTCGGCGACCTCCCGCCGGCCACTCAGGCGCGCGAGGAAGCCGTAGAGGGGCGCGCGCCAGCGGGCGTAGGCCGCGTCGAACGCGGCCGGGTCCCCCTTGCGCAAGTCGGCGACCAGCGCCTGCTCCTCCGTGCCCATGGGCGCATCAACGCGCGAGGGCCCCGCACGTGACAAGCGCCCCCTTTTTATTTGCCGCTGTCACGCCCGCGCCCCTCCCGCGTTGGGAGGGTGGGAGGCCGAGGCGCCAATGGAGGCGCCGGCTCACCGCGCAGGGGTGCACACATGCTGGGTCCAGGGGAGCTGATGCAGGCGGGTGGGGTGGGGATGTGGGGCGTGCTGACGCTGGGGCTGGTGACGCTGGGCAACGCGGCGCTCTTCGCCTGGCGGCCCGAGCGGCGGCGCGTCGGCGTCATCGCGTGCATGGCGCTGGCGACGGTGGGCTCGCTCCTGCTCGCGAGCATTACCGGCTTCGCCCACGTGGGCATCTACGCGAGCGACATGGCACGCGAGGGACAGTCCGTGGTGGCGGTGGTCATCGGCGGCCTCGCGGAGTCGCTCGCGCCCGCGGTGCTGGGGTTCGCCCTGCTCACCGTGACGGCAGTGGTGACGGCGGTGGGGATGCGCCGCCTCGGGGCGCTGGAGGCAGAGCCGCACCCTGCGCCCGTCACCGCGCCTGCCCGCTAGGTAGCCCAGGCGCCCTCCCGCGGCGTGCACTGGGCGAGCATGCCGCCCCATCGGCCGCAGAGCCGCTTGCATCCGCCCCCCCGGGGGCGGCAAGACTTGGGGCATGAGCAACGCCGATCGCCTCGTGGTGACCCGCTCCGCCTCCTCGGTGGTCCTGCCGGGACCCCTCCCGGACGAGCTCGCGCCGGACGGCCCGCTCTTCGTGGCCTTCCAGAAGAAGGAGGAGCGCCGCCGGCGCTGGCCCTACGCGCTGCCTGCGCTGGCGATCCTCGGGGCGATGGTCTGGGCGCTCACCCAGCACACCCAGGGGGCGACGGACATCATCACCCGCCACGGCTTCAAGACGGTGAAGCCGGGCATGACCCAGCAGCAGGTGCACTCGCTGCTGGGCCGCCCGCTCGCGGCAGACGAGGAGCGGGGCAAGGACTGCTACCGCTACGGCATGCCCACCATGGAGACTCCGAGCTTCGTGCTCTACTCGGTGTGCTTCGAGGATGGGAAGCTGCGCGACGTGCAGCAGCGGCGCTACAGCGCGTGGGACATGACGAAGCCGGGCGAGGTGAAGCCCCCGCCCGAGCCCATCGATCGCACGCGCAAGCCCTGGTCGCTCTAGTTGCCTAGAGATCGTCGCGCGTGGGCGCACGGCGCTGCGGAGCATCGTTGTTGTTGCGCTCGGCCGGGTCGCTGGTGCCGGCCCCACGGCGGGGCTCGCTGACGTCTCCGTCGCCGCGCGTGTCGCGCCGGTCGGCGTCGGAGCCGCCGATGAGTCCGGGTTGGCTGGGGCTCTGCACGGTGCCAGTGCGGCCCGAGTCCTCCTTCTCGCCTGCCATGGGTGCGTCTCCTGTCGCTCGCTCGGGGCGCCGGGAGTGGCGCCCTCACCTCCGCTCAAAGCTCTCCACGCGGGGGCTGGAGGCAAGCTGCGCTCGGCCATGAGCCCGCTGGCCTGCCGCCCGGGGAGGAGGTCTCAGAGGCCGCCGCGCAGGTAGGTCCCGCTCTGCAGCATCCCTTCGGCCGTCGTGACGAGCAGGTTGAGCAGGCGCTCGCGGTGGAAGCCGCGTACGGGGTTCAAGGAGCCTTCGGGCGCGGGGTAGCCCTCCGGGAGCGACCAGTCGGGCGGGCGCACGCTGCCGACGGGGATGGGCTCGCCGCGTCGCAGGAGGCCCACCTCCGCATCGCTCAAGGGACGCCACGGGCACCAGGGGAGCACGCCGCGGCCGCCCACGTGCACGCGCGCGCCCTCGCCCGGGTCCTCCCAGGGCCCGATGCGGGTGCGCGCGAGGCCCCCGAGGTGCGCACCGCAGCCCAGCGCCCGGCCCAGCTCCCGCGCGAGTGCGCGCACGTAGAAGCCGCCGCGGCAGGTGAGCTCGAGCACGCTGCGCTCGGGCAGCGCGTGGGAGCGCCAGCGTGCGGCGTGCAGGTACACGCGCGAGGGCGGCAGGGTCACCGTCTCCCCGCGGTGCACGCGGCGATAGGCGGACTCGCCGTCCACCTTCTTCGCGCTGGTGGAGGGGGGCACCTGGTCGTGCCAGCCGAGGAAGGGCCGGAGCGCCGCGTCCAGCGCCGCGGGAGTGAGGCCTGCGGTGGGCCCGCGCGACACCACCTGGCCGAGCAGGTCTCCGTTGTCCGTCTCCACGCCCCACACGACTTCAGCCACGTAGGTCTTCGGCGCCGCGTGCAGCAGGTCCATCAGCTGGGTGGCGGGGCCCGCGAGCAGCAGCATCAGCCCGTGGGCGAACGGGTCCAGCGTGCCGCCGTGCGCCACCGGCAGGCGCTTGCGGCTGAGGCCCGCGGCCTCCACCTCCTGCATGAGGGCGCGCACGAGGCTGAAGCTGGTGACGCCCACGGGCTTGTGGGCGAGGTAGATGCCCGGCTTCATGGCAGCTGCACGCGCAGGTTTCGCGCGCGCCGGGCGCGCTTGGGCGAGAGCTCCACGCCGACCGCGTCCAGCCCCAGCGCGTTGGCCACCGCGAGCGCGGTGCCCAGGCCGCAGAAGGGGTCCACCACCGTGCGGGTGGAGGTGTGCTGGAGGATGAAGCGGCAGGCGGCCACGCAGGCCGAGACGCCCATGGCCTTGGTCCAGGTCATCTCGCCCAGCTCGGGCAGCACGTCCGCGGTGGCGTGCGCGAGGTTCGCGCGCACGCCGCGCGAGAAGCACAGCAGGTGCGAGTAGGAGGGGCGGCCCCAGGTGACGGTGCCCGCGGGCTTGCGGCACACCACCTTGTGGAACAGCGTCTCGAAGCCGGCCTCCTCGGCGGCGCGACTGCACAGGTAGCCCTTGTCCACCCAGACGCCATCCGGCTTGATGTCCGTCTGGTAGAAGAGCGCGACGCCGTCCTCGGGGACGCGCGCGAGCACGAGCCGGGCCGCGCCCACGAACCAGCGCTTCCAGTCGGGCAGCGCCATCCCGGACAGCTCCGACACGTCCGGCAGCGAGGTGACCACCGAGCAGCCGGCGAGCGTCCCTTGCGCCTCGAGCCACGCGAGCGCGTCCGTGCAGTGCACGGTGCGCTGGGGCTGGGGGGCTTCGGGGGTGGGAGGGAGCACGGGGCGAGGAGCCTCGCCCAGGCGGGCCCCTGGCCCAAGGGGCAAGTGCGGGGCCGCGATGCAATGGCCCGGCCGCCCGTGCGTAGGCGCGGACAGGCACCCCCCGGAGAGTCCTCCATGTCCCTGCTCCTCGAAGACCTGCGCTACGCCGGTCGCATGCTGGTGAAGAAGCCCGGCTTCACGCTCGTCGCCCTGCTCACGCTCGCGCTCGCCATCGGCGCGAACACCGCCATCTTCAGCGTGGTGAACGGCGTGCTCCTGCGCCCGCTCGCCTTCCGCGAGCCCGAGCGGCTGCAGCAGCTGGTGCGCGCCTTTCCCGGGGGCGACACCACCTCGATGTCGGTGCCCAAGTACCACTTCCTGCGCGACCAGACGGACAGCTACTCGGGGGTGGCGGCCTTCGACAACCTGGGCTCAGGCTTCAACCTCGCGAGCGACGGCACGCCGGAGCGCGTGGTGGGCTCTCGCGTCACGCACAACTTCTTCACCGTGTTCGGCACGGCGCCCGCCCTCGGGCGCGACTTCCTGCCCGAGGAGGACCGTCCGGGCGCGGCGCGCGTGGTGGTGCTCAGCCACGGGCTGTGGCAGCGGCGCTTCGGCGCGGACCCCGGCATCGTGGGGCGCAGCGTGGTGCTCAACGACGAGAGCTACACGGTCATCGGCGTGGCGCCGCAGAGCTTCCGCTACCCGCAGACGGCGCAGCTGTGGACGCCCCTGCAGCTCAACCCCGCGAGCACGGACAAGGCCAACTACCTGGAGGTGGTGGGGCGGCTCAAGCCCGGGACGGCGGCGGAGGCGGCGCGCGCACAGCTCGCGCTCGTCACCGAGCGCTTCCGCAAGACCTTCCCCGAGACGCTGGACGAGAAGGAGTCCTTCGCCTCGCGCAACCTGCAGGAGTACCTCACGGGGGACCTGAAGCCGGCGCTGCTGGTCTTGCTCGGGGCGGTGGGGCTGGTGCTGCTCATCGCGTGCGTGAACCTCGCGAACCTGCAGCTCGCGCGCGCGGCGACGCGGGCGCGGGAGATCGCCGTGCGCAGCGCGCTGGGGGCGAGCTCGGGCCGCATCGTGCGCCAGCTGCTCACCGAGAGCCTGGTGCTCGCGGTGATGGGAGGCCTGCTCGGCGTGCTGGTGGCGGCGGCGCTGGTGCCCAGCCTGCTCGCGCTCGCGCCCGAGGAGCTGCAGCGCTTCGACGGCGTGGGGCTGGACGGGAAGGTGCTCGCGTTCAGCGCGGGCATCTCGCTCCTCACCGGCGTGCTCTTCGGCATCCTCCCGGCGACCCATGCGGTGCGCACGGACCTGCAGGTGGCGCTCAAGGAGGGCGCGCAGCGCACGAGCAGCGGGCCCTCGGGGGTGCGCACGCGGCGCCTGCTGGTACTGGGCGAGGTGGCGCTCGCGGTGGTGCTGCTCATCGGGGCCTCCCTGCTGGTGAAGAGCTTCGCGCAGCTGCGGGGCACGGCGCCGGGCTTCGATCCCCAGGGCGTGCTCACGATGAAGCTCTCGCTGCCCGAGGCGCGCTACGGCTCTCCGGAGGCGCTCGCGCGCTTCCACGACCAGGTGCTCGCGCGCGTGGCGGCGCTGCCCGGGGTGAGCGCGGCGGGGGCGGCGGCGAGCCTGCCGCTCGAGGGCGGGCCTGACATGACCTTCACCATCGAGGGCCGCTACAAGGGCGGCGTGGACGAGGGCGTGGGCGGGGCGCAGTACCGCGCGGTGACGCCGGGCTACTTCCCCGCGCTGCGCATCCCGCTGGTGCGCGGGCGCAGCATCGCGCAGACGGACGGCGTGGGGGCGCCGGGCGTGGTGCTGATCAACGAGACCGCGGCGAAGAAGTACTTCAAGGACCAGGACCCGGTGGGCCAGCGCATCTGGGTGGGCAAGCCGGTGGTGCCGGAGCTCGCGGACGCGGCGCCCCGCGAGATCGTGGGCGTGGTGAAGGACGTGCGCGAGGGGGGCCTGGAGAAGGAGGTGCCCGCGGTGCTCTACATCCCGATGGCGCAGGTGGCCCCCGCGCTCAACACGCTGCTGGTGCGCCTGCTGCCGCAGAGCCTGGTGGTGCGCAGCTCGGCGGGGGACCCCGCGCGGCTCGGGCCCCAGGTGAGCCGGGAGATCTGGGCGGTGGACTCGCGCCAGCCGGTGACGAACATGCTCACCATGGAGGAGATCGTGGCGCGCTCCCTGGGGGCGCAGCGCTTCAACATGCTGCTCATCGGCACGCTCGCCGCGCTCGCGCTGGTGCTCGCGGCGGTGGGCATCTACGGCGTGCTCAGCTACCTCGTGAGCCTGCGCACCCAGGAGATCGGGGTGCGGGTGGCGCTCGGGGCCACGCGCCAGAGCGTCATCCGGCTGGTGCTCGCGCAGGGCATGGGGGCGGTGCTCGCGGGGGCGGCGCTGGGGGTCGCGGGCGCCTTCGCGCTCAGCCGCCTGCTCGCGAGCCTGCTGTACGGGGTGAGCGCCGTGGACCCGCTCGCCTTCGTGGCCTCGCCCCTGCTCCTGCTGCTGGTGGCGCTGGGGGCGACCTACCTCCCTGCGCTGCGGGCCGCGCGCGTGCAGCCGATGGTGGCGCTGAAGGCGGACTAGCAGCGGGACTGCGCACTCCCGGACGCCGTGTGCGGGGGCGGCGCACCGGGGGGCAGTGCGTTCGTCTGCTGCCGCACCGGCTCCTGTCCCCATCGACGATGGTGGCAAGCCCCCCGGCCGCCCTACCTTGCCGAAGGCCTGCTGCACCCGGGGGGCAACACCGATGACGTTCAGCTCAGAGCTCCGGGAGATCCCCGGAGCGCGCTGGGTCTCCGCCGCAGCGGCCGTGGTGGCCGTGACGGTGACGGGCCTCGCGCTCGTGGGCTGGGCGTTGGAGGTGCCGGGGCTCTACCGCTGGGGCCCGGCGCTGCCGGACATGGTGCCCGCCACCTGCATGCGCGTGCTGCTGCTCGCGCTCGCGCTGGTGCTGCAGCTGGTGCCGGGCGGCTTCCGGCTGCAGTCGCGCGTGGCGCAGGCGACGGCGGCCGTGGCGGTGGTGCTGGGGGCGATGACCCTGTGGGAGGCGCTGACGGGTGAGCAGCTCCCGCTGCTCCTTCGGGCGGGCAACCTGCAGCCGGAGGGAGGGCTCGCGGCGCGCCCCGCGCTGAGCACGGCCCTGAGCGTGGTGCTGCTGGGCCTCGCGCTGCTGCTGCTCGAGGTGCCCTCGTGGCTCGGGGTGCGCCCCAGTGAGGTGCTCACGCTCGCCAACGCGCTGCTGCTCACCGTGGTGCTCAACGGCTACATCCACCGGGTGGGCAGCCTGGACCCGCGGCCCAGCGGCGGGGTGCCGCTCGCCATGGCGCTGCCCACGGCGGTGGCGCTGTTCAGCCTCGGACTTGCCACCCTGTGCGCGAGGGTGGGGCGCAGGGGGGTGATGGCGCAGCTCACCAGCGCGAAGCTGGGCGGCTTCTTTGCCCGCAGGCTCGCCCCCTACGTGGTGTTCGGGCCGCTGGTGCTGGGAGTGCTGCTCGCGGGGCTCGCGGCGGGCACCGGGCTGCCGCTCACGCTGGCCACGGTGATGCTCGCCTCGCTCGTCTCGGCGCTGGGCCTGCTCTTGCTCCTGCTCGCGGCGCGCGTGCTGGACCGCATCGACCGCACGCGCCAGGAGGTGGCCGAGGCGCTGCAGCGCTCGGAGGTGCGCTTTCGCGGCCTGCTGGAGACCGCCCCGGACGCCATCGTGACGGTGGATGCGAGCGGGCGCATCCTCTACGCCAACGCGCAGACGGAGCGGCTCTTCGGCTTCCCGCGCGCGGAGCTGCTCGGCCAGGACGTCTCCGTGCTGCTGAGCGAGGTGCGCCGCAGCGCGCACCGGCGCGAGCGCAACGCGTACTTCTCCTCGCCCCTGCTGCGCGCGCAGCGCGGGGTGATGCGGCTGGTGGGCACGCGCAAGGACGGGCGCGAGGTGCCGCTCGAGGTGAGCCTCAGCCCGGTGGAGGAGGGGAGCTTCACCGAGGTGACGGCGGTGCTGCGCGACATCTCCCGGCGCCTGCAGGCGGACGCGGAGCGCGAGCGGCTGCTCAGCCTGGAGCAGCAGGCGCGCGCGGAGGCGGAGGCAGGCCAGGCGCTGCTGCAGACGGTGCTCGACGAGGCCCCGGTGGGGGTGCTCTTCGTGGAGCCGGGCGAGGCGCCTCCCCTGGTGAACCGTGCGCTGCGCGAGCTGCTGGGCAAGCCGGGGCGCGTGGGGCGCGAGCAGCTGGTGAGCCGGCTGCGCATGCCGGACGGGGCCACCCTGCCGGTCGCGGACATGCCCTTCGCGCGGGCGCTGCGCGGCCACTCGGTGCGCGCGGAGGTGTACCTGCTGCAGCCCGAGGGGCGCCCCGCGGTGCCGGTGCTGGTGAACGCGGCCCCGGCGCGCGAGCCGCGCGGGCGCATCCTCGGCGCGGTGGTGACCCTGCAGGACATCTCGGCGCGCTGGGAGCTGGAGCGGCTGCAGGAGGAGTACGTGGGGCTCATCTCCCACGACCTGAGGAACCCCCTCAACAACATCTCCGTGCGCCTGCAGAACCTGCGGCGGGTGCTGGAGGTGCGCGGGCGCGAGGAGGAGCAGGACTACGCGCGCGAGCGGCTGCTGCTGGATGGCGTGCTGCGCAGCGTGGACCGGATGAACGGGATGGTGGAGGAGCTGCTGGACACCACGCGCCTGGAGAGCGGCGTGGAGCTGCACAAGGAGCCCACCGAGCTCGCGCGCTTCCTCGCCGACGTCATGGAGCGCACGGTGCTGCCCGAGGAGCGCTCGCGGCTGCGCCTCGAGGTGCCGAGGCCCGTGGGGCCCGTGTCGGTGGACCCGGCGCGGCTCGAGCGCGTGGTGGTCAACCTCCTCTCCAACGCGCTCAAGTACTGCCCGCCGGGCACCCCCGTGGTGGTGCGCCTGGAGCGCGAGGGCGGGGTCGCGGTGGTCAGCGTGCGCGACGAGGGGCCCGGCATCCCCGAGGACAAGGCGGCGCGCCTCTTCGAGAAGTACTTCCGCGTGCGCTCGGTGAAGGGCGTGGAGGGCCTGGGGCTGGGGCTCTACATCAGCCGCCTCATCGTGGAGGCGCACGGCGGGCACATCTGGGTGGACAGCCACCCGGGCGCGGGCTCCACCTTCGGCTTCAGCGTGCCGGTGGGCACGGGCGCTGCGGGCGAGGCGGCGCCGCGCACCCACGAGGAGGACAGCTCGGAGCTGGCCAGCGCGGGGCCCCCGGGATAGGGGGGTGGGCAAAAGGACGCGCGGGGTGTAGACCCAGGGGACTCATGTCATTCCAGATCATCGTCCATGAGCAGGACCGCATCCTCGAAGTCGTCTACCCCGAGCGCCCCAGCGCCGCGGACGTGGCGGACTATCTGGCGAAGGTGCGCCCCGTCATCGAGCAGTTCGCGGGGCCCTGGAGCGCGCTGGTGGACCAGTCGCAGCTGCGCATGCTCGCGCGCGAGTTCGTGCCCCAGATGGCGAGCCTCAACGCCTTCGCCCAGCTCAAGGGCATGCAGCGCTCGGCGCGCATCGTCTCGGACGCGGCGAGCGGCCTGCAGGCCTGGCGCATGACGAAGCAGGCGCTGCTCACCATTCCCACCTCGACCTTCGACAACCGCGCAGACGCGCTCGCCTGGCTGAAGGACCCCGAGGCCTGAAGGCAGGGCGGGCAGGCGCGGGAGGCCGCAGGTTGTCCCGCCGCCGGGGGCAGCACACCCTGAGGGGTCCCACCCGCTTCCGGAGGTGACCCCATGGGCCTGCAGCAGACGTACGGCGACGTGCTGGACACGGCGAAGCAGCTCGGCGTGCAGCTGACCGAGGTGAAGGAGGACGGCGGCAAGCTCGTCCTCAAGGGCAGCGCCCCCTACGCCTTCGAGCGCGACCTCGTCTGGGACAAGATCAAGACCCACGCGAACTGGCAGGCCGAGACGATGGTGGACCTGAAGGTCAGCCACGACGACGCCTATGGCTACTGGACGGTGAAGAGCGGCGACACGCTCTCCAAGATCGCCCAGCAGCTCTACCGCGACCCCAAGCTGTACCCGAAGATCTTCGAGCTCAACCGCGATCAGCTGAAGGACCCGGACAAGATCCAGGTCGGCCAGCGGCTGAAGCTCCCGTCCAAGGACTCCGTGAAGCACGCCTGAAGCGCGTGCGGCACTCAGGGCGTGGTGCGCGGGCGCGCGGTGGTCGCGCGCTTGCGCGCCGCCGGCACCTTCTTCGCGGCCGGTGCCTTCGCTGCAGGCACCTTCACGGTGTTGCGCGCCTTGACTGCGACGGGCGCCTTCTCGGCCTTCCTGGCCGGCGGCGCCTTGGCAGCGGGCGCCGTGCGCACGACGTTGGCGCCCAGGACCTTGGGGTCCATCGTCACGCTCACCGGGCAGTGATCCGAGCCGTGCACGTCCGGGTGGATGGCCGCCGCGCGCACGAAGGGCATCGCGCCGGGGGAGGCGAGCACGTAGTCGATCCTCCAGCCCACGTTGCGCTCGCGCGCTCCGCCGCGCTGGCTCCACCAGCTGTAGTGGCCGCCGGCCGGCTGGAAGTGGCGGAAGGTGTCCACCCAGCCCGCGGCGAGCCAGCGCGAGAGCTCCTCGCGCTCCTCGGGGCGAAAGCCGCTCGTCTCGCGGTTCTCGCGGGGGCGCGCGAGGTCCAGCTCCGCGTGCGCGGTGTTGAAGTCACCCATCACGAGCAGCCGCTCGCCCTTCAGGTGCGCGCGCTTCAGCCGGTCGAAGAGCACGGCGTAGAAGCGCAGCTTGTAGGGGATGCGGCTGTTGTCGCGCTCCTTGCCGTTGCCGTTGGGGAAGTACGCGTTGACGACCGTGAGCTGGCCGAAGGTGGCCACCTGCAGGCGCCCCTCGCAGTCCAGGTCGTCGTGGCCGAGCAGCGTCTCCACGCAGTCGGGCCGGAGCCGGCTGAACAGCCCCACGCCGCTGTAGCCCGCGCGCGTCGCGTGCACGAAGTGGGTGTGCCAGCCCTCGGGCGAGCGCGCCTCGTCCGGCAGCTGCTCCGCTTGGGCGCGCACCTCCTGCACCCCCACCACGTCTGCGCCGCTCGCGTGCAGCCAGCTGCAGAAGCCCTTCTTGTGCGCCGCGCGCAGCCCGTTCACGTTCCAGGAGACGATCTTCACGGCGCCACCTTAGCGGGCACCTGCTTGTCGAGGAAGGTGCCCAGGAGCACCCAGCGCCGCGCGTCGGCCTCCTTGCGTGGGCGCGCCATCAGCGGCGTGGTGTAGTGCCAGAAGGGGAGGCGATAGACGGTGATGCCGCCCACGGTGCTCACCCGGGTCATCTCGCTGAAGTGGCCGTCCTGGGCGTACACCAGCCACTGGTGGTCGACCGCGGGGGTGGCGAGGCTCAGGTGCATGTCCACGTAGCCGTGGGCCGCCTCGGGCTCCTCGGGGTGGTGATCGTTGTGTGGGCCGCTGTAGTCGCCCGGTCCGTAGCACAGGAGCTGGATGCCCCAGCGCCGGCGCAGGGGGCGCCCGGCGACCGCCGCCGCGAAGGCCGCGAAGCTCTCCGACCGCAGCATGGCGATGAGCCCCACCTCGTCCGCGGCCTTCCACGAGCGCGAGCGGCGGCTCTCCAGCAGCGCCGTGCGCACGCGCACCGTCTTGGGCAGCAGCTCCGCGTAGTTCTCGGTCATCCCGGCGAGCGACTCCTCGGGAATGGGGTCCTCCATGCGCATCAGCGTGCCGGGCATGGCGCGCTCGAGGAGGTCTCGGCAGGCGGCCGCGCGGCGCGCGTCCACCACGTCGGTGAGCGCGAGGAAGGGGCGGGTGGGGTCGAGCAGCGCGCCGCAGGCGCGGCGGTCGCGGCCCTCGAGGATGCGCCGGCCCCGCGGGGTGAGCAGCTCGGCGAACTCGGTGGGAAAGGAGCGCATGGCGGGCGCGAAGATGCCCTACTTCGCCGCCTTCTCGAAGCGCATCGCGGCGCTGTTCATGCAGTAGCGCAGGCCCGTGGGCGCGGGGCCGTCGTCGAACACGTGGCCCAGGTGCCCGCCGCAGCGCGCGCACAGCACCTCCGTGCGGGTGCCGAAGAGGCTGTGGTCCTCGCGCGTGACGACGGAGTCCGCCCGCGCCGGGCGGAAGAAGCTGGGCCAGCCCGTGCCCGAGTCGAACTTCGCGTCCGAGGTGAAGAGCAGCTGCCCGCAGCCGGCGCAGCGGTACACCCCCTTCTCGTGGTTGTCCCACAGGGCCCCGGTGAAGGGCCGCTCGGTGTCCGCCTTGCGCAGCACGGCGTACTGACCCGCGCTCAGCTGGGCGCGCCACTCGGCGTCCGTCTTCTGCACGGGGAAGGGGTGGTCGGCCTCGTGCGCGTGGGCAGGCGGCGAGGCGCAGGCGAGGGAGGCGAGGACGAGGAGGGCGGGGAGGCGGAGTGCGCGCATGGTGATGGCACTACGCGCGGGGGCCTGAATGGGTTGCACTGACTGGCGAATGACGCCCCGGCTGCCGGGCCCCCGCCCTACACCCTGGCGGGCAGGCAGGACGGGGGTTAGACTGCCCCGTCCATGCGTCCCGTCGCCGCCATCCGTGCTGTGCCCGTGAAGCGCGAGCGCGCAGGCGGCCGGGTCACGCTCACCCACGGCGGAGCCACGGCTTCGCTTGGGACGGACGCCGCGCGCCCCTCGTAGCTCTCGCGCCCGGCGTCCTCCTCCAGACCCTCGATTCTCTGCGGACGCGGGCCCTGCACGCATCCGCGCCGTGCCCTCTCGCGCCGGGTGTCCCCATCGGGGGCCGCCGGCTCAATTCCCTTTGGAGTACCCCGATGACTTCGCAGCGCAAGATGACCGTGACGGAGCAGGACCTGCAGCGCCTCACCCGCGTGCTCGAGCAGTGCGAGGGCGGCCGCTTCGCCCAGCCCGCCGAGCTGCTCGAGCTGGAGCTCGCCGAGGCCCGCGTCGCCGCCTCCCGCGAGGTGCCCCCGACGCTCGTCACCATGAACAGCAGCGTCGTCTTCGAGGACGAGGAGACCGGCTCGCGGCGCGAGGTGACGCTGTGCTACCCGCGCGATGCCTTCGAGGGCGGTGGGACCCGCGTGTCGGTGCTCGCGCCGGTGGGAGGCGCGCTGCTCGGCCGCCTCGTGGGCGAGCGCACGGCGCTGCGCGTCCCGGGCGGACGCACCCGCTACGTGCGCGTGGTGGCCGTGCCCTACCAGCCGGAGGCCGCCGGTGACCTGCACCTCTAGCGGCTCGCGAGAGGACCGCTGGCTGCACCTGGTGCAGGCGGCGCTGCGGCTCGAGGAGGGGGATGCCTCTGCTGCGCCGCGCGTCGCCGACGTGCAGGCGCTGCTGGACAGCCTGCTGGAGGTGTTCCCCTCGAGCGTCGACCCCGTGGAGGACTTCGAGGGGTACGCGGTGCGCAAACTCGCCCAGGCCCTGCGCAGCGCGCTGCGGTAGGACGGGGGCATGACACGCACGCTCGGCCGCACGGGCCTGGCCGTCTCCCGCCTCGGGCTCGGGCTCGCGGCGCTGGGCCGGCCGGGCTACATCACCCTCGGACACGCCGAGGACCTCGGGAGAGATCGCAGCGAGGAGGCCCTCGAGGCCCACGCACACGCGGTGCTGGATGCCGCGTGGGCCGCGGGCGTGCGCTACGTGGACGCGGCACGCTCGTACGGGCGCGCCGAGGCCTTCCTCTCCTCGTGGCTCGCACGCCGGGGCATTGCGCCGGGGGCGCTCTCGGTGGGCTCCAAGTGGGGCTACACGTACACCGCGGGCTGGCGGGTGGATGCGCCGAAGCACGAGGTGAAGGAGCACTCGCTCGCCACGCTCGAGCGCCAGGTGCAGGAGAGCCGCGCGCTGCTCGGCGCGTACCTCGGGCTGTACCAGATCCACTCGGCGACTCGGGAGAGCGGGGTGCTCGAGGACGCGGGGGTGCTGGACGGGCTCGCGCGGCTGCGAGATGGCGGCCTCGCGGTGGGGCTCTCGCTCAGTGGCGCGGGCCAGGCGGACACGCTGCGGCGCGCGCTTGAGGTGCGCCGCGGGGGGCAGCCGCTCTTCGCCTGTGTGCAGGCGACGTGGAACCTGCTCGAGCCCTCCGTGGGGCCCGCGCTCGCGGACGCGCATGCCTCCGGGATGGGCGTCATCGTGAAGGAGGTCGTGGCCAACGGGCGGCTCACGCCGCGCAACGGGGAGCCCGGGCTGGCGCCGCTTCGCGAGGCGGCTGTGCAGCTTGGCGCGTCGGTGGATGCGGTCGCTGTGGCCGCTGCGCTCGCGCAGCCCTGGGCGGACGTGGTGCTCAGCGGCGCGGCGACGGTGGCGCAGCTGCAGAGCCATCTGTCGGCGCAGGCGCTGGTGTTGCCGGAACGGGGGCTGGAGGGGCTCGCGGAGCAGCCGCGCGTCTACTGGGAGCGCCGGTCGGGGCTCGCCTGGAATTGAGCCTCTCCGGCGGCGACCCGGAGTGGTGTGCTGGCATCCCTGCCTCTCACACGCTCAGCCCGGGCTCCTGGGAGAGAGGGAATCACGATGGCGTTTCGCTCCGCCAAGCGCGCGCGGCCGCTGCTCTCACGGCACGCTCCGGGGAGGCGCAGGGCGGGGCACGGGAGCACGCTGGACGAAATGTTCCGGCCGAGGGGACCCTCCCGATTGTGGGGCGGCGCGTGATGCAAAATCGTAAAATCCTATTTTACCTTTTTGCGCGAGGTAGCCCTTCGAGCTCCGGCGGGCCCGCACGGAGAGTGAAGCCGCTCGCTGTGCGCCCCCGGTGCGCCGCGCACGGCGAGGCCCGCGCGCACTCGGCGTCATCGGCACGAGCCCGTCCCCTCCCGTGTCCGCCCCTTGCCCGAGGCGTGCGGGGCTCGACCTCGCACCTCTTCGCAAAAGGTGTCACACGCGCGTGCGCCGTGCGGCCGTGCGCGCAGTGAGCGTTGCGGCAGCGCTACGGCGTCGCGCTCGCGGTGGCGCGCCGTAAACCTGCACGAAGACGCGGCGCAGCGCTCGCGCGGAGCCGAAGCCGACGCGCTCAGCCACCTGCTCCACGGACATGCGCGGGTCTTCCAGGAGTTGGCGCGCCTGCGCCGCGCGGATGCGCTGCTGGTAGTCCACGATGGTGGTGCCGGTCTGCTCGCGAAAGAGGCGTGTGAGGTTGCGCACGCTGGTGTGGGCGAGCCGGGCGAGCTCCTCCAGGGGCCACGGCCGCTCCGGCGCTCGGCTCAGCGCGTCCTGCACCCGGTGCACGCTGGGGTGCAGGTGGTTGCGGAAGGCGAGCCACGGGGAGATCTGCGGGTCGTTGCTCGTGCGCCGCTGCCACACCACCAGCTCGCGCGCCACGGTCTGCGCCGTCACCGCGCCCGCGTGCCGCTCGATGAGGTGCAGCGCGAGGTCGATGCCCGTCGTCACGCCTGCGCTCGTGCACACCGCGCCGTCCTCGACGAAGACGCGGTCCTCGAGCACCTCGGCGCGTGGGGCGAGCTCGCGCAGGCGGCCCGTGAGCGAGTGGTGCGTGGTGCACTGGCGCCCGTCCAGGAGCCCCGCCTCTCCGGCGAGCAGCGCCGCGGAGCACACGCAGGCGAGCCGCTGCTGCGGCGTGAGCACGCGCCGCAGCCATGCGACGACCGCGCGCGACTCGGGGTTCTCGTAGCCCGTGGCCGCGCCCATCACTCCGGTGAGGAAGACGAGGGCGCCGGGCGGGAGGGCGTCCGGCAGCGGCTCGAGGTCTCCCACGCTCAAGCCCAGGGCGTTCCTCACCGTGGGCGTGGGCGACACGCAGTGCACCCGGAAGGGCGCACCGTGGCGCACGGCGTACGCGAAGGCCTCTGCCGGACCCGAGAGGTCCAGCATCAGGAAGCGCGGGGTGAGGACGAAGTAGACGTCGAGCTGCACGGGCGCCCAGCCTAGCTCAGAGCCCCGCGAGGCACTGCGTCACGGTCTTGATGGAGGCGAAGCGGCCCTCGAGCACCAGCTCGGTGCGCTCCTTGAGCTCCTCGGGGGAGTAGGTGCGCCCGTTCGGGTGCGTCATCGGGAAGGTGAGGGTGGCCTCGGTGACGTAGTCCACCGCGTAGCCCAGGTCCGAGGCGACGCGCGTCGTCGTCTCGCAGCACTGCTCGGTGCGGATGCCGGTGACGATCACCTTCTTGATGCCGCGCGTGCGCAGCCAGTAGTCGAGCCCCGTGTCCGTGAAGGCGTTGTGCACGTGCTTGTGGAAGAGCACGTCGTGGTGCTCGGGGAGCCAGGCCATGGGCTTCACCAGGCCGGAGGCGAGCGAGAAGGCGCCCTCGTCCTCCACGTGGAGGATGCGGACGATGGGGACCTTTCGGGCCTTGCAGCCCTCGATAAGCGCGAGGAGCCGGTCGCGAAAGGCCGGGAGGTCCTTCTCGCTCCAGTAGGGGCGGACTTCGAAGGAGCGCTGGACGTCGACGAGGAGCAGAGCGGTGTCGGTCATGGGCAATGAGTACCCCTGCCCACCCGCGGCGTCGAGGTGCGCCGCGGACAGGAAGGGGACCATTCGGGCCAAGGGTGCTAGCGCAGGGAGGCCTCGGCGCTCGCGCCCTGCGCGGCCTTCAGCGCGATGCACTGGTCCACCGCCTCCAGCGCGTTGGCCAGTGCGCGCGCCCCGCCCTGGGCCTTCGCCAGGCGCGGGGCGAAGAAGGCCTCTGCGTCGTCGCGCGCCTCGGGGCTGCAGAAGCCTGCGGCCAGCGCAGCGAGCCGCGCGACGGAGGTCTCGGGCAGCCGGGCCGCCAGCGCGTCGTAGTGCGCCTTCGTGAAGTCGTACGCGAGCTGCCGCGTGCGCACGTCCCCCGCGGCTCCCGCCAGCAGGGGCATGCCCTCGCGCAGGTCCAGCTCCGGCTGCAGGAGCAGCTCCAGCTGCGTGCGAACGAGGGAGGGCTCGCGCACCTGCGACAGCGCGGCGATCAGCTGCTGGCGCAGCTTGCGGTCGGGCGTGGTCTTCATCTTCGCGAGCAGCTCGGCGTGCAGCGCCGCGTCCGTGCCCGCCACCGCCACCGCGAGCACCGGGTCCACCTGCTCCGCCTCGAGGCTCGCCGGATTCGCGAGCCAGCCGCGCGCGAGCCCCTGCGCCTGGCGGATGAGCGCCTCGTCGCGGCCGTCCTGGCCCACCAGCGTCACCAGCTTCGGGCGCAGCAGGCGCGCGTCCTCGCTCTCTCCGCGCTTCGCAGTGAGCCCGAGTGCGCGCACACGGGCCTGGAACACCTCGCGCACGAAGCGCTCGCGCGCGGGCAGCAGCGACGCGGGCAGCAGCTCCTTGCGCAGCACGCCCATCAGGCGCACGGCTGCGAGCACCACCTCGCGCTCGGGCGCGCCTGCGTACTGGCGCACCCACTGCATCGCCTCGGTGATCGGCAGCCGGCCGGCCAGCACCAGGGCCCGCGCATCGCCCAGCAGCGCCACGCGCTCCTCCGCCGTGAGCTTCTTCGCGTGCGGCCCGAGCAAGGCCCGCAGCTCAGCGGGCTCGAGCGCGCTGCGGTAGTAACCCGCGCCATCCGCGTTCGGCATCACCCACGCGGGACAGCCCTTCGCGCCCTCCAGCAGCAGCTCACCCTGCGCGGCCTCCAGCACGGTGCACGCGCGCCGGGCCTCGCCGGTGGGGCCGCCGTAGCGCACGCACAGCGGCAGGTGCCAGGTCTGCGCAGCGCCGGGCTTGCTGCCCAGTGGCACGTAGCGCTGCTGGGTGAGGCGCAGCGCCGGGGCCTTGTCCTTCGCGCACTGCAGTTGCACGCCCAGCAGCGGTGCGCCGGTCTGGTCGAGGAAGCTTCCGAGCACCGGGGCGACGTCGCGGCCGGCCTCGGCCGAGAGTGCCTTCGCGAAGTCGCCCACGGTGGCGCTGCCGTGCGGGTGGGCGCCCAGGTAGCTGCGCACCCCACGGCGGAACGCATCCTCGCCGAGCCACGCCTCCGTCATGCGCAGCACCGCGGCGCCCTTGATGTAGCTGATGGGGTCGTAGACGCTGTAGATGTCGTCGAGGCGCTCGACCGGCTGACGGACGCGGCGTGCGGTGGAGAGGCTGTCCACCTCGAGTGCGAGGTTGCGGCTCGCCACGCGGCGCAGGTCCTCGCCCCAGGTGGGCTGCCACTGCGCCACCAGGTGCGAGGCCATCCACGTGGCGAAGGACTCGTTGAGCCAGACATCGTCCCACCACGCCATGGTCACCCAGTTGCCGAACCACTGGTGCGAGAGCTCGTGCATCTGGGTGTTCGCGAAGCCGCGCTGGCGGGCGATCGTGTCCTGCTCCGGCTTGCTGAGGATGAGCGAGGAGTCGTAGGTAACCAGGCCCGCGTTCTCCATCGCGCCGCGCTGCAGCGGCACCGCCATCACGTCCAGCTTCGCGTAGGGGTAGGGCGTGCCGAAGTAGCGCTCCAGCTGGCCCAGCACCTCCGGCGTCACTTCCGCCGCGTAGGTGGCCTCCACGCGCCGGCCGCGCGGCGTGATGATGCGCGTGGGGACCTTGCGCTGCCCGGAGGGCTTCGCCTCCAGCACGTCGAAGGGCCCTACGCCGAAGGCCACGAGGTAGGTGGGCAGCGGCTCGCTGGGCGCGAAGCGGAAGGTCTGCAGGCCATCGGCGCGCGGGTGCACCTCTACTTGCGGCGTGTTGGCCACGGCCATCACGTCCCGCGGCACATTCAGCGTCAGCGTCCAGGGCGTCTTGAAGCCCGGCTCGTCGAAGCAGGGGAAGGCGCGGCGCGCGGCGATGGGCGCGAAGTAGGAGAAGACGTACCAGTCGTCGCCCTCCTTCACGCGGAAGAGTCCCTCCACCTCGCGCTCGGAGAGCGGGCCCGTGTAGTCGATGCGGAGCTGCACCTTGCCCGCGGGCAGCAGTTGCGGCGCGGCGAAGCCCAGGAAGTCTCCCTCTGCTTGGAGCGCTTCGAGCGGCACCTGCTTGTCGCCCAGCTGCGCGGACGCTCTGGTGATGGTCAGGCCCTTGCCGTGCAGCCACACGAGGTCGGTGGCGAGCGAGAGCTGCAGGTCGATGGTGACGCGCCCCTCGAAGCGCGGCTGCTCCGGGCGCAGCGTGAGCTCCAGCGCATAGGCGGTGGGCTTCACGTACTCGCTGAGGCGCAGCGCAGGCGGCGTGGGATGGCCGCGGGGCGCGACGGGAGCAGCGGCCACCTGCGGTGCGGGCGCACCGGGCTGCGGCGAGGCTGCGGCGCGGGAGCGGGCGCAGCCGGCGAGAGGAGCACCCAGGAGGAGGACCAGCGGGAGCAGCGTCGAGCGCAGTGCGGGCATGGGGGCCCTGGGTCTAGCGCAGGCGGGGCCGCGCGTGCCACGGCGTCAGGACTTCCTGGCAGACATCAATCACGGATGAAGGCCGCACACGGTCTCCTACGCGACGGAACCGAAGGCGACTCTTCGGGCCAAGCTTGGATAGCTCCGGTTCAGTGGGCGTCCTTTGCCTGGCACTGCGCCTCGCTCTCCGGGGCAAGTGCCAGCTCGCTGTCTTCGCCCAGGTCGTCGAGGACACGAAGCAGGTCCGAAATGGTGGCGCTCCCTGACACGTTCAGCGCGACGCAGCGCCACCCACTGAAGGGCCGTGCTCGCTTCAATGCCGCCTCGTCCGGCGGTGACGTCGGGCTGAGGGTCAGGGACGCCTTGTGTTCGGCGTGCGAGTCTCGACACCCGGCCTGGAGTGACAGCGCAGGGTGCGTGCGGACCAAGGAAGAGAAGGCACTGCCCAGCGCCGGGCTGACGTGGGCGAGCGCTTGGCGCGTGGCCGGTGACACGGGCTGCTCGGGGCCCGACGCGAGCTCGACCGCGCCCACGCCGAGGCGTCGCGCCGCGCCGGCGAGGCAGAGCAGTGAGCTCAGCGTGGCGTCGGGCTCGAGCGCGACCGACAGGGAGGTGGGAGGAACCGGAGGCCCCGCGAGCGCTACGGCAAGCTCCTGCCTGTAGCGAGACAGCGCCTCGTCCGCGCCGCGCCCCGATGCCTCCCAGCGAACGCGCGGCGTGCCGGGCAGCGACACGCCGTCGGCGCCGAGGCTCAGCGAAGGCCTGAGGCCCCCGTCATCGAGCGCATCGCCAGCGGGAGTCGCTCCCGTCCACAAGGCCGCGGGGGGCTCGGTTGCCCCTCCTGCCTGCACGAACGTGACGACCTGCGAGAGGACACGCCGCACCTCCAGCACGTGGAGCACTTGCAACGCCGCGAGCAGGACGGCGCCCCAGGCGAGCGATCGGGACCCGTGGGAGCCCCGCACCGCAATGCCCTTCCTGCCGAGCAGCAGCAGTGCGAGGGGCGCGGCCGCGGCTGCCCCCAGCTGCAGCATCTGCAGCCAGGCCCAGCTTCGGGCATCGGTGTCCATCGATGCCTTCCAGCTGTCGAGCCCGGTCTCCGCAATGCTGGAGAAGAACTCGACACCGGCGCGCGAGGCCAGCGTCTCACTTGCAACGCTGACCCAGGCGACCAGAAGCGCCAGGGGGAGGAGCACTCCGGCGGGCGTCCACCGAGGCGGGGGCGCAGCCCGGAACCTCCAGGCGTCGAGCGCCACCACGGCGAGCAGTGAGCCGAGGAGCGCGGCCGTCGCGCCGGCTGCAGCGGCCTGGACCGCGAGCAACTCGGAGACGCCGGCTGCGAGCGTGGCGATGCCGCCCGTGCCTGCGGCGAACATCAGCGCCAGGACCTGATGCTCCCAACCCCAACCCATATGCAGCGAGCCCAAAGCCCAGGGCATGGCGGCCAGCACCAGGGTGAGCCGTGGAGCGCGCCGCCCGGAGCTACCCCAGCGGAAGCAGAGCACCGCCTGCACGAGTGCACATACGAACGCGCTCAGTCCGAGGAGCCGAGTGGAGAGCGGAACGGAGTAGTCCACATCAGAGATCGTGAACGGCTCGCCCGAGCCGAGCGGCGCAGGTTGGTGCTCGAGCAGAATCCACGCGAGGACGCCGCCCATCAGGAAGACGAAGGGCAGGCTCCCATACAGGAAGCCCCGCGACAGCGAGCCCGCCACGTCGCGCTCGCTCACTGCCACGGATTTCACGCCCCACCCACCCCGAACGCGTAGTGCAGCACGAGCAGCACCGAGAGCACGTAGGCGATGGGGTGCACCTCGCGCCCGCGCCCGCTCACCAGCTTGATGGCGCTGTAGGAGACGATGCCTGCCGCGATGCCGTTCGCGATGGAGTAGGTGAAGGGCATCAGGGCCACCGTGAGGAACGCAGGGATGCCCTCGTCGAGCCGGCTCCAGCTCAGCTCTCCGATAGCGCCCATCATCATCGCGCCGACGACGATGAGCGCGGGCGCGGTGGCCACCGCGGGGATCGCGCTGAACAGCGGGATGAAGAAGAGCGCGAAGAGGAAGAGCACGGCCACGGTGACGGCGGTGAGCCCCGTGCGCCCGCCCTCTTCGACCCCTGCGGCGGACTCGACGTAGGCAGTGACGGTGCTCGTGCCCAGCACCGCGCCCACCGTGGTGCCCACGGCGTCCGCGGCGAAGGCGGGCGTCGCGCCCGGGAGCTCCCCGTTCTTGTCCAGGAAGCCCGCGGCGCGGCCCACGCCGATCAGCGTGCCCGCGGTGTCGAAGATGTCCACGAAGAGGAAGGCGATGACCACGCCCACCAGCTTGCCGGTCATCAGCGAGCCGAAGTCGAAGGCCCACAGCGTCTCGCGCGGCAGCTTCGGCAGGCTGAACAGCTGCGAGGGCGGGTGCGCGAGCCCCAGCGCCCACGAGGCCAGAGTCACCGCAGCGATCCCGATGAGCAGCGAGCCCTTCACCTTGCGGCTGGTGAGCGCGGCGATGAGCACCAGCCCTCCGAGCGCGAGCAGGGCGCCGGGCTTGTGCAGGTCTCCGAGCTGCACGAGCGTCGCGGGGCTCGCCACCACGAGGCCCGCGTTCTTCAGGCCGATGATCGCGAGGAACAGCCCGATGCCCGCGGTGGTCGCGAGCTTGATGGGCAGGGGAATCGCGCGGATGAGCGCGGTGCGGATGCCCGCGTACGCGAGCACGATGAAGAGCAGCCCCTCCACGAACACCGCCGTGAGCGCGGTGCGCCAGCTCACGCCCATGCCCAGCACGACGCCGTAGGTGAAGTAGGCGTTGAGCCCCATGCCCGGCGCGAGCGCGAAGGGGAAGTTCGCGTACAGGCCCATCAGCAGCGTGCCGAAGGCCGCGCCCAGCGCGGTGGCCACCGTCACGTCCGCCGGCGGCATCCCCGCCTGCCCGAGGATCTGCGGGTTGACGAAGAGGATGTAGGCCATGGTCAGGAACGTCACCAGGCCTGCGCGCAGCTCGGTGGGGACGCTCGAGCCGCGCTCGGTGATGCGGAAGTGCCGATCGAGTGCGTTCATGGGAGCCCGAGCCTAGTGGCTCAGGCGTCCCAGTAGTACGTCCACTTCAGCAGCAGCACGTCGTTGGCGGGACCTGCGAACAGATCCTTCGGGGCGAGCGTCGCGTAGGGCTGCGCGCCCTCGGCCGTGGGCAGCCCCTGCTGCGCGCGCGTGTACACGAGGAAGAGCGTGGAGCCGAGCCGGTACTCCCAGCGCAGCACCGCGCTCAGGTTGAGCGCCGCGTCGTAGAAGTCCGCGTCCCCGTTCACCGCCGAGGGCGCGAGCTCGCCGAGCCGGATGGGGCGGCGCGCGGCGTCCGAGGTGGCCTCGTAGTAGGCGTTGTAGTGGCCGTAGTCGGTGAACACCTGGGCGTAGCCCTGCAAGGTGAGGCGCGGGGTGATGACCCAGCTCTGGCGCAGCGTGACGGAGAGGAACTGGGAGTCGAGCTGTCCGAAGAGGAAGCGGCCGTCCGAAAGCGTATCCACGTAGCGTGCCGCATGCGGGGTGCCGTCATCGGCCACCGTGATCTGCGTCTCCACCGCGGGGTGCGGGCGCAGCTTGAGCGTGAGCTCGCCGCCCCAGCCCCAGGCGCCGGGGCTCGGGCCCGCGGCATAGTGGTACCCGAGCGCCACGTTGCCCGCGAGCGACACGGCGCGGTTCGGGTTGGTCTCGGCGAAGGCAGCCCAGAAGGCGGACTTCGGGTTCTGCAGCGGCACGCCCGCGCTGTCGATCTCGCGGATGTCGTAGCCGCCCACGTTGAGGCCCGTCTCCACGCCCACCAGGTCGAAGGAGGGCAGGGTGACGTTGCCGTTGAAGTTGAGGAAGCTGCCGCGGTTGAGCTGGCCATCCGCCGTCCAGTCCGAGCCGCCGCCGAAGTTGAGCTGCAGCCCCTTGAGCTTGCCGATGCCGTTGGGGCGCGCGTAGCGCACCGCGGCGCGCGCCGAGTGGATGTTCTGGATGCGCTGGAAGCCGGTGGCGTTGAGGTCCAGGCGCGGGCTCGCATAGTCGTAGCCCACGTCGAAGCGGAAGCCCTCGCCGCCGAACTTGCCCGCGCGCACGTAGGTGCCCGCGCCCACGTCCCCGCGGCTGAGCACCGTGCCGTCGCGCAGCGTGCGCGCAGGGGGACCGGCCACGGCCTGGGACGCGGCCACCTGCCCCAGCACGCCGTAGGCGCTGTCCGGGCTCTTGAAGTTGAAGTCCAGCGCGCCCGCGTTGCCGTAGCGCCCGAGGCAGGCGAGCGGCTGCAGGTCCTCGTCCAGGACGAGGTCGTCTGCGGTGCAGCCTCCGCTCATGGGCAGCGCGGAGGTGAAGGTGCCGCCCACGCGCGAGTTCTTGCCCACGCTCGCGCGCGCCACGGCCGCCAGGTAGTTGGTGGACACCGGGGTGCGCCCGGGCAGCTCGTTGTTCAGCCCGAGGTGGAAGGGGCGCTCGGGGTGGAAGCCGGGGCGGCGATCCGGAGCCTCCTCGCTCGCGCCCTCGAGGCCGGGCCCCATCACGTACGCGTCCAGCAGCCCCACCTCCACGCCCTTGCTCACGGTGCCCGTCACCTTGCCCGCGGCGAGGATGGGCGTCTGCAGGCCGATGCGCCGCGAGTAGAAGAGCGACTGCGGCGGCCGCCCCGTCTCGCTGCCCACCGCCTGGAAGAGCTCGAGGCCCTGCGTGAAGAAGGGGCGCTTCTCCTGGAAGAAGGTCTCGAAGGTGCTCAGGTTCAGCTGCAGCGAGTCCGCCTCCACCTGCCCGAAGTCCGGGTTCACGGTGGCGTTCAGGGTGAGGTCGCTGGTGAGCGCGGTGCGCAGGTCCAGGCCCACGTCCATCGCGGGGTTGAAGAGGCGCGGGTGGGGCTGGGCCGCGTCCGAGAACTGCGGCTGCAGGCCCGCGCGCGCGGCCACGTAGGGCAAGAGCTCCACGGCGTTGCGCGAGGACACGCCCTCGAGCCCGCGCAGGTGCCCCATGCGCGACACGTTCGCGTTGGTGGTGCGCGGGTTGTCCACCATCTCGATCTCCTCGTTCTTGCGCGGGATGTCCCGGCGCACCGAGAAGCCCCAGGTCTGGATGGGGGCCGAGGGGAAGCGCAGCTGCGAGAGAGGGATGGCGTACTCGGCCGTCCAGCCGTCGGGGCGGCTGCCCGAGGCGCCCGCCCACACCCCGTCCCAGTCCGGGGTGTAGAAGCGGTCGTCGTAGAAGAGCCCGTCACCCTGCACGCCGCCCGCGCTCAGGTAGAAGCTGTACGCGGTGCGGTGATCGTGCGTGGGGTCCAGCATCACCTGCACCGCGTCCGCGAAGAGGTCGCTGTCGCGGCGGCCGAGGCGCCGGCTGATGAGCTCGGGGTGCGAGTCGTAGCAGGTGATGCCGAAGTAGACGTTCTCCGCGTCGTACAGGATGCGCACCTCGGTGCGCTCGCTGGGCGCGCGGCCCGCGTCCGGGTAGCGCTGTACGAAAGCGTCGAAGGCGGGGGCGCGGGCCCAGTCGGCCTCGTCCAGCTGCCCGTCCACCGCGATGGGGCCCTGGGCACGCGCCGTCTGGACGAAGAGGTTCACGCCCGGACCCTCCACCGCCGCGAGGGCGGGGAGGGAGGCGAGCAAGGCGCACAGCGCGCTGGAAACGGCCCACTGACGGAACACGCACACCCTTCCGGCCCGGGCCTTCGTTGGACTAGTGCTTCTGCTCGCCCTTGCCTCCGGACACCGAACGCACGAACTCGCGATCGATTCCGTGGATTCGCATCTGGACGAGCTGGTCCGGGGTGAGGTCCTTGTATCCCGCCTCGCGCATCTCGCGAATGTATTCGGGGCTCACACCGTGGATGCGCATGGTCACGAGGTCGTCCGGCTTCAGGCCCTTGTAGCCGAGCGAGGCGAGCTCCCGGATGAACTCCGGGCTGACTCCGTGGATGCTCATCGCCTGCAGGTCGTCCCCGCTCAGGTTCTTGTAGCCGGCGGCCGCGAGCGCCTCGATACGCTCGGGGGTGACGCCGTGGATGCGCAGGCTGACCAGCTCGTCCGGGTCCTGGGCCTTGAAGCCGCGCGCGCGCATCGCTTGCACGTATTCCGGGGTGACCCCGTGGATGCGCATGGCGACGAGGTCGTCGAAGGCGACCTTCTGGAAGCCCAGCTTGCCCATGCTGTCGATGAACTCGGGCGTGACGCCGTGGATGCGGGCCGTCACCAGCTCGTCCAGGGTGAGCGAGGTGTAGCCGCGCGAGCGCATCGCGCGCACGAAGTCCGGGGTGACCTCGAAGATGCCTGTCTTCACCAGCTCCTCACCCGTGATGCCGCGAAAGCCCAGGCTCTGCAGCTCCTTCACGCGCGCGGTGGAGACGTCGAAGACGGCGAGGCTGAGGCGGTCCTCCTCGCCCAGGTCCTTGAAGCCGAGCCCCGCCATGGTCTGGAGGTAGGTGGCGCTGGGGGTGAACTGGTAGAAGCCCGCGCCCCGGCCCTCGGAGAAGCGGCCGTCGAGCTGCAGCGTGCCGGCCTCGCGCACCAGCTGGAAGCTCTGCTCACCGGAGGCCTTCGGGTCCAGGCCCTTGAGCGCGTCCAGGCGCACCGGGAAGCCCATGTGGTTGCCGCCGTGCTCCCCGTCGTGCGGGCGGTCCAAGTTGAGCTGCAGCCGGTCCTGGCGCAGCTCGCCCGTCCATGCGCCCTTCTCCTCGGTGCCGGTGTTCGGGCGGGGCGTCGAAGGAGCCGGGGACGGGGCCGCGGCGGCCTCGCGGACGGTGGAGAGGGCGAGGAGCGAGAGCAGCAGCAGGGGCAGCGTCAGCGGGGTGCATCGCATGGCAGACCTCCGGTAGGGCCCGCGCGCAGCGGGGCGCGCGGGCGGCAGATGGGACGGCGGTGGAGCGCGGCGGCTACTTGCGAGAGCCCTGCAGGCCGCGGACGAAGTCGCCGTCCACGCCGCTGGCGCGCAGGCGCACCAGTTGGTCCACGCTGAGCTGCTGGAAGCCCGCGTCCTTGAGCGAGCGCACGTAGGGGGCCGTCACGCCCATGGCGCGCAGCTTGGAGAGCTCCTTCACGGAGAGCTTGGAGTAGCCGACCTGCTGCAGCTCCTTCACGTAGTCGCTGCTCACGCCGAGGGCGCGCAGCTGCTTGAGCTGCTCGAGCGGGAGCTTCCCGTAGCCGAGCTGGCCCAGCTCGCGGATGTAGTCCTCGCTCACGCCCACGGCGCGCGCCTCGGTGACCTCCTCCGGCTTGAGGCCCGTGTACCCCTGCGCCTTGAGCGCGGCGACGAACTGGCTGGTCACGCCCAGGTTGCGCATGTTCACCAGCTCGTCGGCGGTCAGGTTCCGGCCGAACGCGGCCTTCATGTCCCGCGCGAACTCCGGGGTGACCCCCGCGTGGCCGAACTGCACCAGGTTCTCCACCGTCGGCGTGTAGCCCATGGCCTGCATCTCCTGCACTCGCTTCGCGTCCACTCCGGCGGTGCGCAGGCGGATGAGCTGGTCCACCGAGAGCGGGCCGCTGCCCACGCGCGTCTGGTCCGGGGCCTCGTCGCGGTCGTCGTCGGTGTCCACGTCGGTGTCGACATCCGCGTCGTCGTCCGGGTCGGCATCGCGGTCGTCACCCTGCACGACCTTCTCCTTGATCTTCTCCTTGTCCTTCTCCTTGTCCTTGGACTTCTCCTTCACCTTGTCCTTCGACGAGACGGGCGCGGCGGGGGCCGCAGGAGCCGCGGGCGCGGCAGGAGCTGCGCGCGGCGCGGGCGGGGCGGGCGGCGCGGCAGGCGTGTTCTGGGCGAGCAGGTCCGAGGGGAGGCTGCGGGCGAGCTCGCTCTCCGGCGCGGGCGAGGTCTCCGGCGGGGGCACCACGGCCTGGGCGACGCTGGGCACGACCGCGGGGAGCACGAGCAGGGAGAGGGGCGCCGCGACCGCGAGGCTGCTGGCGAGCGTGAGCGCGGAGGCGCCGGCGGCCCAGCGCGTGCGGCAGGTGGTGCGCGAGGGCAGCACGAGGCGGCGAACGCGCTGCGCGAGGCTGCCGCCGGTGGCGGACATCGCGGGCAGGGCGCCTGCGGTTGCGGGCAGGCGCAGGGCCTCGAGCGCGGTGAGGGCGCGTGCGTAGGAGACGGCGCTGCCGCAGGCCTCCACCGCGAGATCGTCGCAGCAGTGCTCGCGCTCCTCGCGCACCGCGCGCCCCAGCCAGTGCGCCGCCGGGTGGTAGAAGAAGAGCGTCTCCACGAAGGCCTGCACCAGGTTCACCGCGAAGTCGTGGCGCCGGATGTGCGCGAGCTCGTGCGCGAGCACCATCTCCAGCTGGCGCGCCGGGAGCCCCGCGAGCGCGCTCACCGGCACCAGCACCACCGGCGCGATCCAGCCCAGGGTGGCCGGGCCGTCCAGGCCCTGCGTCTGCAGCAGCGCCACCGCGCGGCCGAGCCCCATGCGCTGGGCGAGCCGGTCCAGGCGCGCCTGCCACTCGGGCGGGCTCGCCTCCGCGCCGCGCACCAGCTGCCGCAGCCGCGCGTGGCCGCGCGCGAGCCGCAGCGCCGAGAGCGCCACGCCCAGCGCCCACGCGAAGACGAGCCAGGGCAGCGCCAGGCTCAGCTGCAGCTGCACCTGCTCGAAGAGGGAGGGGCCCGCGTCCGGCAGCGCGGCGGGCGCCGCCTCCACGGCCTCGAGCACCACGGGGGCGCGCGGCGCATGGACCGCCGGCGCGGAGAGCGCGGGCTGCGCAGCCACCTCGCAGCAGGCCTCCGCGTCCGGCGCCGCGGGCGGCACGTACGCGTGCAGGGCCGTGGCCAGGGCGAGCACCGGCATCAGCGCGAGCGCCGTGCAGGCCAGCGCGTAGCGCAGGGCGGCGGCGCGCCGGTCCACCCAGCGCAGCGCGAGCGCGGTGATCAGCGCGAGCGCTGCGCCCTGCCACAGCGAGTGCACGAGCGCCCAGCCCACCGCCTCGAGCAGCGCGGTGCGCACGGGGGCTCCAGGGAGCGTGGACAGCAAGGGACTCAGGCTCGACGACACCAGGCTGGGCAGCACCGGGCTCATTGCTCCTCTCCTTCCAGGCTGTCGAGCAGCTGGCGCAGCTGCGCGAGCTCCTCGGGGGACGTGCGCTTCGTGCTCAGCGCCTGCATCGCGAGCTGCGCCGGGGAGCCGCCGAAGGCGCGCTCCAGCAGGTCGCTCACCAGCTGCCGCTGCGTGCGCTGCTCGGTGGCGCGCGCCGCGTACACGTGGGCGCGCTGCGTCTCGTCGCGCACCACCAGGCCCTTGTCGGCCATGATCTGCATCAGCTTGAGCGTCGTCGTGTAGCCGCTCGCCCCGTCGCCGCCGCTCGCCTCGCGCAGCGCCTCGTGCACCTCGCGCACCGTGCTGGGGCCGCGGCGCCACAGCACCCGCAGGATCCCCAGCTCACTGTCCGTCGGCCTCGGCAGCTTCACGTCGTTCATCTCGGCCCTCGCAGCTCGCATCGTGAGGGGAAGATGTACGAAGGGATTCGTAATGTCAACGAAGGCCTTCGTAGTACCGGGGTCCAGCCCGAGCGGGAGCCCGGCTGCCCGGCAGCAGGACAGGCCCAGGCCGGCGGTTGTTGGCCTGTTGGGAGATGCACATCTCGAATGGAGCGATGGCCGAGGACGGGCCCCGGGCCGCGAGGGGCTCGCCGGGCCGCTGGCCCAGACGGGAGTGACGAGTGATGCGACGAGTGATTCTGGGAGCAGGGCTGCTGGCAGGGCTGGCAGGCTGCGCGGGGACGCAGAACGTGTCGACCGGGGCGCTGGTCGACTCGCAGGTCTCCATCCGCGAGGCGGAGGAGGCCGGGGCGGTGCAGGTGCCGGACGCGGCGCGCCACCTGCAGCTGGCGAAGGAGCAGACGGCCGAGGCGCGCAAGCTCCTGGACGGCGGCGACCGCGACCAGGCGGCGCTCTACCTGCAGCGCGCCGAGGCGGACGCGCAGCTCGCCCTCGCGCTCGCGAAGGAGGCGCCCGCGCGCGCCGAGGCCGAGCGCGCGATGGAGCAGGTGAAGGCCCTGCAGAACAACCCCCAGACGGCCCCACCGGCCACCGGTGGCAGCGGCGCGTCAGCCAAGCCCGCGCAGCCCCCGCAGCCCGCCGCCCGGCCCGCGGCGCCCGCGCCGGCAACGCAGTCGCCGCAGCCTGCCTCGCCGCAGCCGGTGCAGGACCCCACGGCCGCCCCCGCCACGGGCTCGCCCCCGGCGACGCCGCAGCCCACCCCGTACTGAGCCGCGCGCGCGCAGCCGCCGCGCCCGCCTGAGCCCCCAAGACATCTGAAGACATCTGAAGAGAACTGGAGAAGCCATGCAGGGATGGAAGCGTTGGACGTGGGGAGTGCTGGGGGCGGCCGCCCTGGCAGGCTGCGCGGGGGGCATGCCGCGCGAGCTGCTGGATGCGCGCTATGCGTTCCAGCGCGCCTCGACGGGGCCCGCGGCGCAGTACAGCCCGGCCTACCTCGCGCAGGCGCGCGAGGCGCTGGATGCCGCGAACCGCTCCTACGAGAAGAGCAAGGACTCGGAGCAGACGCGCACGCTCTCGTACGTGGCGCTGCGCAAGGCGCAGATCGCCGAGGCGCGCGCGCAGCTCGCGCTGGCCGAGCAGCAGCGCGCCCAGGCAGACCAGCAGCTGCAGGCCGCGCGCAGCTCGGACCAGGCGCGGCTGCGCGCCGAGCTGGAGCAGGCGCGCTCGCAGCTGAACGAGGCGCACGCGATGCGCGAGGAGGCCGAGCGGCGCCAGGCGGAGGTGGCCGCGCAGCAGGAGCAGGCCGCGCGCGACCAGCAGCTCGCCCAGGCCCAGCAGGAGGAGCAGCAGCGCGCGCAGCGGCTCGCGGACGCGGAAGCGCGCATGAACCAGCTCAACGCCCAGCTGGACGCCGAGCGCCAGGCGCGCGCCCAGGCCGAGCAGCGCGCCGCGCAGGCCGAGTCCGCGGCCGCCGCCCAGCTGCGCGCCATCAAGCAGGTGAAGGTGAAGGAGGACGAGCGCGGCCTCGTGCTCACGCTCTCCGGCAGCGTGCTCTTCCGCTCGGGCAGCAGTGAGCTGCTGCCCGCCGCGAAGCGCCGCCTGAACGAGGTGGCAGACGCCCTGCAGAAGGCGACGAACCCGCTGCTCATCGAGGGGCACACCGACAGCCAGGGCCCGGACTCGCTCAACGAGGAGCTCTCGGACCGCCGCGCCGAGGTGGTGCGCGACTACCTCATCGACCAGGGCGTGCCCGGCGACCGCATCCGCGCGCGCGGCTTCGGCGAGTCGCGCCCCGTCGCCTCCAACGGCACCGCGGAGGGCCGCGCGAACAACCGCCGCGTGGAGATCGTGCTCGAGCGCACCGTGGCCACCGGCGGCTCCGGCGCGGGCGCGCAACCGCCCGCCCCCGGCACCGGCAGCACCGCCCAGCCGCCTGCGCCGCCGCCGCCCGGCAGCTCCGGTGAGGCGACGCCTCCCCCGGGCACCGGCGGCTCCGGTCAGGTGGGACAGCCCCTGCCCGAGCCCGGCACCGGCGGCTCCGGCGACCTGAACGCGACCGATGCAGGCACCGGTGGCTCCGGCGACGTGACGCCGCCGCCGCAGCAGCCGCTGGGCCCCGAGCGCCAGGAGCAGGCCACGCCGCGCCCGCCGGACGAGCCCGCGCCGCCCCAGTCCGAGCCGCCGCCTCCGCCGCGGCCCTAGGCCACCCTCCACGCCGTCCCGCTTCAGGCCGGGCCTCCGTCCCCGCTGCGCGCGCCGCCCCCCCGCGCGCCGGGGCGGAGGCCCGCGCCGCTTCGGGCGCCGCAGGTGCGGGGAGGTGGGAGGGCCGGGGTGCTTTCCACCCGTCTGTCTGCGGCCCCGGCGGTTGGCGTAGCCTCGCGCTCCGACGGCGCGGCGCACGCGTCCGCGCGCGTGCTCCCGGGGCCCTGGCGTTGGCGACCTACCGACTCATCCGCAAGCTGGCCACCGGCGGCATGGCCGAGGTGTTCCTCGCAGTGGGCGTGGGCGCCGAGGGCTTCGAGAAGCCCGTGGCGGTGAAGCGCATCCTGCCCAACCTCGCCGAGGACCGCGGCTTCGTGGAGCTGTTCCTGCGCGAGGCGAAGCTCACGGTGGCGCTGCAGCACGCCAACGTGGTGCAGGTGTTCGACCTCGGCGCGCTCGGCGGCCGCTACTACATGGTGCTCGAGTTCGTGGACGGCGAGAACCTGCGCGCGCTGCAGCGCGAGGCGGCGCAGCGCGGGGTGGCGCTGGGCGTGCGCGAGGCCTGCTTCATCGTGCAGCAGGTGGCCGAGGGGCTCGCCTACGCGCACGGGCGCACGGATGCGGCCGGGCAGCCCCTGAACGTCATCCACCGGGACGTGAACCCCTCCAACGTGATGGTGAGCGCGGCGGGCGAGGTGAAGCTCGCGGACTTCGGCATCGCCAAGGCGGCCAACGCGAGCTCGCACACGCAGGCGGGGATGGTGAAGGGCAAGAGCGGCTACGTCTCGCCGGAGCAGGTGCTGCGCGGCGAGACGGATCAGCGCTCCGACATCTTCCTGCTCGGGCTGCTGCTCTACGAGCTGCTCGCGGGGCGCCAGCTCTTCGGGGACCCCGACTACTTCCAGGCCCTGCGCGCCATCTCCGAGTTCGACGTGCGCACCCTCGCGCCGCTGCCAGGGGTGCCGCCCGCGCTGGGGCAGGTGCTCTCGCGCGCGCTCGCGCAGGACCCCGGCGCGCGCTACCAGAGGGCGCGCGAGCTCTCGGACGCGCTGCGCGACTTCCTCTTCGATCACCGCCTGCGCGTGGGCCCGAGCGAGCTGGGCGAGCTCTTCGCGCGCGTCTTCCCCGAGCGCCGCTCGCCCCTGCAGCTCGCCGCGAGCGAAGGGGGAGAGCAGATCCGCCTCGAGTCCGGCACGCCGCCGCGCGCGGGCGCTTCCCGCACCACGCCCGCTGCCGCCCCCCCGCCGCCCCTGGCCGTGCGTGCGGCCGCCGCGCCGCCGCCCGCGCCGGGCCCGCGTCCGGCGCCCGCGCAGGGGCTCCCGCGCCCGGCCGCGGCCGCGCCCCGGGCTCGGGGCGCGGCGGCCCACCGGCGCGTGGGCGAGCTGCTGGTGGCGAGCGGGAAGGTGACGCAGGCGCAGCTCGCCTCCGCGCTCGAGCGCCAGCGCCGCCAGGGCGGGCGCGTGGGCGACATGCTGGTGGCGGACGGCGTGGTGACGGAGGAGGACGTGGTGCGCGTCCTCAGCGAGCAGTCCGGCGTGCCCTTCGTCTCGGACGAGAAGCTGCGCACGATGCCCGTGCCCACCGCGCTGCTCGCCGCGCTGCCCATGGAGCAGGCCGAGCGCTTCGAGGCGGTGCCCATCGCGCAGGCCGGCAGGGAGCTCGTCCTCGCGATGCGCGAGCCGCGCAACCTCGGACGGCTGGACGAGCTCAAGTTCCGCACCGGCGCGAGCGTGCGCGGCGTGTTCGCGACCGAGGGCGCGCTGCGCCACGCGATCGGCCGCTTCTACCGCGGGGAAGTGCCCACTCCCGCGTGGGCGACGCGCGTGGCCGGGCCGGGCTCCGCGGCGGAGCCCGGGGTGATGCCCTTCTCGGACCGGCACACCGGCACCCGCGAGCGGCTCCTGGACGAGGCGGCGCTCGCCACCGCGGCGCAGGCGGCCGAGCGCCCGGCGCAGCTGCAGGGGCGCGTGCTGGACGCCGCGCTCGGGATGCTGGGCGGCGCGGCCGAGCAGGGCCCCGCGCTCGCGCGGCTCGCGCGGGGCGTGGCGCGGCGGCTGGGCTCGGGGCCCGTGGAGGCGGAGCGCGCGGCGGCCGTGGCCTACGCGGCCACCTTCGCGGCGCGCATGGAGGGCAGCGGGCGCTTCACCCGCCCCGGCGCGGACACGCTGAGCGCCCTGCTGGGCGCGGACGCGGGCGAGCACGCGGGCCTCATCGCGGTGTGCGCGCCCGGTGCGCCGGCGCCCGCGGCCGCCGCCGGAAGCGCCGCGCAGGCGCTCTACGCCGCGCTCGCGCTGCTCGAGGCGGCCGGCAGCGCGCGGCCCCCGCCGGCGCAGGCCACCCGGGCGCTCTCCGCGCTGCGCGCCTCCGGGGCGCTCGGCCCGGGCGCCCTCGACGCGCTCACGGCCGAGATGCAGGAGCCGGTGCGCTAGACTCGGGCGCGCCATGGCCTCGCCCCCCAAGCTCTGTCCCTGCGGCTCGCAGCAGCGCTACCCCGCCTGCTGCGGCCGCTTCCACCGCGGCCTCGAGGAGGCGCCGGACGCGCCCGCGCTGATGCGCTCGCGCTTCGCGGCCTTCGCCGTGCGGGACGTGCCCTACCTCTGGCGCACGCTGCACCCGCAGCACCCGGACCGCGCCCGCCCCGAGGCGGAGGTCACCCGCGAGCTGCGCGCCGCGGCGAGCCAGTTCCACTACACGGGCCTGGAGGTGCTGGACGCGCGGCCACCGGATGCGGCCGGCCGCGCGCAGGTGCTCTTCCTCGCGCGCCTCTTTCGCGCGGGCAAGGAGCACTCCTTCGCGGAGGCCTCGGACTTCCTGCACGACGGCACCGGCTGGCGCTACGTGGGCGGCGAGGCGCTCGCGCTGCGGGAGCTCCCGGGCGGCAGCGCGCAGGGGCTCTCGCTCGCGCGCTGGCCCGCGCTCGTGCAGGCCGCGCGAGCGCGTTGACAGGGGCGGGTGGGGAGGGCAAACGGTGGGCCCATGAGCGAGCAATTCCCGGTGACGGTCTCGGTCACGCGCCCCGACGGCAGCGTGGAGCAGGTGCAGGTGGGCATCGCGGTGCGCACGCGCGAGGGCTTCAGCCTCCAGATGGGAGAGCTGAGCATCGGCGCGCAGCCCGTGCAGCAGGCCTCGCGGGCTCCGGCCGCGCGCGCGAGCAGCGGCGGCGGCGGCGGTGGCGGGGACGGGATGGTGTTCCCGCCCTACGGCCGCAGCAAGGGCGCACCCATCCAGGGCGCGAGCATGCAGGACCTCGAGTTCTACGCGAACGGGTGCCGCCGCACGCTCGGCGACCCCGGCAAGGCGCGCTGGCACGACAAGGAGCGCCAGCTGCTCGCCGCGATCGAGGCCGAGATGGCCCGCCAGCGCGGCGGCGGCGGCGGTGGTGGTGGCGGCGGTGGCGGGGGCGGCGGTGCCCCGTGGGACTCGGACAACCCGCCCTTCCCGGGCGACGAGGACGCGCCCTTCTAGTCAGGCGCGAGCATTCCAGCTCCGAGGGATCTGCCTACAGGACCTCGGGGCAGGGGGCTGGCAGCGGCGCAGCCCCTCCGGGCACGATGCGCGGTGCAGCGGCCGTTGCACACGGGGGGAAGCATGCGCCAGACGTCCGGGGCCCAGGAGTGGGCCCACGCGGAGTCTGCGGGGCCCGTCCCGCAGCGAGACTTCGAGGGGCTGTTCGGCAACGTGCTGCGCCCCGAGGGCGCCTTTGCCGCCGGCCTGCGCGAGGTGGGCTACGACCCCGAGCAGCCCCGCGAGCGCTACCCGCTCGCGGTGTGGCGCGAGGCGCTCGAGGTGGCCCGGCGCCACGCGCACCCCGGGCTCAGCGCGCCGCTCGCGTACCGCGCGCTGGGCCGGCAGTTCGTGCAGGGCTTCGGGCAGACGGTGGTGGGCAAGGTGTTCGCGGCGGCCGCGCCCCTCATCGGCGCGGAGCGCGTGCTCGCGCGGCTGCCGGCGTACCTGCGCGCGGGGCGCGACGACATGCGCCTGGAGCTGCGCGCGCTGGGGCCCGGGCGCTGGCAGGCGCAGGTGGAGGACCCGCAGCCGCTGCCGGACTTCGTCGCGGGCGTCATCGAGGAGGTGCTGGGCCTGACGGGCGTGGCGCCGCTCGTGCAGCTGCTGGTGCAGGGCGAGCGCCACTACACGCTCGCGGTGTCGTGGGCGCCAGAGACCGGAGCTAGTTGAGGTACTCCTTGCGCGCCGGGCGCTGCGCGGGCGGTGCGGCGCGCGCCTGCATCCAGCGCTCGAGCGCGAGCAGCAGCCCATCGAAGGTGTCGCGCAGGCTCCACGCACGGTCGTCCGGGTCCTCGAGCGCACGGGCGCGCGCGAGCCCCTCCTGCAGCGCGGCGCGGGGGCCGGGGCAGTCGGCGCGCTCGGCCACGAGCTGCTCGGCCGTCTCCGCGTACACCCGCGCGCAGCCCTCCGCGTCGCCGCGGTTGTAGGCGGGGGCGCCCACGCGGATGGCGTGCGCGAGCGAGCTCGCCAGCGCCTCGAGCGCGGGCAGGGGGCAGCCCTCGAGCAGCGAGAGCGGGTGCTCGGGCACCTCGCGCGGGCGCGCCACCTGCTGCAGCGGGCGCGCGAGCGAGGTGAGCGGGAGCGCGGCGGGGGCCTGCAGCAGCGCCTGCACGTAGCGCCAGAGGATGACGAGCGTCACCTCCTGCGTGTCGCGCTTGGCCGCGGTGGCCACGCCCACCACGCGCCCCGCGGCGTCCAGCGCGGGGGCGCCGGTGGCGTGCGTGGGCAGGGGCTCGCCCAGCTCCAGCGCGGTGAAGTTCGAGCCCAGCTGCTGCACCGCGCGCACGCGCGTGTCCAGCAGCCCCTCGGGGCTGCCCCCGCTGCGCACCGCGACGAAGACGCGCGCCCCCTCGCGCGGCGCGGCGGCGGCGCCCTGCAGCGGAGCGCTCTCCACACCGGGCACGCGCAGCAGCGCGAGGTCGTGCCGCGCATCCAGCCCCGCCACCTCGTGCACCGCCACGCGCTGCCCGTCCGGAAGCAGGGCGCGGATGGTGGCGGCGCCGGCCACCGCGTGCAGGTTGGTCACCAGGTAGCCGGCGCGCCCCGCCGCGTCGCTCACGAGGAAGCCCACCGCGGTGCCGAAGGGCATCTCCAGCTGCACGAGCGCGCGCGACGCCTCGGCGGCGATGTGCTCCGGGGAGGGCAGGTGGCTGGGGGGCAGAGGGGAGCTCATCCCCTGAACATGCCCCGGCCGAGGGGGCGCGGGGAGCCTCGGCGCAGGGGAGGCCCGGGCGCTCCCTTGCCCGCATGCACGCTGGGCGCACGACAGGGGTTGGCGATGTCTGCCCCGGCCGTTAGATACGGCGCTCCCCATGCACAAGACGCACCTCGTCGGCGCCCGCACGCACAACCTCCGCTCCGTCTCCATCGACCTGCAGGAGGGCGAGCTCGTCTGCATCACCGGCGTGTCCGGCGCGGGCAAGAGCAGCCTCGCCCTGGACACCCTGTACGCCGAAGGGCAGCGCCGCTTCGTGGAGAGCTTCAGCCCCTACGCGCGCCAGTTCCTCGAGCGCCTCGAGCGCCCGCCCATGGACGCGCTGGAGCCGGTGGCGGCGGGCGTGGCGGTGGACCGCCGCGCGCCGGTGAAGAGCTCGCGCTCCACGGTGGCCACGCTCGCGGACGTGGAGGCCTACCTCTCGGCGCTCTTCACCCGTGAGGCGGTGCCGGTGTGTCCCGACTGCGGCCTGGAGGCGCGGCGCACGGACGCGCGCGTGGCGGCCGAGGCGCTGCTGAAGCAGCACGCGGGTGCGGCCGTCATCCTCGCGCACCCCATGCGGATTGCGGACACGGCGCACTTCCTCGAGGTGCGCGCGCAGCTGTTGCGCGAGGGCTACCGGCGGCTCGTGGTGCGCGGCGAGGTGCGCGAGCTGGAGGAGCTCAGGCCCAGCGAGGCGGCGGACGCGGCGGGCATCGCCCAGGTGGTGCTGGACCGGGTGAAGCTCGGTCCGGACGCGCTCAGCCGGGTGACGGCCGCGGTGGAGGAGGGCTGGCGGCGCACGGACGGCGAGGCCACGGCCTTCCTGCAGGGCGCGAGCGTCCCGGTGCGCCTGCGCCGGGGCCTGGTGTGCCCCGGCTGCGCGCGCGAGTTCGAGCCCGCGCGCCCCGGCCTCTTCAGCTACCAGTCGCCCACGGGCGCCTGCGCCACCTGCCGCGGCTTCGGGCGCACCATCGGCATCGACTGGGCGAAGGTGACGCCCAACCCCGGCTTGAGCCTCGCGGGCGGCGCCATCCGCCCGTGGACGGGCAAGAGCACCGAGTGGGAGCGCAGCACCATGCTGCGCTTCGCGCAGAAGCGCGGCGTGCCCACGGACGTGCCCTGGGGAAAGCTCTCCGAGGGCCAGCGCGAGCTCATCCTCGAGGGCGAGGGCCGCTACGAGGGCGGGCGCTACCCGGGCGTGCGCGCCTGGTTCAAGTGGATGGAGGGGCGCACGTACAAGATGCACGTGCGCGTGCTGCTCAGCCGCTACCGCTCCTACGACAAGTGCGAGACCTGTCACGGGGCGCGCCTCAACGCGCAGGCGCTCGCCTACCGCGTGGGCGGGCTGGACCTGGCCGCGTGGCACGGGCTGGAGCTCGCGGACGCGCGCGCGCGCCTCGAGACGCTGAAGACGGCGACGGGGCAGGGTGAGCTCGCGCGCAAGGAGCTGGCGGCGCGCCTCGGCTACCTCGAGCGCGTGGGGCTGGGCTACCTCACCCTGGACCGCCCGGCGCGCACGCTCTCCGGCGGCGAGGCGCAGCGCGTCTCGCTCACGGCGGCGCTCGGCACCAGCCTCACCGGCGCGCTCTTCGTGCTGGACGAGCCCACCGTGGGCCTGCACCCGAGCGACGTGGTGCCCCTGGGTGCGGCGATGGAGGAGCTCGCGGCGCGCGGCAACGTGGCGCTGGTCATCGAGCAGGACCCGCAGATCATCCGCGCCGCGCACCGCGTGCTGGAGCTGGGCCCGGGCGCGGGCGCCCACGGCGGCCAGCTCGTCTTCGACGGCACCCCGGAGCAGCTCGCCAAGCGCGAGGACCTTCCCACCGGCCGCTTCCTCGCGGGAGGCCCCGCCGCGCCGCGCGCCGCCCGCAAGCGCTCCAGCGAGCTGCACATCCGCGGCGCGCGCGAGAACAACCTGCGCACGCTGGACGTGCGCATCCCGCTGGGCGTGCTGTGCGTCATCACCGGGCCCAGCGGCTCGGGCAAGAGCACTTTGATGGACGAAGTGCTGCACCGCCACGTGGCGCTCGCGCTGGGGGAGAAGGACGTGGAGGCGCCGGGCGCCGTGGACGCGGTGGAGGGCGTGGACGCGCTCGAGGGCGTCACCTTCGTGGACCAGGCGCCGCTGGGGCGCACCAGCCGCGGCAACGCCGCCACCTACACCAAGGCGTGGGACCGGCTGCGCGAGCGCTTCGCCGCGGAGCCGGACGCGGAGCTGCGCGGGCTCACCGCGGCCCACTTCTCCTTCAACGTGGACAAGGGCCGCTGCGAGGCCTGCTCGGGCGAGGGCTACGAGACGGTGGAGATGCAGTTCCTCGCGGACGTGGCGCTGCGCTGCGCGGTGTGCCGCGGCCGGCGCTTCAAGGAGGAGGTGCTCGCGGTGCGGCACGCGGGGCTCAGCGTGGCGCAGCTGCTCGAGCTCACCGTCTCCGAGGTGCTCGAGCGCTTCGCGGACGACGCCGCGCTCAAGCGCACGCTGGGGCCGGTGGCGGAGCTGGGCCTGGGCTACCTGCCCCTGGGCCAGCCCCTCACCACGCTCTCGGGCGGTGAGGCCCAGCGCCTCAAGCTCGCGCGGGCGCTCTCGAGCGAGCCCGCGGGCACGCTCTTCCTCATCGACGAGCCCAGCGCGGGCCTGCACGACGCGGACGTGGCGCACGTGATGGGCGCGCTGCACCGGCTCGTGGAGCGCGGCGCGAGCGTCGTCGTGGTGGACCACGATCTCGCGGTGATGCGCGGGGCAGACTGGATCATCGACCTGGGCCCCGGTGGCGGCCGCAACGGCGGCACGCTGGTGGCCGAGGGGCCTCCGGCCCAGCTGATGAAGGGCCCGGGCCTCACCGCGGAGGCGCTGCGCAACGACGGCGCGCCGCGCAAGAAGGCGCCCGCCCGCGCGAAGCCCGCGGAGCTGCCGCGCGCCATCCGCGTGGAGCACGCGCGCGAGCACAACCTGCGCGACGTCTCCACCGACATCCCGCTGGGGAAGATGACCGTGGTGACGGGGCCCAGCGGCTCGGGCAAGAGCACGCTCGCCTTCGACGTGGTGTTCGCGGAAGGCCAGCGCCGCTTCCTCGAGACGCTCACCCCGTACGCGCGCCAGTTCCTGCCCACCATGCCGCGCCCGGACGTGGAGCGCATCAGCGGCATCCCGCCCACCGTCGCGCTGGAGCAGCGCACCAGTCGCGCGGGCGCCACCAGCACCGTGGCCACCGTCACCGAGGTCTCGCACTACCTGCGCCTCCTCTACGCGAAGCTGGGTCAGTCGCACTGCCCGCGCGACGACAGCCCCATCGCCGCCACCACGCCGGACGCGATGTACGCGCAGCTCACCGGCATGAAGGGGGAGGGCGTGCTGCTCGCGCCGGCGGTGCGCGCGCGCAAGGGCACCTACCTGGACCTCTTCGCCGCAGCCGCGAAGGGCGGCGTCCTGCAGGCCTGGGTGGACGGGCAGCTCGCCTCCACGGACGACCCGCCGCGCCTCGCCAAGACGAAGGAGCACGACATCGACCTCGTGCTCTACGAGGGGCGCCTCTCCCAGCTGCCGCGCGACACCTTCGAGCGCGCGCTCAACTGGGGCAAGGGCGCGCTCAAGGTGCGCTGCAAGGGCAAGGAGGACACGCTGCTCTCGAGCGAGCGCACCTGCCCGAAGTGCGGCCTCGCGGTGCCGGAGCTGGACCCGCGCTGGTTCTCCTTCAACACGCAGCAGGGCGCCTGCGAGGCCTGCGGCGGCACCGGCGTGCAGGGTGGCGCGGAGGCGCAGTCGGAAGGCGTGACCACGCCCTGCCGCACGTGCGAGGGCACGCGGCTCGCCCCGGTGCCGCGCGCGGTGCGGCTCGAGGGCGCGCGCTACCACGAGGTGGTGCAGCCCTCGGTGAGCGCGGCGCTCGCGCGGGTGCGCGGCTGGAAGTTCAAGGGAGACCGCGGCCTCATCGGCGAGGCCTCGCGCCAGGAGCTCCTGCGCCGGCTCGAGTTCCTCGAGCGCGTGGGGCTGGGCTACCTGTCCCTGGACCGCGCGGCGAGCACGCTGTCGGGCGGCGAGATGCAGCGGCTGCGCCTGAGCGCGCAGCTGGGCGCAGGGCTCACCGGCGCGCTCTACGTGCTGGACGAGCCCACCATCGGGCTGCACCCGCGCGACACGCACCGGCTGCTGGAGAACCTGCGCGCACTCGTCTCCACCGGCTCCACCGTGCTCGTGGTGGAGCACGACAGCGACACCATCCGCGCCGCGGACCACGTCATCGACATCGGGCCCACGGGCGGCCGCGGCGGCGGGCGCATCCTCGCGCAGGGCACGCCCGAGGCCGTGCTCGCGGACGAGCAGTCCCCCACGGCGCGCGCCCTGCGTGCCCCGCTGGTGCTGCCGGCGGAAGGCCGCGGTGTGCCCGAGCGGTGGATCGAGCTGAAGGGCGCGCGCGCGAACAACCTGAAGAACGTGGACCTGCGCCTGCCGGTGGGCCGGCTCACGGCCGTCTCGGGCGTCTCCGGCTCGGGCAAGAGCACGCTCATCCGCCAGGTGCTCTATCCCGCGATGCGCGAGGCGCTGGGGCTGGTGGCCGGCAAGCCCGGTCCCTTCGACCGGCTCGTGGGCGCGGACGCGGTGAAGCGGGTGCTCGCGGTGGACCAGTCGCCCATCGGCCGCACGCCGCGCTCGGTGCCCGCGACCTTCCTGGGCATCTGGGACGAGCTGCGCCGCGTGTTCGCGGCCACGCCCGAGGCGAAGCTGCGCGGCTTCGGCCCCACGCGCTTCTCCTTCAACAGCGCGCAGGGCGGGCGCTGCCCCGCGTGCGAGGGCCAGGGCGCCATCTCCCACGAGATGGCCTTCCTGCCGGACGTGGTCACCCCCTGCGAGGTGTGTGGCGGGGCGCGCTTCGACGCGGCGACGCTGGAGGTGCGCTACCACGGCTTGAGCATCGGGGACGCGCTGCGCCTGTCCGCGGACGAGGCGAAGGACGTGTTCGCGGCCCTGCCCAAGGTGGCCGCGCCGCTCGCGAACATCTCGGACCTCGGCGTGGGCTACCTGCAGCTGGGGCAGGGCTCCAACACGCTCTCGGGCGGCGAGGCGCAGCGGCTCAAGCTCGCCGCCGAGCTCACCGCGACGCGCTTCCACGAGCCCACGCTCTACGTGCTGGACGAGCCCACCACGGGCCTGCACCTGGGGGACGTGGCGCGCCTCATCGCCTTCATGAAGCGCCTGGTGGACCGCGGCGACACGCTGGTGGTCATCGAGCACCACCCGGCGGTCATCGCCGCGGCGGACCACGTGGTGGAGCTGGGCCCCGAGGGCGGCGACGGCGGCGGCCTCATCTGCGCGGAAGGGACGCCCCACGAGGTGGCCCGCCGCAAGACGGCGACCGGCAAGGTGCTCAAGGCACTCTTCGAGGCGGAGGGCCTGCCGCGCCGGCGCGGCACCGGCTAGCGCGACCCGGGGCGCTGGCCCGGGAGATGAATAGGCGAGGGGGATGCACGCACCCCTCCGTCTCGCCGCGCTCCTGCTCCTCGTCTCGTCGTCTGCCTTTGCCCAGGGGATGGATCCCTGGGCCGTCGACCCCGTGCAGCCGGAGCAGGCCAGCGCGCCCGCGCTGCACCGCCCGTCCCCGCCGCTGCCCGAGCCCGAAGCGCCGCCGCCGGAGCGCTGGAGCACCGGCGCGCGATTGGGCGCAGAGCTGGGGGGAGGGATGGCGGGCACCGTACTGGGCGGAGTGGTGGGTGGCGCGGGGCTGAGCCTGCTGGGCCTCACCTGTTTCGGCCACGGAGGCTTTATCGGCGACAGCACCTGCTTCTGGGCGGTTGCGGGAGCGGGAGCGATCCTGGGCGGGCTCGTCGGCATGCCCCTCGGCATCCGCTGGGGAGGCCGGCGCGCCGGAGGCAACGGCAGCGCCCTGGCCGCGACGGTAGGCATCGTGGGCTCGCTCGTGGCGGTGGGGCTGGTGCTCGCCTCGGACCATCCCGAGCGAGCCGGCTTCGTCGCACTCAGTGCGCCGCTGCTGGGCGTGGTGGGCTACGAGCTGACCGCCAGGGGGCCCAGGAGCGCGCGGCTCACGCCCTCGCTGTCACTGTCCCCGGGTGGCGGTGCGCTCGGCCTGCGCGCCCGCTTCTGAAAGCGTGTGCAGCGCAGTGCACGCCTCCGTGAACGGCGCTGCACGGCGCGGCATGAGCCCTGATGCACGCAGCGCGCGGCGCGGAGGGGCACGCCTCCCAGGCGCGCGCGTTGCAGTGGCGTGGGGCATGCGCGCTCACCTCCCGCTCGCCCTCTGCCTGCTCGTCGCCTCGCTCCCGGCCGCTGCCCAGGACCTCGATCCCTGGACGGTGGAGGCCGCGCCCCAAGGCGCGCTGACGCTGCCGGCGCCCTCGCCCGAGCGCTGGACGCCCGCGGCGCGCTACGCCGTGCAGTTCGGGGCCGGTAGCCTGGGCTTCGTGGTCGGCGGCCTCGCGGGAGGGGCGGCGGGGCTCGGAGGAGCGCTCGTTCTCTGTGACAGGAACCACGGGTTGGAGCCGTGTGCGAATGGGCTCATCTTCACGTCTGCCGTGCTCGGAGGGCTCGCCGGGACGGCGCTGGGCGTCACCTGGACAGGAGGCGCCCTGAAGGGGCATGGCTCAATCTGGGCTGCCGCGGGCGGTGCGCTCCTGGGCAGCGCGGCGACGGGCATTGCATTCGCTTCCGGAAAGACGGACCTCGTCGTGCTGTTCGCCCTCTCCGCTCCGGTGCTCGCGGTGACGGGCTACGCCCTCACGGACCGGGGGCCCGAGTCCGTGCAGGTGACGCCCAGCGTCTCGCTGGACCCGCGCAGTGGCGCGGGCCGCTTCGGCCTGCAGGGTTCTTTCTGACGGCGCGTGGCTACGGCCGCGCCCCGTGCATCCCCAGCCCGTGCATGCGTGCGGCGGGCCCGCCGCGCCGCGCGAGGATGAGGGCGAGCTTGGCGCGCTTCTCGGGCGTGAGGGACTTCTCGAGCGACTGGTAGAGCTCGCGGTCCAGCGCCGCGAGCTGCGCGCGCGCCTCGAAGGCCTTCTGCGCCGCGCCCTCCGCCTGGCCGAGCGCGGCCTTGTCCCCGCTCGCTGCGCGCTCGAGCACCTGCGCCGCATCGCGCACCTGCGCGCGCAGGGGCTCGCGGCGCGCATCCAGCTTCTTCAGCGCTTCGTCCAGCTTCAGCGCCCCCGCGGAGTCGAGCTCCAGGGCCTCGGCCAGCGCCACCACGCGCGCCGTGCGCAGGCGCTGCTCCCGGTGCTCGCGCTGCGCCTGCGCCGAGGGCGCTGGCGGTGCAGCGGGCGGGGGCGTCTGCGCGAGCGCGAGGCAGGGGAGGAGGGCGGCGGCGATCAGGGCAGGCTTCATGGCGAGGCTCCTGGAGTGGGAAACAAGGGTCTCCGTTCGCCTCCAACCCGCCCGGCCGCGGAAAGTTACGCGGGAGGAGCAGCCCCGGGGATTACCGACTTGAGGTGGACGGGTTGAATTCCCCGTCCGGTCTCGGACACAATGCGGGCTCTTCGGGGGAACTCTTCAATGGCTACGGCCGCAGCGACTGGCGCGAATCGCATCAAGGGGAGCGTGCTCATCACGCGTCTCAACATGCTCCGGCAGCACGGGGGGCAGGGGCGGGTGGACGAGGTGCTCAAGCGCCTCCCGGAGGCAGACCGGCTCGCGCTGCGGGGAATGATCCTCCCCATCGCCTGGTACCCGCTGGAGATGAACCTGCGGCTGGACGCGGCCATCGCGGACGTGCTCTCGCCCGAGGACCGCGCCCGCGCCTTCAAGGACATGGGCCGCGCCTCCGCCGAGGACAACCTCAAGGGCGCGCACCACGTGTTCCTGCGCCCCGGCGACCCGCACTTCCTGCTCTCGCAGGCGGCGCAGATCTACCGCTTCTATTACGCCGTGGGCCACCGCACCTACGAGAAGACCGGCCCGCAGACGGCCGTCATCCGCACCTTCGACGCCGAGACGGTGACCGAGGCGGACTGCCTCACCATCATCGGGTGGCACGAGAAGGCGGTGGAGATGTCCGGCGGCAAGAACGTGCAGATCACGCACGGCAAGTGCCGCGCGAGCGACGCGCCGCACTGCGAGTACCACATCAGCTGGCAGTAGGGCCGCCGCCGTCCGGCCGCTGCGGCTCGGCAGCGCCCACCCCCGGCAGCGGGTGGGCCTGCACGTACGCGAGCACGTCGTCCATGTGCCGGTACACCCGCACCTCGTGGTGGATGAGGCTCTCCACCCGCCCGTCGGGGCCGATGATGAAGGTCATCCGCCGGTCCACGTTGAGCACGGGCCAGAGCACGTCGTAGGCGCGGCTGATCTCGCGCGACTCGTCGCCGATGAGCGCGAAGTGGATGTCCTCGGCCTCGGCGAACTCGCACTGGCGCTGCACCGTGTCCACGGACACGCCCACCAGCTCCACGCCCAGCCCCTTGAGCCGCTCGTGGTTGTCGCGGAAGTAGCGGTTCTCCAGCGTGCAGCCCAGGGTGAAGGCGCGCGGGAAGAAGAAGAGCACCACGCGCCGGCCGCGCAGGGCCGAGAGCGAGACGGGACGTCCCTGGCAATCGGTGGCGCTGAAGTCCGGGGCCATGTCGCCGACGTGGAGCATCTCGGGCGCTAGCTTGCCACGGCTCGCGCCCGGGTGCGGTCGCACGGTTGTTACTTCCGCGGACGGGTCCGATAAGGTGCGCGCCGCCGTGAGCTCCTCCCTTTCCCAGCGCCTGCAGGCCTCGCTCGCCCGGGCGCTCGGGGTGAGCCGCGTGGCGCGCATCACCGGCCTGGACCGCACGGGCGTGGAGGTGGCCTGCGCGGTGCGCCCCGGGGGCCACGTGCTGCAGGTGTGCAACGGCAAGGGCCCCCGCTGGGAGGAGGCTGCGGCCGGGGCGCTGCTGGAGACGGCGGAGCTGTGGGCGGCGGAGCGGGTGCGGCCGGAGCAGCTCGTCTGGGGCTCGGAGGCAGAGCTCGAGGCCGCCGGGCTCGAGGCCTGGCCCGCGCCGGAGCTGGGCTCTGCGGGCGGTGCACCCGTGGCGAGGCTGTGGAGCCGGGACGTGCGCCTCGCCTGGCGCGAGGCGAGCGAGCTGCACACCGGGCGCCCCGTGCTGCTGCCCGCGCAGGCGGTGCACTGCCCGCCCGCCGGCACCCCGCCGCTCGGCCCCCTGAGCATGGCGTGGACGAGCAACGGCTCGGGGGCTCACCCCGAGCGCGCCCGGGCGCTGCTGCACGCGCTGCTCGAGGCCACCGAGCGCGACCAGCTCTCGCGCACCCTTCCCGAGGGCTGGACGGAGGAGGCCATCGCCGAGCGCCTGCTGCGCCCGGCTTCGCTCTCCACCCACGCACCGCGCGTCGCAGCGCTGGTGCAGAGGCTGGAGGCGGCGGGCTTTCGCGCGCACCTCTTCGATCTCTCGCCACCCGCGCGCACGCCCGGCGCTGTGCGCCTTCCCGTGGCCGGCGCGCTGCTGGTGGACGAGGAGGAGGGGCCCGTGCCACTCACCGCGGGCTACGCGTGCGCGCTGGGCCGCGAGGGGTCGCTCCTGCGCGCGCTGCTCGAGGCCGCGCAGAGCCGGCTCACCGACATCCACGGCGCGCGCGAGGACATCGCCGCAGCGGACCGCGAGGCGGCGCGCGCGCTCGCGCAGGCCTGCGCTCAAGCGCGGGCACGGGCCGAGGTGCGCGGGATGCCGGAGCTCGCGCTGAAGCGGGAGGACCCGGCGGCCGCGGTGAAGGGCGTGCTCGCGCGGCTGCGCGCTGCGGGCTTCGAGGAGGTGGCGGCGCTCTCGCTGGACGCGCCGGTGGAGGGGCTCAGCGTGGTGCGCGTGGTGGTGCCCGGCATGCAGGTCTCGGAGCTGCTGTGAAGCGTCCCGCGTCCCTCGTCGTCTTCGTCGGCCCTTCGCTCTCCGCGGACGAGGTGCGCGCGCTAGGCCCCTGCACCCTGCGGCCGCCGGCGCGCCAGGGGGACGTGTGGCGCGCGCTCGCCCTCGAGCCGCGCGCCCTGGTGCTGCTGGACGGCGTCTTCGAGGCGCAGCCCTCGGTGTGGCACCACGAGCTGCTCGCGGCGCTGGAGGCCGGGGTGGCGGTGTTCGGCGGCTCGAGCATGGGCGCGCTGCGCGCCGCCGAGCTCTCCGCGCACGGCATGGTGGGGGTGGGGGACATCTACGAGGGCTTCCGCTCGGGCCGCCTCGTGGACGACGCGGAGGTGGCGCTGCTGCACGCGGACGCGGAGCACGGCTACCGCGCCCTCACCGTGCCGCTCGTCAACGTGCGCCACAACGCCGCCCGCGCGCAGGCCGCCCGCGTGCTCGATGGGCGCGAGGCCCGCGGGCTCGTGGAGGCGGGCGCGGAGCTCTTCTACCAGGAACGCCGCTGGCCCCAGGTGGTGGCCGCCGCGGCCGCGCACTGGCGCCCCGCCACGCGCGCGCGCTGGGACGCGTGGGTGCAGCGCGCCGGCCTCGAGGACCTCAAGCGGCTGGACGCGCTGCGCTGCCTCGAGGCGGCCCACGCCTTCCTCGCCTCGGGCGCGCCCGCGCCGAGGGGCGCGCCCCAGCGCCCCTCCTCGCTCGTGCGCCGGCGGCGGCTGCAGGAGGGGGCGGTGCAGGTGGGGGAGCGCGCGGTGGTGGGAGCGGAGGTGCTCGCGCTGCTGGACACCCATCCGGACGCGGCCGCCCTCACCGAGGTGGGGCTGCGCCGCGCGCTGCTGGCCGGCTGGGCGCGCACCCTGGGCCTGCAGCCCACGGCGCAGGAGCTCGCGCGCACCGAGGCGGCGTGGTGGGCGGGGCTCGGCGTGCCCGAGTCCAGGCGCGAGGCCTTCCTCGCCGAGAGCGGCCTGGATGCGGCCGAGCTGCGAAGGCTGCTGGAGGAGCGGGCGCTGGAGACGCTCGTGCTCGCGCACGCCGAGCGCCTGCTGCCGGATGGGCCCTCGCCCCGCGAGGCGCTGGGCAGCGAGGCGCGGCTGCGTGGGTTGTGGGCCGAGGCGGCGCGCGCGCTCGCACGCCCCGCCCGACGGCGGCGTCGCTAGCGCCGGAGCGCGTCCGGCCCGCGGAAGAGCGCGCCCTCCAGGCGATCGAGCGCCTGGCGCCCGGGGCTCTCGGGCTCCGGTGTCTCGCACTGCCGGCAGCGCCAGCCGGTCTCCAGCTGGGCCTCCAGCTCCTCCCACGGCTCGTGCTGCGGGGGGTGCGCCTCCGGTTCGGGACGCGCGTCGCTCGGGTCCATGGCTGCCTCCTCGTGCGCGGGTGCCTCCCTCCAAGATGCGCCCCGCAGCGTGCACGGGCAAAGGGCGGTCGGGACGCCCGGACGCTGGGCGGCGGGCGCCTCGGGTAGAAGGGGGCCATGCGGGACTTCGAGCAGGACGTACTGGGACGCTGCGACTTCCTCGACGTGCTGGAGGAGGCGGTGCTGCGCCGCCGCCCCGTGGCCCTGCGGCTGCGCAGCGGCGAGACGCTGTGCGACGCGGTGCTGGACGTGGTGACGGAGGCAGGGGCGGAGCACGTGGTGCTGCGCGGCCGGGGGCGCGTGCCGGTCGCCGAGATCGCCGCGCTCGGGCCCGCGCCGGACGCAGCGGGCTAGGGGGGTGGAAGGCGCGTGGGGTATAGGGTGCGGCCTGCGATGAGCTCCACCGAACTCCCCCGCTGCCAGAACGCCGACGCCCGCGAGCCCGGAGGCTACGCGGCCGCGCTCGGCGGTGCGCGCGCGCGCCTGCTGCTCACCGACCCGCCCTACTGCCTGCTCACCCGGCGCCGCCGCGACGGGGACCTGCGCGACCCGCGCGCGGGCAAGAAGATCGACCGCAACCCCATCGTGCGCTTCGAGACCGTGCGCGACTACCGCGCCTTCACCGAGGCGTGGATGACGCAGGCGCTCGCGCACCTCACCCCGGACGCGACGCTGGTCATCTGGACGAACCTGCTGGGCAAGGAGCCCATCGCCGCCACCGCGCGCGCCCACGGCTTCACGCACGCGCGCGGCGAGTACGTGTGGGGCAAGCGCAGCAGCGAGAAGAACAGCAACGAGCTCACCCTGCGCGTGTACGAGGTGGCCCTCGTGTTCTCGCGCACCCCCGCGCCGCCCTTGGGCCCGGCGGACGTGGGGCCCACGTGGGCCGTGGTGGGCGGCTACGACGACGACGCCGAGGCCGAGCGCTGGGGAGGCCACCCGCACCACAAGCCCTTCAGTGTGCTCGAGCCACTGCTGCGCACCTACAGCGCGCCCGGGGACTGGGTGCTGGATCCCTTTGCCGGCAGTGGCTCCACCCCCGCGGCGGCGCTGCGGCTGGGGCGGCGCGCGGCCTGCATGGAGATCGAGCCCGAGTGGGCCGCTCGCGTGACGCAGCGCATCCGCGAGGCGACGTGATCCGCCGGGTTCCCATTCCGCCAAGGAAGGCTGGTTGAATAGAGGACAGCCGACCCCGTCGGTTGCGAACCCACCTCCCGGCCTCGCCCGCGCGCTCCGAGCGCCGGGCCCCGGGAGGGCCGAACGCACGTCTCACGTGAGGCCGGACACTCTTCAGGAGAAGCCATGAAGCGCATTCCCCAGCTCGTCACCGTCTCCGCGCTGTTCCTCTCTGCGGGCAGCGCGCTCGCACAGACGCCCGCGGCCGTCCAGCAGCCCGCCCCGGCCGCGCCGGCGCCGGTGGCCACGCAGCCCGCCCAGCCCGCGCCGGGCGACGTCTCGCAGATCAACGGCCAGCTGGTGCAGGTGGGCGACCACAACCGCTTCCAGTACTCGTACCCGCGCTGGAACGCGTCCACCAACCCCATCGGGTGGGTGCTCGGCAGCTACGGCGTCTCGCTCGCGTACGCGCCGGCGAGCCAGCTCGCGCTGCGCGGTGACGTGAACTACTACAACTACGACGGGGCGGACGGCTTCGAGCTGGGCCTCGGCGCGCCCATCTACTTCCGCAAGGTGTACTCGGGCTTCTTCCTCGAGCCGGGCTTCACCTACAAGCGCCTGAGCACGGACGTCGACGGAAGCAAGGAGAGCGCCACCGTGGTGGGGCCGCAGGTGAGCCTCGGCTGGCACTGGTACTGGGACAGCGGCCTCAACGTGCAGCTGTCCCTGGGCCTGGGCCGCAACTGGAACAACGGCAAGGACGACGCCTTCGCCGACTACAACAAGGTCTTCGGCACGGGCGCGCTGCGCTTCGGCTACGCGTTCTAGCGGCGCCTGCCCACCGCGAGCGCCCGGTACACGCCGGCCTCGCGGTAGGTGGGAATCTCCGTGGGGCGGGCGCGCCACCAGTTGATGGCGATGGTGCGCCGCAGCCGCGAGCGCCCCGGCAGCTTCCCCGTGGGCACCTGGTTCTCGGCGTCCAGCACGCCGTGGGTGAGGGTGCCCTCGAAGAGCACGTAGCGGTTGGGCCTCGGCGCCACCAGCGTGAGGTCCAGGTTCCGCGGCGCGAGCGAGGGGCGCTCGGGGTCGGGCGGCTCGCGCGTCACCGCGAGCGCGCCGCCGCGCACCCGGTTGAGGAAGAACACCGAGGAGAGGCGCGGGTGCACGAGCCTCCCGGTCGCGAGCGCGAGCCGCTCGTCGCGGTCCTGGTGGAAGTCCACCCGCACGTCCGTGGTGTACATGCGGCTCAGCCACCACTCCGCCCCCGCGAGCCGCAGGCCCGGCGGCACCCGGGGCCGCAGCGCCTGGATGGCCTCCTCGACGACGCAGGAGGGCTCCTGCCGGAAGTCGTACCAGAGCGTGGTCTGGTAGGTCTGGCGCAGCCGCTCGGTGCCCACCTGGCCTATCGCCCGCGCGAGGCGCCGGAAGAGGGTGGGGGGCAGTGCGGTGTCGGTCAGTTGGACGAGCGGGGCCATGGGCTTTCACCCCCGACAATGCCCCAGGTTGGTCTAGGGTGGCGCCCCATGAAGTCGCACCAGAAGATGTTGCTCGGAATTGCCGTGGGGACGATCGCAGGCCTGGTGGCCAACGAGACGTCGAAGGACTCCGCCTGGCTCACCTGGACGGTGACGAACCTCACCGGACCGCTGGGGCAGATCTTCCTGCGGCTCCTGTTCATGCTGGTGGTCCCCATGCTCTTCGCCGCCCTGGTGATGGGCGTGTGCGAGCTGGACCTGCGCCAGCTCGGGCGGCTGGGCGCGCGCACCATGGGCTACACGGTGGTGTTCAGCCTCGTGGCGGTGGTCATCGGGCTCGTCGCGGTGAACACCATCAAGCCGGGCCTCGGTATGAGCGAGGAGGTGAAGGCGCTCGCGCGCACCAGCACCCTCGCCGTGGAGCCGGCGTCGCGGGACGCCACGAGCGCGGGCAACATCTTCGTCTCCATGGTGCCGGACAACGCCATCAAGGCGGCGGCCAACGGGGACATGATCGGCCTCATCGTCTTCTCGCTCTTCTTCGGCGCGGGGCTCGCCACGCTGCAGAGCACGGGCGGCGAGCGGCTGCGCGAGATGATCGCCGGCCTCTACGAAGTGATGATGCGGCTCATCGACTGGGTGCTGAAGCTCGCGCCCCTGGGCGTGGCGGCGCTGCTCTTCAACATGACCAGCCGCCTGGGCCTGGGCATCCTCGTGCAGCTCGCGGCGTACGTGGGCACGGTGCTGCTCGCGCTCGCGCTGCACCAGTTCGGCGTGTACTCGCTCAGCGTGCGCTTCCTCGGAGGCCGCAGCCCCATCGCCTTCTTCCGCGACATCCGGCTCGCCATGGTGACGGCGTTCGCCACGTCCTCGTCGTCCGCCACGCTGCCCACGGCGCTGAAAGTCGCCGAGGAGAACCTGCGCCTGCCGCGCAACGTGAGCCGCTTCGTGCTCACCGCCGGCAGCGCGATGAACCAGAACGGCACCGCGCTCTTCGAGGGCGTCACCGTGCTCTTCCTCGCGCAGCTCTTCGGGGTGCAGCTGTCCATCCCGGACCAGTTCGTGGTGATGCTCATCTGCGTGCTCGCGGGCATCGGCACCGCGGGGGTCCCGGCCGGCAGCATCCCGGTCATCGCGATGATCCTCCAGCGCTTCCACATCCCGGTGGAGGGGCTCGGCCTCATCCTCGGCGTGGACCGCTTCCTGGACATGTGCCGCACCACGCTCAACGTGACCGGAGATCTCGCGGCCGCCGTGTACGTGGCGCGCGGCGAGCCGGACCCCGACGCCGTGCACCCGCAGCCGGCCGCCCGGGCGCAGCCCTGAAGCTGCTCTTCTCCATCGTCTTCTGGCTGTACTTCGTGCTCTCCAGCGCCGTGCTCTTCGTGGGCGCGGTGCTGCTGTGGGCGCTCACCCGGCCCTTCGATCCGGACGGGCGCGCGCTGCACCTGTACTCCTGCTTCTGGGCGCGCCACTACTTCTACGTGAACCCGCTCTGGAGCCTGCGGGTGCAGGGGCGCGAGCACCTGCCGTGGCGCGGCCCCGCGGTGCTGGTGGCGAACCACGAGTCCCTGGGCGACATCCTCGTGCTCTTCGGGCTCTACCGCCCCTTCAAGTGGGTCTCGAAGGCGGAGAACTTCAAGCTCCCGTTCCTCGGCTGGAACATGCGCCTCAACCGCTACGTGCCCCTGGTGCGCGGCGACCGCGAGAGCGTTCAGCGCATGCTCGCCCAGTGCGAGATGTGGCTCGCGCGCGGGGTGCCCATCCTCATGTTCCCCGAGGGCACCCGCTCACCGGACGGGCAGGTGAAGGCCTTCAAGGACGGCGCCTTCTCGCTCGCGGTCAAGCTGGGCTGCCCCGTCGTCCCGCTGGTGCTCACCGGGACGGGGCGCACCCTGCCCAAGCACGGCCTGGTGATGGGGGCGCGGGCGCGCTGCCAGCTGCAGGTGCTGCCGCCGGTGGACCCGCGCGCCTTCGCGGACGTGCCGGCGCTGCGCGAGCACGTGCGCGGCCTCATCATTGACGAGAAGGCCCGCCTCGAGGCGGCGGACGGAGTCACCGGAGTCACGGGAGCCAAGCCATGAAGATCGCGAAGGACAGCGTCGTCACCATCGATTACCGCCTGCACCTGGGTGACGGGAAGACCGTGGACGCGAGCCAGGAGGGCGCGCCGCTCATCTACCTGCACGGCCACGGGCAGATGGTCCCCGGGCTCGAGCAGGCCCTGGAGGGGTGCAGCGTGGGCACGGTGAAGAGCGTGGCGGTGCCCCCGGCGAAGGGCTACGGCGAGCACGACCCGGAGGGCGTGCAGGAGGTGCCGCGCGAGCGCTTCCCGGAGGGCATGGTGCCGAAGGAGGGCGCGGTGCTCAGCGCCACCACCCCCGAGGGCGACGAGGTGCCCTTCGTGGTGAAGGAGGTGCGGCCCCAGACGGTGGTGGTGGACCTGAACCACCCGCTGGCCGGCAAGACGCTGCACTTCGACGTGACGGTGCGCGAGGTGCGCCAGGCCACCCAGGACGAGCTGGCGCACGGCCACGCGCACGGTCCGGGTGGGGCGCACTCGTAGCGCAGGCTCGCGCGGGGGCGTGGAGAGGGCGGGTGGGGTGCTATCCTTTGTGCCCCCATGAGCCTTCCCGCCCCGAGCCCCGCCGCCCCGCCGCCGCTCCCTGACGTCCAGGGCGCGCCGGTGGACCCGAAGACGGACCCCGAGCGCTACTGGCTCCAGCACGTGTACCAGCCCGGGGTGCGCCAGCTCACCGGGCGCGCCATCGTGGTGGGGATGCTCATCGGCGCGGTGATGTGCCTCAGCAACCTCTTCATCGTGCTGAAGACGGGCTGGAGCTTCGGCGTCACCATCACCTCCAGCATCCTCGCCTTCGCGCTCTTCGGGCTGCTGCGCAAGCTCAAGCTGGTGAAGCGGGAGTTCGGCATCCTGGAGAACAACGCCATGGCCTCGGTGGCCTCGGCCGCCGGCTACATGACGGGCGGCGGGAACATGGCCGCGGTGCCTGCGCTGCTGCTGCTCACCGGCGCGCTGCCCTCCACCGCGGCGCTCATCGCGTGGTTCGCGGTGGTCTCGCTGCTGGGCGTGTTCGCGGCGCTGCCCATCAAGCGCCAGCTCATCAACATCGAGCAGCTGCCCTTTCCCACCGGCACCGCCACTGCCGAAGTCCTGCGCTCGCTCTACGGCCACAGCAAGGAGGCCGAGGAGAAGAGCCGCCTGCTCTGGCTCTCCGGTGCCTTCAGCGCCCTGATGGGCTTCCTCACGGAGGCCAAGGCGCGCTGGATGCCCTTCAACCTGCCCTCCACCTTCCCGCTGCCCTTCACCCTGCGCGGCGAGGCGCTCTCCAAGTGGACCCTGGGCGTCGGCCCCAGCGTCATCCTCATCGGCGCAGGCATGCTCATCAGCTTCAAGACGGGCTGGTCCATGCTCTTGGGCGCGGTGCTGAACTACGGCGTGCTCGCGCCCGCCATGGTCGCGCGCGGCATCATCCCCAAGGTGAGCTACAGCGCCATCGTGGGCTGGACGGTGTGGGGTGGGGCGGCGCTCCTCGTCACCGCGGGCCTGCTGCAGTTCGCCTTCCAGTGGCGCAGCGTGGTGAAGGTGCTCGGCGGGCTCGGGGGGCTCCTGCTCCCGCGCGCGTCGAAGTCGGCCGCGGATCCCATGGCGGCGGTGGAGTCGCCCGCGGCCTGGTTCCCGCTCGGCTTCCTCGTGCTGGGGCCGGTGGCGGTGTGGCTCATGTCCACGCTGTTCCAGATTCCCTGGTGGGCGGGCCTGCTCACGCTGCCGCTCGCCTTCGTGATGGGCATCATCGCGGCGCGCGTGACGGGCGAGACGGACACCACGCCCACCAAGGCGCTGGGCCCCGTCACCCAGCTCATCTACGGCGGCCTGCTGCCGGGCAACCTCCCCGCGAACATCATGAGCGCGAACGCCACCGCGGGCGTGGGCCTGCACTCGGCGGACCTGCTCACGGACTTGAAGAGCGGCTTCCTCCTCGGGGCGAACCCGCGCCAGCAGTTCTACGCGCAGCTGTTCGGCGTCTTCGCGGGCGCGCTGGTCATCGTGCCGGTGTTCCGGCTCATCGTGCCCAACGCCTCCGTGCTGGGCACCGAGGCCTTCCCGGCGCCTTCCGCGCTGGTGTGGGCGGGCGTCTCGCGGCTGATGGTGCAGGGCGTGAGCGCGCTGCACCCCACGGCCGTCACCGCGGCGTACATCGGCGCGGCCGCGGGCGTGCTGCTCACGCTGCTCGAGCGCTGGGCGCCGCGCCGCCTGAGCCCCTTCATCCCGTCCGCCTCCGGCCTCGGCCTCGCCATGGTCATCCCCGGCACCAGCAGCGTGGCGCTGTTCCTCGGCGCGGCGATTGCGGCCGGCATGCGCCGCTGGACCCCGGGCATGGCGGCGCGCGCGCTGCTGCCGGTGAGCGCCGGCTTCATCGCGGGCGAGAGCCTGATGGGCATCGCCATCAAGCTGCTCGAGGTGGGCGGCCTCTTCGGCTTCGGCGCGAAGTAGGCGCCCTCTGCCCCGGCCGGGCGGCAGGCGGCGGGGCAGAGCGTGCGGCGGTCGACGCGGGACCTCCCGCCCGAGCAGCAAAGAGTGGTCAGCGGGCTCGGGGCGCGCCAGATTCGGTGCACCCCTATGCACTCCAACCCGCCCCCGAACCCGATCGATCTCCCGCCGCTCGAGGACGTTGCCGCCGACGAGTTCCGCGCCCTCGTCGAGCAGCTGCGCGCCGGGATCCTCACCGAGGCCAGCGCGCCCCTCGCGCAGGCCGTCAGCGCCCTGCAGCCCGGGGACGTGACGCCCCTGCCCAAGGCGGGCTCGCCGCTGTACCAGGAGTGCCTGCGTCTCGGAGAGGAGGCCTTCCGCCGCGGCGAGGTGGTGAGCGTGGTGGTGGCCGGCGGCGCGGGAACGCGCTTCGGCGGCGGGGTGAAGGGACTGGTGCCGGTGCTCGGCGAGCGCAGCTTCCTGGACCTGAAGCTCGCGGACGCGAAGCGCGTGGGCGAGCGCTACGGGCGCCCGGTGCCCGTGGCCCTGATGACCTCGTCCATCACCCACGAGGACATCACCCGCTGGCTCGCCGCGCGCAAGCACCCGGACGTGATGCTCTTCAAGCAGCGCATGCTGCCGCGCCTCACGCCCTCGCTCGGGCTCTTCCACGAGGCGGACGGCACGCTCTCGCTCGCGCCCGCAGGCCACGGCGACTTCTTCCGCGCCCTGCGCACCCAGCTGGGCGCCGAGCTGCAGCGGCGCGGCGTGCGCTACGTGTACTTCGCCAACGTGGACAACCTCGCCGCCACCCTGGACCCGGTCATCATCGGGCTGCACCTCAAGCTGGGCGCGGCGATGACCGTGGAGGTCACCCCGCGCAAGAACCCCGCGGGCGGCGCGCTGGACGCGGGCGCCGCGCCCATGCGCATCCACGGGCAGCTGCAGCTGGTGGAGAAGGTGAAGGCCGAGGAGCACCCGGTCATCTCCACCAACAACATCACCTTCAGCCTCGCGCCGCTGCTCGAGCGCGAGGTGGGCCTGCCGTACCGCGTGGTGCGCAAGAAGGTGGAGGGCCAGGACGTGCTGCAGCTCGAGCAGGTGACGGCCGAGGCGAGCAGCCTCGTCGCACCGGGCGGTGGGGCGCTCCTGCCGGTGGCCTTCGTGGAGGTGCCGCGCGAGGACCCGCGCACCAGCCGCTTCGAGCCGGTGAAGGCCCCGGACGACCTGCCGCGCGTGGCCGCGCGCCTGCGCCCGCTGTGGGACGAGGCCGCGCAAGGGAGCGGCGCGGTGAAGGGGCAGGATCCCCACCCGGACAAGCGCGGCCTCTGACTCACGCCTCCACGGGGGGCGGCGAGCGCGGAGCGGTGAGCGTGGCGCCGGCCGAGGCGGCGCTCACCGCGAAGAGCGCGAGCCACTGCAGGGGCGTGAGCCGCTCGTGCAGGAAGAGCAGCCCCGCGAGCGCCGCCACCGCCGGCTCCATGCTCATCAGGATGCCGAAGGTGCGGCTGGGCAGCGCGCGCAGCGCGATCATCTCCAGCACGTAGGGCACGGCGCTGGAGAGCAGCGCCACGCCCAGGCCCGCGGCGAGCAGGCCCGGCGTGAGGCGGCCGAGCACCCGGTCCGCGAGCGCGAAGGGCAGGGCGGCGAGGGCCGCGAAGAGCATCCCCACCGCCACGCCCTGGCCATCCGTGAAGAGGCGCGACACGCGGCCGCCGAGCAGGATGTACGCCGCCCAGCAGCTGCCCGCGAGCAGCGCGAGCCCCACGCCCCCCAGGTCCAGCGCACCCGGGTGCGCGCTGCCCTGCCAGGGCGCGAGCAGCGCGATGCCGGCCGCCGCGAGCACCACCCAGAGGAAGTCCAGCGCGCGCCGGGAGCCCAGCACCGCCACGCTCAGGGGCCCGAGGAACTCCAGCGTGACCGCGAGCCCCAGCGGGATGCGCTCCAGCGCGAGGTAGAAGCTCACGTTCATCACCCCCAGCACCAGGCCGTAGGGGATGACGGCGCGCCACTGCGCCCGGCTCAGGCGCGCGAGCGGGGGGCGGAAGAGGGCGAGCAGCATCGCCGCGCTGAGGCAGATGCGCACCCCGGCGGTGCCCGCCGCCCCGAGCGCCGCGAAGAGCCCTTTGGCCAGCGCCGCGCCTCCCTGGACGCTCACGATGGCGATGATCACCGCGGGCAGCGGCGGCAGGGGAGCACGGGCGGGGGCACTCATGGGCGCGCACACTAGCGCCTCGGCGCAGCGGGGGAACGCTCAGTTCGAGCGACCGCCCCGCTCGCCCGGGTCATCGAGCGGCGCTAAGGCGAGGGCCGCTTGAGCACGGGGCGCGCGGGCGTGCCGGCCACGCGCGTGTGCGCTGCCACGCTCTTGTTCACCACGGCGCCGGGCTCCACCACGGCGCCCTCGCCCACGGTGACGCCCGGCAGCACGATGCAGCGCGCACCCAGCACTGCGCCGCGCTCGATCGTCACGGGCGCGCGGGTGATGGGCCCCGCGCGGTGCTCGCGCGGCCCCAGCTCGTGCGAGGTGGTGAGGATCATCGCGCGCCGCCCCACGCGCACGCCGTCGTGCAGCGTGAGGCGCTCGCCCAGCTCCAGCGTCAGCTCGGCCTCGAGATGGCAGTCGCGTCCCACCACGAGGTTCGGTCCCAGGGGCAGCTCGCCTCCGGTCAGGCGCGGCATCCCGTCCACCTGCGTGCCCTCGCCGATCGAGAAGCCCGCGAGCCTCAGCAGCCCCACGCGCGCTCCGGGCAACACCGCGCCCAGGAAGCTCACCAGCACGACTCGCGGCCGCAGCTGCTCCACCTCGCCGCGCAGCGCCTGCAGCACCTTGCGCGCGAGGCCCGGAGAGGGGGAGGCGGAAGCGGGCACGTCGCTCATGGCGTGGGCTCCGCGCTGCCCGCGGCCGGGCGCAGCTTCTTCATCCGCGCGCCGAACTGCTCCTGCTCGGTGAGCTCGATGCGGGCGGGCACCTTGTAGCTGGGCAGCCGCTCCCTGCAGAAGAGGCGCAGGCGGCGCTTGAAGGCGTCCAGGGGCTCGGGCGTGACGAGGCTCACGCGCGCCGCGACGATGTGCCCGGTGAGCGGGTGGCGCTCGCCGTACACGGCGACGTCGCGCACGTTGTCCAGCGCGAGCAGCACGCCCTCCACCTCGGCCGGGTACACCTTCTGCCCGCCCACGTTGATGAGGTCCGAGACGCGGCCCAGCACGCGCAGGTACTCGCCCTCCACCTGCACGGCGTCCTGGGTGTTGAGCCAGCCCTCCTCGTCGAAGAGGTCCGGCGCGTTGAGGTAGCCGAGCATCGCCGCGGGGCTGCGCACCCAGAGCACGCCGTCCACCACGCGGGTCTCGAAGCCCTCGGAGCGGAAGCGGATCCACTGCGGGGCGCCCTCGCGGCCGCGCGCGCGCAGCACGCCCAGCTCGGAGGTGCCGTAGGTCTGCACCCACTTCACGTGCGGCAGCGCCTCGCGCAGCCGCCCGAGCAGCGCCTCGGGCATGGGCTCGGTGCCGTAGGCCACCACCTGCAGGCTGGACAGGTCGTGGCGGCGCCACGCCTCGGAGACCAGCAGCAGGTTGAGGAAGGTGGGCGAGGTGGGCAGCGTGTGCACGCCGTGGCGGGCGATGGCGGCGCACACGACATCCGGCTCGCGGCTCGTGGGGACCACCAGCGTGCCGCCGTTGGCCAGCGTGTTGAAGAGCGTGTCCATGCCTCCGATGTGATCGAAGAGCAGGAAGGTCAGCGAGCGCTTGCGGGCGCCCGCGGGCCGGAACTTCTCCAGCAGCCCCGCGAAGTCGTGCAGCACGGCCTTGGGGCGGCCGGTGGAGCCGGAGGAGAAGATGACCAGGCCGGGGTGGCCGCGCGCGACGAGCTTCCGGGTGAGCGCGTGGGTCACCTCGCGCGGGCTCGCCGCGTAGGTCCACGCGTCCGCCTCGTCGAAGGTGAAGGCGTGCTGCACCTCGGCGATGTCCGAGAACTCCGCGCGGTGCACGCGCAGCAGCGCCGTGAGCGGCACCGCGATCGCCCCGCGGCGCACCAGGGCGAGCAGCAGCGAGACGGCCCCCGGAGAGAAGCCGCCCTCGAGCAGCACCACATTGCCCGCCGCGACGCCGCGCGCGGAGAGCTCCGCGTCCCAGGCCTCGGCGCGCGCGAGCAGCGCGGCGTAGGTGCAGGGCACGTCGCGGAACACCAGCGCAGGCTCCCCGGCCCACGCGTGCATGCGCTCGAAGAGCCAACCCGTCATCGCGCGCTCAGGTCACGCCGCCCAGGTAGATGACCTGGCCGGTGATGTTGTCGCTCGAGGGGCTGATGAAGAAGTCGCACACGTTCACGCAGTCCTCGGGAGTGCCGAGGCGCTTGATGGCGAGCCCGTTCACCACGGCGTCGATCTTGTCCTGGGGCACGCCCTTGATCATGTCCGTCATGATCGGCGTGGCGCCGAAGGAGTTGCAGGTGATGCCCCACTGCCCCAGCTCGAAGGCGAGGATGCGGGTGAAGGTCACCACCGCGCTCTTGGACGCGGCGTAGATGGCCTCGCCGGCGAGCGCGATGGGTGCCACGATGGTGGTGAAGTTCACGATGCGGCCGTAGCGCCGGCGCATCATCACCTTGGCGGCGTCGCGGCACACCAGCATGGTGCCGGTGACGTTCACCTCGAGCATGCGGTTGGCCGTGGCCGCCGGGGTGAGCAGCACGTGGTTCATGGTGGCGATGGCCGCGTTGTTGAGCACCACGTCGATGCGGCCGTGGCGCTTGGCCACGTTGGAGATCATCGCCTTCACCTGGCGCTCGTCCGCCACGTCCACCTGGTGGTGGGTGTAGTTCTCGGCCTCCCAGCCCGCCTCGCCGCGGCTGCAGCCCTCGACGATGAAACCGCGGCGCGCGTAGGTCTCCGCCAGGTGGCGGCCGATGCCCTTGCGCGAGCCCGTGATGAGCATCACCTGCTTGTCCGTCATGACGCGCTGCCTTCCGCGAGCACCGCGAGCACGTGGTCGGCGAGCACGCCGGCGGTGCGGAAGGGGCTGTTGCGCTGCGACATGGCCTTGTCGCTCGCGAGCGTCACCGAGACCGAGTGGTCCATCTCCAGGCGCTGCTCCACGTCCACGATGAGCGAGACCACCCCGATGGAGTCCAGCACCGCGCCGGGGCCCACCAGCACCGTCGCCTCCGTCACGTCCGTGCTCGGCGCGCCCGCCAGCTCCAGCGCCTCGCGCACGCAGCCGCTCACCACTTCCAGTGCCGTCTTCCTGTCCAGCTGTGCCGTCATGTCGTCTTTCCCTGCGGGTATCCGTACGTCTCGAAGTCTCAGCGCCACCGTGCGAGCGAGACCCGCTGCGCGCCGGTGACGAGGGTGTGGGGGGGCACGTCCTCGCTCACCACCACGGCGGCGCTGATCACCGCGCCCGCCCCGATGCTGACCCCCGGAAGGATGACGCAGCGCGCGGCGAGCCACGCGCCATCGCCCACGTGGATGCGGCCGCGTGCAGGGCCGCCAGCGCGCGGGGCGGTGAGGAACACCACCTCGTGGCCCACCGAGACGTGGTCGCCCAGCACCACCTCGTCCGCGAGCTCGAACCAGCAGCCGTCGTTGAAGCCGCAGTGCGCGCCCACCTGCAGCCGCGCCGCGGGCCCGCCCACCAGCTCGGGCCAGCCCCAGAAGATGGAGTGCCGCCCGATGCGCAGCCCGCACAGGCGCAGCGCGAGCGTGCGCAGGCGGTTGAGGACGAAGGGCGGCACCCGGCGCCAGAGCAGCCCCGCGAGCCGGTGGCGCAGCCGGCCGCTCCGGCCGGGGAGGGCGGGCGGCAGTGGCGACTCGCGCACGGCGGACTCGGGCTGCGGAACGGGCTCCGCCTCCGCTGCTGCGCTGCGCTGTGCGGCCGTGGTCAAATAATCCGCCCCCTCCGTCTGGGTGTATGTCACACCTTCGCGCAGGCGGGCAATCTCCCCTGCGGTGCGGGGAGACGCGGCGGCGCGGGGCTGCTGCGGCCTGTCCGTGGGGGGACACACACATGGCTCGAAGGCTGAGGGCGGCGCTCGTCGCCGCGGTGCTCGCAGCGCCCGGCGCGGCGCTGTGGGCGGGGCGGCTGCAGCAGCGGGGGCTCCTGCGCTTCCCGCTCTTCGCGGCGCCCCTCTCCGAGGCAGGCTACGTGGCCCTGGGCAGCCGTCCGGGGTGGAGCCCGCGGCTGCTGGAGGTGGCGCCCGGCGTGCGCGTGCGGGGCCTCGTGCATCCGCCGCGCGCGCCCGGCCTTCCCACGGTCCTCTTCTTCTCCGGCAACGCGGACGCGCAGCTGAGCCAGGGGCAGCAGTTCCTCGAGGCGCTGGGAGGGGCCGAGGGCTACGGGCTCGCGGTGTTCGCCTACCGGGGCTACGACGGCTCGGAGGGCACGCCCACGCCCGAGGCGCTGCGCGCGGACGGCGCGCGCGTGTACGCGGCGCTGCGGGAGGGCGCGTGGGCGGGCGCGGGCCCGCTGCACGTGGTGGGCTTCTCGCTGGGCACGGGCGTGGCGAGCGCCGTGGCGGCGGACGTCGCGCCGCCCCCCGCGAGCCTCACCCTGCTCGCCCCCTACACCGAGCTGGTGGTGGTGCGCCCCTCGCCCCTCGCGCGCCTGCTGCCCGGAGACCGCTACGACGCGCGCCCCGCGCTCGCCCGCGTGCTGAGCCCCGCGCTCGTCGTGCACGGGGACGCGGATGCCTCGCTGCCGGTGCAGATGGGGCGCGCGGTGCACGCGGCGCTGGGCCCCACGGCGCGCTACCTCGAGCTGCCGGGGGCGGGCCACGTGGCGCTGCTCTCCGACCCGCGCGCGCTGCAGGCCGTGCGCGACTTCATCGGGGAGGCCCACGTGAAGGCTCGGGCGGGGGCCCGGACCCGCGCGGCGGCGGCGTCACCCTAGGGCTCGGCACCGCGCCGCTTCCCTGCGGCGCAGGAGCGGGCGTGGGCGCAGCGCCGTCGGGCGGCGGCTGCTTGCGGCCGTGGGCCACCGCGGGCGCCGGGTGCTGGGCGAGCCAGTGCTCCGCCTCCGCGTGCAGCGCCTCCCCGCCGGGACGCGAGAGTTCCGCGCGCGCCTGCAGCGCGAGCGCCTGCGCCCGGGCCCGCTGGCGGCCCACCTGCCACAGGGCCTCGGCGAGCAGGAGGTGCGTCTGCGCCGTCTCCAGCGTGGCCACGTTGGCGTCCGCGCGGATGCGCGCCGCGCGCTCGAGCAGGGGCAGGGCCTGCTCGGGGTGGCCCTGCTGCAGGTGGGCCTCGCCCAGCGCGGTGAGGGCGTCCGCGGCGAGCGGGTGGTCCGCCTTGTGGGCGCGCGCGTAGAGCGCGAGCGCGCGCTCCAGGTGCGGCCGGGCCTCGGCCGGCCGGTGCATCGCGAGCAGCGTGCGCCCCATGTTGGTGCTGGGCGTGGCGGTGTCCGGGTGCTCGGGGCCCAGCGCGGCCTCCACTTGGCGCAGGGCGCGGCGGTAGGTGTCCAGCGCCTCGTCGTAGCGGTGCAGCCGGCGCAGCGCGCTGCCCAGGTTGTTGAGCCCCATGGCCACGTGCGGGTGCGTGGGAGGCAGGGCGCGCACGAGGATGGCGTAGCCGCGCTGCGCGTCCGCGAGCGACTCCTCGAGCCGGCCCACCTCGCCCAGGGTGGGCGCCATGTTGAGCAGGATGATGCCGACGCGCGGGTGCTCCGGGCCGAGGGTGCGCTCGAGCAGGGCGAGCGCCTGCGCGTTGGTGGCGAGCGAGTCCTCGTACTTGCCCTGCCGGGCGAGCGCGTTGGACAGGCGCTGCAGGATGAAGGCCTCGAGCTCCGGCGAGGGCGCCGGGGCGCCGCGCGCGAGCGCGAGGGCGCGGCGCGCCTGGGCCTCGGCCTCCACGAAGTTGCCCTCGGTGGTGAACGCCGTGGCGTGCGCGCTGTGCAGGCGCGCCGCGACGGCGCCGTCCGGGGGCAGGCGCGGGATGAGCGCGCGGCCGAACTCGAACCAGTCGTGGGCCTCGGCCGTGCGCTCGGTGTCCGAGCCCGTGAGCAGGGTGAGGGCGGTGAAGGCGGCGACCTGCAGCTCGGTGCGGCCCGCGCTCAGGGCGCTCCACGCCGCCTGCTTGTCGCTGCGCTCGGCGCGCGCCGCCTCCCCGAGCCCCTGCTGCGCCTCGCCCAGGCGCAGCAGCGCCTCGGCCTGCAGCGCCTCGTCTCCCAGCTGCACTGCCTCGGCCCGCGCCGCGTCCACCGGCGCCAGGGCCTCGCGGAACTTGCCGGACTCGATCAGCGCCTTGCCCTGCAGCAGCTTCCCGCGCGCGTCCTCGTGGCGGCGCGACTCCTCCTCCGAGGTGGGCGCCCAGACGCCCGCGCTCGCCCCCTCCGCGGTCGCGCAGTCCTCGGGCGGGGAGAGCGCCAGCGCGGCGGACACGGAGCGCTCCACCACCTGCGCGTCCGCGTGCATCAGCACGTCGCCGAGCGCGCGCACCTCGTCGCGGCGGCGCTCGAGGCAGGCGGTGCGCAGCGCGAGCGCCCGCTCCGTGCTCTGCGCGCGCACCCGCGTGGCGAGGCACACCTCCTCGCGCTGCTCCGCCCAGCGCTCGCGGTAGCGCTCGAGCGCGGCGTGCACCCCCGTCCACGCGTCGCGCGCGAAGGGGGCGCGCGTGGCGAGGAGGGCCCGCTGAACCTCCGCCTGCCGCGCGGCACTCCACACCTGGCCGAAGTCCTGCGCCTCCTCGCGGCAGGCGAGCTGCCGGCGCGACGCCGCGTACAGCGCTGCCACCACGCCGCCCACCAGCAGCAGCGCGAGCGCGGCGCCCACCGCGATGCGGCGGTGGCGCGCGGTGGGGTTGTCCTCGAGCACCGCGAGCAGCGCGTCCATGTCCGCGAAGCGCTCGTCCGGCAGGGGGCTGAGGCCGCGCAGCACCGCGCGCTCGAGCCAGCCCGGCACCCGGCGCTCGCGAGGCGGTGGGGTGACGCGTCCCGCGGCCGCCGCGCGCAGGAGCGCCCGGGGGCTCGCACCCCGGAAGGGGCGCTGCCCGTAGAGCGCGGTGTAGAGCGTGGCGCAGAAGGCGAACTGGTCCGCGCGCGCGTCCACCGGACCCGCCTCGTACTGCTCGGGGGCCATGAAGCCGGGCGTGCCCACCAGTCTCCCGTCCAGGGTGAGCGAGGCGTGGAGCAGGTCCTCCGCCTCACTCCCGAAGGACCCGTCGAAGGGCTCTTCGGAGGGAAGCGCCGCGTCCAGCAGCGCCGCGGGCAGCGCGGGCGCGCTCTCGCCTGCGCGCGCGAGCCCGAAGTCGGTGACGAACACCCGGCCGTCGTCGCGCACCAGCACGTTGTCCGGCTTGAAGTCGCGGTGCACGAGGCCCGCCGCGTGCGCCGCCGCGAGCCCCCGTCCCGCCGCCACCAGCACCCGCAGCACCTCGGGCCAGCGCCGCTCGCGCACGCGCAGCCAGCGCCCGAGCGTGGCGCCGCGCTCCACCAGCTCCATGGCCACGAAGATGCGTCCCTGGGCCTCGCCCACGTCGTGCACGGGCAGCACGTTGGGGTGGGAGAGTTGGGCCATCGCCTGCGCCTCGCGCAGGAGGCGCGCGCGGCCGTCCGCCCCGTCCGCGTGCGGCAGCAGCAGCTTGAGGGCCACCTTGCGGTTGAGCTGCGGGTCGAAGGCCGCGTACACCTCGCCCATCCCGCCGAAGCCCAGCCGCTCCACCACGAGGTAGCGGCCCACGGGCGTGCCGCGCGGCAGAACCTCGTGCACCGTGCGCGAGCGCAGCTCTCCCAGCTCCGGCGCCCGCTCCTCCGCAGAGACGGCGGAAGGGCGGAGGCCCGTCAGGCCCTGTGAGGTGGGAGTGGGCTCCTGGGCGAGCGACTCGAGCTCGCGGCTGCACTTCGGACAGCCCTCGAGGTGGCGGCGCGCCTGCTCCGTGAGCGCGGGAGGCAGTGCTCCCCGGAGCCATGCGCGCAGCGTCTCCTCGCCAAGGCAGTCCATGCGGCCCGCGCCCGGTGGGCGCGCGCCGCCCTCCCGGCCCGCGCGCCCCTCACCCCTCTGGGATGGGGACGGGGCCGGGAGAAGGCAAGCGGGCTTGCGGTGCAGGGCTCAGCGCCCGAAGTCCTGCGTCCAGTACACGCGGTAGGTGGAGGCGCTGTTCGCGCCGTAGCCCACGCCGATGAGGCGGTAGTTGGGGTTCATGATGTTGGTGCAGTGGCCGGCGCTGGCCATCCACCCCTGCATCACGGACTCGGGCGTGGTCTGGCCCGCGGCGATGTTCTCGCCCCAGGTGCCACCCGTGTAGCCCGCGGCCGCCATGCGATCCCCGGGGCTGCGCCCGTCCAGGCTGGTGTGCGAGAAGTAGTTCTGGTCCGCCATGTCCTGGCTGTGCAGGCGCGCCGCGGTGCGCAGGCGCGCGTCCAGGGCGAGCGCCGGCGCGGGCGCGTAGGCGGTGGTGCCGCAGGTGGCGCCCGCGGCACGCGCCTGGTTCACCAGCTCCAGCACGCGGTCCTCGAAGGCCGCGTTCGGGTCCGTGGGCGTCGGCGTCGGCTGCGCGGTGGTGGCGCTGCGCACCACGGTGTTCGCGTCGCGGTTGCCCGCGGCGTCGCGCGCACGCACCACGAAGGAGTAGGCCGTGCCGGGGCTGAGGCCGGTCACCTGGGCGGAGGTGGCCCCGGGGGCGGTGCTGAAGGTAGGCGGGGTGGTGGGCACCGTGCTCGAGGTGGACACGTACACGTCATAGACGAGCGCTCCTTGCGCGCTGAGGTCGTCCGTCGCGGCGGCCCAGGCGAGGTTCACCTGGCTGCTGCCCACCGCCGTGGCCGAGGCGAGGCCCGCGAAGGTGGGCGCCTGCGTGTCCGCGGTGGAGGTGCCCGGCCGCGTGTAGCGCACGGTGAGGGCGTAGGTGCCGGACGCGTAGCCGTTCACCATCACGTACGCGCTGCTCTGGCCCGAGGGGACGGTGAGGCTGCAGGTCTCCGAGGCGCCGGTCTTGTAGGGGCGGCACGCGTAGCTGGTGAGCGTGGGCGCGGCGCCGAAGCGCACGTAGAGGTCCGGGTCACCCGAGCCCGTCATCACCACCTCGAAGGTCGTGCCGGCCACCACGCTGAAGGGGCCGTGGGCCGCCTGCTGGCCGCGTGCGAGGCTGCCGGAGAAGGTCTCGGTCTGCGCAGTGCCGGGAGCAGGCGCAGGCGTGGGGGCGGGGGCCGTGCCGGGGGCGCCGTAGAGCGAGCGCGCGCCGTCCACGTCCTTCTGGGTCAGCTCCAGCGTGTTCGCGGTGCCGTTGCACTGCGGGTAGTGCATGACGGAGGCGGAGTCGTAGGGCGTGAGGCCGCGCCAGTTGTTGTCCTCGAAGCAGGTGGCGGCCTCGGGGCGGGTGTGCTCGTGGCGAAAGCCCAGCGTGTGGCCGAGCTCGTGGCGCAGGATGCCGGTGAGGGTGGGGCGCGTGGAGGCGAAGGCGCTCGCGTCGATGAGCACGTTGCGCGCGGAGCGCGAGGTGCTGGGGAAGAAGGAGCGCGCCGCGTACTGGCCGTTCGCGTTGACGGGGTTCACGTCGAAGAGGACGGCCGTGTTGCTCGCCGTGCAGCCCGCGTCCTGCGCGGGCACGTAGGTGAACTTCACGTTCGCCGCCGCCGCCCACGCCGCCGCGGCGCTCGCCATCGCGTTCACCACCGCGGCCTTGTTCGTGCCGAAGGTGTTGGACACGCAGTAGGTGAGGTTCAGCTTCTGCGCGTCCGACCAGCGGTCGTCCCCCGAGTAGATGCGGTTGACGATGAGCTGCCCCTCGCGCACGTACGTCCCGTAGAGCTCCTGCAGGTGCTTCTCGTCGCAGTCCACCATCGGCTCGTCGCCGTTGAGGATGCAGAGGCCCGAGTCCGGCTCCCGGTAGACCTGGGCGAGGAAGGCCTCGTAGCTCATCCCCGTGCCCGTCCGGACGGCGTCCTGCTCGGGCCCGGTCGTCGAGCTGCCGCCCTCCGGCGCTCCGCACGCCGAGCCGAGCACTGCGAGTCCCACCGCGAGCACACCGCGCTTCTTCCGTTGCATGTGTCGTCGTCTCCAGAGGTGTTGCTGCGGCGGAGACGATAGCGGAGGGCGCTGGAGACCGTTTGAGCGCCAACTAACAAAGCGACCGCGCGGTGTAGAGGTGCGCTGGGCTTGCTCGGACGCGGCTGCGGCACGCACCGGCGCGCTGGTGCTCGCACATGAAAAAAGCCGCTCGCGTTGGGGGCGAGCGGCTTCGTTCCGGGGCACGGACCCTCTGAGGGGGAGGGTGTTAGCTGCGCAGGCCGGGGGCCTCGTGACCGCTGCGGGCCACGTACTCGGTGTAGCCGCCGCCGTACTGGTGCAGCCCCTCGGGGGTGAGCTCGAGCACGCGGTTGCTCAGGGCGGCGAGGAAGTGCCGGTCGTGGCTCACGAAGAGCATGGTGCCCTCGTAGTTGCGCAGCGCCTGGATGAGCATCTCCTTCGTCGCCATGTCCAGGTGGTTCGTCGGCTCGTCCAGCACGAGGAAGTTGGGCGGGTCGTAGAGCATCTGCGCGAGCACGAGCCGCGCCTTCTCTCCACCGGAGAGCACGCGCACCTTCTTCTCGATCTCGTCGCCGGAGAAGCCGAAGCAGCCCGCGAGCGCGCGAAGGCTTCCCACGGAGGCGCGCGGGAAGCGGTCCTGCAGGCTCTCGAACACGGTGCGCTCGCCGTCCAGCAGCTCCATCGCGTGCTGGGCGAAGTAGCCCATCTTCACGCTGCCGCCCACGACCACGTTGCCCGCGTCCGGCTGGCTCTCGCCCGAGATCAGCTTGAGCAGGGTGCTCTTGCCCGCGCCGTTCACGCCCATCACGCACCAGCGCTCGCCGCGTCGCACGAGGAAGTCCAGCCCGTCGTAGATGCGGCGCTTGCCATAGCCCTTCACCACGTTGGTGAGCTTGGCCACGTCGTCACCCGAGCGCGGGGGCGGCTGGAACTCGAACACCTGCGTCACGCGGCGCTTGGGCGGCTCCACCTTCTCGATCTTCTCGAGCTTCTTCACCCGGCTCTGCACCTGGGCGGCGTGGCTCGCGCGCGCCTTGAACCGCGCGATGAAGGCCTCCTCCTTGGCGAGCATGGCCTGCTGGCGCTCGTACTGCGCCTGCTGCTGCTTCTCGTTCTGCGCGCGCTGCTTCTCGTAGAACTCGAAGTCGCCCGAGTAGGTGGTGAGCGTGCCGCCGTCGATCTCGATGATCTTGGTCACGATGCGGTTCATGAACTCGCGGTCGTGGCTGGTCATCAGGATGGCGCCCTCGTAGCCCTTGAGGAAGCCCTCGAGCCAGATGAGCGACTCCAGGTCCAGGTGGTTGCTCGGCTCGTCCAGGAGCATGGCGTCCGGGCGCATGAGCAGGATGCGCCCCAGCGCCACGCGCATCTTCCAGCCGCCGGACAGGGCGCCCACGTCCCCGTCCATCATCTCCTCGCTGAAGCCGAGGCCCGCGAGGATCTCCCGCGCGCGGCCCTCGAGCGCGTAGCCGCCCAGCTCCTCGTAGCGGCCCTGCACCACGCCGAAGCGCTCCACCAGCTTGTCGATCTCGTCCAGGCGCTCGGGGTCCGCCATGGCGGCCTCCAGCTGCTTGAGCTCGGCGGCCACGGTGGACACCGGGCCCGCGCCGTCCATGACCGCGGCGACCGCGCTCTGGCCGTGCATCTCGCCCACGTCCTGGTCGAAGTAGCCGATGGTCACGCCGCGGTCGACGGAGACCTGGCCTTCATCGGCCGTCTCGCGGCCGGTGATCATCCGGAACACGGTGGACTTGCCGGCGCCGTTGGGGCCCACGAGCCCCACCTTCTCGCCCTTGTTCAGGGCGGCGGAGGCTTCCACGAAGAGGATCTGCTGGCCGTGCTGCTTGCTGACGTTGTCGAGACGGATCATGCGCTTTGGGGGGCTGCGAGGTTCTGGAGCTCCTGCCAACGGGCATAGAGCCGCTCTACTTCCCGGGACGCAGGCTCCAGCTGCTGCTGCAGCTCCTGCACCTTCGAGGGACTGCTGAAGACGGCGGGGTCGGCGAGCTGCGCCTCCAGCTCGCTCTTTCGGGCCTCGGCCGCCTCGATGGCGGCCTCCATCCCGTCCAGCTCGCGCTGGTCCTTGTAGCTGAGCTTCGTCGCCGGCTTCCGGGGCGGGGCGGCCGGCACCGGCACCGAGGCGGCGGGCCGGGACTCGCTCTTCGCCGGCGCGGGGGGCTCGCCCGCCTTGCGCGCGGTCTGCTCCTTGAGGCGGCGGTAGAACTCGAAGTTGCCCGGGTAGCGGGTCGCCTTGCCCTCGCCCTCGAAGGCGAGGATGGAGGTCGCGACCTTGTCGAGGAAGTAGCGGTCGTGGGTGACGAGCAGCACGCTGCCGCCGAAGCCCAGCAGCAGCCCCTCGAGCACGTTGAGGGTGACGATGTCCAGGTCGTTGGTGGGCTCGTCCAGCACCAGCACGTTCGCGCCCTCGAGGAAGAGCCGCGCGAGCAGCAGGCGGTTGCGCTCGCCGCCGGACAGCGCCTTCACCTTCATGCGCTGCATGGGCACGGGGAAGAGCAGGTCGTCCAGGTAGTCGCGCAGGGCGATCTTCTGCCCGCCGATCTCCACCCAGTCCTCGCCCCAGCTCGCCGCGTCGTACACCGTGAGCTCGGGGTCCAGCTGGGCGCGGTTCTGGTCGTAGTAGGCGACCTTGGTGTTCTTGCCGATGATCACCTCGCCGGAGTCCGGCGGCAGCTCACCGAGCAGGGTGCGCAGGAAGGTGGTCTTCCCCACGCCGTTGGGCCCCACGATGCCCACGCGCTCTCCGCGCTGCAGCAGGAAGTCCACGCCGCGCAGCACCTCGCGGTCGCCGAAGCGCTTGTGCACCTTCTTGGCCTCCGCGATCGTGTGGCCCAGGCGCGGGGCGCTCACGGTCTGCAGGGCGGCCACCTTGGGGCGCTGGAAGGCCTTCTCGGCCATCAGCTTGCGCGCGCGCTCGATGCGCGCCTTGCTCTTGGTGCGCCGCGCCTCGGGGCCGCGCCGCAGCCACGCGACCTCCTGGGAGATCCACCGCTCGCGCTTGTGCTGCGCGACGGCGCCCTCCTCCTCGGCCACCAGCTTCTGCTCCACGTAGGCCTGGTAGTTGCCCGGGTAGCTCTTCACGCCCGCGCCCGGGTTGATCTCCACGATGCGGTCCACGAGCCCGTCGAGGAAGTAGCGATCGTGCGTGACGAGCAGGAGCGCGCCCGGGAGCTTGTCCAGCTCGTCCTCGAGCCACTCGGTGGTGTCCGCGTCCAGGTGGTTGGTCGGCTCGTCGAGCAGGAGCAGGTCGGGGCGGGTGAGCAGCGCGCGCGCGATGGACACGCGCTTGCGCAGGCCACCGGAGAGCTCCGCGACCGGGCGGTCCCAGTCCTTCACCCCGAGCCGGTCCAGCAGCGTCTTCGCGTGGTGCTCCGTGTCCCAGCCGCCCAGCTGCTCGATGCGATCCGAGAGCTGCGACATCTGCTCGAGCAGCTTGTCCGCGTTGCCCTCGCCCACCTCGAGCTTGCGGCCCAGCTCCGCCTGCAGCGCGAGCGCCTCGCGCAGCGGGGCCTGGGCCACGCTCAGCTCGCTCGCCACCGTGGCGCCGGGCGGGAACTCCGCCTCCTGGGGCAGGTAGGTGACGCGGGTGCCGCGGCGCAGCTGCAGCTCGCCCGCGTCCGCGGGCTGGGCGCCCGCGAGGATCTTCATCAGCGAGCTCTTGCCCGAGCCGTTCACCCCCACCAGGCCCACGCGCTCCCCCTCCTCGATGGTGAGGGTGAGGTCCTGGAACACGGTGCGGCTGCCGAAGGAGAGCTGGAGGTTGGCTGCGCGAAGGAGCGTCACGGGGACTCTCTTGGCCCAAAGGGCTCAGGGGGGCAAGAGTTGCAGCGGGGGAGGGAAGGGGAACAACCCGCTTCCCTCACCCCGACCCTCTCCCAGAGGGAGAGGGGACAGTTCTAGAACCACTTCGGGGACGGACGCGCCGGCCGGGGAGCCGCCGCGGGCGCCGGAGCGCCGCTGGCCGCCGCGGGGCGCGCACCGCCGCCGCCGTGGCCGCCGGAGCGACCGCCGCCGGAGCGGCCACCACCCCCGCCACCGCCACGACCGCCGCCGCCGTGGCGACGACCGCCGCCACCGCCACCGCCGCCGCGGCCCTCGTCACGGCGCGGGCCGTGCCCGCCGCCGCCGTGGCCACCCGAGCGCCCGTGGCGCTCGCCGCCGCCGCCGCCGTTGCCGCTCGCGGCGGGAGGCTTGGGCGGGGTCACGCCGGGACGGTAGGGGTGCTCCACCACCGGCACGCTGCGGCGGATGGTGCGCTCGATGTCCTTGAGGTACGCGCGCTCCTCGCCGTCGCAGAAGGACAGCGCGATGCCGCGTGCGCCCGCGCGCCCCGTGCGGCCGATGCGGTGCACGTAGGACTCGGGGATGTTGGGCAGGTCGAAGTTGATGACGTGCGTGACGCCGTCGATGTCGATGCCGCGCGCCGCGATGTCGGTGGCGACCAGGACGCGGCAGGTGCCGTCCTTGAAGGCCTCGAGCGCGCGCTCGCGGGCGTTCTGGCTCTTGTTGCCGTGGATGGCCTCGGCGACGACGCCGCCGTCCACCAGGTGCTTCGCCACGCGGTTCGCCCCGTGCTTCGTGCGGGTGAACACGATGGCGCGCTTGATGGCCGGCTCCTCCATCAGGTGGCTGAGCAGGTTGCGCTTCTGGTTGGTGTCCACGAAGTACATCTTCTGCTCCACCGTTTCGGCGGTGGTGGCCACGGGGGTGACCTCCACCTTCGCGGGGTTCGAGAGGATGCTGTTCGCGAGGCCGGTGATCTCCGCCGGCATGGTGGCGCTGAAGAACAGGGTCTGGCGCTTCTTGGGCAGCTTCGCGATGACGCGCTTCACGTCATGGATGAAGCCCATGTCGAGCATGCGGTCCGCCTCGTCGAGCACGAAGATCTCGAGCGAGTTGTAGGACACGTGGCCCTGGTTCATCAGGTCCAGGAGGCGGCCCGGGGTGGCCACCAGGATGTCGATGCCCCGGCGCAGCGCCTGCTCCTGCGCGTTCTGGCCCACCCCGCCGAAGATGACGGTGTGGGTGAGGCCGCTGAACTTGCCGTAGGTGGCGAAGCTCTCGCCGATCTGGTTCGCGAGCTCGCGGGTGGGGGTGAGCACGAGGCAGCGGATGGGGCGCGCGTTGCCGGCGGGCTTGCTCGCCATCAGGCGCTGCAGGATGGGCAGGCCGAAGGCGGCCGTCTTGCCGGTGCCCGTCTGGGCGCAGCCGAGCACGTCCCGGCCCGAGAGGGCGTAGGGGATGGCCTGCTGCTGGATGGGCGTGGGCGTGGTGTAGCCCTCGGCCTCGACGGCGCGCAGGAGGGGCTCGACCAGCTGGAGATCTTTGAAGTGCATGAATGCTTTCGTGAGGTGAAGCGTGCGCGGCGCCGACTGCGGGCGTGCTCGCGCGAGGAGGGGCCCGGGGGCCCTTGGGGGGACGCAGTCGCCCCAGAGTGTGAAAAGAGAAAAGGCGCCCCGAACATTTCCGGGGCGCCTTCCCGAACTTCTTGCCGCTGTCGCCCCGTGGAGGCTCCCGGCAAGCGGGAGCATCCGGGCGCGGTGCGGAACTACTTGCGGGCTGCCGCCTCGGCCGCCTGCTTCTCGCGGTACGCGGCCATCAGGGCCTCGGCCTCGCTCTTCGGCACCAGCGTGTACTTGGCGAACTCCATCGTGAACTCACCCTTGCCCTGGGTCGCGGAGCGCAGGTCGGTGGAGTAGCCGAACATCGCGTTGAGCGGCACCTCGGCCACGGCGACGAGGTAGCCGTCGCGGTTCTCGGTGCTCATGATCGTGCCGCGGCGCTGGTTGAGCTGACCCACCACCGAGCCCTGGAAGTCCTCGGGCGCCTGGACCTCGACCTTCATCATCGGCTCGAGGATGGCCGGCTTCGCCGCCGCGTAGCCCTCGCGGAAGCCCATGATGGCGGCCGTCTTGAACGCCATTTCGCTCGAGTCCACCGCGTGGAAGGCGCCGTCGTTGATCACCGCGCGCAGGCCCACCACCGGGAAGCCGATGAGGGTGCCCTTCTTGATCGCCTCCTGGAAGCCCTTCTCGCAGGCGGGGATGAACTCGCGGGGGATGGAGCCGCCCACGATGTCGTCCACGAACTCGAAGGTGCTGACGGCGTCGGCCGGCAGCGGCTCGAGGTAGCCGCACACGCGCGCGAACTGACCGGAACCACCGGTCTGCTTCTTGTGCGTGTAGGCGAACTCGCCCTTCTGCGTGATGGTCTCGCGGTACGCCACCTGGGGCTTACCGGCGACCACCTCGCACGCGTACTCGCGCTTCATGCGCTCGATGTAGATCTCCAGGTGCAGCTCGCCCATGCCGCTGATGATGGTCTGGGCGCTCTCCTCGTCGCGGTGCACGCGGAAGGTGGGGTCCTCCTTCGTGAAGCGGTTGAGGGCCTTGGAGAAGTTGGCGAGCGCGGTGCGGTCCTTGGGGGCCACCGCGAGGCTGATCACCGCGTCCGGCACGTGCATCGACGTCATGGTGACGTTGATGTCGCCGTTGGTGAACGTGTCGCCCGAGGCGCACTCCACCCCGAAGAGCGCCACGATGTCGCCCGCGGTCGCCTCCTGGATGTCGTTCATCTCGTTGGAGTGCATGCGCACGATGCGGGGAACCTTGACCTTCTTCTGGTTGGTCTGGTTGTAGATGAAGTCGCCCTTGGCGACCGTGCCCTGGTAGATGCGCATGTACGTCAGCTGCCCGTAGCGGCCGTCCTCGAGCTTGAACGCGAGGCCGACGAAGGGCTTGGACGGGTCGCTCTCGAGGACGATCTTCGCCTCGTTGTTCTTCTGGTCGAGCGCCTCGTTCACGACCTCCTTGGGAGACGGGAGGTAGTCGCGCACCGCGTTGAGCAGCAGCTGCACGCCCTTGTTCTTGTAGGCCGAGCCGCACATCACGGGGGTCATCTTGAGCGCGATGGTCGCGCGGCGGATGGCCGCCTTGATCTGGTCGTTGCTGATGGCGGCGTCGTTGAGGAAGAGCTCACCGAGCTCCTCGTCCACCTCGGCCACGCCCTCGATGATCGCCTGGCGCGCGGCCTTGGCCTCGTCGAGGTACTCGGCGGGGATCTCCTCCTCGCGCACGATCGCGCCGTCCGGCCCGTCGAAGTAGAAGGCCTTCATCAGCACGGGGTCCACGATGCCGGCGAAGCGGTCCTCGGCGCCCATGGGAACCTGGAGGTTCACCGCGTGGTGGCCGAGCTTCTCCTTCAGCTGCGCGGACACGCGCTGATAGTTCGCGCCGGCGCGGTCCATCTTGTTGACGAACGCGATGCGCGGAACCTTGTAGCGCTTCATCTGGCGGTCCACCGTGATGGACTGCGACTGCACGCCGGACACCGAGCAGAGCACCAGGATCGCGCCGTCGAGCACGCGCAGGGAGCGCTCCACCTCGATGGTGAAGTCCACGTGTCCCGGGGTGTCGATCAGGTTGATGTTGGTGTCGCCCCACATCGCGTACGTGGCGGCAGACTGGATCGTGATGCCCTTCTCACGCTCCAGGTCCATCGAGTCCATCTTCGCGCCCACGCCGTCCTTGCCGCGGACCTCGTGGATCTCGTGGATGCGCCCCGTATAGAAGAGGATGCGCTCCGACAGGGTCGTCTTGCCCGAGTCGATGTGGGCGCTGATGCCGATGTTGCGAATCTTGTCGATGGACTGGTTGGAAGCCACGAGTCGGTCCTTCTTGGTTTGAAATGCCTGATGGAACAGGGCGGGGCGGGCGCTTACTTCCCGCGGGGAAAGTTTTCCAGCCAAATCCGCGGACAGGGTGGGTGCTTATCCCACCCCGGCGTGCGGCCTGGCATGGCGTGAACTGCCTGGTTGCTGGGCCCGGGCGCGCTAGGCTGCCGCCCCATGTCTGCTGAATCCGCTTCTCACGATGATGGCGGTGCGCGCAACCGGGCCCTCGCGCGCGCTTGGCTCCGTGCCTTTAACACCTATGATGTCCCAGCGCTCGTTGCGTTGTACGCGGACGACTGCACGCACACCTCCCCGAAGATCCGCGCGCTGCACCCGGACACCGGCGGGAAGCTGGTGGGCAAGGAGGCGCTCGCCCGCTGGTGGAACGAGGCGAACGCCCGGCTCCCCGGCCTGCGCTACGAGGAGACGGCGCTCACGGCGGACGGCGAGCGCGTGTTCATGGAGTACCTGCGCCACGCGCCCGGGGGCGAGCCCCCCATGCCGGTGGCCGAGGTCCTCGAAATCCGCAACGGCCGCATCGTGGCGAGCCGCGTCTACCACGGCTAGCGCGCCGTCCTGCCGCGGACGCCCCCGCCCGCGCGGGCGCTCTCGCCTGCGCGCGGGCGTGCTACGCACGAAGCCCCGTCCCGACGGAGGAGCCCGGCCATGGCGAAGCGCAGCGAGCAGGGCAGTGCAGGCAGCAGCAGCAGCGGCTTCGATCGCGACTTCGGCTACCTCATGCCCTTCCTGGACCGCGTGGCCCAGGCCGCCGCGGGGCTGCAGGACCCGGCGGCGCGCGCGGAGCTGCAGCGGCTGATGGCGGAGGAGAAGGGGCGCTGGGCGCGCGTGCGGGAGCTGCTCGCGGGCGCGCAGGGCCGCGCGGGTGCGGCCGGAGCGTCGGCGCCCGGGCCACGCGCCCGCCCCGGTGCTCCCGCGCCGCGCCAGCCGGGCGCGCAGCTCACCGTGGGCAGCCTCAAGTCGCCGCGCTAGGGACCGCGCCAGGCCCCGGTGCGGGACCGACGACGAGCCCCTGGCGCAGGGCGTCCAGGGTGGCCGTCTGGTACGCCTCGCTCAGCGTGGGGTAGTTGAAGCAGGTCTCCAGGAAGAGGCGCGCGCTCGCGCCCTGGAGGATGGCGAGCAGCCCCACGTGGACGAGCTCCGAGGCCTGCTCGCCGAGGATGTGCACGCCGAGCAGCCGCGCGTCGTCCCGGGCGAAGAGCAGCTTCAAGAGGCCGTAGGTCTCGCCGATGATCTGCCCGCGCGCGTTGGTGGCGAAGGGGGCGCGCCCCACGACGTACGCGGTGCCCTTCTCGCGCAGGGTCTCCTCCGTCTCGCCCGCGGTGGAGACCTCGGGGATGGTGTAGATGCCGTAGGGCAGGGTGCGGCTGAGCGCGTACGTCGCCCCCTGGCCGCAGGCGTGCGTCATCGCGATGCGCGCCTGCTCCTGGGCGGTGGAGGCGAGCGCGGGAAAGCCGATCACGTCCCCCACGGCGTACAGGTTCGGTACGGCGGTCTGGTAGTGCGCGTTGACCTCCACCTGGCCGCGCTTGCCCAGCTTCACGCCCAGCGCCTCGAGCCCCAGCCCCGCGCTGTTCGCCGTGCGCCCGGCGGCCACCAGCACCATGTCCGTCTGCAGCTCCTCGCCGTCCTCCAGCGTGAGCCGCACGGGCTCGGCCCGGTCCGGAGGCGCGCTCGCGCTCACCACCTCCTGGCCCAGGACGAAGCGGATGCCGAGCGCCTGCATGCGCTGCACGAGCAGGTCGCCGATCTCCAGGTCGAGGAAGGGCAGGATGCGGTCCTTCTTCTCCAGCAGCACCACGGGGCAGCCCAGCGTGGCGAACATGCACGCGTACTCGCAGCCGATGACGCCGCCGCCCACCACCACCAGCGCGCGCGGCATCGCGTCCAGGCAGAGGATCTCGTCCGAGTCGTGGATGCGCGGGCTCTCGAAGGCGTAGACGGGCGGGCGGTAGGGGTGCGAGCCGGTGGCGAGCAGGAAGGTGTCCGCGCTCACGCGCAGCTCGGGCTGCCCCGCGCGTGCGATGGCCAGCGTGTGCGCGTCCACGAAGCGCGCCCGGCCCGGCAGCAGGGTCACCCCCGCGTGCTCGAGGCTGCGCGCGATGCGCGCGCGCTCGATGTGCTTCACCTGGCGCTCGCGGAAGAGGAAGTCGGTGACGGTCGCCTCGCGCTTGACCTCCACGTCCACGCCATACAGGCCGCGCTGGCGGAAGCCCGAGAGGTGCAGCGCCGTCTCGCGCAGCGTCTTGGAGGGCAGGGTGCCGGTGTTGGCCGCGGCGCCCCCGAGCACCGGCTCGCACTCCACCGCCGCCACGCGCCGGCCCATCAGCGCCGCCTGCACCGCCCCCTTCTCTCCCGCGGGGCCCGAGCCAATCACCACCAGATCGTAGTCCGGCATCGTCGCTCTCCGTGCGTGGCGGGGCCGCGCGCCCTCAGCCGGCGTCGCGCCCCGCGTACTGCAGCCCCTCGTGGATCTCCTCCAGCGTGAGCAGCCGGAAGCCGCCCTCGGGCAGGTCCAGCTGCACGCCGCCCACCGCCTCGCGGTGCAGCGCCTTCACCGGCAGCCCCACCGCGCCCAGCATGCGCTTGACCTGGTGGTGGCGCCCCTCGGTGACGGTGAGCTCCACGGTGTGCGCGTCGCGCAGCGCGACGGAGGCAGGGCGCGCGGGCCCGTCCTCCAGCTCCACTCCGCGCCGCAGCGGCGCGAGCTTCGCCTCGTCCGCCGTGCCCTGCACCTGCGCCACGTAGCGCTTGGTCAGGTGCGTCTCCGGCGAGGTGATGTGGGCGACGAGCTTCTCGTCGTTGGTGAAGAGCAGCAGCCCCGTCGTGTCGCGGTCCAGGCGCCCCGCCGCGTGCCAGCTGAAGCCCGCGAGCTCGCGCGGCAGCTGCGGCAGCAGCACCTCGAACACCGTGGGCACCCCGTGCTGGCTGCGCGTGCTGGTGAGCAGCTCCGCGGGCTTGTGGAAGGCGAGCACCCGCGTCTCGGGCGCGAGCGGCACCACCAGCCCGTCCAGCTTCACCACGGCGCCCGGGGGCAGCGGGGCCAGCGGCTGGCGCGTCACGCGCCCGTTGATGCTCACGCGCCCCGCCTGGATCGCCTCCTCGGCGTCCGGCAGGGGCAGCGCTCCGGCCCGCGCGAGCGCGCGCGAGAGCCAGTCGGGCTTGGCCCGGCCCTCCCAGCGGCGGGCGGGGGGAGGGGGCGGTGGACGGCGGTTCGGGCTCTTGCGGCTCACCGGGCGCACCTTACCCGCCGCAGGGCTGCGTCCCTACTAGTACGGCGGCCCCCGCAGCTCGCGCTCCTCGCCGCCCTCGCCCTCGGCGCTGCCGGGCGTCTTCCCCGGCTCGCCCGCGGGGACGCGGCGCTCGGCGCCATCCTCACCCTCGGCCTGGTGGGGCGTGCGGCCCGGGGCCTCGTCGTTCTCGCGGCGCGGCACTCCGACCTCGTTCTCCTCGTATGGCATGTGATTCACGGGTTGCCCTCCCAGGCGCTGGCGGTAGATGAAGACAGGCCAAAGGTAGGTCTGCGGGTGTGCGGGGCCTGCCCGGCCGCCCGTCCGGCACCCGTGTTCACTGGAGGCTTGCGGTCGGTCGTCCGCTCGCCCACCCTCGCCGCCCGCTTTCCCCGCAGGAGGTCCCCCGCGTGGCCACCCACGTCTTCGCCCGGCTCTCGGGCCACGGTCTCACCCTCGTCCCCATCAATCCCTACCGCTTCGAGCGCGCGGCGGGCGACGCCGTCGTGCTCACCCGCGCCACGCCCGGGGGGCCGCGCCAGGTGACGGTGACCCCGGCAGCCGGGGGCGGCGAGCCGCAGGTGGACTGCGCCCCGGGTACCGGCTCGCTCGACGAGGTGGGCGGGTTGCAGGACGGTCCGCGGCTCGACCACTGGCGCATCGAGACCGCGCTCTTCACGCTGGCCTGGCCGCGCGGGCTCGCGCTCCTCTCCGCGAAGGATGACCGCCGCCCGCCCGCCTTCGAGCTGCACGGCGAGGCCGGGGCCTTCATGTTCTTCCAGGGCCCCTTCTCGGAGCAGAAGCTCCCGCCGCTCGAGCGCATGGCGGGGCTGGGGCAGAGCGTCGCGCGCACCGGCGAGGGGCCGCGCCACCGCTGGGTGGAGCTCACCTACCGCCACGAGGGCGCGCCCTGGGTGCAGCGCCACGCGCTCATCGCGCTGCGCCCCGGACACACGCTGGTGCTCAGCGCACAGGCGCCCGCGCCGGTGGCCGAGGCCACCATGGCCCTGATGGAGGAGGTCGCGCGCTCGGTGCAGCCTGGACGCCCCGCGCCCGCGGGTGCCGGCGGCTGCCACTGACGGCGACGCCCGTCGGGTCCAGTGTGTAGGTCCGTGCGCCTCGGCGGCCTCGCGAGGCCGATCCTGTGCCGCTCAGGGCCCCGCGCGGCGGCGCAGCGTGTGCAGCGCCGCGAGCCAGAGGCGCGCCTCCTTGCGGCTGAGGCGCGCGCGGCGCAGGGGCGAGAAGAGATCCCTCAGGCCGTGGCGGCCCTCGTTCACGAGGAAGCCGGCGGCCTCGAGCGCCGCCTTGAGCGCACCCTCCACCTGCGCGAGCTCCGCGTCGGTGGCGGCAGCGGGCAGGGGCGCCGCAGGCGGGGCAGCGGCCGCGAGCTGCGCCATGCGCACCTCGTAGCTGTAGAGCAGCACCGCCTGCGCGAGGTTGATGGAGGGCTGCTCCGGGTCGGTGGGAACGGAGGAAAGGTCGTGGCAGCGCTCGACCTCGGCGTTCGTCATCCCGCTGCGCTCGTCGCCGAAGACGAGCGCCACCGGGCCCTGCTGCGCGCGCGCCACCAGCTCCTGCGCGGTCTCGCGCGCGTTGAGCCGCCGCTTGCCCTCCACCTTGCGCGAGCTGGTGCCCACCACCCAGACGCAGTCGGACACGGCGCTCTCCAGCGTGTCCGCGCGTGCGGCCTGCTCGAGCACGTCCTCCGCGTGCACGGCGAGCCTGCGCGCCGGCGCGAAGTCCTCCACTACGGGCGTCACCCACGTCCACTCGCGCAGGCCGCAGTTCTTCATCGCGCGCGCCGCCGCGCCGAGGTTCTCGGCATTGCGGGGGCGCAGCAGGACGAGGCGCAGGGGCAGGGGCATCGGCGGCGTCACCTTCCCGTCCCGCCCCGCCCCGGGCAAGCGCTTTGTGCCCCCACGCCGCGGCGCGGGCGCTAAGAAGCGCGGGCAGTCCGCCCCTCCGGAGGAACCCACGATGAGCGACTGGTCCCGCGTCCCCGTCCTCGAGGGCCGCCACGTGCGGCTCGAGCCGCTGCAGCCCTCGCACGTGCAGGGCCTGCAAACGGCCGTCTCGGACGGCGAGCTGTGGACGTGCTGGTACACGAAGGTGCCGCGGCCCGAGGCCATGGCGGCGTACGTGGAGAGCGCGCTCGGCATGCAGGCGCGCGGCGAGGCGCTGCCCTTCGTCGTCCGCGATGCGGGCGGCGCCGTCGTCGGCAGCACGCGCCTGTACGCGCTGGACCCGCGCACCCCGCGCCTCACCATCGGCTACACCTGGTACGCCCAGCGCGTGCAGCGCACCGGCCTCAACACCGAGGCGAAGCTGCTGCTGCTCGGCCATGCCTTCGAGGCGCTCGGCTGCATCGCGGTGGCCTTCGAGACGAGCTGGTTCAACCACGCCTCGCGCGCCGCCATCGAGCGGCTGGGCGCGAAGCAGGACGGGGTGCTGCGCAGCCACCAGCGCCACGACGACGGCAGCGTGCGTGACACCGTGGTCTTCTCCATCCTCGCGGCGGAGTGGCCCGCGGTGCGCAGCCACCTGCGCGCGAAGCTCGCAGCGCACGCCTGAGGTCCCGCACCCATGATCACCCTGCCCGAACGTGCCTCGATGAAGGACTACCAGCGCTACATCCACGACCTGGAGGCGCTGCACGGCTGGCTGAAGCTGGACCTGGTGCACAACTGCTTCCTCATGGGCGAGGAGGTGGGCGAGGTCTTCAAGGCCGTACGCCGCTACGAGCGGCTCGCCGAGGAGCGGTCCACCCCTGCGGAGTCCGCGGAGGCGCCGCAGGACCCGGAGCGCGCGCAGCTGCAGCACGCGCTGGGCGAGGAGCTCGTGGATGTGTTCAATTTCCTGCTCGCCATCGCCAACCGCGTGGGCGTGGACCTGGAGCAGGCCTTCCGCGAGAAGAACGCGCGCAACCAGCAGCGCAGCTGGGATTGACCGCTCGCGCAGGAGCGCGCCAGGATTTCCCGATACGCAGTGAGTCCGCGGACGTTGGACCGGTCAGCCATCCGCTCCTGGAAAGGGTGTCCCCATGACGTCGCTGCGCCGCGGCCTGCGCCTCGCGTTGCTCCTCGCTGTCCCGCTGGGCTGCGCCCACGCAGAGGCCCCTTCTGGCGGTGGCGGGGCTGCCGCCGCAGACCCCACGGCCGCCCCCTCCGCCAAGGCCCCGGGCGCGAAGGCCGTCGAGGAGCACGTCTTCCTCTACCCGCTGGACGAGGCGCTCGCGGCGGCGAGGGACGTGCTGGAGTCGCACGACTACGACGTGGGGCCCTTCGGGGACAACACCCAGCTGGTGACGCGCTGGCGGCACGACGGTCCGCGCGTCGCGGACCAGCCCTCCGTGCCGCTGCACCTGCGCCGCTACTACGTGCAGGGCCAGGCGCTCAGCCCCCGGCACTCGGTGGTGCGCATCTTCCGCATCGACCGCGAGGAGGCCAAGACGGAGCCTGGCACGCCGCGCGAGGAGCTGGACCTCGCCGCGGAGCTCGCCCCGCGCGACGCGCAGGAGGGCAACACCGGCGCAGGCGGGGACCCCGAGGGCTGGCGGCAGTTCGTGGCCTCGGGCATGGAGCTGTCCAACCGCGACCGCCCCCGCACCGAGCCGAACGAGCGCATCGGCATGAAGACCCAGACCCGGCTCAAGGACCCGAACGACCTGCGCCGGCAGCTCGGCGAGAGCCCGACCTTCGCGGGCCAGTACCGCATGCCCACCCAGGACGAGCTGCGCGGGCGCAACGAGCAGGGCCTGCGCGATGCGCCGTACGAGGCCGAGCTGGTGGCGCGGCTCGAGCAGTTCCCCTCGCTCGAGTTCGTGGGCGGTGCCGCGGACGTGCCGCCGCCGCCTGCGCCCGCCGGAGCGCCCCCTTACACGGAGGCGTGGCTGGCGGAGAGCGGCGGGATGCCCTTCACGAAGGGCGGGCCCTGCGGCGAGCCCGTGGCGGGGCTCGAGCCGCTCGCGCAGCCGGGTAGCAACATCCTGGTGGGCGAGCAGCTGGGCACGCGTGAGCTGCCCGCGGCGGTGGGCAACATGGCCTGCCAGCTCGCCACGGCGGGGCGCACGGTGCTGCTGGGGCTCTCGCTGCCCTCGGACGAGCAGGGCGCGGTGGATGCCTACGTGCGCAGCGCCGGCACGCGCCAGGACCAGGACGCGCTGCTCGCCCAGCGCTCGTGGCGCCAGGTGCCGCGCGACGGGCGCAGCAGCCGCGCGCTGCTGGTGCTGCTCGAGCGCGTGCGGCGCTGGCGCGCGGGCGGCCTCGCCATCCAGCCCATCGCCTTCGACGCGCGCGAGGAGCGCGGTAACGAGCGCGAAGCGGCCATGGCCGAGCGCCTCATCAAGCGCCGCCGCATGGAGCCCGAGACGGTGCTGCTGGTGCTCGGCGGCAACTACCACGCGAGCGCGGCCGGGGGCGTCCTCTGGAGCCGCAGCTTCGAGCCGCTGGGCCACCGCCTCGAGCGCGCGGGGCTCCAGCCGCGCAGCCTCGACACCGCCTTCGAGCGTGGCACCCGCTGGGCCTGCAACGTGAACCGCCACCGCGAGGCGGAGTGCCGCGTGTACGCCTCCAGCCCGAGCGCCGCGAGCGCCACGCCTCCGGGCACGCCTCTGGGCATCACGCTCTTCGCCTCCAAGTCCTCCGAGGGCTTCCACGGCCTGCTGCACGTGGGCCGCATCACGGCCTCGCTCCCGGCGCTGCCTCCGCGCTCGCCGGTGGCCTCGCGCTGAGAGGACGGCTCGCATGCGACGGCACGCAGGGCTGGGACTTGCCGCGCTGTGGCTGGGGCTCGCGGGCGGGTGCACGCGCGCCCTGGTGCCCAGCGCCCGCGATGTCGCCCGCGCCGAGCTGCAGCAGACGGCGGAGCGGGTGTACCCGGAGCCGCCCGCGGCGCTGTGGCCGCGGGTAGAGGCCTACTTCCGCGCGCAGGGCTACCAGGTGCGCGAGCCCGCGGACGCGGCGCACGCCTCGCCCTGGCTGCAGACGGACTACCGCGAGGTGCGCGTGGAGCGCACGTACCGGGCCCGCGCGCGCTACCACGCGCGGGTGCAGCCGCGCGAGGGCGGGGGCAGCGAGCTGCGCATCTACCGCCAGACGGTGACGGACAGCGACACCTGGCAGCTGCTGCTGCCCGCGCAGCAGCTCACCGTGGGAGAGCAGCCCGAGCAGAACGAGGCCGCGGACGCGCTGCTGCCTCCCGAGGACCCGCGCTTCGCGCAGAACTTCTTTCGCGACCTCTCCGCCGAGCGGGCCCTGCAGGCCTGGCTGCAGGGGGGCAGTGCGGCGGCGGCGCGCGGCGCGGGCGGCATGCCCCTCGCGGCGCCGCTGGTTCAGAGCGTCGCCGTGGAGCTCTCGTCGGACGCCTCCGCCCCGCGCGCCTTCGCCGCGGACGCGGTGGAGGCGCGCTGCGGCCCGGCCATCCCGGGCCTGGTGGACGGCTTCGACCACGCGCTGCGCCCCGGCGGCTTCCTCCTGCTCGGCCAGGTGCCCGGCACCCGCGAGGTGCCCGCCTTCGTGGGCCAGGCGGTGTGCCACATCCTGCACGCGGGCACGCCCGTGGTGCTCGCGCTGGAGCTGCCGGTGCGAGAGCAGCCCGCACTGGAGCGCTACCTCGCGAGCGAGGGCACGGACGCGGACCGGGCCGCGCTGGTGCACGGGCCCTTCTGGCGCCGCCCCGAGCAGGACGGGCGCTCGAGCGAGGCGCTCGTGGCGCTCGTCGAGCGCATGCGCCTGCTCAACCGGCAGGGCCTGCCGGTGACGCTGCTGGCCTTCTCCGTGGAGGGCCTGGAGGGCAACGCCTTCGAGGAGGCGATGGCCGCGGTGCTCGCGGCGCGCCGCAAGCTCGAGAGCGAGAGCAGCCTCGTGGTGCTGACGGGCAACGTGCACGCGAGCACCGAGCCCGGGGTGCCCTGGGACAAAGCCTTCGTGCCCATGGGCGCGCTGCTCGCGAAGTCCGGAGCGCCCCTGCGCAGCTTCGACCTGATGCACGGCGGCGGCAGCACGTGGGAGTGCCGGGTGGCAGGGGAGGGGGCGAAGCTCTCCTGCGGCACGCACCTCGTGCGCCCCATCGTCCTGTCCGAGGCCTACGGCGAGCAGACGCGCACCCAGTTCGGCGTGCAGCGCGACCACGAGCAGGTGCCGCGGCTCGCGTACCGCTGGCAGCAGCTGGTGCGCAAGTACGGGGACCAGCGGCCGCTCTTCGTCCACATGGCCCCGGACCGCTTCCCGCGCGGCTTCGACGGCTACTTCTACGTGCCGCACGTGAGTGCCTCCCCGCCTGCCCGGCACCCCGGGTCCTGAGACCCCGAAAAGGTCTCGAAAAAAGCAGGGTGTAAGTGCCCCGCGCGGGCTGCGTCCTCCTGGATGAAAGCGCGCAATGACGCACGCTTCCCACCCCGGAGCACGACGCCATGACCACCTTCCAGAACCAGAACCAGACCTCGAACCCCACCTCCACCGCGTGCGGCTGCGCGCAGTCCGGCTGCGGCTGCGGTCCCGTCAGCGCCTGCACCTGTGGCGCTTCCTGCGCGTGCCAGCGCGAGTGCCGCTGCGGCGCGGGCTGCAACTGCGCCCAGGCCCGCTAGGCCGCGGGTGGGAGGGCGCGCCGGGGGCCGCGCCCTCCCGCCTCGCGTTGACCCCGCGGGGCCGCCTGCCTAGGGTCCTGGCAGCCGGTCCCGCGCGGAGGGGGCGTGGGCTTCGATGAACGCTGCGGCTTCTCGACCACAGGGCGCAGGCGCGGTGTGGGCCGTCGGACGCGGGTGCTCCCGGGTCCGCGGCCTCCTGCGGCCGCAGCCTGCTCCGTCCACGCCCCGCTCGCGCCGGCACGCTCCGTGAAGTCTCCGCCGCCATCTCCCCCGGAGGACCCGATGCTCCGCCGCCTCTCCCCGACCCACCGCCCGCGGGCGCTGCTGCTGCGGCTCGCCGTCGGCGCCACGCTCGCCCTCGCCGCCTGCAAGGGCGAGAAGCCCTCCGCGCCGCCCTCCCAGCCCGCCTCGCCCGGGGCCGCGCGCCCGGCGCCCGGCGAGCACCCCGCGCCCGCGCCCGAGGACCTCACGCCCGCCATCCGCGAGCAGGGCCCGGAGGGAGGCCTGCCCACGCAGGTGGTGCTCGAGCTGCCGCGCGCCATCGCGCCCGCGAACGGCAAGGTGGGCGAGGGCACGCGCCTCGTCATCACGCCGGAGGTGAGGGGCCACCTCGAGTTCCGCGGCGCCTCCACGCTGGTGTTCACGGCGTTGCAGCCCCTCGCCTTCGACACCGCGTACAGCGTGGCGCTCTCGTCGCTGCAGGTGGGCGACCGCGTGGTCTCCGCCCCGGGCACGGACGCGTGGCACTACCGCTTCCGCACGCCTGCCTTCGCCTTCCAGCGCCTCGCCCTGCAGCGGGTGGACCTGAAGGGGGGCAAGGTGGAGGGGGAGCTGCGCTTCACCGGTCCCGTGGACTTCGCCCAGGTGCGCCGGCTCGGCGTCTTCGAGGTGGGGGGCGAGGCGCTCACGGCCGTCACCTACCGGGACACCCCGGGCCGTCCCTCCGTGGTGACGGTGAGCCTCACGGGCGCTCGTCTGCGCGCGGGGGCCACGCTGCGCTTCCGCCTGCGCGAGGGGCTGCGTCCCGCGAGCGCCGCCGGCGCGAGCCCGGCTCCCGCCGCACAGGACGAGGTGGCGCTGCGCGGAGGCAAGCGCCTGCAGATCTACAACGCCTACGTGCAGGAGGGACCCATGGGCCACTACGTGGAGGTGGCCTGCCGCAACGTCGACGACCACGGCAACGAGCAGGGCAAGACCGAGGACGAGGGGGCGATGCGCGGCTGCAGCCTGGGTGAGGAGGCCGCGGCGGAGGCCGTCCACTTCGATCCCCAGGTGAAGTTCTCCGTCGCGCCCAGCCGCTGGGGCTTCCGCATCTTCGGCGACTTCAAGCGCGGCACCTACGCGCTGCGCATCGACGCAGGCGCCACCTCCACGGCGGGCGGCGTGCTGCTCGCCACCTACGAGGAGTCCTTCTCCATCTCCGCGCGCGAGCCGCGCCTCTCCTTCTCCACCGGCGGCCGCTACCTGCCGCGCAGCGCGTGGCGCAACCTGCCCCTCAACCACCTCAACGTGGACACGGTGGAGCTCACCGTGCGCCAGGTGCCGCCGGAGAACCTCGTCTTCTGGATGAGCAACGACGAGCAGGAGACGGCCGACGAGCGCACGAGCAACGTGCTCACCCGCAAGACGCTCGCCGTGCGCGCGCCGGCGGACACGCAGGGCACCACCTACGTGGACGTGGCGGGCCTGGTACCCGCGAGCACCCGCGGCCTGGTGCAGCTCACCGCCACCCAGCTGCGCCCCAACGGGGAGCGGGGCGCCAGCGCCTCCAGCCGCATCCTGCTCACCGACCTGAGCCTCGTCGCCAAGCGCAGCGCGAGCGGGCAGAAGGGCGAAGGAGACGTGCAGGTGTGGGCGCTCGGCATGGAGAGCACCGAGCTGCTCTCCGGGGTGGAGGTGACGCTGGTGAAGAAGAGCGGGCAGAGCGTCGCGCGCTGCTCCACGAAGGGCGCGGAGGGCTGCCGGCTGCAGGTCCCCGCGCAGGGCGTGGACGACAGCGCGCCGTTCGCGCTCGTCGCGCGCCAGGGCGAGGAGCTCACCTACCTCAAGTACAGCGAGCTGAAGACGGAGGTGGCCGAGTCGGACGTGCAGGGCGTGGCCTGGCGCGCGGAGAGCCCCTACCGCGCCGCGCTCTACTCCGACCGCGGCGTGTACCGCCCCGGCGACACTGCGCACGTGGTGGCGCTCTTGCGCGGCGCGGACGACCGGGCGCCGCCCGCGGGCCTGCCGGTGGACCTGCGCATCGTGGATCCGCGCGAGCGCGAGGTGAAGAAGAGCGTGCTCGCGACGAACGCCGCGGGCCTGGTGTCGCTGGACCTGCGCTTCGAGCCCTACCAGGACACCGGGCGCTACAGCGCGGTGCTGCGCGTGGCGGACCGCGTGGTGGCGAAGTACCCGCTCAACGTGGAGGAGTTCGTCCCCGAGCGCATGAAGGTGAGCGCCACGGTGAGCGGCGCAGGCTACGGGCCGCAGGACGAGATTCCCGTGAGCGTGAGCGCGAGCTACCTCTTCGGCGGCAGCGCCGAGGGCAGCCCCGTGCAGCTCACCTGCCGGCTCGAGCCCTCGGTGTTCAAGCCCGCGCAGAACGCGCAGTACAGCTACGGGGTGTGGCGCCCCAGCGGCGCGGACGAGAAGGCGAGCGTGCTGGGTCAGCTGCAGGGCACCCTGGACGCGAAGGGGGAGGCGACCCTGAGCTGCCCTGCGCAGCGCGCGGCCGGCGGCTTCAAGGGCCCCGCGCGCCTCGTCGCCCAGGCCAGCGTCTTCGAGTCCGGCAGCGGCCGCTCCACCCTCGGCGAGGCGCGCGTGCCGGTGCACCCGGAGCGCTACTACGTCGGCCTGCTCTCGGGCGTGCAGAAGGTGGAGGGCGGCAAGCCCTTCGAGGTGAAGGGCCTCGTCGTGGACTGGAACGGCCAGCCCGTCACGGACGCGAAGGGCGTGAAGCCGCTGGAGGTGGAGTACCTGCGCCTCGAGGCCGAGTACGGCTACACCTTCGACGAGGAGGCCGGCGAGGAGCGCTACCAGCGCTTCCTGCGCCCGGTGCGCGAGGGGCGCGCGCAGGTGCAGCTGGAGAACGGCCGCTTCCGCCTGCAGGTGACGCCCGCGATGGATGCCGCGGGCTACCTCGTGCGGGTGACGAGCGGCGCCGCGCAGACCGACCTGCAGCTGGAGGGCAGCGGCGGCTACTACTGGTGGGAGGGGGAGAACGCGCGCGTGGACCAGACGCCGCGCCCGATGAAGCCCACCAGCCTCGGGCTCGAGGTGCCGGCGCTCGCGCGCGTGGGCGAGCCGCTGCAGCTTCGCTTCAAGGCGCCCTACCGCGGCCGCGTGCTGCTCACCGCGGAGACGGACCACCTGCTCGCCTCCGAGTGGCGCCAGGTGGAGCCCGGGGAGGTGACGTGGACCTTCACGCCCCAGGCCTTCGCGCCCAACGTGTACGTGAGCGCCTTCCTCGTGAAGGACCCGCACCTCGAGTCGAAGGAGGCCTTCCTGCCGGACCGCGCCTTCGGCGTGAGCAGCGTACCGGTGGAGCCCACCGCCTTCACCCAGCGCGTGAAGCTGCAGGTGCCCGCGGAGGTGCGCTCGGGGCAGGAGCTGGAGGTGGGACTCGAGCTGGGGCCGCAGGAGGGCCCCACGGTCGCGACGGTGGCGGTGGTGGACGAAGGCATCCTCTCGCTCACGCGCTTCCAGAGCCCCGACCCGCTCAAGGCGCTCTTCGCCAAGCGCGCGCTGGCGGTGGAGACCTACGAGACGCTGGGCTGGACGCTGCTCCTGCCCCCACAGGGCGCGAGCCGCAGCACCGGCGGTGACGAGGGCGGCGAGGGCGCGGGGGGCCGCGTGCAGCCGGTGAAGCCGGTGTCCCTGTGGAGCGGCGTGGTGGAGGTGCCCGCGAGCGGCAAGGCGCAGGTGCGCTTCAAGCTCCCGCAGTACCGCGGCCAGCTGCGGGTGATGGCCGTGACGGCGGGCCCGCAGCGCGTGGGGCGCGCGAGCGCGGCAGTGCGGGTGAGCGACCCGCTGGTGCTGCAGGCCACGCTGCCGCGCTTCCTCTCGCAGGGAGACCAGGTGCAGGTGCCGGTGTTCGTGACGAACCTGAGCGGCAAGGCGCAGGACGTCACCGTGCGCATCAGCGCGGAGAGCCTGGACACCCCGGGCCTGCAGCCGCTGGGCACCCGCGAGAGCCCGCTGCAGCTGGTGGGAAAGAGCGAGGGGCGCGTGCGGCTGGAGAACGGCAAGGCCGCGACGCTCGTCTTCCAGGCGCGCGCGGCGCAGGCGATGGGCGCGGCAAAGCTGCGCGTCACGGCGAGCGGCGGCGGCTTCACCTCACAGGAGGAGCTGGACGTGCCCTTCCTCCCCGCGGGGCCGCGCGAGCGGCGCGTGCAGCGCATCGAGCTCGCGGAAGGCACGCTGGAGCTCGCGCCCTCCCTGCAGGGCTGGCTGCCCACGAGCGAGCGCAGCACGCTGTGGGTGACCACCCACCCCTACGCCGAGAGCCTGCAGCACCTGAGCTACCTCGTGCACTACCCCTACGGCTGCATCGAGCAGACCACCAGCAGCACCCGGCCGCTGCTCTACGTCTCGGGGCTGCTGGACAGCATCGACCCCACGCTCACCGCGGGCCGCACGCTCGAGGAGATGGTGCAGGCGGGCCTCGCGCGCATCCTCTCCATGCAGACGCCCTCGGGCGGCTTCGGCTACTGGCCCGGCGACAGCGAGCCCGTCGCCTGGGGCAGCGCCTACGCGACGCACCTGCTGCTGGATGCGAAGGAGGCGGGCTACGCGGTGCCGCAGGAGCGCCTGGACGAGGCGCTCGCGTACCTCGGCCGCGAGCTCACGCGCGCCGAGTCGCGCCGCGGCGCGCTGCTGGACGGCCACTATGCCCAGGATGCCGAGCCCTACCTGCACTACGTGCTGAGCATGGCCGGCAAGGGGCGCAAGGCGCGCATCCAGAAGCTGGTGGAGGCGTACGCGCAGAAGCCCGCGGCGCACCCGGGGGAGGAGGGCGAGCGGCAGGAGCAGCTGTACATGCTCCAGGCGGCGCTCTACCGCGCCGGGGACAGGCGCTACGAGAGTGCGCTGCGCCACCCGGACGCGAGCCGCGTGACGGACGTGCGCAGCAACGGCTGGAGCTTCTACTCCGACCGGCGCCGCCGCGGCTTCATGCTCTCCACCTTCCACGACCTCTTCGGCAACGACCCCGGCGGCGAGCCGCTCGCGCGCAGCGTGGCGGAGGGACTCCAGGGCCAGCGCAGCGGCGGGTACACCACGCAGGAGCTGGTGTGGGGCGTCACCGGCCTGGGCAAGTGGGTGCAGAAGGGGGCCACGCACTTCACCCCGCCCGTGCTCAGCGCGGGGGGCAAGGCGCTCGCGCCGCAGGAGAACAAGCGCGCACGCAGCTCGGATCGCACGTGGTCGCTCGCCCGCGCGAGCGAGCGCCCCGAGCTGAAGCTGCAGGTGAAGGAGAAGGGGGAGGGTGCGCTCTACCTCGTGGTCGCGAGTGACGGCGTGCGCGCGGACGGCCAGTACCGCTACGGCGGCGAGGGGCTCAGCGTGCGGCGCACCTACCGCACCCTGAAGGGCGACGTGGTGCAGCCGACGAGCGGCGGCGTCGCACTCGCGGACCTGCTCTACGTGGAGGTGGAGCTGGAGAACCGCAGCGGCGAGCGCATCCAGAACATCGCGCTGGTGGACCGGCTGCCGGCCGGCTGGGAGCTCGAGAATGCCCGGCTGGGCCGCGGCGGCGGCGTGGAGTGGGCCCAGCCGGAGCAACAGTGGAAGGTGGACGCGCTGAACCTGCGCGACGACCGCGTGGAGGTGTTCGGCGCGCTCGAGGCCCGCGAGAAGCGCAAGGTCATCTACGCGGTGCGCGCCGTCACCGCCGGCCACTTCACCCTGCCGCCGGTGGAGGCCGAGGCCATGTACGACCCGCGCATCTGGGCGCGCGCGCCCGGCGGCGAGGTGGAGGTGACCGGGCCCTGGAAGGACTTCCTCCTCTAGGCCATGCGTCGCCCCCTTCGCACTGCGGCACTCGCACTCGGGGCGCTCCTGGCACTCGCCGGGAGCGCCGTGGCGCTGGCCTTCGCGCTGCCCCTGCCAGCGCGCCTCTCCGAGGCGCACTCGGTGGTGGTGGAGTACCGCGACGGCACGCCCGCGCACGTCTTCCTCGCACCGGACGGGCGCTGGCGGGTGCCCACCGAGCTCGCGCGGTTGGACCCCGCGTACGTGCCCGCGCTGCTCGCGCTGGAGGACGGGCGCTTCCGCCTCCACCCGGGGGTGGACCCGCTCGCCGTGGTGCGCGCCCTCTGGCTCAACGTCACGCGCGCCCGGCGCGTCTCGGGCGCCTCCACGCTCACCCTGCAGCTGGTGCGCGTGCTGGAGCCGCGCCCGCGCACCTTGCGCTCGAAGGCGGTGGAGGCGCTGCGCGCGCTGCAGCTGGAGCTGCGGCTCTCGAAGGACCAGCTGCTCGCCGCGTACCTGCAGTTCGTCCCCTACGGGCGCAACGTGGAGGGCGTCGAGGCGGCCTCGCTCGCCTACTTCGGCCACACCGCGCGCCACCTCAGTCCCGCCGAGATGGCCACGCTGCTCGCCGTGCCGCAGGCGCCTGCGCGCCGCTACCCGGCGCCCCCGAACGCGCAGCGCCTGCGCGCCGCGCGGGACGAGGTGGCGCGCCGTCTTCTCGAGGCGGGGGCGCTGCCCCTCGGGCCCCCGGGGCCTTCCGGTGTGATGGCCCGCGCGGACGTGATTCTCGCCGAGGTGAGGGCCACGCCGCTGCCCCCGCACCTCGCCCCCTTCCCGCGCGAGGCGCCGCACGCCGCCGCGTGGCTGCGCGCCGCGCACCCGGGCGTCACCCGCCTGCAGACCACGCTGGACGCGGGCAGCCAGCGCCTCGCCGAGCGCGCGCTGCAGGGCGCCGCAGCCGACCTGCACGCGCGCGGCATCCACAACGGAGCCGCCGTGGTGGTGGAGCACCGCACGGGCGAGGTGCGCGCGCTCGTCGGCAACTTCGACTTCTTCGACGCGCGCGGCGGACAGCTGCCGGGCTTCGCCACGCCCCGCTCGCCGGGCTCCACCCTCAAGCCCCTGCTCTACGCGCTGGCCATCGACGAGGGGCTCGCGAACCCCGAGCAGCTCGTGCCGGACGTGCCGGCCGCCTACGGCACCTACGCGCCGCGCAACTTCGACGGGCGCTTCCAGGGGCTGGTGCGCCTGGAGGAGGCGCTCTCGCAGTCCCTGAACCTGCCCTTCGTGCGGCTGCTGCAGCGGCTCGGCGTGGAGCCCTTCCTCGGCGTGCTGCGGCGCGCGGGCGTGGAGAGCCTCGTGCCCGAGCCGGGGCACTACGGCCTCTCGGCCGCGGTGGGCGGGCTCGCGCTCACGCCGCTGGAGCTCGCCGGCCTCTACGCCGCGCTCGCCGAGGACGGGCGCGCGCGCCCCCTGCGCGTGCTGGCCGGAGCGCCTGCCGGGCGCACCGAGGCGCTGTTCAGCCCCGGCGCGGCCTGGCTCACCCGGCGCGCGCTCTCGCTCAAGGACCGGCCGGACTTCCCCGCGCGCGGGCGCTTCACCGGCCTTCCGCCCCAGGTGCACTGGAAGACGGGCACCAGCTTCGGGCACCGCGACGCGTGGGCCGCGGGCTCCGGGCCCGAGCACTCGGTGGTGGTGTGGCTGGGCAACTTCGACAACGCCCCCAGCAGCCACCTGGTGGGCGCGGACGCCGCGGGCCCGCTGCTCTTCGAGCTGCTCGAGGCGCTGGGGCCCCGCGGGCGCACCGCAGCGCCGCCCGCGCCCCGGGACCTGGTCCAGGTAGAGGTGTGCGCGTACTCGGGCTACGTGCCGGGGCCTGGCTGCCGCGAGCGCAAGGGCGTGCTCGCGCTCGCGAGCCACGTGCCCACCGAGCGCTGCCCCTACCACCGCGAGGTGGAGGTGGACCGCGCGAGCGGGCTCGCGCTCACGCCCGCCTGCCGCGTGGGCCGCGAGACGGAGGCGCGCGTGTACCTCACCTGGCCCGCGAGCATCCGGCGCTGGCTCGCCGAGCAGCACCGGCTGCTGCCCGAGCCGCCCGCCTGGGCCGCGGGGTGCGCGCCGGGCGCGGGCCGGCCGCCGGAGATCGTCTCTCCCGCGGCAGGGCAGGTGGCGCTGCTGCTTCCCGGCGTCCCGGCGGACGCGCAGGAGCTCCCGCTGGAGGCCGAGGTGGAGGGAGGCACCGGCGAGCTCACCTGGTTCGTGGACGGCGCGCGGGTGGGCTCGGCGCCCGCGGACGAGCGGCTGTGGTGGCGCCCCTCGCCCGGGAGCCACGAGGTGCTGGTGACGGACGCGCGCGGCCAGAGCGCGCGCCGCCTCCTGGTGGTGCGCGAGCGGCGCTGAGCTACTGCAGCTCCCAGAGCGTGGGGTCCGCGTCGCTGCGCACGTAGCGCTGGCCCGCGGGGAGCGGGCCGTAGAAGAGGCAGTCCTTCATCCCGGCGGCGCTGGTGCCGGTGAACAGGCCCAGCTCACCGCCCCCGGGCGCGAGCGTGATGCCCAGCTCCGCGGCGCCGAGGCGCAGCTTCTCACCGGGCGCGAGCGTGCGCTCGGGGAGGTTCGCGCCGAAGGGGTCGCGCAGGCGCGAGGTGACCTTCATCCCGGCGAGCGAGGCGGGCGCGCTGCCGCGGTTCATCAGCTCCACCCAGCCGGCCGCGGGGTCCACGGCCTCCAGGGTGAGGCCCAGCGGATAGCCGCGGTAGCGCGCGAGCTCCTGCTGGATGAAGGTGCGGCGCTTGGCCACGTAGCGCTGCAGCTGGTCCTGCCCCGCCACGAACTTGCGGTAGCCGTGGTGCAGCACGCGGTTGGGGGCCTCGCCGGAGCCGGCGTTGAGGTCGATGAGGAAGTCCTCGGCCATGTACGGGTCCGCCTTCATGTGCGGGTCCAGCAGCTGGTGGATGGCGGCGATGCGCGCGTTCATCACCTCGGGGGTGAAGACCTCGGCGAGCGCCTTGTCCAGCAGCGCGATGAGCCGGGCGCGCAGCGTGGGGTTCATCACCACGCGGGTGGCGAGGTTGCTGAAGTTGGGGCCGTAGCCGGGGTAGTCGTACTTCGCGCGCTCGAGGTAGCGGCTCTGCACCACCGGATCCAGCGGGGTGTGGTTGAAGAGCGGGTGCTTGTAGTACGGGTCCTCGCCGTCCTGCTCGATGCCCACGGTGTACCACCAGCGCGAGTCCGCGTTGTTCAGGTCCCAGGGCACGTAGCTCCAGCGCTTCGTGCGCGCGTCGTAGACGAAGTAGCTCTCCGAGTCCTCGATGTAGTCGTTGGAGACGAGCACGTCGTTGACGAGCACGCGCAGGTAGCTCTCGAGCTCCAGCTGCTGGGCGAGCGCGTCGGGGAAGCCCGGCTCGGGCGCACGGTTGATGGTGTGCAGCACGCGGTCCAGCTCGGGGATGACCTCGTTGATGCTGCCGGTGACGTTGGTCTTCTTCACCCACTGGCCCTGGTACGCGGCCTTGTCCTCGGGGAGCTTGAACTCGCAGTCGCGCCAGCCGCAGCGGTAGATGGTCGCGTCCGTGTCCGCGAAGGCGTGGGCCTTGAGGAAGGCTTTGCTCACCTGCTCGATGTCCAGGTACACGCCCTCGTACTGGCCGTTGATCTTCAGCCGCACGTACTTCGCCCGGCTCGCGGGCACCCGCATCGCGGCGAGCAGGTCGAAGGCGAGCTTCTCCGCGAGCATCGTCGCGTCCTGGAACTCGGCCACCAGGTTGAGGCTGCCGCGCCCCTCGAACTTCGTGTCGCTGAAGGACACGTTCCAGCTCTTCTTCTCCAGGTAGCGCGCCGAGGCGCCGCGCAGGCGGATCATCACCGGGTAGCTCACGCCGCCGGCGCGGAAGACGGCCGGCTGCTCCGGCGTGCTCGTGTCGTCCTTGAAGCGCTGCAGCAGCTCCGGCGGCATCTCCAGCTCGTACTCCTGCACCTCCGTCTGCAGCGGCGGCAGCACGAAGGGGCGCTGCGCCTCCGGGAGCTCGGGCTGCGTGGGCTGGGTGGGATCGGCCGGCGTGGGCTGCGCCGGCGTGGGGTGCGCGGGGTCGTTCGGAGAGGGCGCGGGCACGGAGGGCGCCGGCGCAGGCGCGTCCGGACCGCACGCAGCGAGCAGCGCGCAGAGCGCGGCGACGGTGAAGAGGCGAGAGGACATGCCGGGCCGTGGAGCAAACGGGGTGCCGAGCCCCAGGGTCAGCCCAGTGCCCGCTGCAGGACAACGGCGCGCGTCCCGGTGGGCAAAGCTTTTCCCACCCTGAGCGGTGGGCGGGCCACCGGATCACATCGGGTCGCGATCCCGGGCGGGAGCAGGGGGCGCGGGCGTGGCCGGCGGCAGGGCAGGGGGGAGCGCGGGCGCCCCGGCTCCCGGCGCAACAGGGGGCGAGGGGCGAGCGCGCCGCGCGCCAGCCTCGCGCCCCGGCCCTACCCTTGCCTCGGACCCCGAACCCTGGAGAGCCCGATGGAGTCGTGGAACCACATGTCCGCGGATGCGGTCCGCACCCATACGCCCGACGAGGTGAACCGGCGCATCGACGAGCGGGTGGAGCGCTGCGTGCGCTACATGGCCCAGCAGGAGCGCTCGGAGATCGGCCACTACCTCAATCAGCTCGAGGGAGAGTGGGATCTCAACCGCACGCTCGCGGTGAGCTGCTCGGTGGCGAGCCTCGGGGGGCTGCTGCTCGCGCGCGGCCTGGGACGAGGGTGGCTCTCCCTGAGCGCGCTCGCCTCGGCGCTGCTGCTGCACCAGGGGCTCGCGGGCCACGGCCCGCTCGCGGCGCTGGTGCGCGGGCTCGGGGTGCGCACCCGCCGCGAGATCGACCTGGAGAAGTTCGCCCTCAAGGCGCTGCGCGGCGACTTCGAGCGCATCCCCACCGAGGGCGGCCCGCTCGCCCGCGCCAACGCGGCGCTCGTGGCCGCGCAGTCCTAGGAGCACGCGCCGAAGCACGCGCCGCGAGCGGCCCCGGACCTGCGCCGGGGCCGCGCCGCGTGCTGGCTAGCGCCAGGCGCCTGCGCTGCCGGTGTAGCCGGACATCGGAGAGCCCGCCGGCGCGCCCTGGGCGCCCGGAGGCGCCGGCGCGTGCGCGTTGGCCGACTGGTCGCCGAAGAAGCCGTTGAGGCCGAGGATGCCGATGGAGAAGTTCGTCACCCACCCCGTGTCGGGCTTTCCGAAGGGCGAGTTGATGTCCAGCGGCCGGGCGAAGTGCAGGCGCATCAGCAGGGGTCCGAGGCCCACGTTGAAGCCGATGGCGTAGTCCAGCACGCGCCGGTCCCACAGCTCGTGGGTGCCATCGCCCACGGCGCCGAAGTCCAGGCCCGCCACGCCCTTGATGTTGTTGAGGAAGGCCACCTGCACCAGGCCGCCGAGCGGGATCTGCAGCTCCATGGTGCTGAAGAGGAACTTCTGGCCCAGGAGCCAGCGGTCGTCTCCGAAGTTCACGCCGCGCAGCGTGTCGAAGCTGGAGAGGAAGTAGGGCTGGGCGAAGCGGCCGCCGAAGGAGGTGCCCACGCCGCCGCGCAGCTGCAGCGCCGTGGGCCCGGCGATGTGCAGGTAGTGCTGCCCGTCCAGGCGGATGCTCGTGTACGTCTCGCCCTCGAAGGGCTGCACGCCGCCCACCACCTCGGCGAGCGCCGAGCTGCCGTCGATGGGGCTGATGGTGGCGTAGTCGTAGCGCACGGTGTTGTAGCCGGCGCGCAGCGTGAGCTCGGTCTGGGCGCGCGTGCCGCGGTTCGCCACGCGCCAGGCGCCCAGCAGGTCGTCACCCGCGCAGACCACCGTGGGGTCCGCGCAGTTGCCGCTGCCGTAGCGCAGGAAGAACTCGTCCGAGGGGTCGAGCTTGTAGTTGGCGCCACCCACCGCGAGGTCCGCGCCCACGTACGTGAAGGTGCTCAGCGGGTGCTGGATGGTCCCGAGCAGGCCGAAGAAGCGCTCCACCGAGCGGAACAGGATGTTCTGGTTCTGGAAGGTCTTGTCGAAGCGGAAGCGCACCGACTGGAAGGGACCGCCGCCCCAGGGGTTGCGGCCCGCCTGGTTGAGGTAGAGCAGGTAGCCGTCGGTGAAGTCGAAGGAGCCGTACACGGCCACGCTCAAGAGCAGGCCCTGGTTGCGCAGCCGGTCCGTCGCCGAGGCGAAGAGCTGGCCCACGAAGCCGCCGCTGCCGCCGCCGGCGAAGCCGTAGATGGGCCCCATCTCGAAGTTCTCGCGCGCCCAGGGGTTGTAGTCCACCGCCCCCTTGAGGGTGCTCACCGCGAGCGGCGGCGCCGGCTGACCCGCGCCCGCGGCGGGCACCGGCTGGTCCAGGAAGCGGTCCTTGCGCAGCTGGGACGGCACGCGCTCGCCGGACAGGTGCATGAGCACCCAGACGCTGCCCTCGGTGCCCGGGCTCACCTCGAACACGCCCGTGGTCACGTCCGTGCGCCGCACGATGGCGCCGCCCTTCTGCAGCTCGAAGAGGTCCGAGCGCCCGTTCTCGTACGAGACGAACATGATGCGCCCGTCCGGCAGCACCTCGGGGTCCTGCTGGTCGCGCGCGTCCGTGGTGAGGCGCGTCACCTCGCTGGGGCGGTCCGGGTTCACCCGGAAGAGGTTGTAGAAGCGGTGGCTCGTGGCATCCGAGCTGTAGACGATGCCCTCCTTGCCCCAGCTCAGCTGGCGCTCGGCGTACACGTCATTCGTGATGCGCACCGGCTTCGCGTCCTCGTTGCCGTCCACGCGCAGCACGAAGATGTCGCGCGTGCCCGCGTCGTCCGTGCCGATGAAGGCCACGCGCCGGCCGTCCGGCGAGAAGCTGAGCGAGCCGGCCGCGACCAGGCCGTGGGGCGCGAGCCGGAAGGTGCGGCGCTTGCCCAGGTCGAACTGCACCGCGATGTAGGGCTTCATCGGCTGCGGCGGGCCGGCCGGGGCCACGGCCGGCTGGGACGGGCGGCCGTAGGGGCCCGGCGGCGGCATCGCGCCGTAGCCCGGGGCGAGCGGCGCGCGCTGCTGCTCCTCGGCCCGGTGCGCGTAGCGCTGCACGTAGATGACGTCGCGCGCGTTGACCTCGGCCACGTACGCGAGCGTGTCGTCGGTGAGGTCGAAGTTGCGGCCGAACACCGGGTGCAGGCTCTCCACGCTGGGCCGGCCGTCGCCGGTGACCAGCCGGGTGCGGGCCGGAGCGCGCGGGTCCGCGAGCACCAGCCGGCTCTCGCCCGTGTTGGGCTGGATGCTGCGGTACAGGAGCACGTCGCCGCTGGGCGCCGCGTTGAGCGCGGTGACGTAGCCGTCCGTCTCCTTCAGCGGCTCGAGCGCCGGCGCGTCCTGCTCCGCGCCCAGGTAGCTGCGGAAGGCGCGGCGCTTGATCCAGGTCTCGAAGCGCGCCGAGATCTTCTTCGGCTCGTCGCCGGTGAGCCGCTGCAGCAGGTCCTCGAACTTCATCCCCGGGGCGCTGCGCCCGTTGCCCACCAGCCTCGGCGACTCCTCGAGGATCTGCTGCAGGATGCCCGCGCCGTACACGTCCTCGAGGAAGGCGCAGCGCGCCTGGCCGAACTTGTAGATCCAGAGGTAGCCGTAGGGCCCGGGGCTGAAGAAGTCCAGGAAGGCGTAGCCCTTGCGCACGTCCGGGTTGGTGATGAGGTCGCGCACCAGCATCTCGGCCTCGTCGTCCAGGCCGCGCTTCGCGTAGAACTCGGCGAGCCCCTCGATGAACCACAGGGGCATCCCGCCCAGCGGCTCGCCGCTCACCTTCGCGCGCTCCGCCATGGTGCGCACCTTCTGGATGGTGAACTCGTGCGCGAGCTCGTGCGTGCCCACCTCCTCGAAGAGCCGGTGATCCCCCAGGTAGGGCAGGGTGAGCTTGAGGTCCTCGGGGCTGGTGAAGCCCAGCGTGCCCTCGGACACGGGCGAGAGGTTGGTCTGCAGGAACTCCTGGTAGGTGCTGTAGAGGATGTACGGGAAGGTCTTGGTGGGCACGTAGTGGAACTGGTCCACCAGGTAGCGGTACGCGTCCTCGATGATCGGCGCGGCGCGCTGGGCCACCTCGCGCTCGCGCTCGTAGAAGTACAGGCGCACGCCGCCGGTCGCCGCGCCCAGGTCGCGCGCGTAGCCGCCGTCCGCGGTGCTCGCGCTGCCGCCGTCCAGCTGCGAGAGGCTCGCCACCGGGCCCGCGCCGCCGTCGGGCCTGCCGCCGTCCGGAGACATGCCGAGCGCGATCGCCTCCGCGCCCGCATCCACGCCCTCGCCCAGCGTCACCACCCCCGCGTCCTCGCGCGGCGTGCCGCCGTCCAGCAGCTCACCGCCCGCCTCGCCCTTGCCCACGCCGATGGGGGTGGCGGCGTTGCCGCCCGGGGTCACCGGGGAGGGGCCGCTCGGAGCCGTGGTGCCTGCCACCGCCTGGCCCGGCGTGGCCCCGCTGCCGCTGGGCACGTGCCCGAGCCGATCGAGCGGCGCCGCCTCGCCTTCCGAGCGCGGGCCGACGAGCACGTCCACGTGCTTCCAGTCGAAGCGGAAGTTGCGCACGGCTGACCGGTCGGCTGCGCGCGGCTGGACGTAGATGCCCTGGGCGCGTGCGGTGGCAGGCAGCAGCAGGGGAAGGACGGCGAGGACGGCGAGGAGGAGGAGGGCGAACGGGCGGCGATTCACAAGCGACCTCGGCAGGCGGGAGGGGGACTCCGGCACCCGGGAGGCTTGCCGCAAACGCAGGCCGGTACAAGCAGGGACAGGGGGTGATGCCCATCTTCGCACGGATGGGCCCGACCCCGGGGGATGGCTTCGGGCCTTCCTCCGCGAGCCAAGCCCCGGTATGGAGAGGGTATGAGACTCCCTATCGCCCTGGTGGCGCTGGCCCTCCTCCCGGCCTGCAGCTCGGACAAGAACAGCGGCGGCGACGACCTGGCCGCCTGTGAGCAGTCGGAGTTCGACCTGAAGGGCTGCAACGTCGCCTCGCTGGATGCGTTCGCGAGCGGCGGCCCCTTCAACCTGCAGCTGACCAACACGGACGGCACCCCCGCGGGCGTCGCCGGCATGGCGCTGGACCCCACCGGCGCCCACTCCACGTTCTTCGGGCAGCAGCAGGACGTGCAGGTCAAGCTGGGTGGCGGCACCTTCTTCGCCAGCGCGCCCTTCAATATCAACGGCACTGACGGCCAGGTGAGCATCGCCGGTTGCGAGGCCACGAGCGGGCGGCAGCTGCGCGGCTTCTTCCGCCGCTGCAACGTGGGCTTCAACTCCGTGGAGGGCACCTTCGTCGCGGAGCAGCTCGTGCGCCGCGACGGCGAGGCCGAGTCCTCCGGCAACCTGCAGCTGGTGGCGGAGCGGCCCCTGTCGGGCGCGCTCGCCACCTCGCTCTACGTGAGCGGCAACACGGCCTACGTCATCGCCGAGAACACCGGCATCTTCCGCTACGACATCACGGATCCCACCAACCCCACCTCCCTGGACTCGGTGACCATCGCCGCGCGCAAGGACCTGGTGGGCACCACCGACCGCTGGGCCTCGGTGGCCGTGGTGGGGGACAACCTCTTCGTCACCAGCGACGTGCGCGGCCTGCTCGTCTTCAACCTCAAGAACCTGGCCTCCGCCGCCCTCGTGCTCCCGGCGAGCATCGCGGACGCGCGCGCCCTCAACAACCTGCACTACGACGCCGCGAAGGACCACCTCTACGGCTTCAGCCAGGAGAGCGGCGGCGTGCTGGCGTACGGCACGCCGGGCGCCACGCCCACGCTGCTCGGCAACTACCTGTCCGGCGCCTCCCCCTCCACCGGCGATGCGCCCCTGGACGGCGCGGCGCGCGGCGACTTCCTCTACCTGAGCCACGGCACGGCCGGCCTCGTGGTGCTCAACGTGAGCAAGCCCGAGGCGCCCGTCCGGGTGGGCGTGCTGCCGGCCGCCAACAACAGCCGCACCCTCGTCCTCGGCGACTACCCCTCGAACAAGGTCTACGCCTTCGAGACGGGCGCGTTCTGGGGCTCGAAGGTGCGCGTGCTGGACGTGACCAACCCGCTCAACATGTCCGCCGTGGGCCCGGGCTATGCCACGCGCGACGCCGTGCCGGTGAGCCGCATGGCCTTCGCCAACAACAGCCTCTACGTCGCGTACGCGCAGGACGGCCTGCGCGTGCTGGACGTGAGCAACCCCGCGAGCCCCGTGCAGAAGGCCTACTTCAACACCTGGCGCGCGAGCGACCCGGGCCACGGCCTGCGCTTCACCGAGGGCGCCACGGGCGTGGCGCTGGGCAGCAACGGCTACGTCTACGTGGCGGACACCACGCGCGGCCTGATGGTCTTCCGCGAGGGCGCGGGCGCCGCGGGCAGCGCCCAGGGGGGCGCTGCGCGGTGAACGAGGGGCCTCCCTGCGGACGCTGCCAGAGCGTCCCCCACCGCCTGGAGGGGGCAGGGCACCTCTTCGTCTGGTCGCCCATCGGGCACAGCTTCGGCAAGCTGGTGGCCTACCTGCGCGCCACCGGCCGCGCCTTCGACCTGCGCCCCGAGGCGCAGTGCGTGGTCGTCCACTTGAGCGCCGCGGAGCTGCTGCCCTTCGCGGTGGGCGCCGCCGGCGCCACCACGGGCGAGGAGGCGCGCGGCATGCGCGTGCTCTTCAAGAGCGAGGGCGGCGAGCCCGAGCTCAGCGACATCCCCAAGGTGGGCAGCCTCCAGCAGTTCATCACCATGAGCCAGAGCGGCTGGCTCGTGGACATGCTCTCGGAGGGCCGGCTCACCAGCCACTTCCAGCCCATCGTCAGCGCGCAGGACACGCGCCAGGTGTACGCGCACGAGGCGCTGCTGCGCGGGCGCGAGCGCGACGGCACCACCGTGGCCCCGGGGCGCATGCTGCAGCTGGCGCGCGAGGCGGACCTGCTCTTCCAGCTGGATCTCGCGGCCCGCACCTCGGCCATCCGCGAGGCGGCGCGCTACCACCTGGACACGCCGGTGTTCATCAACTTCAGCCCGGCGGCCATCTACGATCCCAACTTCTGCCTGCGCTCCACGGTGAACGCCATCACCGAGGCGGGCATCGCGCCGCACAACGTGGTCTTCGAGATCATCGAGTCCGACCACAGCTCGGACGTCTACCACCTGCGCGGCATCATCCACTTCTACCGGCAGGCCGGCTTCCGCGTGGCGCTGGACGACCTGGGCGCGGGCTACTCCTCGCTCAACCTCATCCACCAGCTGCGCCCGGACATCGTGAAGCTGGACATGGAGCTCATCCGCCACATCGACGCGGACCCCTACAAGGCCTTCATCACCCAGAAGCTGGTGGAGATCGCCCAGAAGCTGCGCATCCAGACCGTGGCCGAGGGCATCGAGACCCCCGAGGAGCTGCGCTGGGCGCGCGCGCACGGCGTGGACTTCGTGCAGGGCTACCTCGTGGCCCGGCCCCAGAGCCCGCCGGCCGGCACCACGCCCTTCATCGCGGTGTGAGCAGCGCGCCGCCCTGGGCGTTGAGCGAGTCGAGCCGCGCGCCGCGCAGGTGCGCCGCGGCCTCCTGCAGCGCCACCCGCGCGAAGTAGTAGTCGCGCCGGCCCACCGCCTCGGAGACGCCCTCGAGCAGGGCGCGCGCCTGGTCGGCCCCGAGCGCCGCGTTGCCCTGCCCGGACGCGTCCGCGCTGCCCACCACCTGGTCCAGCGCCGAGAGCACCTGCGCCATCTGCCCGTCCACCGCCGTGGTGTCGCCCACCGCGAGCGCCGCATCCAGCCCCACCAGCGTGTCCGTCACGCCCTCCATCGTGGCGAGGCGCTCCGTGCGCGCCGCCTCGAGCTCCTCGGCGCGTGCGTGCGCCTCGTCGACCTCGGCGCGCAGGCGCTGCGTCTCCTGCACCAGCGCCTCCTGCTGCTCGCGCATCTGCTGGTCCTGCGCCTGCAGCGCCTGCACCTGCGCGCGCAGCGCGGCCTCCGACTCCTGCGGGCTCGCCGCGGACGCGGGGCCGTCGATCTCCATGGCGTCCATTGCCACCGTGCCCGCCGGGTCCGCCTCGGGTCCTTGCGCCGGCGCCTGCGCCTGCGTGTCCCGGCCGGTGTCGCGGGGCGTGGTCGTGCCTGAAGTCGCCGCTCCGGTCGAGGTGGCGCCTGAAGACGTGGCTCCGGTCGACGGGGCGCCGGAGCCGCCCGTCGCGCCGCCCGAGCCGCCCGTGCCCGGCGCGGTGCCGGTGCTGCCCGGCGCGGTGCTGCCCGCCCCCGGGGCGAACTGGGGCGTGGTGCCGCCATCCCCGCTGCCGCCCGTGCCGGGGAAGGGCGAGGGCACGGTGTACGGGGAGCCGCTGCCCGCATCGGCCGCGTCCGGCAGGGTCACCGAGCCCGAGCCGCCCGTGCCGACGTTGGCGCTGCCCTGCGCGGAGTCGGGCGCCCCCGTAGGCGTGCCCACCCCGCCGTCCAGCGTCCCCGCCGCGGACTGCGCCTGGCCCTGGCGCTGCTCCTGCGCGCTCTGGGCAGCGCTCTGCGTGCCGCTCTGGGAGGTGGCCGGGTACTGCGCGAGGGTGAGGGAGAGGAGGAACCAGGGAGCCATGCCCCGCAAGATGTTCACGCGTGCACACCCGGGCCACGAGGCCACCGGGCCCGCGCCCGGGCGGCCTGCAGGCGGGCGGGCGCTCAGCGCGCCTGCCGCCCCCGGGCGCGCAGCAGCGCCTCCGCCACCTGCGTGCCCGAGGCGAGCGCGCCTGCGACGGTGCCCTCCTGGCCACGGGGGGCGAGCGCCTCGCCCGCGAAGTAGAGCGTGTCCTCCACGGGCTCTCCGAGGGCGGCGCGCGCCGGCAGCGCCCCGGTGGGGATCACGCAGTAGCCGCCGCGGGTGAAGGGCTCCTCCTGCCAGTCCTGGACGCGCCAGCTCTCCAGCTCGGCCCGCAGCGCCGGGCGCGGGCGCGAGAAGAGCCGCGCGAGCGTGCCCAGCGCCGCCTCCAGCACCGCCCCCGGAGGCTCGCCCCCCAGCGCGAGCGCCCCCGAGTCGCCCACCCAGCCCACCAGGTGCGCGGTGCGCTGCGGCGCGAGCGTCCACCAGGTGGGGAAGGGCTGGCCCGGCGCGTGGAAGAAGTCGTAGGGGGCGCTCGCCGCGTGCTCGCGCCAGAAGGCGTGGCGAAAGCGCAGGAGCACCTTCACCAGCGGCCCCATCTCGAGCGCCCCCGCCGCGCGCTCCTTCTCGGGCAGGGCGGGGCGAAAGCGCAGGGCACCCGCCGCGTCCGGCGGCGCGCGCAGCACGCCCACCGGCAGCGTCACCAGCAGCCGCTCGGCCTCGAAGAGCCCCAGCGCCGCGCCCTCCTGGGTGGCCGCGAGCACCTGCACCCGCCCGCGCTCCCAGCGCACCTCGCTCGCCACCGCGTTGAGCACCAGCGCTCCGGGCGCGAGCCCGCGCGCGAGCGGCGCGAGCACCCGCGCGTAGCCCTCCACGGCACGCGAGGGCGCGATGCCGCCGGTGGCCCCCACGCCCCGCTCCATCTGCGCGATGGCGCGCGCGCTCGCGCGCTCGTAGGGCGCCGCGTAGAAGCCCTCCACGTAGGTGCGCGCGAGGGCCCGCCTCTTCGCGGGCCAGCCCTCCGCGCGCGCGCGGGCCGTGAGCACCTCGCCGATGGCGCGGTCCTCTCCGGCCTCGAGGTCGCTCGAGGCACGGGTGAACGTGTCCCCGAAGTCGAAGGCCGCGTCCCCGTCCTCCAGCTCGCCTCGCCACCACAGGCCGTGGTGGTCCGGCATCTGCCGCAGCCGCACGCCGGCCGCGCGCGCCAGGCGCAGCACCTCGCGGGGGCGCCCGTGCACGAACTCCGCCCCCAGCTCCAGGGCGAGCCCCGTGCCGTCCTCGTACACGGTGGCCACGCGGCCGCCCACCCGGTCGCGCGCCTCCAGCACGCGCACCGTGAGCCCTGCGCGCTGCAGCCGCACGGCCGCCGCGAGCCCCGCCGCCCCCGCCCCCAGCACCAGCACGTCCGAGCGCCGCTCCATGGCGCTCAGGGTGGGCACGGGGCGGGGCGGCCGCCAGCTAGATGCTGATGCGTAACCCCATGCCCACCTGCACGGTGGGCGCGGGGATGGGCGGTACGAAGCCTTTGCTGAGGTCGGCCGGGTTCAGCGGGATGGTGTCCGGGTCCAGTGCGAAGCGGAACTCTCCGCCCCGGGTCCCGTAGCTGTAGGCCGCGAAGGCGTTGACCGAGAGGTAGCGCAGCACGCGCTGGGTCATGTCCAGCCGGCTGATGTACGAGCGGTCCGAGAGGTTGCCCAGCGTGGAGAGCGTGAAGGTGCTGTCCTCCAGCTTCCCCGGGGCGAGCAGCACCAGGTAGATGCCCGCGTAGTGCCGCCCCAGGTAGAAGGGCGTGAACTGGTTCTTGAAGATGAGCAGCGGGTAGACGTCCTCACTGGGGTAGCCGGTGGCGTTGTAGAAGTACTCCACGCCCACCGTGGCCTGGTCGGTGTCGGTGTAGGCGAAGTCGTAGCTCGCCCCCACGGTGCCCTGGGGCGTGAGCCCGTGGGGCCGGTGGCCGTCCACGAGTGCCGGGTCCTCGAGGACGTCCTGGAGCGTGGTGCCCTCGGGCACGTTGTACACGTCCGCGTCCGAGCGCGTCTTGAGCGCGAGCTCGCCGTATACGTCGAAGGGGCCCACCGCGGACGAGACGTCCAGCCCCAGGCGCGGCCGGCGCGTGCGCTGCAGCACGCCGCTCACCCCCAGCTCCGCGGGCCCCAGCACGATCTCGGCGCGCAGCGCGCCGCCCACCTGGTTCACGGTGCTCGCGGGCCCCGCGTTGTCCAAGAGCCCGATGGCGTAGAAGTTCCAGCCCTTCGCCTCCCAGGGCACGTGCAGCTTCACCATGGAGGCGCCCGTGCGGGCGTCGAACACGGCGAGCGGATCCAGCCGCTGCGGGGTGAGAAAGTCGGTGGGGTTCCAGAAGCGGCCCGTGCCCCACTTCACGTGCTGCTTGCCGAGCGTGAGGAACACCTTGCGCGCGATGTCGAAGCGCAGCCACGCCTGATCCAGGGCCACCTGCGCCTGGGCCGTGGTGGGGGCTCCCGCGGTCGTGATGACCCCGCTCGAGGCGGTGGTGCGCGCGTTCGTGGAGTCGAAGGTGAGGCGGGGCGCCACGAAGCCGCGGATGCGGTCCGTGGGGCGCGCATCGAAGTAGCCGTCCACCAGCGTGGGCGCGGCGATGGGTGTCTCGCCGAAGGAGGCCCCCTCCACGCCGCGCATCTCCGCGCGCAGGTAGAAGAAGCCGCCCAGCTTGAGCGGGTCGTCCGCCGTCTCCTCGGTCTCGAAGGTGTTGGGCCCGGTGGGCCCACTCAGCGCCTCCTCGTCGCGGCGCTTCTCGCGCCCGCTCTCGTCCACATTGGGAGGCTGGTCCGGCTTGGCGTTGGGAGCGGGCGTGGGCTTCGCCTCCGGCTCCTGGCCTCCGCCGAAGAGGCTGTCTTCTGAAGGCCGCTCGGGCGTTCCCGCGTCCGCGGGCGAGGCGGGAGCCTGCGCCGGGGCCTGCGGCTGCGCGGCCAGGGGCGTGCCCGCATCGGGCGCCGAGGGGCCCCCGAACAGCGCGTCCTCGTCCGGCCGGCTCTGGGCGGCTGCGGGCAGCGCGAGCAGCGCCGCCAGCAGCAGGGCAGGGCGCAGGGGGCTCATCGGCTCTTACTCTCGAGCCAGGCCTTAGTGAAGATGTTGGCCTCGAGCGGGCGCAGGTCCACGGTCTTGATCAGCACGATGGTGCTGTTGGCCTTCTCCACCTCGTCGAAGAAGCGCATCTCCTGCGGGTACCACACGTCCGCCTTCTTCGACTCGCTGTAGAGCTTCTGCCACTTCGGGTAGTACGCCGTGCGCAGCAGCCGCCCGCTCAGCGCGAACTCCTGGCGCTTGAGCACGTTGCTCGTGTCCGCGTCCACCCACAGCTTCACCACGGGGTAGGCCACGTCGATGCCCGGCTTCGCGCTGAGCGTGAGCATGTGCACCTTGAACTTGCCCAGGGTGCCGTCGCCCTCGAACTTGGGCGTGTACTCCTCGGCGAGCCGGCTCTCGTCGAAGTCCGCGCGCCGGCTGTCCGTGCCCGCGATGCGCTCGCGCTCGGTGCGCCGCTCCCACTTGCCCACGTTGGGATCGTAGCTCCAGAGGTTCTTGTCCAGGCGCAGGTAGCCCTTGCCGCTCTCGCCCTTGGGCTTGGTGAAGAGAATCATCAGCTTGTCGTCCGCGTCGCGGCGGAAGACCAGCGCCTCGCGCGCCGTGTCGAGCTTGTCCTTCTCTTTCTGCTCCAGGTACACGAGCGAGCGGTAGTCGCCGCTGTTGCGCTGCCGGTCGTCGATGGTCTTGAGCAGCTGCAGCATCTGCGCGTCGTCCAGCGCGTGCGCGGCCAGGGGCGCGAGCAGGCACACGGCCATCACCGCGGCGAGCAGGGGCAGCTTCGGGGTCTTCAGGGCATTGCCGTAGGAGCGCATGGTGCTCGGAGTCCTCAACCGATGTGGTGCATCGCCGTGACCGGCTTCATCCGGGCGGCGAGGAAGGAGGGGATGAGGCTGATCAGCGTGGTGCACAGGGTGATGAAGAGCACGCTGCGCGCGACCGAGGCGGGCACGACCGCCAGGTGCAGCTTCTCGGACATGATCAACAGCTGCACCCCCAGCGGCACCGAGACGTCCCACAGGTTCACCAGGCCGCAGATGCCCAGGCCGATGACCGCGCCCACGAGCGTGCTGAGCAGGCCCAGGGACAGCGCCTCGAGCAGGAACATCACCAGCACGCGGCTGCGCTGCATGCCGATGGCCCTCAGCGTGCCGATCTCCCGGGTGCGCTCGCGGATGGCGATCCACAGCGTGTTCATCACGCCCACCGCGATGATCACCAGCAGCACGAAGATGAGCGCGCCGGTGAGCGCGTCCAGCGCGGTGAGGGTCCACTTGATGAAGGAGATCTCGTCCTCCCAGTTGGTGATGTCCAGCTTCTGCCCCGTCCAGCCCTCGCGGTTCACCGTCTCGAACTTCATCCAGAAGGCCTTGGGGTCGTTGTCCATCACCTGGTAGCCGGCCTTGGGCAGCTCCTCGCGCAGCCGCGCCTGCACGCGCGGGATGTCGTCCATGTCCTTGAGGTAGAGCATCAGCGCGCCGGTGGAGTCGTCCTTGAGCTGGTACAGCGTGCGCAGCGTGCTGCTGGGCACGAAGATGTTGAACGAGCTCATCAGCCCCACGTTCGCGGCAATCGCCGCCACCCGCACGTCCAGGGTGTTGTTCACCCCGCGCAGGGTGGGCGCGGAGAGCGTGAGCGTGTCGCCCACCTTCACCTCGAGCTTCTTCGCCTGCTCCTCGAAGAGCAGCACGGTGCCGTCCTGCGCGAGGTCGTCCAGGCGGCCCTCGCGCACCTGGATGACCTTGCGGAAGCCCGGCTCCTTGTCCACGTCGATGCCGCCCATGCCCACCTGCAGGCTGCCGGTGTCGCTCACCGCCTTGGCCCAGCCGCGCCCGCGCTGCACCGCGTAGTCCAGCTCCGGCACCTCCTGGCGGATGAGCGCCATCAGCTTGGGGTAGCCCACCACCACGGGCGAGGACTGGCCGGCCGTCACCTTGTAGAAGCCGCCCACGTTCACGTGGCCGGTCATCAGGGTGGTGGCGCTCTCGAGCATGGTCGCGCGCATGCCGTTGCCCAGCCCCATCAGCACCACCAGCAGGGCGGTGACGCCCGCGATGGCACCTCCGAGCAAGAGGGTGCGGCGGCGGTGGGTGCCGAGGTTTCTCAGGGCGATGATCAGCAGTTGGAACATGGGCTCACTCGTCCGTCTGCATCGCCTTGAGGGGCGAGACCCGCGTCGCGAGGAACGCGGGGTAGAGGGTGGACAGCGCCGAGACCACCAGCACGATCACGAACGCGGCGACGATGTTGCTCGCGCTCAGGAAGGGGAAGAGCCGGGGGCCGGAGAAGAAGAAGTAGAGCGCCTCGTTGGGGGCGGGGATGCCCACGTGCCGCAGCCACAGCACCACCCCCGAGCCCAGCAGCGCCCCGCTGCCGCCGAAGAGCAGCCCCAGCGTGAGCGTCTCCACCAGCACCATGGCGAGCACGAAGCCGCGCTGGGCGCCGATGGCCCTGAGCGTGCCCACCTCGCGCGCACGCTGCAGCGTGGCCATCATCATGGCGTTGTTGATGATGACCAGCGCCACCACGAAGATGATCAGCACCGCGAAGTAGAGCACCAGCTTCGCCACCAGCACGAACTGGCCGATGAGCCCGCTGGCCTGCTGCCAGGACACCACCTTGAGCTTGAGGCCGGCCGCATCGGCGCGGGCCTGCAATGCGCGCAGGGACTCCTGCAGCTTGGACGGGTCCTTGAGCATCACCGCGGCGTTGAGCACCACGCCGTTCTCGATCTCGTCGCGCGAGTACACGCGCTTGGCCAGGTCCTCGTTGCGCAGCGCGCGCGTGTTGGAGCCCGGGGGGCCTCCCAGCGAGCTGCCCTCGTCGATGAGCCCCGGCGTCGCCTCGGCCACGAGCGTGCTGCCGCTGTCCGAGCCGAACAGCTCGTCCTCGGCCTTCGCGCGGTCCACCGCCTTGGCGCCGCTCGCCTTCTTCATCTCGGAGATCTCGGCCTTCTTCTCGTCCGTGAGGTAGCCGTACAGCTCGCGGAAGGAGACCAGGTCCATGAGGCTCAGGCCGCCCGCGAGCGCGCTCTTCTCCAGCCCCTTGAACTGGTAGGTGCCGTAGATCTTCACGTTCACGCTCTGCACGTAGCCCGTGCGGGTGAACGCGGTGATGGTGAGGCTGTCCCCCATGCGGATGCGGTAGAGGTCCAGCAGCGGGGCGAGCTCGGCGTAGAACTGCTGGTAGCGCTGGTCGAAGTTCTGGTCGTCCGTCTCGAGGAAGCGGGCGAGCAGCTTGCCCAGGTCCTGCTCCTGGCTTCCCAGCAGCTTCTGCAGCCGCTCGGTGGCGGTGCGGGTCTTGATGGGGTCCAGCTGGTAGAGGATCTCGCGCGTCTGGCTCGTGTTCTCCTTCACCCAGCGCTGCAGCTGCGGGTCCTTCGCGATGGTCTTCTTGTTCAGCGTGCGCGCCTCCTGGATCTGGTCCAGGCGCCGCGCCGTCTTGAGCTTCAGCTGGTCCTCGTAGAAGAACTTGGAGAGCAGCAGGCCGCGGTGCCCCGGGGGCACGGGCTGGCCGTCCACGACCTCCATGCGGTCGAAGGTCTTCTGGAACGCGTCCAGGTCCGTGCCCACGTAGCGGATGTAGAGCAGGTCCCCGTCGGCGGCCTGCGGCGCGATGCGGTTCTCGAGGAACTCCAGCGCGTCGAAGGGGGCGCGCTCGAAGCCCGCCCAGAAGTCCTCGCTCAGCGCGCGCTCGAGCGCCTTCGTGTTCTCCGGGTCGATGGACTCCTCGCGCGTGAGCGTGCGCAGGTTCTTCTGGTCCGCGAGCAGCAGCTGCACCATCTGGCGCACGTGCGCCTTCAGGCTGTCGATCTGCGCGCGCAGCTCCGGCGTCTCGCCCTGGCTCTGGCGCCGGTTGTACAGCTCGCGCAGCCGCGCCAGCGTCAGGTCGATGGTGTTGCCCGAGGTGATCAGCGCGCCGCTGGTCCCCATGGGCACCACGGTGGCCACGTTCGGGTCCTGCTCGAGCACCTTCTTGATGCGGGTGAAGCTGTCGATGGCCGCGAGGTCCGCCTCGCCGCCCATCTGCCCGTACAGCGCGAGCTCGTCCTTGCTCTGCGCGGAGTAGACCTGCAGGTGGCCTGCCACCGAGCCGATGATGCTGCGGCTCATGGCGCTGTCCATGCTGTCCAGCAGCGCGCCGCCCACCACCACCAGGCAGGTGCCCAGCAGGATGACGAAGCCGATGACCAGGTTGATCTTGCTCTTGAACAGGTTGCGCAGCGCGACCTGCAGGAGCAGCGCGAGCTGACCCATCAGTGCCCCCCTGCGGCCAGCGCCACGCCCGCCTCGGCGGGGGTCACCCGGTTCACGATCTTCCCGTCCGCCAGCAGCACCACCGCGTTCGCGTGGGTCATCACCTTGGCGTCGTGGGTGGAGAAGATGAAGGTGGTGCCGTCCTTCTCGTTCATCGCCTTCATCAGGTCGATGATGTTCTGGCCCGTCACCGAGTCCAGGTTCGCCGTGGGCTCGTCCGCGAGCACGATCTTGGGCCGCGTCACCAGCGCGCGCGCCACCGCCACGCGCTGGCGCTGGCCGCCCGACAGCTCGTTGGGCCGGTGCTTCGCGTGGTTCGCGAGCCCCACCTGCTCGAGCAGCCCCATCACGCGCTCGCGCCGCTCGGCCGCGTTGAGCTTGCGCTGCAGGAGCAGCGGGAACTCCACGTTCTGGAACACGCTGAGCACCGAGACCAGGTTGAAGCTCTGGAAGATGAAGCCCAGCGTGTGCAGGCGCAGGTTCGTGAGCTGGCGCTCGGTGAGCTGCTTCGTGTCCTGACCGTCCACCTGCACCACGCCCTCGGTCGCGGTGTCCACGCACCCGATGAGGTTGAGCAGCGTGGTCTTGCCCGAGCCCGAGGGCCCCGCGATGGAGATGAACTCGCCGTGCTGCACGTCGAGCGTGACGCCGCGCAGCGCGGGGACCTCCGTCTTGCCCAGGTGGTAGACCTTGGTGACGCCGGAGATGGACACGATGGGGGGCATGGACGGGGACCTTTCAGGGGGGCTCCAGAGTACGGCCTGCCCCCGACGCGCGACCGGATCGCGGCGCGACTTAATGGGCGCCTGCGCGCGGCGTCAATTCCGAATCCCCGCCTTCACACTTCTCCACGGAGGCGCTCTCGACGGCGGCACGCGCACGTGACGGACGGATGCAACGGTGCCCGCGGGTCTCGTACGGGGGTACGAGGCGCGCGGGCACGGAGGACTGCCTGCTGCCGTGAGGGTGGAAGCTAGTAGTCCGAGGGAGGCTTGCTGCTCGAGCCCGTGTTGCCCTCGGGCGAGGTGCCCTTGTCCGGGCCCGGCTCGGTGGCGCTGTCCTTCGTCGTGTTGCCGCCGGTGCCGCGCGTGTCGCTGCCGCTGCCGCCCGTGCCGTCCATGGTGCTGCCCGAGCCGTCCGAGCCGGCCGTGTCGCTGGTGCTGCTGCCGCTGCCGCCGGTGCCGCCCATGTCGCTGCCGGTGCCGCTGCTGCCGCTGCCCGGGCCCGGGGTGGGGGCGGGCGTGGCGGGCGGGTTGGCCGCGGGGCTGTTGCTGCCCGCGCCGCCCGTGCCGCTGCCGTTGGCCGAGCTGCTGGTGACGGAGATGGTCTGCGCCACGTTCTCGGTCTTCTTCACCTGGAAGCTCGCGCGGATCTCCTGGCCCTCCTTGAGGTCCTTGGCCTGGGTGAGGTTCGCGTCGGTGAAGCGGGTGTGCTTGTCCGTCTTGAGCGGGACGATCGCCCCCATGTGCTCCACGTGGATGGTCTTGCCGTCCACCTTCACGATGCGGCCGGTGAGCTCGCCGCCGGTGGCGCTGGCCGTGTTGCTCCCGCTCCCGCCGGTGCCCTGTGCAGTGTCACCCTGCGTCGTGCTGCTGCTGCTCTGCCCGGCGCTCGTGCCCGTGCCGGTCTGGGGCGGCGCCGTACTGCTCCCGCTCTGGGCGAGCGAGAGGCCAGAGCCCATGAGCGCGACCGAGGCGAGCAGACCGATGAGTTTCTTCGACATGGAGCTCCTCCTGGAAGGGACCAGCGTCAAAGGTAGGGACGGCGCGAGCGGGTGATACGTATCGCCCGCCCCGCGCCCCGTGGAGCAGGGGAGCCTCCGGGAATGGGCCCCGCCGGGCGCGTTCGCGGTAGCATCCGGACAGCCGAGCGCTGGCGGGAGCCCGCGCGGGACGCAGGAGGGGCGGCCGTGGCATCGGGCAAGGTCATCAAGGCAGAGGGCAGCGGGCGCGGCGGCGTGGTGAGCGCCGAGGTCTACGACGCGCACCAGGCGGCGCAGGCGCTGCTCGAGGAGGCGCGGCGCGAGCGCGAGCAGCTGCTCGCCCAGGCCCAGCGCGAGCGCGAGGCCGTGCTCGCCGAGGCGCGCGCCCAGGGCCGGCAGGAGGGGCTCGCGCAGGTGACCGAGGAGCGGCTGCGCGCGCGCGCCGAGGCCGCGGCGCTGCTGGCGCGAACCGAGCAGGACGCGGTGGCGCTCGCGCTGCGCATCGCCGCCCGGCTGCTCGGGCGCGACGTGGAGCGCTCGCCGGAGCTGCTGGTGGACCTGTGCGCGAGCGCGCTCGCGCAGCTGCGCGGCGAGCGCGCGGTGGTGCTGCGCGTGCACCCGGACGCGGCGGCCGAGCTGCGCCAGCGCCGCCCCGAGCTGCTCGCCCGGCTCGCGCCCGGCGTGGACGTGACGCTGAAGGAGGACCCCTCGGTGCAGCGGGTGGGGTGCATCCTGGAGACGGACTCCGGCACGCTGGATGCGCAGCTGGACACCCAGCTGCAGATGCTCGAGCGGGTGCTGCTGCCCGAGGGCGCGCGCTAGGCCATGGGACTGGATCTCTCGCGCTACCACGCCCTGGTGCAGAGCGCGCCGCTGCTGCGCGCGCGCGGCCGGGTGACGGAGCTCACCGGGCTGGTGGTGAAGGCGCGCGTGCCCGGCGTGCGCGTGGGCGAGCTCGTGTACGTGCAGGGCCGCGAGCGCGCCCGCGTGCGCGCGGAGGTGGTGGGCTTCCAGGGGGACGAGGTGATGCTCATGCCCCTGGGCGAGCTCGCGGGCCTGGGCCCCGACTGCGAGGTGCTGCCCACGGGCCGCCCGCTGTCCATCCTCTGCGGGGACGCGCTGCTCGGGCGGGTGCTGGACGGAGTGGGGGAGCCCATCGACGGGCGGCCCCTGCCGGAGGGGCTCACCCCCTGGTCCGTGGACCGTGACTGCCCGGACCCCTTCACCCGCCTGCGCATCGAGCGGCCGCTGCCCCTGGGGGTGCGCGCCATCGACGGGCTGCTCAGCGTGGGCGAGGGCCAGCGCGTGGGGCTCTTCGCGGGCTCCGGCGTGGGCAAGAGCACGCTGATGGGGCAGATCGCGCGCAACGCGGGCTCGCAGCTCAACGTCATCGCGCTCATCGGCGAGCGCGGCCGCGAGGTGCGCGAGTTCATCGAGGATGCGCTGGGCGAGGAAGGGCTGCGGCGCAGCGTGGTGGTGTGCGCCACCAGCGACCAGCCCGCGCTCGTGCGCCTGCGCGCGGCCTTCGTGGCCACCGCCATCGCCGAGTACTTCCGCGAGCGCGGCGGCAACGTGCTCTTCATGCTGGACACGGTGACGCGGCTCGCGCGCGCGCAGCGCGAGATCGGCCTCGCGGTGGGCGAGCCCCCGGCGCGCCAGGGCTATCCGCCCAGCGTGTTCTCCCTGCTGCCGCGCCTGCTCGAGCGCACCGGCAACAGTGCCCGCGGCCGCTGCACGGCCCTCTACACCTGCCTCGTGGCGGGCGGGGACATGGAGGAGCCCATCGCGGACGAGGTGCGCGGCATCCTCGATGGCCACCTGGTGCTCAGCCGCACGCTGGCCGAGCGCAACCAGTGGCCCGCCATCGACGTGCTGGCGAGCCTCAGCCGGGTGATGAACGGCATCGTCTCGCCCGAGCACCGGCGCGCGGCCGGCCGGCTGCGCGAGTCGCTCGCCACCTACGAGCGCCAGCGCGACCTCATCCTGCTGGGGGCCTACCGCAGGGGCAGCGACCCGCGCACGGACGCCGCCATCGACGTGCACGACGCGCTGCTCACCTTCCTGAAGCAGGACACCCACGCGAGCGTGCCCTTCGAGGAGACGGTGCGCGCGCTGCGCACGCTGTTCCCCGAGCCGTGAGCGCCTACCCGCTGCAGACCCTGCTCGAGCTGCGCGAGGGGGCGCAGGGCGAGGCCGAGCGCGCGCTCGCCGAGGCCGTGCGCGCGCTCGCGCTCCAGGAGGCGCGCGAGCGCGAGCTCTCCGAGGCGCTCGAGCGCGCGAGGGAGGCGCGCGCGCGGCGGGTGGAGGCGCAGCACGCGCAGGCCCTCGCCGGGGGCGCGGACGCCGGCGCGCTCTCGGCGATGAACGGCTACCTGCGGCAGCTCGCTTCGGAGGAGGCCGTCCAGGTGCAGGCCCTGCAGCGGCAGCGCGAGGCGGTGGCGCAGGCGCAGCAGGCCCTCGAGGCCCGGCGCGAGGCGCTCGCCGAGGCGGCGCGCGAGCACGAGGTGCTGCAGCGGCACCGCGAGCGCTGGGAGCTCGAGCGGCGCCGCGCGCGCGAGGCGCGCGAGGAGCAGGCGCAGGAGGAGGTGGGCAGCGCCCTCTTCCTCGCGCGCCGCCGCCCGTAGCCTCCTGGAGCCCGCTCCGGAGGCCCGGCGCGAGCGCGCTCGGGCCCCCGGCTGCACCGCCCGGACTACTGCTCCTTGCTCTGCTGGTACATCAGGGTGCAGGGACCCGAGCCACCGCCCACGGCGGCGCACAGGTGCTCGCCGGCCTTGAGCGAGAACTGGTTGGAGTGGGACGCGTCCTTCGCCCCCGAGGGCTTCGTGCCCGGACAGACGGCCGTGGTGCTCACGTACATGGTCAGAGAGCCCTCCTTGCAGCTCTGGCGCACGGCCGTGAGCGTGGCAGGGCCCTCGAGGATGTGATCCCACGTGGCGGCGGTGCTCGCCGTGGAGACCAGCCGCTCCTTCGCGTCTGGCGCGCTGCCGCTGCCAGACTTGGCCGACTGCTCCGCGGTCTTCGCGGCGGCACAGCCGGTGACGGCGAGAATGCAACCCAACAGCATCGACGTGACTTTGCGCATCGGGGTTTCCTCCGTGAGGGGTGACTGCGCGGAAATCTAGGGCCGCCCGGCCCCTGCGCAGCCGCCTGTCCTCGCGGAGATGAGGCGCACCGTTGGGTTATTCACCTGCGCGCCCGCAACCCGCCTGCTGAGCAGCCGGGCAGGGCTCGCGCGCTCGGCGCGAGCCCCCGGGCCCCGTCCTCAGGCCCCGCAGGCCCTACGCCGGTACCTGCTCGCGCGGCAGGAGGCTCTCCACCTGGCGCTGGATGCCCTGCAGCTGGTGCAGCTGCTCGCGCAGCTCCGCGCGCATCTCGTGCCCGTCGGTGTGGAGGACCTCGTCGTGCAGGTCCTCGATACTCTCGGCGAGGCACGCGTGGAGGAGCTGGACCTGCTGCGGGGAGAGCTCGAGGAGCATGGGACGCCTCACTGTCGGGACAGCGGTGACATTCCTCCCTCACACCGGAGGGAGCCGGTGCGCCGCGCGCGGAGGGCGGGTGCCAGCCGCGCAGACGGTCGCGGAACACCCGCAATGTAGCACGCGCCGAGGACGCAGGCCGGCGCCTGCCCCCGGCTGGGTGGGCAGGCGCCTGGCGTGCTGCGTCATCGGCGCGTGGGAGCTGCGGTGGAGCGCGTGCGCGCGGACTAGCGCAGCGCGATGAGCGAGGCGACGAGCAGGGACACCACGCTCATCACCTTGATGAGGATGGCCACGCCCGGGCCCGAGGTGTCCTTGAACGGGTCACCGACCATGTCGCCGACCACGGCGGCCTTGTGCACGTGCGAGCCCTTCGCGTGGCCGGGCAGCTTGCCCTTCTCGATGTACTTCTTGGCGTTGTCCCAGGCGCCGCCGGCGTTCGCCATGTAGAGCGCCATGGTGGCGCCCACCACGAGCGCGCCCGCCAGCAGGCCCGCGAGCGCCGCGGGGCCCAGGATGTAGCCCACCAGCGGCGGGGCCACCACGGCCACGAGGCCCGGGAAGATCATCTCGCGCAGCGCGCCCTTGGTCGCGATGTCCACGATCTTCTTCGGGTCGGGGTCCGCCTTGAGCTCCATCAGGCCGGGGATCTCGCGGAACTGGCGGCCGATCTCCTCGACGATGGCGCCCGCGGCCTTGCCCACCGCGAGCATCGTGGAGGCGCCCACCATGAAGGGCAGGATGGAGCCGAGCAGCAGGCCCACGATGACGCGCGGCTCGGTGAGCAGCAGCTGGATCTTCTCCATGCCCGCCGCCACGCGCACGTGGTTCACCTCGAGGTTGAACGCCGAGAACAGCGCGATGACCGTGAGGGTCGCCGAGCCGATGGCGAAGCCCTTGCCGATGGCCGCCGTGGTGTTGCCCACCGCGTCCAGCTCGTCCGTGATGGCGCGCACCTCGGGGCCGAGGCCGGACATCTCGCTGATGCCGCCCGCGTTGTCGGAGATGGGGCCGTACGCGTCCACCGTCATCACCACCGCCGTGCCGCCCAGCATGCCCACCGCCGAGAGCGCGATGCCGTACAGGCCCAGCGCGCGGTCCGCGATGTACGCCACCAGCGCGATGGTGGCCATGGAGATGCCCACGCTCTCCATGCCCACCGCGAGGCCGCGGATGAGGTTGGTGCCGGCGCCCGTGATGGACGCCTCCGCGATGCGCTGCACCGGCTTCGCCGAGGTGTAGTAGTCCGTCACCAGGCCGATGATCGCGCCGCCGAAGGCGCCCGCCGCGAGCGCCACCGTGATGGCCTGCGAGAGGCCGAACAGGTTCATCATCACGAACGAGAGCAGCACCAGGATGACCGGGGGCATGATCAGCGCGCTGCGCAGCACCTGCGCGGGGTTCATCTTCTTCAGCGCGCGCGCGATGAAGATGCTCAGCAGGCTGACCACCAGGCCCACCGCCGAGAGCACCAGCGGGAGCACCACGCCGGCCACCCGCGCGCCGCCCAGCGAGGCATCCGACGACGCGCCCTCGAGCGCGAGGCGCGAGAGCTGCTCGGAGTTCGCGGTGAGGGCAATCGCCATCGCCGCCACGATCGCCGCGACCATGGACTCGTAGATGTCCGCGCCCATGCCGGCCACGTCACCCACGTTGTCGCCCACGTTGTCCGCGATGACGCCGGGGTTGCGCGGGTCGTCCTCGGGGATGTTCTCGATCACCTTGCCCGCGATGTCCGAGCCCACGTCCGCGGCCTTGGTGTAGATGCCGCCGCCCACGCGCGCGAAGAGCGCGATGGAGCTCGCGCCCACCGCGAAGGAGTGCAGGATGGGGGAGAGGTGCTCGCTGCTGCGGAAGGCGTAGTACACCGCGCCCATCCCGAGCAGGCCCAGGCCCGCGACCGCGAGCCCCATCACCGCGCCGCCGTCCAGCGCCACCAGCAGCGCGTTGGGCTTGGAGCCGCCGCGCGCCGCCTGCGCCGTGCGCACGTTGGCGAAGGTCGCGGCCTTCATGCCGATGTAGCCCGCGAGCAGCGAGAGGAAGGCGCCCAGCACGAAGCACAGGCTCGCCGTCCAGCCCAGCGCGAGCCCGATGAGCACGGCCACCACGGCGCAGTACACCGCGAGCACCTTGTACTCGCGCACCAGGAACGCCATCGCGCCCTCGCGGATGTAGCCCGCGATGCGGTTCATGGTCTCGTTCCCGTCCGGCAGCGCCTTGACGCGGAAGTAGAAGAACGCAGCGAAGAGCAGCCCGACCGCACCGATCACCGCGGGCGCGACCGTCCAGAAATTCGAATCGAGACTCGAGAACTCCATTGATTTCTCCAGAGCGGCGCCGGGGGCCTTCCCACCGCTCCGCTCTCCTTCCTCACGATGTGGCGGGGCCCTATACGGGAATTCCGGCCATGTGGGGAGCCCGGTCGTGAACGGATCTCATCCGGCGGGAAAGGCGCGCGCGAGAGAGAGCCTGCGCGCCGGCAGGCGGTCGCTTCTGAGCCCATGCCGCCCGTGCGCTTCGCCGCCGCTGCGCGTGAAGCGCGCCGCCCCGGCCCCGGTTCGCCAGGAATCTGGAGCACCTACATTGTGCAGGCCTGGCAGAAGTTTACAGTGATGCCGTCTACCGCTGCCCCTCCGAGGACTCCCGTGAAGACCGTGCTCGTCGTGGATGACAGCGCCACCATCCGCTCGCTGATCAAGATCTACCTGATGAACCGCCGGGTTCAGTTCCTCGACGCCGCGACGGGCGTCGAGGCGCTCTCGCTGCTGGCCTCGCAGTCGGTGGACCTGGTGCTCAGCGACTTCAACATGCCCTCCATGGACGGGGTCGCCTTCACCGAGGCGGTGCGCCACAGCGGCCGGCGGGACACGCCGCTGGTGATGATGACCGCCAACACCGATCCCGCGCTGGAGGCGCGCGCGAGCGCGGCCGGGGCCAACGCCTTCCTGCGCAAGCCCCTCACGGTGCAGGCGCTGATGAGCGCGGTGGACCCCTTCCTGCCCGCCTGAGCGCGCGAGGGGCCCGAGCCCCGCTATACTGCCGCGCCCCGCGCGAGGCCGTGATGGCCGCGCCGGGCGAGGAGAGGTGCATCCGGATGAGCAGGGCAGGGACGCAGAGTGCAGGGGCGCAGGACGCCGTCGTCACGCTGGACTACGCGGCGCTTGCCGGCGGAGCCGACCTGAGCGAGCAGATCGCGCAGGCCTACGGCGCCGAGGGCATCGGGCTGCTGGTGGTGCGCGGGGTGCCGGGCTTCGCCGAGCTGCGCCAGGGGCTCCTGCCGCTGGGCTTCGAGTTCGCGGCGCTGCCCACGGCGGTGAAGGACCGCTACGTGCACCCGCAGAGCAGCTACTCCTTCGGCTGGAGCCACGGCAAGGAGCTGCTCAAGCCCGGCCAGTTCGACGAGTTCAAGGGCTCCTACTACAACAACCCCCAGTACGACGTGCCGAGCCAGGACGCCGAGCTCGTGCGCAAGTACCCGGAGAACTACCACCCCAACGTGTGGCCCTCCGGCGAGGACTTCCCCCGGCTGCGCCCCGCGTTCATGGCGCTGGGCCAGCGCATGGTGGACGTGGGGATGCTCGTCGCCGAGCAGTGCGACCGCTACGTGGCGGCGCGGCTCGGGGAGCGCTTCCCGGACGACCTGCGGCTCGCGCGGCTCGTGCGCGAGTCGCGGGCGTGCAAGGCGCGGCTGCTCTACTACTTCGCCATCAACGAGGACGCGACCCCGCGCACCCGCGACTCCTGGTGCGGCTGGCACAGCGACCACGGCTCGCTCACGGCGCTGTGCCCGGCCATGTACTTCGAGGCGGAGCCGGGCGCGCTGCAGCCCTCCCGCTCGGACATCGCGCTGCCGGACCCCGAGGCGGGGCTCTACGTGCGCACCCGCGGCGGGCAGGAGCGCAAGGTGATCATCCCGCGCGACTGCATCGCGTTCCAGATCGGCGAGAGCTCGCAGATCACCACCGGCGGCCTGCTGCGCGCGACCCCGCACGCCGTGCAGGCGCTCGCGTACCCGGCGAGCCGCAACATCTCGCGCGCCACCTTCGCGGTGTTCATGCAGCCGGACAACGACGTGCGCATGCGCGCCCCCGAGGGCACCCCCGAGCGCGAGGTGCGCGTGGGCGCCTTCGAGCCCGGCATGACCTTCGGCGACTTCGCGAAGGCCACCTTCGCCCGCACCTACAATCCCTACGCCTAGTTCCCCGCGCGCCGGGCCGCCTCCAGGCCCTGCGCGCAGGACGGGTCCCCGGCGTGCGCGATGCACTCCTGGAAGGCCTCGGTGGCCTGCGGGTACTGCCGCAGCTGCAGCAGGGTGACGCCCAGGTCGTGCCAGGCGGTGGCGTGCTCGGGGGAGAGCTGCACGGCGGTGCGGAACTCGGCCGCCGCGGCCTGTAGGTCCTGCTCGCCGAACGCGAGCTCGCCCAGCGCGTGGTGGGCGTCGGAGAGCTCCGGGTTCACGGCGAGGATCTTGTGGAGCTCGGCGCGCGCGCGGCGCCGGTAGTCGGCGTCCTTCTCGGCCAGGCGCATGTACGCGAGCCCCAGGTTGAAGCGGGCCTCGTTGAAGGCGGGGTCCACCTTCAGGGCGCGCGTGAAGCTCTCGGCGGCCTTCGAATAGGCACCCTCCTCGAAGTAGAGCACCCCGAGGTTCTGGTAGGCCTGCAGCTGCTCCTGGTTGAAGCGGATGGCGCGCACGAACGCGGCCTTGGCGTCCTGCTTGCGCCCGTCCTTCAGCGCGATGAGCCCCTTGTTCACCCAGAGGTCGCCGTCCTTCGGCGAGTACTCGAGGCCCAGGTCGCACTCGGCCTCGGCCTTCACCAGGTCGCCCTGCGCGAGCTCGTGCGCGCAACGGTCCCGGTGGAGGGCGGCGTTCGGATGGGGCCTCTGCGCCGGGGCGCACGCGAGGGCGAGCAGGGGCAGGAGCAGCGCGGCGGAGCGGGGCAGGGCCATGGAGCGCGGGAGTGTAGGGGGCGCGGGACGGGTCCAGCAATCCGCGCTTTGACCGACTCCGCGCCACCCGGTTGCATCTAGAGTGCGCGCCACCATGCGCCTCGCTCTCCTCGTCTCCGGCCTGCTCTGCGCGCTCGCTGCCGCGCCGGCCCACGCCCAGTACGCGAACCACAGCCTGGGGCTGTCCGCCGGCTACATGCGCTTTGCCGAGCCGAGCGCGGGAGAGGCGCAGCTGGAGCCGGGGCTCTTCCTGGGGCTCGAGGGCAGCTACTACCTGGACGCGGGCTTCGAGCTGGTCTCGCTCACCAAGCTCACGCTGCCGCGCGAGCACGTCACGGGAAAGCGCGTGGTGGGCGTGGCCCCGAGCCTGGGCCTGCGCTACCTCTTCTCCGAGGAGACGGTGCGGCCCTACGTGGGCGCGGACCTGAGCTACCTGATGGTCTTCGCGCCCGCGCAGACGCTGCAGTACGGAGGCGTGGGGCCGAACGTCGGCCTGGACCTCTTCGTGGGCGAGAGCACCAGCGTGGGGGCGCGGGCGCAGTACAACTTCTACCTGCGCCTCAACGAGCCGCTGCAGACCTCGCTCACCTTCAGCCTCGGGATGGCGACCTGGTTCTAGCGGGCCGGGTCCCAGCGCATGTCGTAGGTGGTGTCCAGGGGGCCGGTGGTCCAGCCCTCCACCTGCACGCGTGTACTGGCCAGCGTCTCGAGCGTCTGGCGCAACAGCCCGACGTGGTAGGCGGGCGGCATGAAGTCGCGGCGCATGGCCATCACGCAGTGGGTGGGCTCGGGCCACACCAGCGTGCGCTCGCCATAGGTGACGGCCGTCGCGTACGCGGACGGCGCGTTCTGCATCACCGTGCGCACGTCGCGGCCGGCGACCATCAGCAGCACCTTGCCCATGGGAGAGCCGAGGAAGGCGCCGATGGCGCGCTGACCGAAGCCGTCGAAGGCGGCCTCCACGCTGCCGTCGCGCCCGGCGCACAGCAGCGCCGCGGGGAACACCATGCGCAGGAAGTCCGCGATGGGGTAGTTCAGCACGTCCACGAAGCGCTTGCCGCCCGCGAGCAGCCGGCACTGCTCGCGCAGCGCCGCGCCGTCCGGCAGCTCCCCCACCGCGTCCAGCACGCTGTTGAAGAACATGCCGCGCGCCTGGTCCGCGGGCCTCGCCAGGGCGAGCCGCCCGGCGAGGTCCTTCTCGAGGGCGGCGGGCAGGGGCGGGAGGCCGGGCATGGAGCTGCGCGAGCCTAGAGCTCGTCGAGGAACTCGTCGTTGTAGGTGTAGCGGCTGAGGCGCTTGACCAGGGCCTCCATCGCCTCCACCGGCTTCACGCTGAAGAGCATCCCGCGCAGCTTCTTCACCTTCTCGTACTCCTTGTGGGTGAAGAGCTTCTCCTCCTTGCGCGTGCCGGACTGGGGCACGTTGATGGCCGGGAAGATGCGCTTCTCGGCCAGCAGGCGGTCCAGGGTGACCTCGGAGTTACCGGTGCCCTTGAACTCCTCGAAGATGACCTCGTCCATGCGGCTGCCGGTGTCGATGAGCGCGGTGCCGATGATGGTGAGCGTGCCGGCCTCCTCGGTGGCGCGCGCCGCGCCGAACAGGCGCTTGGGGCGCTCGAGCGCGCGGCTGTCCACGCCGCCGGTCATCGTGCGGCCCGAGCTGTCGCCCTCCTTGTTGTAGGCGCGCGCGAGGCGGGTGATGGAGTCCAGCAGCACGAGCACGTCCTTGCCGCTCTCCACGAGCCGGCGGGCGCGCTCGATGGCGATCTCCGCCACGCGCAGGTGGTCCGCGGTGTTGCGGTCCGAGCTCGAGGCGAGCACCTCCGCCTTGATGCTGCGGCGCATGTCGGTGACCTCCTCCGGGCGCTCGTCGATGAGCACCACCATCACGTGCATCTCCGGATGGTTGGTGAGCACCGCCTGCGCGATGCGCTGGAGCATGATCGTCTTGCCCGTCTTGGGCGGGGCGACGATGAGGCCGCGCTGGCCCTTGCCCAGCGGCGCGATGAGATCCAGCACGCGCGTCACGTACTCCTTGTGGCCGTTCTCCAGCTTGATGCGCTCCACCGGGTCGATGGAGGTGAGGTCGCCGAAGTGCGGCAGGCGCGCGGCCTGCTCGGGCGGGCGCCCGTCCACCGAGTCCACCCGCTGCACCAGGCCCTTGTTGCCGCGCATCTGCGCCTGCGCCTGGATGAACTGCCCGGTGCGCAGCCGCAGCTTCTGCACCAGGTTCTTCGGGAGCTCCGCGTCGTCCGGCGCAGGCAGCAGGTTCTTCTTCACCTGGCGCAGGAAGGCGTTGGGCCCCTTGGCCTCGGTGTCCAGCACGCCCTCCACTGCGGTGAGGTTCGCCTCGCCGCGCTGCTGCTGTTGCTGCGGATGGCCTCCGCCGTGGCCACGCTGCTGCTGCTGCTGGCCTCCGCCGTGCGGGTGCTGGGGGCGCCCCTGCTGCTGCTGCTGCTGCTGGCCCTGCTGCGCCTGCTGTTGCTGCTGCTGGGCGAGGCGCTGCTGGTACTGCTCGAGCTCCTGCGGGGTGAGGAACACCTGCACCTGCTGCCCGTCCGGGCCCGCGGTCATGCGGTAGGCCTGGCCCTCGGGCGTGAAGAGCACCTGCGCGCCACGCCGCCGGCGGCGGCGACGGCGGCGGCGGCCCGTGCCCGGCGCGCCCGGCTGACCCGGTGCGCCACCCTGGCCGGGCGCTGCGCCCGAGCCCTCGCCCTCGTCGGGGCCCTCGTCCCCCTCGTCGTCGCCCTCGTCGTCGGCGCCGGCGCTGACGCCGGAGCTCCCTTCAGGCCGCACGGCCTGGGGCGGGGGGAGATCGTTGGGATCGCGGTTGTCGGAGTTCTCGCTCATGGGATTCCGTAGGCAGGCGCCCGGAAGGGGTCCAGGGTCGCGCGATGCTGTGGGGCAGGGGGCCTGCCGCGGGGTCTTCGGGGCCGGGCCTCTGTTCGAGTCCCGTGCCTCTCGACCGAAACCACCGGCCTCCTGATGCCTCCCGGGGGCCTGGGGCCACCCGGGTGGGCAGGGGAAGAATACTCACACGGCGCCCCGCGCGCCGAGCCTTTTTTCCGCCCCGTCCGGCTACTGGACGACCACGGAATAGGGCAGCGCCGCCTGGACGCCTGGCGCCAGCGCCGTGCCGGCCGCGCCGCCTACCTCCTGCAGGAAGTCCTGGAGCAGCGGGGGGACGGGCGAGGGCTGTGGCGGCAGCACGTCGTTCAGTGCCTGGCCCAGCACCCCGGGCTCCCCGCCGAGCGACGAGAAGAGCCCGCCGGCCTCCCCGAGCAGCTGCAGGTCCAGCTCCTCCGCCGCCGGCACCCCCGCGCGCTCGCGCGCCACGGCCACCGCGTCCAGCAGGCCGCCGAAGCGGTCCACCAGCCCGCGCGCCTTCGCGTCCTCGCCGCTCCACACCCGGCCGCGCGCCATGGCGTCCACCGCCGCCTTCTGCAGGTGGCGCGACTCGGCCACGTTGGAGATGAAGTCGTCGTAGGCGCTGTCCACCCAGGCCTGCGCGGCGTGCTGCTCCTCGGGCGTCCACGGCCTCCAGCCCTGCAGCAGCCCCGGCAGCGGCGCGCGGGTCACCGTCTCCTGGTGCACCCCCAGCCGCTCGCCCAGGCCCCCCAGCGCCGGCTTGAGGAAGAACACGCCGATGCTGCCGGTGAGCGTGGTGGGGGAGGCGAGGATCTCGTCGGCGCCCATGCTCGCGTAGTAGCCGCCGCTCGCGGCCACATCGCCCATGGAGGCGACCACGGGCTTGTGCTTCTTGGCCTCCAGCACCGCGCGGTACATCAGGTCCGAGGCGAGCACGTCGCCGCCGCCCGAGTCCACGCGCACCACGATGGCCGCGACGCCCGGGTCCTCCTGCGCGCGCTGCAGCGCGCGCACCACCGTCTCCGCGCCCGCGATGCGGCTCGCGCCCAGCGGGTCCTCGCGGCTCTTGCCCCCGGCGATGGCCCCGATGACCGGCACGATCGCGATGCGCCGGCGGCTGCCCCAGCGCCGGTCGCGCTCGTCGCGCGGCGCGTAGTCGGGGTCGAAGCGGCCGCCGGGCACCAGCTCCGCCGCCTTGCGGTCCAGCTCCTCGGGCACCAGCACCCCGTCCACCAGCCCCAGCTCCTTCGCCTGGCGCGCCGTCACCAGCCCGGAGGCGTAGGCCTGCTGCAGCCGGCCCGGGGGCAGCTTGCGCGCGGCCGCCACCGTGCGCTCGTAGTGGCGCACCTCAGTGTCCAGGTAGGCGTTCACCGTCTCGCGCTGCGCCTCGCTCATGTCCTTGCGGGTGAGCTGCTCGGGCGCGTTCTTGAACTCGCCCACGCGCGCCACGTCCCAGCTCACGCCCAGCTTCTCCATGGTGCCGCCCAGGTGCGTCACCGTGGCGCTGAGCCCGTTGATGCGCAGGTTCGCGGCCGGCAGTGCCCAGATCTCATCCGCCGCGGAGGCGACCATGTAGCCCGCGTCGTCCACCGAGAGCAGCACCGCGAGCACCCGCTTGCCCGAGGCGCGCAGCCGCAGCACCGCCTGGCGCAGCTCCTCGGCCTTGCCCCAGCCGCTGCCGCGCAGGCCCTCGATCTTGAGCACCACGCCCGCGAGCTGCGGGTCTCGCGTGGCCTCGTCGAGGAAGCGCATCAGGCGCAGGTACGGATCCGGCGCGCTCCAGCCGAGCACGCTGCGCACCACGCCGCTGCTGCTCGCGAGCCGGTCGTCCAGGTCCAGCAGCGCCACCTTTCCACCGCCCGTGGGCAGCGAGGCGTACTTCTCGCGGCTCAGGCGCACCGCGAGCACGTGGTCCAACCCCTCCCCGTACCCGCCGCCCGCGTAGGTGAGGCCGAGGTGCGCGGCGTCCAGGGTGACGCCGAACTGCAGCGCCAGCTCCTCGCCGCTGCGCAGGCCGTGGCTCAGCCCCGCGCTCAGGCCCACGCCGCGAAAGAGCTGCGCCTGCAGCGTGTAGCCGAGCCGGCCCTGGTTCAGGCTCTGGCCGCTCGCCACCCGGTAGTCCGCCGCGAGCGAGTAGCGCTCGCCGAAGGGACGCACGCCCACGCCCAGGTCCCACTCGCGCGGCAGCTTCGCGGGGCCCGTTCCCGGCGCGTCCACGTTGCGCACCACGAAGGAGAGCGAGAGCGGCCGCCAGGGCCGGGCGCTCAGGCCCAGGTCCCAGCTGCTCAGCGCGTCCACACGCGAGTTCTCGCCGCTCGCGTACCAGTGGTACCCCACGCCCAGGCTCAGCGGCTCCGCGCCCAGCGACAGCCCCAGGCCGCTGCGCCGGTAGCTCGCCATCTCGCGGCCGCGCAGCCACTCCACGCTCGCGCCCAGGCCGAGGGAGCCGAAGAAGGTGCTGCCGACGAAGAGCCCGTCGCCGAGCCCGTCGCGCGCCACGTCCCGCTCGTGCACGTAGACGAGCTGGCCCGAGCCCAGGGTGGAGAGCGCGGCCGGGTTGAGCGAGAGCGCGGTGGCCTCGTCCACCAGGGCGGGAGAGGTGGGCGGGAGCGTGATGCCGCGCGAGGGATCGTTGGGGCGCACCAGCTCGGAGGTCTGGGCGAGCGCGAGCGACGGCAGGAGCGACAGCAGCAGGGCAGGGCGCATGGCGGGGAGCCACTCTAGGACTGCTCCCGGTGCAGGTGGGTGGCACCCGCACCCCGGCTGTCCTCGACTGGACCGCCGCCGCGGGCGTGGGGCACAGTGCGCCGATGCTGCGCTTCGCAACCGTCCTTCCCGCCGCCCTCTCCCTCCTGCTGCTCGCCTCCGCCTGCGGTGAAGGAAACACGGGCGACCCGGCCACCACCCCCTTCTCCGAGCAGCTGGGCGTGGACCTCTCCGCCATGGAGAAGCGTCCCTCGGGCCTCTACGTGCAGGACCTCACGGTGGGGCAGGGCTCGGTCGCGGCCGTGGGCAGCACGCCCTCCGTGCGCTACACGGGGTGGCTGGCGGATGGGCAGGTGGTGGACAGCAACCTGGCCGATGCGCAGCCCTGGACGTTCAAGCTCGGAGCGGGGAACGTCATCCGGGGCTGGGACGAGGGCCTGGTCGGGATGCGCGTGGGCGGCGTGCGCCGGCTCGTCATCCCCTCGGACCTCGGCTACGGCGACAAGGGCTACGGTCCCGTCCCGGGCAAGGCGGTGCTCGTGTTCCGGGTGGAGCTGGTCGCGGTGACCTTCTAGCTACCAGTCCTCGGTGCCGGAGACGGTGTCGAGCGGGTCCGTGGCCTTGCGCTTCTTCTCGGCCTGCCGGCTCTTGCCCCCGCGGTCCTCGCCGCTCCACTCCTCGGTGCCCTGCGTGTGGTCCAGCGGGTCGCTGGACTGCACTGCGCGCGCGCTGCCGCCCGCCGCCTCCGCGAAGAGGTGGTTCACCAGGCGCTCCAGCTCGCCCTGCAGCTGCCCGAACTCGTCGCCCTGCAGCTTCATCCGCCGCAGCGCGAGCCGCTTGCCGCTGCCGAGCTCGTAGAGCGCGAGCGCGAGCTCACTGCCCGCGCCGTCCGGCAGCGTGCGCACGCTGCCCAGCAGCGCGCGCTCGAGGCCCAGGCTCTTGCCCAGCGCCACCGCGGCAGGGGAGGGCGCCTCCTTGCCCAGCTCGCGCACCACCGCGTCCAGCTTCGCGCGCGCCGCGCTGTACGCGGGCGTCGCGGTGAGCGCGACCGTGACGGTCTGCTCATCCGCGCCCGCCTGCAGCAGCTGCCCCTCGGTGCGAAAGCCCGGCCGCTCCACGCGCACGAGGTGCGCGCCCACCGCGAGCGCCGGGATGCTCACCGGCGCGTAGCCCAGCGCCTCGCCGTCCAGGTACACGCGCGCTCCGGCGGGCCGCGCCACCACCGTGGCGCTGCCGCGCAGGGCCGCCGCGTGGCTGGTGCCCACCTCCGCGCGCAGGGCGAGCAGCTCGCGGCGGAAGCGCTGCGGGCTGAGCGCATAGGTGGGATCCAGCGCCATCAGGTCCAGCAGGGCGTGCTTCGCATCGTCGGGCTCGCCGCGCTCGAGCAGCATCCCCGCGAGCAGCGCCGTCGCGTCGCACAGGGGGGTGCAGCCGCGCATCGCCGCGGCGGCCGCCGGCACCTCCTGCAGGCTCGCCCGCACGCGCTCCTCCGCGCGGCCCGGCTTCTTCGCCACGAAGGCCGAGAGCGCGTCCGCGTACGCCCCCTTCGCGCGCTCGAGCGCGGCTTGAGCGCCCGGGTCCACGGGCTGGCCGTAGAGGGCCTCGGGCGTGCGCACCTGCAGCTCGTCGTAGGTTCCCAGCGCGCGCGAGAGGTCCGCCTCCATGCGCGGCACCAGGCCTTCTGCCTGAGGGTCCAGCGCCACGAGCAGCGCGGCGGCGCGGGGCGCCGGAGCGCGGGCGGGGGCAGTAGCGAGCGCGAGCGTGGGCAGCAGGAGCAGCGCGAACGGCTTCATGCGTGAGGACCCCGGGTGGGTGGGAGCCCTCGGAACGCTAGCAGCGCGCGCGCTGCGGGGTCGATACGACAACGGGCCGGGGTGGGGAGCGGGTCCTCACCCCGGCGGGGAGCGCTAGACGTCCAGCTCCTCGACGGTGGCGGCGCGGTCCATGATGAACTTGAAGCGCGCGCTCACGTCCTTGCCCAGCAGCTCGTTGATGACGCGGTCGGTCTCCAGCTCGTTGTCGATGGTGACCTTGAGCGCCATGCGATTCTTGGGGTCGAGCGTGGTCATCTTCAGCTCGTCCGCGGTCATCTCGCCCAGACCCTTGAAGCGCATGATGCTGGGCTTGGCGTTGCCCTTGGCCTTCTCGCGGATGATGCGGTCGCGGTCGGCCTCGTCCAGCGCCCAGTAGGTCTCCTTGCCGATGTCCACGCGGTACAGCGGCGGCTGCGCGATGTACACGCTGCCGTTGGTGATGAGCCCGCGCAGGTGCCGGTAGAAGAAGGTGAGCAGCAGGGTCGCGATGTGGTGGCCGTCGCTGTCCGCGTCCATCAGCAGGAAGATGCGGCCGTAGCGCAGCTTCGTCGCGTCGAAGTCCTTGCCGATGCCGCAGCCCAGCGCGCTCACGATGTCCGTGAGCTCCTTGTTGCCCGCCACCTTGTCCGTGCTGGCCTGCTCGGCGTTGAGCACCTTGCCGCGCAAGGGGAGGATGGCCTGGGTGCGCCGGTCGCGGCCCTGCTTCGCGGAGCCACCTGCCGAGTCGCCCTCCACGATGAACAGCTCGCTGAGGCCGGGGTCGGTGCTCGAGCAGTCCGCGAGCTTGCCGGGCAGGTTCATCCGGTGGCTCACGGCCGTCTTGCGGCTCACCGCGGCGCTCGCCGCACGGCTCGCCTCGCGGGCGCGCGCCGCGAGCACGATGCGCGCGATGACACTCTCGGCCACGCTCTTGTTGTCGTTGAGGTACTTCTCGAGCGCGGGGCGGACCACGTTGTCCACCTGGCCCGCAACCTCCGGGTTGTTCAGGCGGCCCTTGGTCTGGCCCTGGAACTGCGGCTCCACCACGTAGGTGGAGAGCAGCGCGGTGAGCCCCTCGCGGATGTCCTCCGCGGTGAGCGTTACGCCCTTGGGCGAGAGGTTGTGCGTCTCGATGTAGTTGCGCACCGCCTTCACCACGGCCGAGCGCAGGCCGGCCTCGTGGGTACCGCCCTGGGCGGTGGGGATGCCGTTCACGTACGAGCGGATGGACTCGTCCGTGGACTCGGTCCACACCAGCGCGCACTCCAGCCGCACGCCGTTGTCGCGCGAGAGGTAGAAGCCGGTGGTGCCCGCCGGGACCACGGCCTTGCCGCGCTCGGTGACCACCTTGGTCAGGTACTCGGCGAGGCCGCCGTCGTGCTTGTAGGTGACCTCCTCCACCGGGTGGGCCGTCTCGTTGCGGAAGACGACCGTCATGCCCTTGTGCAGGTAGCTCTTCGCCTCGAGCCGCTCGCGCACCTCGTCCGCGTCGAACTTCAGCTTCTCGCCGAAGATCTCCGGGTCCGGGGTGAAGGTGGTCGAGGTGCCGGTGCCGCGGCAGGGCCCCTCCACCTTGAGCTGGCTGGTCGCGCGGCCGCGCGCGTAGTGCTGCACGTGGCGCTTGCCGTCGCGCTTGATCTCCACGAGCAGCTTGCTCGCGAGCGCGTTCACCACCGAGCTGCCCACGCCGTGCAGACCGCCCGAGTGGATGTAGTTGCCCTGCTCGAACTTGCCGCCCGCGTGCAGGGTGGTGAGGATCACCTCCACCGCCGGCTTCTTGTGCTTGGGCATGATGTCGACGGGGATGCCGCGCCCGTCGTCCGTCACCGTGACGGTCTTGCCGTCCTTGTGGATGGTGACCTCCACGGTGGACGCGTAGCCGTTGATGACCTCGTCCACCGAGTTGTCGAGGATCTCCCACAGCAGGTGGTGGTAGCCCGTCGCGTCGGTGCCGCCGATGTACATCGCGGGGCGCTTGCGCACCGGGTCCAGGCCCTCGAGGACCTGGATGTCTGCGCCCGTGTAGCTGGTCTTCTTCGTCGCCATGGCTTCGGGTTACTCCTTCTTCTCCGGCAGCGGGATGAACACCACGGCCTGCGTGACGTCCTTCACCGAGTCCTTGCGGCTCATCTCGTGGCCCTTGCCCCCGCGCCCCGTCACCTCGTACTTCGCCGGGGACAGCGTCAGCGTGCGGCCCTTGCCCGTCTCGAAGCTGATGGCCGCGTCCTTCTTGCCGGGCGCCGCGGTGAGGAAGGCCACCACGCGGTCGCCCTCGTCCACCTTGATCACCGTGACGCCGCGCCCCGGGCCCGCCAGCTCGTTGATCTCCTGCACCTTGCACACCAGCGCGGCCGTGCGCTCGGTGAGCACCGCCACCAGGTCCTTGTCACCCACCGGCTGCACGCCGATGAGCTCGTCGCCCTCGGCCGCCTTCGCGTAGCGGCGGCCCGCGCGGGTAGAGACCTCGGTGTGCGCCTCGAGCGGGAAGCGCATGCCGTAGCCGTGCTTGCTCACCGCGAGCATCTTGGTGGGCTGCGGCAGGCGCGGGTCCAGGGACAGCGCGCCCACGATGCGCTCGCCGTCGTCGAACTTGAACAGCTTCTGCACCGGGTCGCCGTAGCCGGTGGAGGCCGGCACGTCGTTGAAGCGCGTCACGTACGCAGTGCCGAAGTTGCTGAACAGCACCAGGTTCGCCTTGAGGCTGCCCGCGAGCACCGCCATCACCGCGTCGCCCTCGCGCAGGCGGGTGGTGGAGGGGTCCTTCACCTCGCGCACGCGCTTGATCCACCCGTCCTGCGTGAGCACCACGTGGGCGTCCTCGTCCGCGATGAAGGCGTCCTCGCTGAACTCCACCTCCTCGATGGAGCCGCCCACCTTGGTGCGCCGCTTGTCGTTGTAGGCGGCCTTGATCTCGCCCAGCTCGTCGCGCACGGTGGCCCAGATCTTCTTCTTGTCCCGGAGGATCCCCTCGATGCGCTTGACCTCGGCGCGCTTCTCCTTGAGCTCGTTCTGCACCACGAGGATCTCGAGGCGCGCGAGCTTGTAGAGCTTCATCTCGAGGATGGCGTCCACCTGGACCTCGTCCAGGCTGAAGCGCGCCATCAGCTTGCTCGCCGCGTCCGCCTTGCCCTCGCTCTTGCGGATGATGCGGATCATCTCGTCGAGCGCGTCGTAGACCTTCTCGAAGCCCTCGAGGATGTGGACGCGGCGCTTGAGCTCCTCCAGCTCGTGTTGGAAGCGACGAGTGACCACGCCGAAGCGGAAGTCCAGGAAGTACTGGAGGATCTGCTTGAGGTTGAGGCGCTGCGGCGCGCCCACCTCGGGGTTGTCCGTGGGGGTGAGGCAGGTGAGGTTGACGTTGAAGTTCGTCTGCAGCGGCGTGTTCTTGTAGAGGTACGCCATCACGAGGTCCGGGTCCGCCTCGCGCTTGATCTCCAGCACGATGCGCACCTCCTTCGTGGACTCGTCGCGCACGTCGAGCAGCGGCGGCAGCTTCCGCTCGCGCACCAGGTCACCGATCTTCATCACCAGGGTGCTCTTGTTCACCGCGTAGGGGATGGAGGTGATGACGATGTTCTGGCCGCCCTTCTTCTGCTCCTCGAGCTTGTACTCGCCGCGCACGCGCACCGAGCCCTGGCCGCTCTCGTAGATCTCGCGCAGCTCCTTCTTGCTGTTGAGGATCTGCCCGCCGGTGGGGAAGTCCGGCCCCTTCACGTGCTTGAGCAGGTCCTTCGTCTCGAGCTCGGGGTTCGCAATGAGGTCCACGCACGCGTCCACGAGCTCGCCGAGCTGGTGGGGCGGGATGTTGGTGGCCATGCCCACCGCGATGCCCGTGGTGCCGTTCATCAGCAGCTGCGGCATGCGGCTGGGGATGACGATGGGCTCGTTGCGGGTGCCGTCGTAGGTGGGGCGGAAGTCCACCGTCTTGCGCTCGAGCTCCATCAGCAGCTCGGTGGAGAGCTTCTCCAGGCGGCACTCGGTGTAGCGGTAGGCCGCGGCGCTGTCGCCGTCCAGCGAGCCGAAGTTGCCGTGCCCGTCCACCAGCGGGTAGCGCAGGGAGAAGTCCTGCGCCATGCGCACAAGCGCCTCGTAGATGGAGGCGTCGCCGTGCGGGTGGTAGCGGCCCATGATCATGCCGACCACCTGGGCGCACTTCTGGTACTTCGTGTCGTGGCCGAGGTTCAGGTCGTTCCACATCCCGTAGAGGATGCGGCGCTGCACCGGCTTGAGGCCGTCGCGCACGTCCGGCAGCGCGCGGGACGTGATGACCGACAGCGCGTAGTTGAGGTAGCGGCGGCGCGCCTCGTCGGCGAGCCCCGCGGGCACGATGCCGTCCCCGCCGCTGCCGCCCGCCGCACCACCGGCGCCATTGCCCCGGCCGGCGCCACCCGCGCCACCTGAACCGGGCTGCTTCTTCCGCGTCTTGATCTCGGCTGCGTCGACCATGCTCATGAGTTCTGAAGGCTGAAGGGAGGACTGCCCGCCACCCGAACGCGGCGCGCAGCTTGCGCAGTCCGCGCCCCGGAGGGCCGGCAGCTCAGTGTGGCCGGCGGACTACCACGCCGGGTGGCCAAAGGGAACGAATACGGGGGGTTAAGCCGTCTCGGTACGAGCAATACTGTAATTACGTTCAGGGTCTGACACCACGAAATCACAGGCTTTTTCCCCTTCGGGACGCCTGCCTGCCCGCCCCCACGGCGCGTGCGGGAAACGGGCAGCCGGGGGCGGAAGAGGGGCTCCCCGGCGACCGCCGGGAGGTGCAGAGTTACCCACCTTCGCCCGTCGCCCAGGAGCCTTCAAGGAGCCCCCATGAGCCCCCCGCCGAGCCCGCAGACCCCGCTCTACACCCGCCAGCTCAAGCTCGGCCCCATGGACAACTTCGTCTACCTGGTGGGCGCGGCGGACGCGCCCGAGGTGCTGGTGGTGGACCCGGCCTGGGACGTGCCGGCCATCGAGCGCGCGCTGCAGGAGGACGGCAAGCGGCTGGTGGGGGCCTTCGTGAGCCACTGCCACAAGGACCACATCAACGGCCTGGGCGAGCTGCTCTGCCGCCACGACGTGCCGGTGTATGCGCAGCGCGAGGAGGTGGACTTCTCGCCGGACCTGCGCGAGCACGCGGGCGCCCTCAAGCCCCTCTCGCCGGGAGACACGCTGCAGGTGGGCCCGCGCGCCTTCCGCGCCCTACACACGCCCGGGCACACGCCGGGCTCGCAGTGCCTGCACGCGGAGGACGCGCTGGTGAGCGGCGACACCGTCTTCATCAACGGCTGCGGCCGCTGCGACCTGCGCGGCGGAGACCCCGAGGCCATGTACAGGAGCCTCACCGGCGTGCTGGGAAGGCTGCCGGACGGCACGCGCCTGCTGCCCGGCCACGACTACGCGGACGTGCCCGTGGCGCCCCTCTCCGACGTGCGCGCGAAGAACCCGTACTTCGGCTTCCCGGACGTGGCCTCCTTCGTCGCGTTCCGCATGCGCCCGCGGCGCTAGCCGGGGCGTAGAGGGCTGTAGCGCAGCAGCGCCCCGTGCGGGTCGGCGAGCGACCGAGCCACGTGGGCGCAGGTACGCCTCGTGCCGCATGTGCCGCACTCACGGACGCGTAACCCCCCGCGCTCTCTCGCGTGAGACTTGCGCGCACCTGCACTCGCGCAACCGAGTTGCACTATTCCTCCGGGCCTACATTGACCCGGCGTGAGTCCGCGATGACACTCGCTCGCGTTGTGTGGGGCGGGTGCAAGCACCTTCGATTTCACACCTGAGCAGCTGACCCGGAAGCGCGCGGAGAGGCCCCGCCGCGAGTGCGCTGGGAGGGGACATTCGAATGAAGCGGTGGATGAGCGGTTGGCTTGCGGCCTCGGCCCTGGTTGCGACTGCGTGTGGTCCCACGGACGAGTCCGAGCTCGCGCAGGACGCGCGCGTGACCGCGCAGGAGGCCACGGGCACCGACCAGGTGCTGCCGCGCTGGGAGACGGCGCAGGAGCGCCAGGTCAGCGCGATGGCCGCGGGCGACGCGTTCTGGGCCTGGCAGTGCGACCCGAGCACCTACCAGTTCACCTCGGTCGGTACGGGCGCGCGCTTCCCCACCGAGGCCGAGAGCACCACGGGCGTGCTCATCGGCTGGCCGGACTACGGCTGCACCGTGCCGGAGCTCGCCGGCCTGGTGAAGGCGGGCCTGCAGGGCAACACCCAGGTGAGCATCCTCACCGCGCCCAACAACAACAACGGCGTGACCAGCTGCCTGCGCCGCGCGGGCCTCACCGACGCGCAGCTCGCGCGCGTGGAGTACGTGCCGGTGGACGTGGACTCCGTGTGGATCCGCGATTACGGCCCGGAGATCCTCACGAAGACGGACGGCAGCCGCCGCTTCGTGGACATGAGCTACTACCCCGTCACCTCCAGCACCTGCAGCAACATGCAGGGGCGCGTGCGTGACGACGCCTCGCCCACCCGCCTCGCGGCGCAGTGGAACGCCGAGGTGGTGCGTCCCAAGCTGCGCCTCGAGGGCGGCAACCTGCAGACGGACGGCAAGGGCACCTGCTTCCGCGCGCAGCGCAACGCCGAGGCGCGCAACAACTTCAGCGAGTGGCAGTACACCCCGGACGAGCTGAACGAGGTCATCGGCGCCGCGCACAACTGCAAGGTGCAGGTGATGGAGTCGCTGGTGGGCGGCGTCATCGACCACATCGACATGTTCATGACGGTCATCTCGTCGAAGACCATCCTCGTGGGTCAGTACGACCCGGCGGATGACGCGACCAACGCGGCCATCCTGGACCGCAACGCGGCCAAGCTCGCCGGCCTCGGCTACCGCGTGGTGCGCGTGCCCATGCCCAAGACCTACTGCCGCAAGGTGCTCGCCGGCTGCTACGGCCAGGAGCAGCAGGTGCAGGCCTGCGACGGCACCAACGAGCGCGTGTGGGCCACGTACATGAACAGCATCCGCCTGGGCAACGTGCTGGCGGTGCCGGTGTTCAAGTGGGTGCCGGCGGCCGACAAGGCCACCGTCGCGGCGCAGGAGGCGAAGGCGCTCTCCATCTACCAGTCGGAGATGGACCGCGAGTTCGGCAAGAACAAGGTCAAGGTCGTGACCATCCAGGGCGACGGCCTCATCCCCTGCCAGGGCTCGCTGCACTGCACGACGATGACCTACAAGTAGACGGCAGCTCCGGCTGCTGAAGTGGGGAAGGGCGCGCAGGGACCTCCGGGTTCCGCGCGCCCTTCGCCTTTTTGCCAAGCAGGCAGGCGAGCGCGCCGCCACGTGCCGGCCCGTGCGCCCCCGGCTGCCTGCCGGGCGGGAGCGCGGTGCTTACTCCTTGGGGAACGCGACGTACGACACACCGAAGCCCCAGGGAGGCTGCACCATGAGCGACAAGGACACGCTGTTCCCGGACAAGAAGGCCCCGCACGAGGTGCCCGCCGCACCGCGCACCCCTGCGCGCGAGGGCGACGCAGAGGCGCCGGTGATCCGCCCGCAGGAGGGGCCCGCGGGCACGCCCGGCGAGAGCGACGACGGGCGCGTCATCAAGCCGCAGCCCGTGCGCGACCCGTACCCCGGCGTGAAGGTGTTCTAGACGGCGCCCCGCCCGCGGGGACGGCGCGCGGCAGCCGGCAGGCTGCCGCGCTCGGCGCCGCCCCGCAGGCACGCGCGCACGGCGAGCGCGAGCAGCAGCGCGCCGAGCCCCGTCCACAGCACCGCCCACAGCACGGCGGGCACGTGGGTGAGCTGCGCGAGCAGGGCCGCGTCGCTCTGGTCGCGGGTCGCGGCGCTCCACAGGTCGTCGCGCAGGTCGAAGAGCGCGTAGAGCGCGGTGAAGGCCGCGAGGAAGAGGTTGAGCGCGTCCACGGCGCCGTCCGGAAGCAGCCGCGCCGCGAGCGCGAGCCCGAGCGCCATCACGCCGCAGAAGAGCAGGGTGAAGGGGTCTCCCGCGTACAGGAGGCCCATCGCCGCGAGCCACCCGCACGCGGCCACCAGCACCGCGCGCCGCAGCCGGAAGCGGAAGGTGGCGAGCAGGAGCAGCGCACCGGCCACCGCGCTGCCCACATAGCCCGCCGAGTACACGGCCACCGCACGGAAGAAGCCCGGCGGCACGCGCGAGAGACAGGCCCCCGACTCGTCCAGCGCCACGTGCACCCGGTCCACCTGCCCGCCCATGAACAGGGTGGCCAGCGCGTGCCCGCTCTCGTGCATCATCACCACCAGCAGCTTGAGCGGCGCGAGCAGGGGCGAGTCCCAGAAGTACCAGCCCACCGCGAGGCAGAGCAGCAGCGCGCCCAGCCGCACCGGGTCCAGCCTTCCTCCGCTCGCGGTCCGCATCGGTTGCGCCTCCCGGGCTGCTGCCCCTCTCACCTCTCCACGAACGGCGGCTCGCGTCAATTGCAGGCCGCCCCTGCAGAGGGTAGGGATCGCGTCATGACCAAGACCCTCGTTCTGGCACTGGCCCTGGCGGCCTCCCCCGCGCTCGCGGTGGAGGGGAAGTGGACCCCGCAGCAGGTCCTCGAGCTGTCTCCTGCGTGGCTCAAGGCGCAGGGGCTGCAGGTGTCCCCGCAGCGGCTCTGGGATCCCAAGCGGGGCACCGGCCTGCTCGCGGCGACGGTGAACACCGGCGGCTGCTCCGGCTCGTTCATCTCGGGCACCGGCCTCATCATCACCAACCACCACTGCGCCTTCGGCATCATCCAGGAGCACAGCACCAGCGGGAAGGACCTCATCACCCAGGGCTTCCTCGCCCAGAGCCGCGAGCAGGAGCTGCCGGGCAAGGGCGCGCGCGTGCAGGTGCCGCGCAGCTTCACGGACGTGACGAAGCAGGTGCTCGCCGCGGTGCCCGCGGGCGCCACGGACGCGCAGCGCTTCAAGGCCATCGAGGGCAAGCAGAAGCAGCTGGTGGCCGACTGCGAGAAGCGCCCCGCCACGCGCTGCCAGGTGGCGGTGTTCGACGGCGGGCTCACCTACACGCTCATCGACGCGGTGGAGCTCAAGGACGTGCGCCTCGTGTACGCGCCGCCGCGCGCCGTGGGCGAGTACGGCGGCGAGGAGGACAACTGGATGTGGCCGCGCCACACCGGTGACTTCTCCATCATCCGCGCCTACACCGCGCCGGATGGCTCGAGCGCCCCGTTCAGCGAGAAGAACGTGCCCTACAAGGCCGAGTTCTTCTTCCCGCTCGCGACCCAGGGCGTGCAGCCCGGCGACTTCGTGATGGTGCTGGGCTACCCGGGCCGCACCTACCGCGAGCTGCTCGGCGAGGAGATGGCGGAGCGCCAGGCGCGCGCCTACCCGCGCCTGCGCGACGCGGGCGGCGAGTACATCCGCATCATGGACGAGGAGGGGGAGAAGAGCCCCGAGGGGAAGATCCGCCTCGCCTCCAACGTGAAGAGCCTGAACAACCGCTGGAAGAACGCGGCCGGGCAGCTCGACGGGCTCGCGCGCGGGCACCTGGTGGAGAAGCAGCTCGCGCGCGACGCCGAGGTCGTGAAGTGGGCCCAGGGCAAGGCGCAGTACGCCGAGGGCCTGAAGGCGCACGACGAGCTGCTGCGCCTGCAGCAGGAGGCGGGCAAGACCTTCGAGCGCGAGTTCCTGCTCGGCTTCGTGGGCTCCGGCGCGCGCGCCGTGTCGCTCGCCACCACGCTGAACCGCCTCGCCGTGCAGCGGCAGAAGCCGGACCTCGAGCGCCGCCCCGCGTACATGGAGCGCGAGCTCGCGGGGCTCAAGGATCGGCTCGAGCGCGAGCAGACCAACTACTTCCTGCCCGCGGACCGCCGCCTCTTCCTCGCCTTCGTGCGCCGCGCCCAGGCGCTCGGGCCCCAGGAGCGCATCGCGGCGGTGGACAAGCACTTCGGTGGCCGCTTCGACGAGCGCGCGGTGCTCGCGAAGATCGACCAGCTCTACGCCGGCTCCAAGGTGATGGACGCGGCCGAGCGCATGAAGATGTTCACGGAGACCCCCGACCAGCTCGCGGCGCGCAAGGACCCGCTGCTCGCCTTCGGCGCGGACCTCGCGCAGGAGCTCGAGGCGCTCGAGGAGGTGCAGGACGCGCGGGCCGGCGCCTCGCTGCGCCTGCGCCCCGAGTGGCGCAAGCTGGTGCTCGCCCACGCGGGCAAGCCCGTGGCCCCGGACGCCAACAGCACCCTGCGCGTCACCTTCGCGCACGTGAAGGGCTACGCCCCGCGCGACGGCGTCGTGTACACCCCGCAGACCACGCTCACCGGGATGATGGCCAAGCGCACCGGGAAGGAGCCCTTCGAGGTGCCCGAGAAGGTGGCCCAGGCGGCCGAGGCCAAGCGCTTCGGACCCTGGATGGACAAGCGCCTCGGGGACGTGCCGGTGGACTTCCTCGCGGACGCGGACACCACGGGCGGCAACTCCGGCAGCCCCACCGTCAACGGCAAGGGGCAGCTGGTGGGCGTGAACTTCGACCGCGTCTGGGAGAACGTGGCCAACGACTTCGGCTACAACCCGGACATCGCGCGCAACGTGAACGTGGACGTGCGCTACGTGCTCTGGAACCTGGACCAGGTGGAGAACGCGGACGCGCTCCTGCGCGAGCTGGGCGTGCGCAAGGGCCCCGCGCCCGCGGCCGCTCCGGGCTCCCGCTAGGCGGCGCGCGCGAGCCCCGGCGACCAGGCAGGCCCCGGCCCGGCACTTGGGTCGGGGCGGGAAGTCGCGGTACACCGGAGAGCACATGTCCAGCGGTCCCGACGCCCCCGAGTCCCCTGCAGCGGAGTCCACCGTCGCCTCAGCGCCTGACGGTCTGCCTCCGCTGCCCGTCTTCGCCGCCGCGGAGCAGGTGTGCGGAAACTGCAAGCTCTGGCGCGCACACTCCGTGGACCACCGCGGCTGGGTGGGCCCCTGCCGCATCCAGGGCGGGCGCGGGATGTTCCCGCCCTCCGCCCCCATCTGTGACAAGTACGTGGCCAAGGGCTCTGCGGCACCGGCTTCGGCGCCGGCCGCCGCGCCGCGCGCGCGCAACGTGCTGCGCGGCGGGAGCCCGGGCATCGGTCCGCGGGTGGTGCGCCACCGGCCGGGCCCCCAACAGCAGGTCGACCTGGGAGACTTGAGCATGACGCGCGAGGAGCTGATGGAGATCTTCCGCGAGGCCGCGGGCGAGGGCGAGGCCCCGCCGCTCGCGGGCAAGTGGGAGGGCGGAACGCTGCAGCTCATCCCGGGCAAGCCGGAGCTGCAGGCGAAGGAGCTGCCCATCGACAGCCTCTTCCACAAGGTGGTGATGGTGCGCGACCGGCTGCGCGTGCTCGAGCAGAAGCTCAATGCGCACCCCAAGCTCACGGACGCGGAGAAGGTGGAGCTGCAGAGCTACATCACCCGCGTCTACGGCTCGCTCACCAGCTTCAACCACCTGTTCCGCGACAAGGACGACCAGTTCACCGGCGCCAAGTCCGAGGAGTAGGCCCCCCGGGGGCCCCGCGCTACTCGGCCTCGTCCTGGCGGGTGAGGCCCCAGTCCTTGAGCCGCTTGAACAGGGTGGAGCGCGCGACGCCCAGCTCGCGCGCCACGCGCTCGCGGTTGTTGCCGCAGCGGCGCAGGGTCTGCTCCACGATCTGCCGCTCCAGCTTCTCGAGCATCTGCTCCAGGGTCATGCCCGGCGGCATTTCCGGAACGCTGATACCGGTCTCGGGGTTCATCTCCTGATCGAAGGTGAGATCCGTGGCCTCGATGAGCGTCCCCTTGCGCAGCAGCAGCGCGCGGTGCACCACGTTGCGCAGCTCGCGCACGTTGCCGGGCCAGGCGTGGGCCTGCAGCCGCTCGGCGGCCGCGGGGGTGAGGCGCACGCTCTGCCCCTTGGGCGCGAAGGTGCGCACGAAGTGCTCGGCGAGCGCGAGCACGTCGCCGCGGCGGTTGCGCAGGGGCGGCAGGTGCAGCGGGATGACGCAGAGGCGGTAGTAGAGGTCCTCGCGGAACTTGCCCTCGCGCGCCGCGGCGAGCAGGTCGCGGTTGGTGGCCGCCACCACCCGCACGTCCACGTTCATCGGGCGGCTCGCGCCCACGCGCTTGATCTCCCCGCTCTCCAGCGCGCGCAGCAGCTTCGCCTGCAGGTCCAACGGCAGCTCGCCGATCTCGTCCAGGAAGAGGGTGCCGCCATCCGCCTCCTCGAAGGCGCCCTTGCGCGCGTTGGTGGCGCCGGTGAAGGAGCCCTTCTCGTGGCCGAACAGCTCGCTCTCGATGAGCTCCTTCGAGATGGCCGCGCAGTTCACCGGGATGAGCGGCGCGCCCGCGCGCCCCGAGCAGGCGTGCAGCGCGCGCGCCACCAGCTCCTTGCCGGTGCCGCTCTCGCCCAGGATGGCCACCGCCGCGCTGGAGGGGGCCACGCGCTGGATGAGCTCGGTGAGCTGCCGCATGCTCGCGTCCTGGCCGAGGATGCCGTGGAAGGCCGAGTCCTTCTTCGCGGCGGCGGCCGAGGCCGGCAGCGCGGCCTCGAGCACCAGCTCGGTCTCGCCCACCCGCAGCGTGGTGGGCAGGGGCACCTCCACGTCGAAGATGCGCACCGGGCCCAGGAAGGTGCCGTTGGTGGACTGCTGGTCCACCACGTGGAAGACCGCGTCGTTGCGGGTCACCTTGAGGTGGCGCCCGGAGATGAAGCGGTCCTGGAGCACCAGGTCGTTGCCCGCGTCCTTGCCTACGGTGAAGCTCTCGCCGCTGAGCCGGTGCACCGCCTCGCCCCCCGCCTGGCGCACCCGCACCTGCGCGGGCTGCCAGCGCGGCTGCTCGCGCGCCTGCAGCTCGGTGTGGCCCTCGCCCACGGCGGTGGCCGCCTCGCCCTCGCTCCCGCCGCGCAGCCGGAACACCGCGCGCCACTGCCCGAGCTGGATGTCCGCCCCGTCCGTCAGCGGCGCCTCGCGCACGCTGTGACCGCCCACCCGCGTGCCCTTGCCGGAGAGGTCCTCGAGCCGGAAGGCCGTGCCGTCGAAGGAGAGGGCCACCTGCTGCCGGCTCACCTCCGGGTCCGGGATGACGACGTCGCTGCGCTCGCCGCGCCCCAGCACCACCCGCGTGCCGTCCAGCGCAAAGCGCAACACCTCTTCGCCGCGACGAAAGAACACCAACTCGGACATGCACCCCTCCCACGAAGACCGCCCGGGGCCTTAGCACGCCGATTTTTCGGCTTTCAACCCTGCGGGCTGGAGGAAAGCCCTGGTTGGGGTATGCAGGGGCCATGGCGAAGGCGTCCGGTAAGACGAAGCAGCCGCCCCGGGAAGGCAGTGAGCCCCGGGAGCCGCGCGACCCGCAGGCCCCCGTGGTCCCCGCACCGGCCTCGCCGGCGCGGCTCTCGCGGCGCGGCCGCTGGGTGCTCGCCGCGGTGCTCGTGCTGGTGAACCTGCCGCTGCTCCACCGGCTGCTGCGCGGCGCGCCGGACGTCACCGTCACGCTGCCCTACACCAACGACTTCAGCCGCCGGGACACGCTCGCGCAGGACTTCTGGTCGCTCGGCGGCGGGCTCTGGGTGGTGGAGGAGGGGCAGCTGTACTCGCCCGCGGTGCGCGGCAACCCGCTGTGGCTGCAGGCGCGCCTTCCCCAGGACGTGGTGGTGGAGTTCGACGTGCGCGCGGCGGACGCGGGCGGCGAGGCCCAGCTCACGCTGTTCGGAGACGGCCGCGACAGCAGCCTGCGCAACACCGGGCAGGCACAGACGAGCGGCTACCTCCTCACCCAGGGCGTGCGCGGCGGCGCCACCGCGCGGCTCGCCAAGCGCGACGAGCTGGCCTGGCCGCTCGCGGACCTGCAGCGCCGCGGCACCCTGCGCGAGGACAGCGCCTTCCTCGTCGAGGCCTCCGCGCCCAGTGTGCCCATGGACCGCAGCTCCCACTGGCGCGTGGAGCGGCGCGGGGCACGGCTGCGCTGGTTCATCGACGGCGAGCGCGTGCTCGAGGTGGAGGACCCGTATCCCCTGCAGGGCCGCGGGCACGACCGGCTCGGGCTGAGCAGCCGCGACACGCCGCTCTTCTTCGACAACCTCAGCGTGCGCCCCCTCGCGGCGGGTGAGGACTTCGTCGCGCGCCCGCAGGCGCCCCTCGCCCCGCCCGCGCCCTTCTCGGACGCCTTCGACGCGCCCGCGCTCGGCGAGGCGTGGCGCCCCACGGCGCCCGCCGCCGTGCAGGTCTCCGACGGGGCGCTGGTGGTGGAGAACCTCCACAACCGCCCCGTGTGGCTCAGCCGGCCGCTCGCGCAGGACGCGGTCATCGAGCTGGACGCTTGGACGGACGACCCGCGCGGCGACATCAAGCTGGAGGCCTGGGGAGACGGGCGCTCCGCGTACGCGGGCGACCTCACGCGGCAGTACACGGCCACCGGCTACGTCTTCATCTTCGGCGGCTGGAAGAACAGCGCCTCGGTCATCGCGCGCGGCAACGAGCACGCAGCGGGCAACGCCGTGCGCGAGGGCGCCGCGGTGCAGCCCGGCAAGCGCTACCACTTCCGCATCACCCGCCAGGGCGGCCGCTTCACCTGGGAGGTGGACGGCAAGCCCTTCCTCTCCTACGAGGATGCGCAGCCGCTCTACGGCCCGCGCAACCAGTACCTCGGGCTCTCCGGCTGGGAGACGCGCGTGCACTTCGACAACGTGAGCGTGCGCCCGCTCTAGCGCGCGGCCCTACCCGCCGTGGCCGCCGCACAGGCGGATGATCGTCTCCGGCTGGCCCGAGACGTTCTCCTTCGTCGCGCGGATGCACTCCGCGGCGTCCGCGCGCGGCGCGGCGCAGAGGCGCACGACCGTGTCCGGCTGGCCGGAGACGAGCTCGCGCGCCGCGCGGATGCAGGCCGCGGAGGCCGTGTTCGCGCTGCGGCAGAGGCGGGCGATGGTGTCCGGTTGGCCGGAGACGTTCTCGGCCGCCGCGCGGATGCACTCCGCGGTGCCGGGCCGGGCGTCCGTGCACAGGCGCGCCACCGTCTCCGGCTGCCCCGACACGCGCTCGCGCACGGCGCGGATGCAGGCGGCCGAAGAGCTGGTCTCCGGCACGCTCGCCTCGACACGCGGCGCGCTGCCGCAGCTCTGGCGGAACTGGGAGAGCTGCAGCTCCAGCGTGCGCGCGAGCTCGAAGCAGGACTGTGAGCAGCTCTGCTGGCAGGCCGCGAGCGCCTCGCGGGCGTCCTCGGCCCTCGCCTGCGTGGAGGCGAGCGAGAGCAGCAGGGCGGGGGGGACGAGCAGCAGGCGCATCATGCGGAGGCTCCGGACGGGGCGGGTTGCGCGGGCGCGGACTGGGCGCCCCGGCCGGATATTCAACCGCGGCTAGCGGGCGGGCAGGAAGCGCGGCCCCGAGAGGTAGCCGGAGAGGCGTGCCGAGCGGAAGCCGGGCTCCTGACGGTCCATGGGCAGGATGGTCAGCGCCGAGCCCAGGATCCCGAGGCGCTTGGTGAACTCCGGCTCGGCCTTCACCTTGAGGTCCATGGCCAGCTCGCTGAAGGGCAGATTCTTCGCGAGCTTCACGGTGCCGCCGCCGCGCAGCTCCAGGTCGTCGCTCTTCGCACTCAGGGCCTCCACGGTGCCCACGCCCTTGTCCACGTTGATGCGCACGTCCACATTGCCCAGCGCGATGCGCGGCAGGTCCACCGGGGTGGGCGTGCCGTAGAGCGGCACGGTGGCGGTGCCGCCCTTGATGGTGAGGCCGCGCCCGTCCAGCGTGATGGCGCCCTGCGCGGCCGAGTAGTCCGGCGCCTTGGCGGGGGTGTTGTCCACCGGCACGTCCAGGCGCACGTCGCCCGAGAGCTTGCCCTCGAGGTCCAGGCCGCTGAAGCCCTTGAGGTTGCCCTGCGTGGTGTCCAGGTCCTCCAGGTGCAGGCGCACGGCGCGCGTGCCCAGGCCGCCCACGGCCCCCGTCACCGTGCCGCCCAGCGCGTCCGCGTGCAGGCTGACGCCCAGGGGCAGCAGCGAGGGACGGAAGGCCACGCTCTTGATCGCGAGCGCCTCGCCCAGGTCCCCGACCACCACGCCGCCCGTGACGAGCGCGTCGAGGGTCTCGGGGGGCAGCGGCTGCGCGGGCTTGCTCAGCCGCACGTCCGTGGCCGTGATGCCGTGCAGGCCCGGGCGCAGGTTGCCGATGCGCACCGCGTAGCCTGCCGCCGCCGCCTCCGTGACGATGCGCGCGCGCAGCGTGTCGTACGGGAAGGTGAGGGCGAGGCAGAGGAGGAGCGCGATGAAGGCGAAGGCGCCGTACGCGAGCGCCAGCTGCCAGCGGGGGGTCTTCGTTTCGGTGGGCATCAGGGCTTCATCTTGTAGGTGGCGACGGTGGTGGACGCGGCGAGCGTGTCGCTGCCGGGGCGGGGATCCAGGCGCAGGTTCTTCACCTTCACCATGCCGGGGCCGCTCTCCACCGTCTTGAGGAAGTCGGTGAACTCGCGCAGGTCCACGTCCGTGAAGGTGAGCTCCACGGAGCTCTCCACGATGCGCCCGTCACCCAGGCTCACGTCCGGCTTGGGATTGAACGACGGCACCTCGAGCCCCGCCGCCGTGGCCTTCTCCTCGATGTAGCTGATGAGGCGCACGTCCGACTGGGTGAGCTGCTGCTCCACCTGCTGGCGCGCCTGCTCCGCCTCGCGGTAGCTGGTCGCGAGCGTCTGCACCTCCTGCAGCTTCGCCACCTTCTGCTTCGTGCGGGTGCGGTATCCGTCAGCGCTCGAGGAGAAGGAGAAGAGGATGATGAAGAGCAGGAAGACGGTGAAGGCCGCGGCGAGCCCGCCCACCATCCGCTGCTCGCGCGCGTTGAGCCGCTCGAACCACGCGCGTGCGTTGGCCAGCAGCGCCTTGAGCTGTTCCTTGAGGTTGTCCATGGCCGCCTAACCCTCCGCCCGCTGCTCGGCGGGGCACTGCACCTGGATGCTGAGCCGGAAGGTCACCTTGTTGCCCTCCCGCGTGCGCTCCACCTTGCCCTCCTGCACCTCCTTCACGCAGCGGTGCGAGCGAAGGGCGGCGGTGAGCGAGTCGATCTGCTTGGAGCTGTCCGTGGTGCCCATCAGCTGCACGCGGTCCGGGTCCACCAGGATGCGGTCGAAGGTCACCGGCACGTCCGCGGGCACCTTGGCAGTGAGCTCCGCGAGCAGCTCCACCGCGCTCGTCTTCGGCAGCGCCGCCGCGGGGCTCTCCTGGCCGCGCAGCAGGTTGAGCGCGCGGTCGTAGTTCGTCTCGCAGGTGCCCAGGATGCGCTTCGTGGTCTCGCACAGCATCGCGTCCACCTGGTGCTCGCGCCGCGCGAGGACCTGGTTGCGCACGATGCCGCCCACGATGAGCAGCACCAGCAGCGTGGCGGCGAAGGCGCCCACCAGCCCCAGCCGGTCGCGCACGTAGTCGTAGCTGCCCTTGAAGCTGAACTCGCCGCGGCGCAGGTTGAAGCGCGGCGCCTTGGCGCCCGAGGCCGCGCCGCGAAGCGCGAGCGCGTAGGCCTGGGTGGCGGAGGGCTGGATCTCCGCCGGGGCCACGGCCGCCACGTCCGCGGGCAGGGGCAGGAGGCTCGTGGGCAGGTTCAGGTCCCGCCCCAGCTGCTCGGCGAGCCCCGGCATGCGCGCGCTGCCGCCGCACAGGAACACCGCGCCCACGCGCTTGCGGCTGCGCGCCGTGTAGCTCTTGAGCGTGGGACGCAGCTCGCGCAGGAGCGGCTGCAGGCCGCGCGCGAAGGCCGCCGCGGCGCGCTCCGCGTCCGGGCCCACCGCGGCGCTGGCCATGGCCCCGTGCGCCTCCTTCCAGTGGTGCGCCTCGGGCAGCGGGGTGTTGAACTCCACGGCCAGCGCGCGGCTGAGCTCGCGGCCGCCGCCGGCGAAGGTGCGCGCGAACTCCACGCCCACCCCCGGCTTGCCGATGGCCACCGTGGTGCGATCCTGACCGATGTCCACCAGCGCTACCGCCTCCGCCTCCGCCGCGCCGTCGAAGAGGGCGGGGTGCTGCAGGAGCAGGTTCTGGTAGGCGACGCCCGGGTGCGTGACGATGCGCGGGTCCAGCTTCAGGTCCGCGAGCGTCTGCAGCAGCGGGGCGAGCTCGTCCTTGCGCACCACGCCCACCAGCAGGTCGCTCGCCTTCTCCTTCTGCGTGGTGACCTGGTAGTCGAACACGGCCTCGGAGAGATCGTAGGGGAGCTGTCCCTCCACTTCGAAGGGCACCACCGAGTCCAGGCGCTTGGGGTCGTTGAAGGGCAGCGTGAGCTGGTGCGTGGCGAGCGAGGCGCCCGGCAGCGCGATGATCACCTGGTCCGCGCGCAGCTCCGGATGCTGCGTGAGGAGCTGCTGCAGCGCCGCGCGCAGCGTCTCCACCGGCTCGCCTTCCGCGCGGCGCACCTCGGCGTAGGCCTTGGGCGTGGGGCTACGCCCGGAGCTGTCCAGGACGAGCCCCTTCACCGAGTAGCTGCCGAGATCGAGGCCAAGGATGCGGGCCATGTGCGTCTATTCCTCTCTCCAGTAAAGGAGCTTGCCGAGCGTGTCGTCGAGCCGCACGACCGCGTGCACGGTCTTCTGCACGGAGCCTGCCTCACCCACGGAGGTGATGCTGAAGGTTTCGCTCTTGTCGGTCAGCGGGCCGCTCGTACTCTGGGCGGTGGTGAGACGCGGGTCCATTGTTACGCCGTAGCGCGTGACGGCCCCACCCACGACGCTGACGAAGGTCTTCACGTCCATGCCCAGCACGCTGATCTGCCGCGCGAGCTTCACGGCGTTGATTGCCTCCTGCAGCGCCACCGGCTTCTGCAGGAGCACCGGCCGGGTCTGCGGGGTGACGGCGGAGAGGATGGCGGAGATGAGCACCGTCGTGTCGTCCGAGTTGATGTTCAGGCCGTGTGACTGGTCCGGATACACGGTGAAGCGGTCGCCGAAGGCGGCCATCAGCTTGTCGTTCACGCCGTGCACCCGGTACAGCTCGTCCAGGCTGTCGAAGAGCGCGTTCTTGGGCCGGTAGCGCGGCTCGTAGCTGTCGTAGCCGCTCGTCTCGCTGGCGAAGCCCGTGGCGAAGGGAGGACCATTCGGATCCGGGTTGAGCGCCGACTGCGTCTCGTCCTCGTCCATCCAGTCCTTCAGCGCGATGACCACGTCCTGGGCCGTCACCTTCGTCCCGTTCGCATCCTCGTGCTCCCAGAGGAAGTCGTAGTGCTTGTCCGTGAGCATGGTGAGGAGCTGGTCCGTCGTAGAGCGCGCGTCCGGCCCCGTCGCCAGGGCGAGGCGACGCAGGTTCAGCTTCGTCTCCTCGTCCTGGATGGTGGAGAGGAAGCAGCCCTCGAAGCCTCCGAAGGACTTGCGCTTCTGCGTCGTCGCCTCCTCGGGAAGCTCCTCGTCGGAGCTGGAGGCCACGGTGCGCGGCGCGTTCTCCTCGAGCGCGCCCTTCTCGTTGCTCTGCACCATGCCCTGCAGCATCTGGCAGTCCACGCGCGCCATCTTCCAGATCTGCAGGTTGAGCTTGGGCATGCCGGGGATGGCCGGCATCTGCATCCCGTTGAGCTGCTTCTGGAAGCGCAGCAGCAGGCGCGACATGCCGATGCCCGACTGGGCGAGGTAGTGCGCGCGCAGCTCGTCGCGCTGGTTCGTCGCGAGCTGCAGGTCCACGCGCGTGTTGTAGGCGAAGTCGGTGGCCACCACCGTGAGCAGGGTGATGGCGACCACGGCGATGATCAGCGCCACGCCGCGCTCACCCGGGCGGCCGGCGCGCCGGCGGCGGCGCGGGGCAGGGGAGGGGCGGCTCATCGGTACGCCTCGAGGGTGGTGTTGAGCATCAGCCGGGTCTGCGTCGTGTAGCGCGTCTCCTTGCCGTTCTCGTCGTTGGCCACCAGCGTGATGCGCACGCGCGTGGGCAGCAGGTTCTGGCGCTCGGGGCGGCGGGTGTCCCACTCGTCGTCCCACTCCTTGCGCTGGCTGTCCCAGTAGGCGAACTCGATGCTCTTCACGCCCTCGAAGAGCACCTCCTCGCTGCCGCCGCGGTCCATGCGGTCCTCCACGTTGGCGTTCGCCCGGCGCATCAGGTCCTGCCGGCCGCGCGCGTCGCGCTCGGAGCTGGTCTTCACCGAGTACTCGAGCACCGCCTGGTCGCTCTCCTTCGCGTCCGTGTAGAGGCGCTGGTTGGAGAAGGAGGTGAAGAGCAGGTGATCGCGCTCGCCGATGAAGTTGGTGGGGCGGTCGTTCTGGTCGCGGTAGCGCTTGTGGTCGTAGCGGTCGCTCACGTACGCGTTGCCGATCTCGCGCGCCATGCGGTTCATGGCTCCCCGCAGCATCCGGTAGTGCTCCGCGTCGGCCTCCACGGACTCCTTCGCCGTGAAGCCCGTCTGGAAGGCCATGGCGATGATGCCGCCCATCATCGCGGTGATGGCCACCGCGATCATGACCTCCATCAGCGTGAAGCCGCGCGCGCGGCGCCGCAGGGCCGGGGCGCTCATTGGAACACGCTCCCGCTCTTGTTGAAGCCCGGCGGCTGAGTGCCCGGGGTGGGGCGCCAGTTCCCGTTGTTCTGGCCAGCGCCCGCGGGAGGCGAGGCGTACATGATCTGCCCGGTGTACTTGTTGATCCACTGCCCACCGCGGCCCGTGATCATCGCCGCGGGCACCATCGTGCCATCCGCGGCGTACATCGGCCCGGGGGGCTGCTGGCCGTCGGCAGGCGGAGCGCCATCACCGCCACCACTGCCAGGCGTGTTCGTCACAACCCCGGACTCCGCCGCCTGGCCGCCGTTGCGGTCCGAGCCCGTGCCCAGCGAGACCACGTGCGTCACCAGGTCGAAGCTCTCCACCTGCGTCCCGTCCTTCCAGGACACGGTGAGGTGCACCTCGCGCACGCTCTTGGTGATCTGGTCGATCATCTGGGTGAACTGCCCCTGGATGAGCGGGCCCATGGCGCCCGCGATGCCTGCCGATGCGTCCTGGGTCGCACCCGGAGGCAGTGCGGGGTTGGCCGCCCCGTCCTTGCCGCCCTTGCCCCCGAACGAGTCCAGCATCTCCTGCAGCCCGCCCGTGCCCATCGGCACGTTGAAGATGGCGCTCACCATCTGCTCCGGGGACACGCCCTGCGTCTTGGGCGCGAGGATGCGGGCGCGCCACTTGAACTGGCTCCAGCCCTCTTCGGAGAAGTCGCCGGACTCCTCGTCGTCGTCGTTGGAGAAGCCCTTGTCGTAGAGCTGCTGCTCCAGGTCCGTCATCTTCGAGCGCGCGAGCAGCGTCGCCACGGTGAGCTTCTTCGTGTACGCGTGGTTGGCCACCGCGCCCGCGTTCAGGTCGAAGATGGCCATCAGCGCGAGCGCCAGGATGGCGAGCGCGACGACGGTCTCGAGCAGCGTGAAGCCCCGGGGGCTCGGAGGTACGCGGCGCTGGCTCATGAGCTCGGGACCTCCAGCTCCTCGCCCACCACGTCCACCTTGCCGGTGAGCGGCTGGATGCGGAGCGTCCACACGTTGCTGCCCTGGCGCACGTACACCTGGGCGCGCTCGGTGAAGCCCTGCGGGAAGAAGTAGAGGTACGCGAGCCCCTTGTCCGCGGGCTCGCGCTGGTGGCGCGTCCACACGCTCACCTTCACGTCCGAGGGCAGCTTGCGCGGTGAGATCTCGGGCGCGGTGAACTCGGAGAACTGGGCGGCCTTCTCCACGCGGCCCTTCTCCGCGCTCAGCTCCTCGTCGAGGTTGGGGCCGCTCTCGCTGCGGAAGTCCTTCATGCGGCTCGCGCCGCCTCCGGACTTGTCGTTGCGCGCGAGCTCGTCCGCGCTGCGGTTGCTCTCGCGCAGCTCCACGTCGCGGTCGCGCGAGGTGGTCACGTTGCCGGCCGCGCACTCCGCGCGGTAGCTCGTGCTGCCGTCCGACTTGGGGTCTGCAATCTCGAACACCAGCCGGCAGGTCTTCCCGCTCAGCGCCGCCGTGTCGTAGAGCGAGCGGATGGTGCCCGCGAGCTCCGAGGTCGCCGCCTTCGCCTTGGTGCCGGTGATGGAGCCGATGCTCACCACCACCGCGCCGAAGAGCACGGCGGCGATGGCCAACGCCACCATGATCTCGATGAGCGTGAGCCCGCGCGGGGCCCGGGAGCGCGCAGGCCTCATGGGCGCGAGACCTCGCTCGCACCGCCCGCGTCCAGGTCCGCGGCGTCCCCGCTGCCGCCGGGCATGCCGTCCTCGCCGAGCGAGAACACGTGCCCCTCCTTGCCGCTCTTCACGTAGTGGTAGGGCCGGCCCCAGGGATCCAGGGGGATCTCCTTGAGCACGCCGGACTGCACGATGGTGGTGAACCCCTCCGCATCGGAGGGGTAGCGCCCCATCATCCGGTAGAAGTCCTTGAAGAGGCCGTCCAGCTTGCGGATCTCCCCGCGCGCCTGCCGCTGCTTCGGGCTGAGCGTGCTGTCGTTGGTCAGGTACACCACCGCGAAGGCGAGCACCGTCGCGCTGAGCATCACCAGCCCGAGCACGAGCTGCGCCGCGCGCGGGGCGCGCGGACGGCTCTGCGTCGGGCTCTGGGCGGGCAGGGAGGTCACGTGGAGGGTCCGGAGCTACTTGTTGCTGGCGGAGGCGCCGACGTCCTTGGACGAGATGTCCGCGCTGCTGCCCTCACCGCCCTGAGTGCCGTCCGAGCCGTAGGAGATGATCACCGGCTTGCCACCCTCGTTGAGGTAGACGAAGTCGTTGCCCCAGGGGTCCTTGGGCAGGGTCTCGAGGTTGTTCGTATCGACGAGCGCCTTGAGGCCCGTGGCGGTGTCCGGGTAGTTGCCCTTCTTGGCGTAGTAGAGCTTCAGCGCTCCCTGGATGGTGTGGATGTCGAGCTTCGCGCGCTCCACGCGGGACTCGTCCAGCTTCGGGATCACGGCCACACCCACGGCGGCGGCGATGAGACCGAGGATGGTGATCACCACCATGATCTCGATCAGGGTCATGCCGCGGCGGCGGCGGCGCTGCTGCTTCGTCAGGGTCTGGGTCATGGCGTCTTCTCTCCTCTGTCTTGGTCGGTGACTTTTCGGCAGGCGCGGAGCGCCGGGCTGGGTCTTTCTGTCAAAGCGGGCTACGGGGCGCGGGCCGAGGCGGCGGCGGGCGGGGCCGGAGCAGCGCCGGAGGCGGGCGCGTAGAGCACCACGCCCACCGTGACCAGCGTCGCCGCCAGGGCGACCAGGGCCGCGAGGGCCACGCGCTGGATCCACTGGTCGACTGCGTCATTCATCGCGAGCGTCCTCGAAGTGTGCAGCGCCTCGGGGAGCCGGGGCGCTAATGGATGGCCGAGTTCACCTGCAGAATCGGCATCAGGATCGAGAAGGCTACGAATGCAATAATCCCGCCCATCACCACGATGAGGATGGGCTCCATCAGCGAGGTGAGGGCGCCCACCTTCACGTTCACCTGGTTCTCGTAGCTGTCGGCCACCGAGATGAGCATCTCCTCGAGCTGGCCGCTTTTCTCGCCGATCGCGACCATGTGGTAGACGAGCGGCGGGAACTCGCCCGAGCGCTTGAGGGGCGTGGAGATGCTCTCGCCCTCGCGGATGGCGTCGCGGGCCTTCTCAACAACCTCCGCGAGCACCGAATTCGTCATCACCGCCTTCACGATGTCCATGGCTGCCAGGAGCGGGACGCCGCTCTTGAGCAGGGTGGAGAGCGTGCGCGCGAAGCGCGAGATGGCCAGCAGGCGGACGAGGCTGCCGAAGATGGGCGCGTGCAGCGCGAAGCGGTCCCACTTGGGGCGCCCCGCGGGGCTGCGGAAGTAGGCGACGAGCGCCATGGTGCCGCCGATGAGGCCCGGAAAGATGATCCACCAGTAGCCCTGCAGCGTGTTGCTGAACCAGATGAGCGCGCGCGTGGTGAAGGGCAGGGTGGCCTTCATGGTGGTGAAGATCTTGGTGACCTTCGGCACCACCACCGTCATCAGCAGCACGAGGATGCCGCCGCCCACCACCATCATGATGGCGGGGTAGAGCAGCGTGCCCATGACCTTCTGGCGCAGCTTCGCCTGGCTCTCGGTGAAGTCCGCGAGCCGCACCAGCACGGCGTCCAGCGCGCCCGAGCTCTCGCCCGCGCGGATCATGTTCACGTAGAGCGAGCCGAACACCTTCTGGTGCACCGCGAGCGCGTCCCCGAGGCTCGAGCCCTCGTTCACCCGGCTCTTGACCTCGGAGAGGATGCGCTTGAGCCGCTCCTTCTCCACCTGGTCCACGAGCGCCGTGAGCGCCTCCACCAGCGTGACGCCCGCGCCCAGCAGGGTCGCGAGCTGGCGCGTCGTGATGGCGATGTCGTCCGTGGTGACGCGGCCGCGCGCGAGCTTGCCGAGGTTCACGTCGCGCGAGGCGGCGGCCGCGCTGGCGCCCGCCGCGCCCTTGCGCGCTGCGGTGCGGGCGTCCGCCATGCCCAGCACCTCGGTGAGGTACACGCCGTTCTTGCGCAGGTTCGCGCGCAGGCTCTTGGCGGAGTCGGCCTCGAGCAGGCCGCTCACCGTCTTGCCCGCCTCGCTCAGCCCCTTGTACTCGAAGACCGGCATACCAATCCCTCGCGCCAGGGGGCGCTAGATGTCCTCCTGCGTGATGCTGAGGACCTCGGCGATGGTGGTCTCACCGAGCGCGATCTTGCGCGCGCCGTCGTCGATGAGCGTCAGCATGCCCTTGCTCACCGCCATCTTCTTGATGGTGGAGGCGTCCACGTTCTTGAGCACGAGCTGGCGGATGTCGTCGTCCACGAGCAGGAACTCGTAGATGCCGGTGCGGCCGCGGTAGCCGTTGCGGTTGCAGTTGGCGCAGCCGGTGGCCTTGTAGATCTGCTCCACGCCGTAGCGCTCGCGCATCAGCTTCTTGCTGAGGCCGATCTCCTTCAGCTCCTCGTCCGTGGGCGTGTACTTCACGCGGCAGTCCGGGCACACGCGGCGCACGAGGCGCTGCGCGAGCACCGCCGTGAGCGAGGAGGCCACGAGGAAGGGCTCCACGCCCATGTCCACGAGGCGGGTCACCGCGCCCGGCGAGTCGTTGGTGTGGACCGTGCTGAACACCAGGTGGCCCGTGAGCGACGCCTGGATGGCGATCTCCGCCGTCTCCTTGTCGCGGATCTCGCCGACCATGATCACGTCCGGATCCTGGCGGAGGAAGGAGCGCAGCCCCTGGGCGAAGGTCAGCCCGATCTTCGGGTTGATCGCCATCTGGCCGATGCCCTTGAGCTGGTACTCGACCGGGTCCTCGACGGTGAGGATGTTCAGGTCCACCGTGTTGATCTTGCTGAGCGCGCCGTACAGCGTGGTCGTCTTGCCGCTACCGGTGGGGCCGGTGACCAGGATGATGCCGTGCGAGCGCTTGATCACGCTCTCCATGCTCGCGAGCGTGGCCGCGCTCATGCCGACCTCTGCGAGGTCCAGCAGCGTCGCGCTCTTGTCGAGCAGACGCATCACGATGCGCTCGCCGAAGGCGGTGGGGATGGTGGAGAGGCGGATGTCGATGTCGCGGCCGGCGAGCTTGATGCGGATGCGGCCGTCCTGCGGCAGGCGCTTCTCGGCGATGTTCAGCTGCCCCATCACCTTCACGCGCGAGACGATGCTGTTCTGGTAGCGCTTGGGCGGCTTGATGATCTCCTGCAGCACGCCGTCCACGCGGAAGCGCACCAGCAGCTCGCGCTCCGCGGGCTCGATGTGGATGTCGCTCGCGCGCTCCTTCGCTGCGCGGAACAAGAGCGAGTTGACGAGGCGGATGATCGGCGCCTCGTCGTCGGTGTCCAGCAGGTCCTGCGGCTCCTCGAGCTCGTGGGCGAGCGTGTCGAGGTCCGCGGACTCCATCTCGCCGACCAGCTGCTCGGCCTCGTTCACCGCGCGGTCGTAGACGCTGTTGATCGCATCCACGATGGTGGAGCCCAGCGCGATGCGCGGGCTGATGCTCTGGCCCAGCAGCGTGCGCGCGTGGTCCAGCACGGGCGTGTCCAGGGGGTCCGCGACCGCGAGCGCCACCACCCCGTCCTCCACGGAGAGGGGGAGGATGCGCGCCTGCTTGGCGAAGTTGATGGGCACCCGCTTCACCAGGTCCGGGTCCACCTCCTCGGCGAAGATGCGCGCGAGGTAGGGCAGGTCCAGCTGCAGGCCCAGGGCCTTGGCCACGTCCTCCTCGCCCACCGCCTTGAGGCCCACCAGCACCTCGCCCAGCCGGCCGCCCTTCTCGGCCTGCGCGGAGAGCGCCTCCTCGAGCCGCTCGGCGCTCAGGCCGGTGGTGACCTGGAGGATCTCCCCCAGCATGCGGCCGCACAGGGCGGACGGCTGGAAGAGGTTGGGCGCGGGCGCGGGGGGGGTGGGCGCGGCGTCAGGAACGGAGAGGGGGAGCACGTCGGCAGGGGTCATGAGCGGGTGGCGCTGGTGCTATCGGGCTGGACGCGGATCCGCTCGGGAGGCGGCTCCTGCACCGGCGCTGAAGGAGAGGAACCGCTCTCGGGAGACGCGTCTTCCCGCTCGCTCGGGGGCTCCGCGGGCGTGGGGGAGGGAGCGGGCGGGGAGGCGGGGGCCGGGTTGCTCGGCGTCACCTCGCCCGGGCTGGCGGGCTCGGCCGGGTTGATGATCCGCTGGCCCGGGGCGCCGGGGCCGCCGTTCTCCGCCTTCGTCTCCTCCTCGAGGAGCGAGCGGTTCATGCGCCCCAGCGGGCCGGGCTTGCGCTGGAAGTCCACCGCGACCTCGTAGCCCGGCACCTGCCCGTAGAACTGCTCCACGAACTGCTGCCGCTCCTTCATCTTGCGCTCGAAGATGCGCCGGAAGTCGCTGCTGTCCTTGATGATGTAGGGCGTGAGGAAGAGCAGCAGGTTGGTCTTCGTCTTCTGCCGCGTGGTCTGGCGGAAGAGGTGCCCGATGATCGGCACGTCCCCGAGGATGGGCACCTTGGACACGCTCTCGATGGTGCGGTCCTGCATGATGCCGCCCAGCACCACGGTCTCCTGGTCCTTGGCGACCACCGTGGTCTTCGCGCTGCGCTTGGAGGTGGTGGGGCCGAGGGTCGGGTTGTTGGAGGCGATCTCCTCGGTCTGCTCCGCGATGACGAGGCGCACGAACTCGCTCTCGTTGATCTGCGGCTTGATGGTGAGCTTGAGCTCCACGTTCTGGCGGGTGATGGGCGCGTAGAGCGAGCCCAGGCCACCGAGGCTGCCCAGGATGGAGGCGTTGAGGCCGTTGGCGCCGTTGACGCCCGTGTTGCCCAGCGCGCTGCCCACGCTCGAGGGGCTGAAGCCCGCCTGGAAGGGCACGTTCTGGCCCACCGTGATCTCCGCCTCCTCGTTGTCGCTGGTGAGCAGGTGCGGCGTGGACAGCACGTTCACGTCCGAGCTGGTCTGCAGCGCGTGCAGGATGACGCCGAAGGAGGGGATGCCCAGCGCCTTGAGCTCGGGGATGACCGGGCCCTGCAGGCCCGCGAGGAAGCCGCCGAAGCTCGCCAGGTTCGCGAGGTTGGTGGAGGGCGGCAGGCCGCCCTGATTGTAGTTGGTGCCCACCACGCCGATGGACTGGTTGTCGCCGCTGCCCAGCGCGTAGCCGGAGTGCAGGTTGATGCCGAAGTCCGACTTGCGGTCGAGGTTGACCTCCATGATGACCGCCTCCACGAACACCTGGCGGCGCGGCTGGTCCAGCTCCTCGATGACGCGCACGATGTTGCGGTAGTCGCTCTGGCTCGCGACGATGACGAGGCTGTTGGTGCCCTTGTCCGCGGAGATCTTCACCTCACCGCTGAACAGCTCCGCGGCGCCCGAGCTGCCGCCGGGGCGCGGGGCGACGCCGGGGATGTTCGCGGGGGCGCCCGTGCGCGGGCGGTTGCTGGTGCCCTGCGCGAGGCTCTGAAGCGTGCTCGCGATGTCCTCCGAGTTCGCGTTGGCGAGCCGGTACACGTTGATGCGGCCCTCGCCGGAGATGGGCACGTCGATCTCGCGCACCAGCTGCCCGATGCGCTCGAAGGCGGCGGGGCTCGCCACGATGATCAGCTTGTTGGTGCGCTCGTCCGGGATGATCTGCGAGAGCGTGGCGGGGCCGCCCGAGCCCGCGCTGCCGCTGTTCACGCCCTCGCCGCCCGCCTGCGCCGCAGGCGGAGCGAAGGTGCCCGCGCGCTGGCCAGGGCGGTTGCTCTTGGCCTCGAAGATCTTCTGGATGGTACCCGCCACGTCCTGCGCGCTCGCGTAGCGCACCTGCAGCACGCGCACCTCGTCGCTCGAGGCGCGGGTGTCCAGCTGGTCCACGATCTTCTCGAGCCGGTGGATGTTGCTGCCCACGTCGTTCACGATGATCGTGTCCGGCGGGTAGGGGATGGTGTCGCCGTCCTTGCTCACCAGCTGCTGCAGCACGCCGCGCAGGGGCTCCACGTCCGCGTAGCGGATCTTGAAGAGCCGGGTGATCATCTGCTCGTTGAGCGTGTACTCCTGGTCCGGGTCCACGATCGTGGGGATGGTGTTCTGCTTCGCGCTGCGCTTGTCGACGATCTTGAGGAAGCGCCCGGAGGGGTAGACCGCGAGGCCGTTCGCATCCAGCGCGGCGAGGAAGGCGGAGTAGAACTCGTCCGGGCCCACCTCGAGCCGCCCGTTCTCCGGGCCGATGATGGAGATCTTCCCGCGCACGTTCTCCGGGAGGATGAAGCTGCGGCAGGTGGCATCCGAGACCGTCTGGATGAGCTTCTCGATGTCCACCTTGTCGAAGTAGATGCCGTAGCGCGCGTTGCGCCGGGCCTGCTCACAGGTGGGCTTGCCGCGCGTGCCCTCGCCCTGGGCCTCCTGCGCGGGCGTGATCTGCCGCTCGCTGGCGCCCGCACCGGCACCGCGCGCCGGGGAGGCCGGGGCTGCAGGCTGTGCGGGGGCGGGGGAGGGCGCGGGAGTGGGGCGCACGGGCTGCGCGCCCGCGGGCGGCAGCGTGCCGGGGCGGCGCTGGGCGAGCGCCGGGAGAGCGAGCGCGAGGCACAGCGGGAGCGTCCACGTCGAAAGCGTCTTCATGGTTCAGGGCCTGGGCGGGGTGCTGTGCGGCTTAGCGGATGTTGTACGTCTTCTTGACCGGCGCGCCGTTGCGCTCGAGCTCGATCTCGATGCGGCTCGACTCCTTCAGCTTGGAGTAGACCTCGAGCGCCTTCTCGGGACTGTTCATCTCGAACCCGTTGATACGGCGGATGACATCACCGTTCTGCACGCCGATCTTCGAGTAAAGCGAGTCCGGACGGATGCTGAACAGCTTGAAGCCCTGCGCCTGGCCATCCTTGAAGGCCGGCACGATGCGCGCCTGCATCGCGAGGTTGTTGAGGTTGTTGAGCGCGTTGTCGATCTCGGGGCGCGGGACCTCGTAGTCGTTCTCGCTGGTGGCGCGGATGCCGGAGCCCAGGGTGCCCGTGGGGGCCGCGGTGTTCACCGCGACCGGCGCCACCACCGGCGTATTCGTGGGCAGCGAGGAGCCGTCACCCGGCTGCCCGTCGATGTACTCGCGGCGGTTGTTGTTGAGCACGATCACGCGCTCGCGCTCGATCTCCCTGACCTCCGCGCCCTGCACGGTGTCGCCGACCATGTACGTCTGCGAGCGCTGCGTGCCCATGTCCTGGATGGAGGCGAAGGACCACTGCGGCTGGGAGGCCACCAGCGTGCCCAGCAGCTTCACGCGCAGGCCGCTCTTCACCGGCGCGGCGTTCGGATCGTAGGCGGCCTGGGTGGGCGCCTGAACCGCCACCTCCGGCTGGGAGATCTTCAGGCCGGTGAGCTTGCTGAGCCGCTCCAGGTCCAGCGTGGCGCGCGCAGGGGTGGCCTTCGCGCGCTGGGCGCGGGCCACTGCCCCGGTGGGCAGCGGCGCGATCGCGGACTCGACGAACACGTTCACCGTGCGCGCCACGATGAAGGCGGCGAGCAGGATGAACAGCGCCGTCACGGTCCAGAAGTACTTGCGGAAGAAGAGTTCCATCCAGGTCCCAGGAGATACTGCGTACCGACACAGCAAGCGAGGTGCCACCGGCAGGGGGGCGCAGGCCGGGGGAAGGACGACTAAGCCCCCGGAATTATTCCGTCCCTCGGGGGGCGGGCAGGGGGGCCGGCGGTGCCCGTGGCCGCCTGAGACATTTTGTCAGCGGCCGGTGCGCGCCGCGTGACGCGGTGTCAGCGCGCGGGTGCGTCCGGGAAGGGCCTAGGAGGCGTCCTCGTCGTCCTCCCGGGAGCCGTCGCTGGAGCCTTCCTTCGCGCTGCCCGCCGCGGCCTCGGCGCCCGCCGCGTCGCGCTCGAGCTTGCGGTAGATGGTGCGCGCCGCGATGCCCAGCAGGCGGGCGGCCAGGGTCTTGTCCCCCTTGGTGTGGCGCAGGGTCTCGTGGATCACGCGCCGCTCCACCTCCTCCATCGGCGTGCCGATGGGGATGACCAGGTGGCCGGCGCTGCCGCGCGGACCCTTGCGCACGCCCTCCGGCAGGTCGCTCGCCTCGACCACGTCGCCCTTGGCGAGCACCACGCCGCGCTCCACCGCGTGCTCCAGCTCGCGCACGTTGCCCGGCCACGCGTAGCTCTCCAGGAGCACGGTGGCCTCGGGAGAGAAGCCGCGCAGCGCGCGCCCGTTCTTCGCCGCGTGGCGGCGCAGGAAGGCGTCCGCGAGCAGCGGGATGTCCTCGCGGCGGCTCGCGAGCGCGGGGATGCGCACCTCCACCACGTTGAGGCGGTAGTAGAGATCCTCGCGGAAGCGCCCCTCGGCCACCTCGCGGGTGAGGTCCTTGTTCGTGGCGGCCACCACGCGCACGTCCACGCGCACCGTCTGCGTGCCGCCGAGCCGCTCGATCTCCCCCTCCTGCAGCACGCGCAAGAGCTTCACCTGAGCGCTGGGGCTCATCTCGCCCACCTCGTCGAGGAAGAGGGTGCCGCCGCTCGCGCGCTCGAAGCGGCCCTCCTTGCGCGCCACCGCGCCGGTGAAGGCGCCGCGCTCCACGCCGAACAGCTCCGCCTCGAGGATGCTCTCGGGCAGGGCCGCGCAGTTGATCGCCACGAAGGGCCCGCGCGCGCGCGGCGAGAGCTCGTGCACGGCCCTGGCGGCGAGCTCCTTGCCGGTGCCGCTCTCGCCGATGAGCAGCACCGTGGCGCTCGAGGGAGCCGCCTGGCGCAGCGTGTCCATCAGGGCGCGAAACGCCGGCGACTGGCCCACCATGGCGCGGCTGCCCGCGGCGCCCATCTCGGCGAGCTTCGCCTTGAGCTCGCGGTTCTCCGCGACGAGCGACTGCTTCTCCAGCGCCTTCTGCACCGCCTTCACCAGCGCGTGGCGCTTGAGCGGCTTGGTGATGAAGTCGTAGGCGCCGTCCTTCATCGCCGCCACGGCCGTCTCCACCGTGCCGTAGGCGGTCATCAGCACCACCTCCACGTCCGGGCGGATGGTGCGCGCGGCGCGCAGCAGCTCCTGCCCGTCCATGCCGGGCATCATCAGGTCCGTCACCATCACGCTCACCTCGGGGCGGCGCAGGTGCTCGAGCGCCTCCTGTCCCTGGCTGGCGGTGAGGGTGGCCAGCCCCTCGCGCTGGAAGATGCGGGCCACGGAGTCGAGGTTGGCGCGGTCGTCGTCGACGACCAGGACGGTAGCGGAGCTCATGGGGCGGTGTGCCGGTGCAAGGGTCGGGCCCGATCCTCGCACGGAAGGAGCGCCCTAGTCTTCGTCGCCCTCGCCGCCACCGCCGCCGCCCATGCGCCCGATGTCCTCGCGCTTCACCTTGTCCACGTTGAAGCGCTGCACGCTGCCCAGCATGCGCGCGACCGCGTCCTCGAAGTCCGGGGGCTCGCCCTTGTGGAAGCGCAGGAAGTTCGCGCGCGCGACCACGAAGTTCTTGAGGTAGGGGCTCTGCAGGCCGCGCTCCTTCAGCCGGCCCACCACGGCGTTCACCGCGTCGTCCAGCTCCAGCAGTTGGTCGGCGCGCGCCTCGCGCAGCGGGAGGGCCTCGGAGAGGGGCTCGTCGAAGAAGGCCTCCAGGCGCTTGACGAAGGGGTGGTAGGCGCCGGCGCTGAAGCGCGGCCGCTTCTGGTACGCCGCGCCCAGGGTGATGAAGGCCGGCTCCTCGAAGAGGTGCGCGTAGTCCGCCTCGTTGCCCTCGCGCACCGCCGCGAGGTCGCGGTACATGCGGATGACCTCGAGCGAGCGCTCCTTCAGGTTGTGCGCCTTCTCCGTGTTGAGCGCGAGGATCTGGTACGCCACGTCCACGTCCGGCAGCACCAGCGCCACCACCGTGCGCGCGCCCAGCAGCTTGGAAGCGTGCAGGCGGTGGTTGCCGTTGGGCGTCCAGTACTTGCCGAGCTCTGCGTTTCGCACCGCGATGACCGGGTCGAGGAAGCGGTCGAGGCGCTCCATCGCCGTGGCGAGCCGCTTCACGTGCGGCTCGGAGAGGTCGCGCTGGTAGGGGGTGGGCTCCACCTTGTCCACCGGCAGCGCCGCGAGCAGCACGGGGTGGCCGCCGAGGGGGTCCCGGTACTGGCCGATGACCTCTCCGCCGTCCTCGCGGATGAGGGCGGCGAGGGCTTCACCCTGGGGCATCGAGGAGGCCACGTCGCGCGGGGGGAGCCCGCGCGAGCTGGGTTGCGCCTTCTTGCGGCGGGGCTTCTTTGCCTTCGGCTTGGTCTTCGCCTTCGTGGCCATGGTGAGGGACCTTGGCCCTCTCCCAGGGGGAGAGGGGAACTATTCTCCCGAGATCGTCAGCTGCTTGAAACGCAGCGTGGGCGCGCCCGAAGAGCCGCGGAACTGCAGGTCGCTGCCGATGCCGTCCAGGTCCTGCAGCATCTGCAGCAGGTTGCCGGCCACCGTCACCTCTTGCACGGGATGCGCGAGCTCGCCGTTCTCGATCCACAGCCCGTTCGCGCCGCGCGAGTAGTCGCCCGTCACCGGGTCCGCGCCACGTCCGAGCATGGACGTCACGTAGAAGCCCTGCTTCACCTCTTTGATGAGCTGCTCGGGCGCGTGCGCACCCGGCTCGAGGTAGAGGTTGTTCGTGCCGATGGAGGGCAGCCCCCGGTAGCTGCGCGCCGCGTTGCCGGTGGTGCGCGCCTTCGCCTTGCGGGCGGTGAAGGAGTCGTAGAGGAAGCTCTCGAGCACGCCCTCGTTCACGATGGCGGTGCGCCGCGTGGCCACGCCCTCGCCGTCGAAGGGGCTGGTGCCGAGCCCCCGCGCGAGCAGGCCGTCGTCCACGATGGTGACGTTCTTGGCGGCGAGCCGCTTGCCCATCAGCGGCGCGAGCACGCTGGACTTCTTGTACACCGCGTCCCCGTTCGCCGCGGAGGCGATGCTGCCTACGAAGGAGGCGGCCACCATGGGGTCGAAGATCACGGGCACCTGCTGGGTCTTCACCTTCTTCGCCCCCAGCATGCGCAGGGCGCGCCGCGCGGCCTCGCGGCCCACGCTCTCCGGGCTCTCGAGGTCCCCGAGGAAGCGCTTGTAGTCCATCCAGTAGCTGGTCTGGAGGCCCTGGCCGTCGGACGCCACGGGAGAGGCGAAGAGGTACACGTAGGTGCCCGCGTACGCGCCGCTGAAGCCCTCGCTGCTCGCCACGTACACGTCCGAGACGTAGTCGCCCGCGCCCACGCTGTCGAAGGCGGTGATGCGCGGGTCCACGCCCTTCGCCGCGCGCTCCACCTCGAGCGCCGTCTTGATCTTCCAGTCGCTCGCGAGGCTCGCCACCGCGGGGTCGAAGAGCTCGCCCACGTCCGGGGGCTTGCCCAGGTCGCGCTTGCCGGGAAGGCCGTTGAGCTTGTTGGGCGCGGCCGCCTGCGCGAGCTGCACCGCGCGGTCCACGAAGGCGTCCAGCGCCGCCGGGTCGAAGTCGCTCGTGGAGGCGAAGCCGAGGCGCCCCTTCACGATCACGCGCAGGCCCACGCCCTTGCTGGTGGCCTCGGTGAGATCTTCGATCTGCCCCTCGCGCACGCGGCAGCTGCTCTGGCGGCCCACCTCGAGGAAGGCCTCCGCCTCGGTGGCGCCGCGCTTGAGCGCGCGCTGCACCAGCCGCTTCGCCAGCTTCTCGTAGTCGTGCTGTGCCATGGCTAGCTCCGCACCTTGGTGCCGCCCACGGTCATGTTGTCGATGCGCAGCGTGGGCAGCCCCACGCCCACCGGCACGCTCTGGCCGTCCTTGCCGCAGGTGCCGAGGCCCGGGTCCGGCATGGGATCGCACCCCACGCGGGAGACGTTCTTGAGCGCCTCGGGCCCCACGCCGATGAGGATGGCGTTCTTCACCGGGCGGCCCAGCTTGCCGTCCTGGATCTCGTAGGCCTCGCTCACCTCGAAGACGAAGTTGCCGTTGGTGATGTCCACCTGGCCGCCGCCGAAGTGCGCGCAGTACAGGCCGCGCTTCACCTCCTTGAGGATGTCCTCGGGGTGGTGGTCTCCGGGCGCGAGGTACGTGTTCGTCATGCGCGGCAGGGGCATGTGCTTGAAGGACTCGCGCCGCCCGCTGCCGGTGCTCTTCTGGCCCATCAGCTTCGCGTTGTGCTGATCGTAGAGGTAGCCCTTGAGCACGCCCTTCTCGATCAGCACCTTGCGCTCGCCGGGGCTGCCCTCGTCGTCCACGTTGATGGAGCCGCGGCTGTTGGCCACGGTGCCGTCGTCGATGACGGTGACCAGGTCGCTCGCGACCTTCTCGTTGAGCTTGCCGGCGAAGAGGCTGGTCTTCTTGCGGATGAAGTCCGCCTCGAGCCCGTGGCCCACCGCCTCGTGCAGGAGGATGCCGCTCCAGCCCGGGGCGAGCACCACCGTCTGCGGGCCCGCCTCGCACTCCACCGCGCCCAGCGTGGCGATGGCCTGGCGCGCGGCCTCCTGCGCCACGCTCTCCGGGGTGAAGGTGTCGAAGTGGCTGAAGGCGACGCGGCCGCCGCCGCCGTAGAAGCCCGTGCGCCGCTCGCCCTTCTTGCCCTCGGCGACCACGTAGACGCTGAGGCGGCACAGGTCCTGGGTGTCCTCGCTGTAGTGGCCCAGCGTGTTGGCCACCGCGATGCGCTTGGTCTGGTCCACGTAGGAGGCGTTCACCTGGCGCACGCGCTTGTCGAAGGCGCGCGCCGCGAGGTCCGCGCGCACGATGAGGTCTGCCTTGCGCGCGACCTCGATGTCCGCGAGCGAGGTGGGCACCTTGTAGAAGCTGGGCGCGGGCACCCGGCTCACCTTGAAGCCCTGCTCGCTCCCGCCACCCTGCGCGATGAAGGCCGCCGTCTGCGCGGCGCGCAAGAGCGCGGGCTCGTCCAGGTCGTCCGAGTAGGCGTAGCCCACCTTGGCGCCCGCGATGACGCGCACGCCCACGCCCTGCACCAGGCCCGTCTGGGCGCTCTTGATCAGCTGCTCGTCCAGCACCACCGCAGTGGTGGTGGCGCGCTCCACGTACACCTCGGCGAACTCGCCGCCGCGCGCCATGGCCACGCCGAGCAGCCGCTCCATCAGCGCGGGCGCGAGAAGGGGAGAGGCAGGGCGGTGGCGGGTGGCGAGCGGAGCGAGAGGCGGGGGCTGGGGCCGCTTGGCGGCGGCCGACGCGCGAGGCATGCAGGGACTCCTGGGCAAGGGGCAGGAAGGCGAACGGGGGACGGTAACGAGCACCCCGGGGTCGGGCAACGGCCAAGGCGCGAGGGGTGTTCCTCGGCGGCACGCCCGCAGCGCTCTCCTGGAGGGCAGAGGGGCGGGCGCCCCTCAGCTGTGGCTCGCCCACACGTAGACGGTGTGGCTCGCATCGTCCACGAGCACCCTGCCGCCGTCGGCCTGCGCGTCCTGCGCCACCTCGAAGAGGCGGCCCGCCTGTACGCCGCGAGGGTCGAAGGCGCTCCCGCCGGGCGGCAGCTGCAGCAGGCGCGGCGTGCAGCGCCCGCTGCCTGCGTCCACGAAGACGGCCGCGGTGTCGGGCGGGAGCTCGACAGGCAGCGTCTGGCTGGCCGGGTCGCACAGGCGCTGCGGCCGCACCGCTGCGAGCCCCGGCGAGGCTGCAAGGAAGGTCTCGATGGCGTCGGAAGAGGCCTCGAAGCGCACCCAGCCGCTGCGGCTGAAGAGGTTGCCAAGGGTGCGCACCTGCACCTCCTGCGCTCCGGCGGGCAGGGGAGCGAGGCGCGCGAGCGCGAGCACCTCGGGCGTCGGAGGCGGGGAGGCACAGGCGCAGAGCAGGCACACGGCAATGATGGGGCAGGAGCGCATGGGGCTTGCGCTTGCAGAGGGCGTGCCGGCCGCTTGCGGGCGCAGGAGTCCCGGAGGCGTGTGCGAGGATGCGGCGGCACGCCGGTCGAGGGGAGCGAGATGAGCGAGTCGTCACTGCGGGAGCTGGGGCTGGACCTCATGGCGGAGCGGCAATTCGAGCGCGCGCTCGCCGTGTTCGCGGAAGGGGTGCGCCGCAGTCCCGCGGACCACCGCGCGCGCATGCTCGCGGCGCGCTGTCTCGTGGAGTTGGGCGAGCGCGAGCGCGCCGTCACCACGCTGCACGCCTGCGCGGAAGGGCTGCTGCGCCGCGACTACCTGCTGTCCGCCATCGCCGCGTGCAAGCTCGCGCTCGAGCTCAGCCCCACCGAGCGGCGCCTGCGCGACACGCTGGTGCGCGTGCACGCGCGCGCCGCCCGCGCGACGTCCGGAAGGGCCCAGGTCCCGCCGCCCCTGCCGCCGGACGCCCTCTACGACGGCCGGGTGGACACGGACCTGATGGGGCTCGCGGGCGAGCAGCTGGTCTCGCGCGCCATCGAGGTGCTCGCCGCGCCCGACCCCGGGGGCGCGGCGGACGCGGACGCGCGCCCGCCGCTGCCGCTCTTCGCGGACCTGGAGCGCGAGGCCTTCCTCGACCTGGTGGGGCGCATGGGCTACCGCAGCGCGGAGGAGGGCGAGGCGGTGAGCCGCGAGGGCGAGCGCGGCGACACGCTCTACGTGCTGGTGGCCGGCAAGGCGGAGGTCGCGCGCCGCAGCGAGGGCAGCGCGCGCACCCTGGGCTTTCTCGGCGGCGGCTCCATCTTCGGCGAGCTCGCGCTGCTCACCGGCGCGCCGCCCACGGCCACCGTCACCGCCGTGGCCCCCTCGGAGCTGTTCGAGATCCGCCGCGAGCACCTCAACGCCGTGGCCAAGAGCCACCCCTCGGTGCCGCAGGTGCTCGCGGACTTCGCCCAGCAGCGCATGGCCCGCAACCTCACCGCGACGAGCCCCCTGTTCCAGGGGCTGCCGGAGAGCGAGCGCGCGGCGCTGCTGCAGCGCTTCAGCTTCCGCGCGCTGCAGCCGCAGGAGCACGCGCTCACCGAGGGCGAGCACTCCCCCGGCCTCTTCCTCGTGCTCGCCGGGGAGCTGGTGGTGCAGAAGGAGGACCCGGCCGGCGGCCACGTGAGCCTGGGCATCCTGCGCGAGGGGGACGTGGCGGGGGAGATCTCCCTGCTCACCGGCCTGCGCGCCACCGCCACCGTGGTCTCCACGCGCAAGACGGCCGCCGCCTTCCTCGAGCGCCGCTCCTTCGACGACCTGGTGCAGCGCTACCCGCACACCCGCAGCTACCTCGAGCAGCTGAGCACCCGGCGCCTGAAGCAGATCGGCGAGGCGCTGCGGCCCGCGGAGATCATCGACGCGGACGAGCTGGTGGTGGACGCCGAGCGGGAGCTGCGCCCGTGACGCTGCCCGCGGGCAGGGTGCTGGGGGTGGTGCTCGCGCTGGCCGCGGCGGGGCTGGTGCTCGCGCTGTGGCCCTCGAAGGAGCCCGGGGTGCCCGAGGCCATCGAGCGGCGCGTGCGCGAGCTCGCGCACGCGGCCGAGGAGCACGACCTGGGCGAGCTCAACGACGGCGTCTCCGAGCGCTTCCACTCGCGCGAGGGCTGGGGCAAGGACGAGGTGCGCCGCGTCTTCGCCGCCCAGGTGCTGCGCGCCGAGTGGCTGCGCGTCTTCGTCGCGGACCTGCACGCCGAGGAGGCCTCGCCCACCCGGGGCACCTTCCGCGCGAAGCTGCTCTTCGCGCGCTCGGAGGCGAAGTCCCTGGAGGGGCTCTCGCGCGACGCCGTGACGAGCGCCTACCTCATCGAGGGCACCTTCGAGCGCGAGCAGGACGGCACCTGGCGGGTGGTGGAGGCGCGCCACCGGGCGCTGGGGGCGAGCGAGCTCTTCTAGTGCTCCCTCAGTGCTCGGTGACGACCGCCTGGGCCTCGTTGAGCCACAGGCGCGAGAGGCGCGACTTGCCCGCGCCCAGCAGCCGCCGGTTCACCGCCTTCACGTACCCGTGCAGCTGCGGCTGCACCGCGCCGCTGCGCCCCATGCGCGCGAGCGCGTAGAAGGCGTGCTGGCAGCCGGCCGAGAAGTCCCCTTGCGCGAAGAGCAGCTCGCTCATCGCCCGGTACGCCTCGGCGAGCGTGCCGGTGCCGTCCTCCGGGGCGAGCGGAGAGAGCAGGGCGCGCGCCGGCTCGTACTGCTGGCGCTGCACGAGCAGGGCCCCCTTGGCCACCTGCGCGCGCGCGTGCAGCACGCCGCGCGCGGCGATGGCGTGGTCGAAGGCGCTCAGCGCCTGGTCGCTCTGGCCCAGCGCGCTCAAGAGCTCCCCGCGCGCGAGCCAGTAGCGGTCGTCCGCGTCCAGCGCGGGGGCGCCGCTCTCCCCGCCCAGCCGCACGCCGCGCTGCGAGGCCTCGTAGGTGTCCAGCAGCGCGAGCGCCCCGGTGGCGTCGCCCGCGTCCTGCAGCAGGCGCGCCCCCTCGAGCACCAGGCGCGGAGCGCCGCCGCGCCGGGCGATCGCCGCCTCGTACGCGGCGCGGGCGCCGGAGTCTCCCTTCACCGCGAGCGCGCGGGCGCGGGCAGCGAGCGCCCAGGGCTCGTTGGGCACCAGCGCGAGCGCGGCCGTCACGTCCGCGAGCGCGGCGTCGGCGCGCCGCTGGTAGAGCGCGAGCTCGGCGCGGATGGCGAGCGCGCGCGCCCGCATCCCCGGGGTGAGCTCGCTGCGAGGCTCCAGCAGCGTGGCCACCGCGCGGCGCGCCTCGGGGAGGCGCTCGCGGCGCAGCACCTGGGTGAGCAGGCTGCCCGTGCGGGCCCCCAGGTGCTGGGGGCTCGCCGTCAGCGCGCGGGCGAAGGCGTCCGCCGCCTGGGCGTAGCGCCCGTCGTCCAGGAGCGTCTCGCCGTAGGCCACGGCGTAGCGCGGGTCCTGCCAGCCGGCCTCGGCGGCGCGCGCGAGCGCCTGGCGCGCCTCGTCCATGCGCCCCAGGGCCTGCAGCGTCGCCCCGCGCGCCAGCAGCAGCTTGGGGCTGCTGGACTGGGTGCGCTCCAGCTCGGTGAGGAAGGCGTCCGCCTCGTGCACCCGGCCCGCGTCCAGCATCAGCAGCACCTCGGCGGCGTAGCGCTCGCCGTTGTGCGACTCCAGCGCCCGGGCCCGCGCGAGCGCCCCCTCCGCGCGCACCCGCGTGTCAGGTTGTCTGTGGACGGTCCAGAGCTCGGTCAAAATGTCCGCCGCGAGCGCGTGGGCCACCGGCACGTCCGGGTCCTGGGCGCGCAGCCGCTCCAGCTCGCCCAGCGCCGCGTTGAGGTCCTGCGGGTTGCCCCGGAGCGCCAGGTCGCGGGCGGCCAGCACGTGGGTCTCGACGAGGCGCCGGTGCACCGCGTGCTGCACCACGGCGTACACCGCGCCCCCCAGGAGCAGGGCGGCGAGTGCCACCTGAACCAGGGCGTGCGGCAGTGTCTCGCGCCGCACCCAGTCCCGCGCCCGCTCCGCCGCCGCCGCCCGAACCCCCGCCAGCCCCACCCGCATCCCGTCCGAACCCGCCATCTGAACCCCCGACCCGAACGACGCCCCCAGCGAACGACCCCCGCGCGCGTGCCGCACGCCGGCCCTGGCCCCGGACGTGGCACTGTCCTAGGACTGGAGATGGTGTACCGGAAAGCAGGCCCGGGTCCCACCCGGCGCAGGTAGGAGAGGAACGTGGCGCTCTATACACATTTGGAGCCCCAAGTATTCGAGCGAATCGCAGAGGCGTTCGACCTGGGGGCAGTGCTGCGCGTGGAGGGCATTGCCCAGGGCTCCATCAATACCAACCACCGGCTGGACACCGCCACGGGCCGCTGGTTCGTACGCCACACCACGCAGCGCTCCGCGCAGGACCTGCGCTACGAGGCGGCGCTGCTCGCGCACCTCGCGGCAGGGCACTTCCCCGGCCCCACGCTGCGGCCCACCCGCGAGGGCGCCCCCTTCCTGGAGCTGACGGGTGACCGGACGCCGGCGCTGCCCCAGGCCCTGCTGGAAGTGCTTCCCGCGGGCGCCTCGGCGGTCGCCCTGCCCGGGGGCATGCCCCGGGCGGTGGTCGACGCGCGGGCCTCCGGCGCCGTGGCCCCGGGCGCGCTAGGAGGCGGAACGGCCGACGGCGGGCGGGTGAGCGTGTTCGCCTGGCTGCCCGGGGAGGAGCGCACGCGCGCGCAGCTCACCCCCGAGCACCTGGAGCGCCTGGGCGCGGAGCTGGGCAAGCTGCACCGGCTCACGCAGTCCTTCGGCCCCTCGCGCGAGAACCCCTACGGCCCGGCGCAGGTGACGGCGTGGCTGCGGCAGCTCAACGGCCAGCGCGACCTGGAGCTGCGCGCGCTCGCGCCGGAGCTGGCCCGGGCGCTCGCGCGCGCCGAGGCGCTGGAGCAGCCGCTCGCCCCGCGCGGCGCCATCCACGCGGACCTGTTCCTGGACAACGTGAAGTGGCTGGGCGACCGGGTGGGGGCCTTCTTCGACTTCGAGATGGCCTGCCACGACGCCTACGGGCTGGACCTGGCCATCACCCTCAACGCCTGGTGCTTCGAGGAGACCTACCGGCCCGAGCTCGCGCAGGCGCTGGTGCGCGGCTACGGCTGGGAGCGCGCGCTCGCGCCCGAGGAGCGCGAGGGGCTCTTCGCCCACGCGCTCTTCGGTGCGGTGCGCTTCACCGTGAGCCGCATCCGCGACTACCACCTGCCGGGGCTGCCGCCGGAGCGGCTCGCGCCCAAGAGCTTCCGCACCTATCTCGCCCGCGTGCGCGCGCTCGAGGCGATGGGCCCCGCGGGCTTCGCGGCGCTCTGCGCCCTCTAGATGCCGGAGAGGATCTTCCAGCCGTTGCCGGTGCGGTTGAACACCATCACCTCGAGCTCCGAGTCCTGCTGGGGCTTGTTGTTGAGGTGGGGCATCCGGTAGCGCGCGTTCCAGAGGTAGACGGCCTGGGCCTTGGCCCCCTCCACGTCGATGCGCTTCACCGTGAACTCGAGGTGCACGTCGTCGAACTTCTTCAGGCGCGCGGGCAGCTCGCGCATGAGGGAGTCGTAGGTGAGGTCGTCCCCGGGGTCCTCGGTGCCGGCGTTGTCGCGGAAGTTGGGGTCCACCATCGCCTGGATGGCGGCCGCATCGCGCGCCTCGAGGGCGCGCCGGTAGTTCTCCATCACGCCGAGGATGGCGCGCGTCTCGTCGGTGTCGCGGATCTCCGTGCCGGGGATGCGCCGCGGGGCGCAGGCGGCGAGCGGGAGCAGCAGCAGCGTGCAGGCGAGGAGGGGACGCAGGGTCATGTCGGGTCTCGGGGGGGATCAGGAGTCAAAAGCTTCTGGCCTCGCCATGCAAGAGCCGGGCTCAGCCCTTGCGGACGACCTCGGCAATGAAGCGGTTGAGCACCGGGAGCTCGCCGTCGAGGATCTTCATGCCCTCGCTCTTGATCACCTGCTCGCCGATCATGGCCAGCGGCTTCATCAGGAAGGGGAGCTTGAGCGAGATCTCGCCGTCCATGGTGCGCTCGGTCTGGCCGCCGCCCGCGTCGCGCAGGCGCAGCACGCCGGTGTTCACCACCATGCGGCTGATGGCGCCCGAGGTGGGCACGTTCTGGAAGGTGAGCTCCTTGCGCTTCTTGTCGTAGGTGGAGCTCTCCACGAACGCGAAGTACTCCGGCGGCACGGTCTTGGGGCCGATGGAGGCGATGACCGGCTTGGGGCGGTAGCGCACCTTGCGCAGCACCTTGTCGCCCTCCTCGCGCCGCTCCAGCGGCTGCACCTCGAGCAGGACGCCGTGGTGCTTGAGGAGGAAGTCGAAGTAGCGGGGATCGAGCAGTGCCCGCTCCACCTCGTCCACCGTGCCCTGGATGCGCTGCCTGGCTTCGAACTTCATCGCGTGGGGCCTCCTGCTTGCGTGAGGGCCACTGGCCTTAGCGGAAAGCCTCCTCGGGCACCAGAGGTCCCTTGAGCTGCCTATCCTCGAAGTCACAGCGCGCTTGCCACTCCTGGGCCTCGCGCAGCAGCGCCCGCCCCAGCTCCGGCAGCGCCCCCACCTCGTGGCGCACCGCGCCGCAGTCCCCGGCCTCGTAGGCGCTCTGCACCTGCAGCCGCAGCGCCTCGCGGCGGATCTCCGCGGGCAGGGGCTCCTCGCCCCCGCGGGGCGCGAGCGCCTGCGCCAGGTGCTCGAGCGCGAGCCGGGGGGCGCCGGCCTGCGCGAGCCTGCGCCCCAGCAGGTAGTGCAGGTAGGGGTCTCGGGGCAGCTGCTCGAGCGCGAGCGCGAGCCGCAAGAGGCGCAGCTCCTCCGCGTCCTGGCGGAAGTAGCCCCCGATGGCGCGCGCGCGCGCCGGGCTCTCGAGCGCGGCGAGCTTCACCTGCGCCGTGCGGGTGGCCTCGGGGGTGGCGGCGAGCTGCAGCGCCCGCTCGAGCGCCGCGCGCGCCTCCTCCGGCCGCTCGCGCGAGAGCGCCAGGTCCGCGACCGCGAGCTGCACCTCCGCCTCCTGCGCGTCCTGGCCCTTCACGCGGGCCGCGAGCTGGCGCAGGCGCTGGGCGGCCTCGCCCTTGCGGTCAAGGCGCTCCAGCGCGCTCGCCGCGCCCAGCTCGAAGCCCGGCTCGTCCGGCTGCAGCGCGCTGCAGCGCTCGTAGCGCGCGAGCGCCTGCTCCGGGTCGCTCGCGAGGAACTCGGCGGCCTCGCTGGAGAGCCGCGCCACCTCGCGCGCGCACGAGCGGGCGAAGAGGCTGGGCGTGCGAAAGCGCAGCAGCGCGCGGGCCACGGCCGCCTCGTCCAGGGGCAGCGCGTCCAGCATCTTCTCCCACTCGGTGACGAGCGCGTCCGTGCTGCGGCCGTAGGTGCCCTCCAGGTCGCCGTGGGCGTAGAGCGCGCGCAGCTTCTCGGCCCCGTAGGTGTCCGCGAGGTGGCGCAGGAAGGAGCCCACCAGCGTGTACGCGCGCGCCGGGGCCGCCTGGTAGAAGCCCTTCGGCCCCAGGATGGTGCGCAGGTCCGGCGCGAGCCCCTGCTTGCGCATCCCCGCGGCCCACTCGTGCAGGGTGAGGCCGCCCTGCACCGGGTCGTCCGCGCTCACCGCGAGCCCCTCGATGATGCCCATCAGGGGCCACAGCCCCCCGGCCACTGCCGCGACCTTGAAGGGGCCGCTGCCCGCGGGCGCCGCCATCACGTGCGCCAGCTCGTGCTTGAGCGTGGGGTGGGGAAAGGGCCGGTCCCCGACGTGCAGCTCCTGGCGCCAGGGCTTGGCGAACTGCGTGCGCCCCGCGCCCACCAGCTGCCGCTTCTCCTCGTCCGAGCGGTACACCCACACCGTGATGCGCCCCACCGGCGCCACGCCCAGGTACTGCGCGAGCTGCGTGTGGCGGAACTCCAGGTCGCGCGCGAGCCGGTCCACCGAGAGCTTGTCCTTGCCGCGCGGGTACACGATGCGGAAGTGCGGCGTGAGCCGCTCGCCGCCGAGGCGCTCCGCGAGGTAGCCCTCCGTCATCCGCGTGCCCAGGGACGGAGCGCGCTCCTCCAGCGCGGCGACGCCGAAGGCCACCAGCCCCAGCAGCACGAAGGCCCCGGGGCGCACGTGCGGGCGGCGCAGGCGCCCCTCGCGCATGTCCAGGAAGAAGGCGGCGAGCAGCCACAGCAGCGCCGCGAGCAGCAGCGTCTGCAGCCGGAACCAGAGCATCCCGGCGGTGAGCTGCAGGGCCTCGTCGTAGAGCGGCCCGGGCAGGAAGCCGAGGAAGTGGTTGTAGGCGTACACCTGCGGCCCGGCCACCAGCGGCCACACGGTGAGCACGAGCGAGAGCGCCACCAGCAGCGCGTAGAGCCCCAGCGCGCGGCCCGCGCCGCGCGCCCAGAAGCCGCAGAACACGCCCGCGGCAGCCGCCAGGGCCGCGGAGGGCAGGGTGAGCAGCGGGTAGAAGCCCAGGAGCGCGAAGGGGCTGCACGCGGTGGACAGCAGCGCGAAGAGCACCGAGGTCACCAGCGGGGGCACCAGGACGGCGGTGTTGAGCACCATCGCGCTGCACGCCGCCACCCAGGCGCTGCCCACCGCCCCGTCCTCGCGCAGCGCCCCCTTCGGCCGGGGGTCTCGCCCCTGGATGAGCCGGCGCTCCTGGAAGGCCGCCGCGATGCCCACCCCGCCTCCCAGGAGTCCCACCCCCAGCGACAGGGCGAGCCCCAGCTCGAAGCCGGGCACCCCGAAGAGCGGGAGGGCGACGAGGGCCGAGCCCCCCCCCGCGAGCAGCAGGACGAGCAGGAGGACGGCCGGACGGCGCAGCAGGGCGAGGGCGCGGAGGAGGACTTGCCGCATGGCCTCTCCTATACTGGCCCTCGCGATGCCCGAACAGAAGCCTGGCGCCGAGACGCGCCACCACAACCGCGCCCCGATCGAGCTCAAGGTCGATTACAAGAAGCTCAACTCTTTCTTCGCGGACTACACGAAGAACATCTCCAAGGGGGGCACCTTCATCAAGACGAAGAAGCCCCTGCCCATCGGCACGCGCTTCCTCTTCAAGCTCACGGTGCCCTCGCGCGAGGCGCCCTTCGAGCTGCTGGGCGAGGTGGTGTGGAGCAAGGCCGAGGGCGAGGAGCCCGGCATGGGCATCCGCTTCATCTACTCGGACGACCGGCAGCGCCGCGACTTCGAGAGCGTGGTGGAGCGGCTCATGTCCGACAGCCTCGGCTCCGAGCTGACCGGCAAGCTGCTCAACAAGCCCCTGCACTCGTGAGCCTTCGCCCGGGCCTCGCCGCGCTGCTCCTTCTCGCCGCCGGCGCCGCGCGCGCCGTCCCACCTCCGAGGCAGGCCCCCGTGCACGACGTCAGTGCCCAGAACTACGCCGCGCCGCCGCTGCCGCGCGGGCGCGTGCTGCTGAAGGACGCGCAGGGCCACGTGCACCGCGTGGAGGTGGAGATCGCCGCCACGCACGCCTCGCGCACCCGCGGCCTCATGTGGCGCAAGGAGCTGCTGCCCGGCCACGGCATGCTCTTCGTCTTCCGGGAGGACGAGGTGCAGAGCTTCTGGATGCGCAACACGCTCATCCCGCTGGACATGCTCTTCATCGACTCCAGCCTGCGCGTGGTGGGCATCCTCGAGCGCGCGGAGCCGCGCACGCTCTCACCGCGCACGGTGGGGCGCCCCGGGCGCTACGTGCTGGAGGTCCCCGGCGGCTGGTGCGCGAGCGTCGGGCTCGCGCCCGGAGGCCGGGTCGAGCTCGAGGGCGTCGAGGGGCTGCGGGTCGAACCCTGAGGCTGCGTCCGCCGCGGCAGCAGGCGCCGGAGCATGGGTGGACACGCTCTCGGCCGCCGCGGCCAGGGCGCCCGCCTCGACGTGCTGGGTGGCGGTGAGGCTGCGCAGGCGGCGCACCAGCCCCTCCAGCTCCGCGGCCCGCAGCTGCACCTGGCCGCTGCGCACGCCGAGCAGCGCGCCGCGGGTGCGGCTGAGCAGCGCCACCTGGGCGCGCAGCCGCGCGACGAGCCGCTCGCGCTGCAGCTGCCACTCGCCGAGCCGCTCCTGCTCCTCGCGCAGCGCCCGCGCCGCGAGCGCGAGCTGCTCGCGCGCGAGGGCATCGGGCGTCGCGCGCGCCCGCTGCTCGAGGTCATCCGCCTCGGCGGCCAGCTGCTCCTGCGCGAGCGACTCCGCCTGCGCCTCCACGCCCCGCCACGCGGCCGCGAGCTCCACGCTCTCGCCGGTGAGCGCGCCGAGGCTGCGCGCGAGCGCCTCCTGCGCGGGCTCTCGCGGCAGCCGCGCGAGCAGCTGCGTGCACTGCCGGTAGAGCCCGAGCGCGCGCGAGGCGAGCTCCTGCAGCTCACCGGAGAGGCCCGAGAGCAGCGCCTCGCAGCGCGCCTCCACCGGATCCGGGGTGAGCCCCAGGTGCGCGGCAACGGCCGAGAGCCCGAGGAACAGCCCCGCGATGGCGCCCGCCGCCGCCTCCGGCACCGCCGCGGGCGCCGCGGAGAGCACGAGCCACTGCGAGAGCACCCGCGCAACCTCGAGCCCCGCGAGCAGCAGCGCCGCCGCGCACAGCGCCCCGAGCAGGTAGTGCCCCGGCGCAGGCCTGCGCCCGCCCAGCTCGCCCTCCGCCTGCAGGCCGTTCACGTGCGCGCGCACGAGCAGCGCGCCGCCCGCGGCCGCCGAGAGCCCCGCGGCCCAGCCCTCCTGCAGCTCGAGCGCCCAGGGCAGCCCGGAGGCGAGCAGTGCGAGGCCTGCCACCAGGACCCGGTCGAGGCGATCCCCGCGCGCCGCCGCCCCCACCACGGCCGTCACCACGAGCCAGGGCAGGGGAGGCGCGAGCCCTGCGCGCGCGGCGAGCAGGTGCAGCAGCCCCGCCGCCGCGCCTGCGAGCAGCGCGCGCCCCACCGTGCGCTCGAAGGCCTCGCGGTGGTGGACCTGCAGCACGGCGACGGACGACGTCATGGGGGCACCTTCCAGGCGCGGGGGACCGACAGCCCCCCTGCGAACGCACGGGCACTGAAAAAGGTCTGTGCCGCTTCACGGGGCCGCCGTGGCACGTACCCGCGCAGGCGTGCACCCACATGGAAAGGCGCGGCCCGGCCGGGCTAGATCGAGGGCATGAGCCTCTCCCTCGCCATTGCGGCGCTCGCGGCCGCCGCCTCCGTCTTCCTGCTCTTCCAGTTCAGCGACCGGCTGCTGCCGGGCATCGCCGTGGTGGTGAGCGCGGTGGAGCTGCTCTTGCGCCTCGACATCCTGCGCCTGGACCTGCGCGGCGTGTCGCTCGGGCTGGTCCTGGGTGCGGCGCTCGCGGTGGTGGGCGCGGTGATGTACTTCCGCGTGAGCAGCAAGGCGGCCGTCACCGCGGCCACCTGCGTGCTGCTGGTGGGCGCGCTGCAGCTGCTCGGGGCGCTTCGCCTGGTGGGCTAGAAGGCTAGGCCTTGGGGCGCGAGATGGGCCCGACCTTGCCCTTCGTCACGCGCAGGTAGTCGGCCGGGGCGAGCAGCAGCTGCGTGCCGCGCACGCCCGCCGAGACCGAGACCACGTCGAAGAGCTCGAGCGTCTCGTCCACGAAGACGGGGTAGTCCTTCTTGCCGCCCAGCGCGGTGACGCCGCCGCGGATGTAGCCGGTGAGCGGCTGCAGCTCCTTGAGCGGCACGGTGTCCACCTTGCGGTCGCCGCTCAGGCGCGCGAGCGCCTTGAGGTCCAGCTCCGCGTTGCCGGGCACCACGGCGAGCAGCACCCTGGTGCGATCCCCCCGGGCCACCAGCGTCTTGAACACCTGCTCCGCCGGCAGGCCCACCTTCGCGGCCACCGTCTCCGCCGAGAGATCTTCGGGGTCGAAGGTGTACTCGCGCAGGGTGTAGGGGACGCCCAGCGTGTCCAGGAGCCGCGCGGCGTTGGTCTTCACGGACGGGCTCCCCTCTCAGGCCCCGAGCAGCGAGCGCGCCTGCTTCACCCGGGCGATTGCCTCCTCGGGCGTGCTGCCGGAGGCGGAGATGTGGCCCATCTTGCGGCCCACGCGCGCCTCGCGCTTGCCGTACAGGTGCAGGCGCACCCCGGGCAGCGCGAGCACCTCCTCGAAGCGCGGGCCGCCCTCGCGCAGCCAGATCTCCCCGAGCAGGTTCACGATGACCGCGGGGCGCACGACCTCGACCGAGCCCAGCGGCAGGTTGCACACCGCGCGCACCGCCTGCTCGAACTGGCTGGTGAGGCAGGCCACCTCGGTGGAGTGGAAGCTGTTGTGCGGGCGCGGGGCGAGCTCGTTCACGAGCAGGCGGCCGTCCTTGAGCAGGAACATCTCCACCACCAGCAGGCCCTCGATCTGCAGCGCGTCCGCCATGGCGCGCGCGATCTCCTGCGCGCTCGCCGCGAGCTTCGGATCGAGCTGCCCGGGCAGCAGGCTCCAGTCCAGGATGCGGTCCTCGTGGTGGTTGTAGGCGGGCGGGTACACCGCCGTCTCGCCGCGCGGGCTGCGGGCCACGAGCACGCTGAGCTCGGCCTCCAGGTCCAGCGCCGCCTCGGCCACCACGGGGCCTGCGCCCAGCTCCTTCCAGGCGCGCTCCGCCTCGTCCGCCCCCTTCACCGTCACCTGGCCGCGCCCGTCGTAGCCGCCCTCGCTGCTCTTGACGAAGCAGCGGCCGCCCAGCGCCGCGATCGCGGAAGCGAGCTCCTCGGCGCTCTTCGCCTCGCGCCAGGGCCCCTGGGGAAAGCCCCCCTTCGCGATCCACGCGCGCTGCCGGCCGCGGTGCTGCACCACCTCGAGCACGCTCGCGCCCGGGCGCATGGGGGCGTGCTGGGCCACGGCGCGCAGGGTGGAGAGTGGGATCTTCTCGATCTCCAGCGTCACCACGTCGCAGGCGCGCGCCATGCGCACCGCCTCGTGCGCATCCGAGAAGGGCGCCGTGTAGCACTGGTCCACGACGAAGCGCGACGAGCAGGCGGGATCCGGGTCCAGCGTCTGCACCTGGTAGCCCAGCGTGCGCGCCGCGAGCGCCATCATCCGCCCGAGCTGTCCGCCGCCCAGGATGCCCAGGGTGCCGCCGGGGGGGACCACGGCCTGGCCATTCGGCGCGCTCACGCGAGCTCCTTCTCGCGCAGCACCTCATCCGTGCGCGCCTTGCGGAAGGCCGCGAGCCGCTCGCGCAGCTCGGGGTACTTCAGCGCGAGGATGGCCGCCGCGTGCAGGGCCGCGTTCGCCGCGCCCGGCTTGCCGATGGCCTGCGTGCCCACCGGGATGCCCTTGGGCATCTGCACGATGGAGAGCAGCGCGTCGAAGCCGTTGAGCACGGTGGTGGGCATGGGCACCCCGAGCACCGGCAGCAGGCACTTGGCCGCCACCATGCCGGGCAGGTGCGCGGCGCCGCCGGCCGCCGCGATGATCACCGAGAGGCCGCGCGCCTCCGCCGTCTCCGCGTACTGGAACATCCAGTCCGGGGTGCGGTGCGCCGAGACGATGCGCACCTCGTGCGGGATGCCGAGCTCCTGCAGGATGTCGATGCCGGGGCGCAGGAACTCCAGGTCGCTCTTGCCACCCATGATGACGCCCACCCAGGGGGTGCTCGTACCAGCCATGTCCCAATCCTCGCTTCCGTGCGACGGGAGAGGCAGGCGGAGATAGGTTTTCCCCCCGGAAGGGTCAATGAGAATGCGTGGGCCCTGCCGCCTCAGTAGGTGGAGCCCACCCGCCCGTAGCCCTTGCGCGCCTTGGAGCGGGCCGCCTTCACCGCGCTGCCCACGGCCGCGCCGTCCTCGGCCCGCTCCATCTGCGCCGCCACCTCCTCCTGCGCGACCACGTCCGCGGCCACCGCCGCGGGGCTCGCCACCGCGCCCGCCTGCTGGAAGAGCGACTGGTTGGCCTGCAGCAGGCCGCGCGCCTCGTCCTTGCGCCCTTCGCCCAGCGCCTGGGCCGCGCGCTCGAGGTTCTGCGCCGCGCGCGCCCGGGTGGCCAGCACCGTGGCCTCCTTGTCCTGGCGCGCGAGCACCTCCTCGGCGCGGTCCGTCACCTGCGCCTGCAGCGCCACCGCCACCTCGCGCGCCGCCCCTTCCCCCTGCAGGTCCGCGTAGCGCAGCCGCAGCCCGGCCACCGCGAGCGGCGTCCCCGGGCGCGCGCCCTTCACCCGCACCCGCGCCACCACGCGCTCGAGCTGGCCCGCGCTGAAGTCCGGCAGCCGCACGCGCACGCTGCGGCCCTGCATCTCACTCGCGTAGCCCAGCACCTCGTCGAGCTGCACGCCCTCGGGCAGCTCGAAGGCCAGCTCCACGTCGCGCGCCACCGCGGTGGTCGCCTGCTGCAGGTCGCGCTCGAAGAGGGTGGCGAGCTGGCGCGCGTCCTCGAGGAAGCCGTAGGCCCCCGCGCCCGTCTCCGCGAGCCCCTGCATGAGGCGCTCGTCGTAGTCGCTGCCCACGCCGATGGCGCTCAGGGTGAGCCCCTGGCCCGAGCGCAGGCCACGCACCTGCTGCAGCAGCGCGGCCGCGTCCGTGAGCCCCTCCGTGGGCTGGCCGTCGCTCACCAGGATGAGCCGGCGCACGCCGCCCTGCACCGGCGCGAGCTGCTGGGCGGCGCGCGCGAGCCCCGCCGAGATGTTGGTGCCCCCGTCGTCCACGAGCGCGTCGATGTAGCGCTCCATGCGCTCGCGGTTCTCGGGCGTCGCGGCGAGCAGCGGCAGGCCCCGCACGTCCGAGCCGTAGTCCACCAACGCCAGCCGGTCCTCGGGCCCCAGCAGGGAGACGAGGTGGTGCGCGGCGCGGCGCGCCTGGGCGAGCTTCTCGCCCGCCATGGAGCCGGAGCGGTCGATGACCAGCGCGAGGCTCACCGGGCTGCGGCGGGTGCCGGGCACCTTCGCCCCCTGCACGTCCACCGTGAGGTAGAGCTCGGAGGCGCCCACGGGCAGCACCGGGTGCGAGAGGCGGCCGCTGAGCCGCAGCGTGCCCTCGCCACTCGAGGCCGAAGCCGGTACCGCTGCGGCAGGTGGGATGGGGGAGGGAGCCGCGGCGCGCCGGGGCAGGCCGAGCACCAGTGCGCTCAGGGCGAGCCCGACGGCGAGGGAGACGAAGAGGAGGGTGCGGTTCATGGCGGGGCTCCTGGCGACGAGGAACCCCGCTGTGCACGCACGAGCGGCGAAAAGGATCTACGCCGGGAGCTAGGAGCCCGCGTCCACGACCGGCGGCGCGCCCGCGCAGAAGTACGGGTTCGTGTTCTCGCCGAAGGTGTTGCGGTAGGCGGCCGGGTCCTCCTGGCGCAGCCGGTCCAGCGTGGTCTGGTCGAGCAGGAGCGCGCGGCACTCCATGCGCTCCTTCAGGTCGGCCGAGGCCTCACCGGAGACCGTGTCGCAGGTGGCGCCCCCCGGGATGCAGGCCTCGCTGCAGTAGCCGGTGGCCGGGTCGTTCGGGCCGCCGACGACGGGGGAGTCCTTGTCGTGGACGCAGATCAGCTCCACGCAGTCCGACGCGCCGAAGGAGATGAAGTCCTGGCCCGCGACCAGCTCGGAGTTGAGCACCACGGCGAAGGGCGCGACGCCGTTGGGGTCCTTCTTCACCAGCTGGCACTTCTTGCCGATCTCGGTGGAGTCGGTGCAGGCGGTGAGGAGCAGGGGAGAGAGGATCAGCGCACCGAGCGTGCGGACCAGGAGCGAGCGGCGGGGCATCGACGGGCCTCGAAAGGGAACGAACACGGCCGCGCACGCTATCACACGCGGGAGGTGCGCCAAGCGCTGCCGCCATTGCCAGAATTTTCGATCTCGCGTCTGCAAGACGCACCTTTTGCCACCTCTTTTGCACGTTGCTGGACTTCGATCCGGGCCGCTAGAGTGCGGACGTTTTTTGCCCGCGGTCCCTCGGCGGAAAGCGCGCCTCTCCACAGCATGGAGCCCTGGATTTGAACCGCCCTCTCATCACGTTGCTCGCGCTGTGCCTGCTGTCGGCACCGGCGCTCGCTCAGAACGATCCAGGCATGGGCCTGGACCTCACGCAGGATGCCAAGGAGCCCGCGAAGCAGGACGAGGCCCCGCCCGCGCCGCCGAAGGACGTGCCCAGCGTGGCCGCGCCGGCGCAGACCGAGCGCTCGCCGGACGCGGACCGCGAGATCACCCAGGACGACCGGGTGAAGAGCGTGCAGCGCAAGGTCTATCTGAAGAAGGGACGCTTCGAGCTCGCGCCCTTCGTCAGCGTCTCCGTCAACGACCCGTACTACACCAAGTACGGCGGGGCGCTGCGCGGCGCCTACTACCTGGCGGACTCGCTCGCCATCGCGGGGCGCTTCTCGTTGATGCAGTCCACGGGCACCGACGACGTGGTCTCGGCCAAGCGCACCTTCGGCAGCCGCATCTTCAACTCGGTGCCCAAGTGGTCGGCCATGGGTGACGTGGAGTGGAGCCCGCTCTACGGCAAGGTGGCCTTCTTCAACTCCATCCTCCACCTGGATGCGTACCTGCTCGCCGGCGCGGGCGTGGTGAACACCGAGGCGAGCGCGCTGCCGGAGATCGGCGTGCAGATCCCCGCCGGTGGCACCGTGGACGACGTCGCCAAGCGCGGCCCCCGCATCGCCGGCGACCTGGGCGTGGGCGCCCGCTTCGTCGCCAAGGACTTCCTCGCCTTCAACGTGGCGCTGATCAACACCACCTACGTCGACCAGCCCAAGGGCAGCACCAAGGGCTCGACCCAGAACCTCATGACCCTCAATGCTGGCGTCTCGATCTTCTTCCCGTTCCACTCGACGGGCCGGGAGGCCGAATGAGCCCGCGGCTGCGCTCTGTTCCGGCGGCGCTCGCGCTGCTGCTCTCGATCCTCGTGCCCCTGCGCGCGCACGCGCAGGACAAGGACCAGCCCACGGCGTCTCCGAGCTCGTCGGAGTCCGAGGCCGGTGACGTCTCCGAGGTGGACAAGGATGCCCAGGGGCCGCTGCGCGAGCGGATCCGCCCGGTGTCCGGCAACCTCTTCCTGCGCAAGGGGCGCTTCGAGCTCAGCCCCTCGGTGGGCGTCTCGATGCGCGACGCCTTCTATACGAAGTACCTCCTCGGCGGGACGCTGACCTACCACCCGCTCGAGACGCTGGGCATCGGGCTGCGCGCTGCGTACTCGGTGCCGGTGGTCTCCGGCTCCGCGCAGATCTGCTCCTTCGAGGCGGACCAGCGCGGCTGCCGCAAGCCCACCGAGGAGGAGCTCAACCGCGGCGGCCTGGGCAACCTGCGCCTGCTGGCGGGCGTGGATCTGCAGTGGGCGCCCATCTACGGCAAGCTCTCGCTGCTCTCCTCGTACTTCGCCCACTTCGACATGTACGGCATCGCGGGCGCGAGCCTGGTGCAGTACCGCGGCCCCACCCCGAACACCGAGTCGCAGGTCCAGGACTACTGGACCCCGGGCGGCAACGTGGGCGTGGGCTTCCACTTCTTCCTCACGCGCTCCATCACGCTGCGCACCGAGCTGCGGGACCTGATCTACGTGGAGAAGGTCCGCTTCGCGGGTGACACCAGCTTGCGCAACCAGCTGCTCTTCGAGCTGGGCGTCTCCTTCTTCTTCCCCAGCACCACGCCCGAGTCATGAACCGACTGAACCGGATCCTCCGCGTCGCTCTCGTCGGGCTCGCCCTCACCTGGGCCCTGCCCGCGCCGGCCCAGAGCTTCGAGGGCCTCGACACCACCGAGACCAAGCCCAAGAAGAAGAAGGGCAAGAAGAAGAAGACCACCGACAGCTCGACGGACAGCACCAGCAGCAGCTCGGGCTCGAAGCACTCCAAGCGCAAGGGCAAGTCCACGTCCAAGTCGACGGCCACGTCGACCGAGGCTCCGGCGGAGGCCGCGCCTGCCGCCCCGGCTCCGGCCGCTGCGCCGGGCAAGTCCGCCGCGCCCGTCACGCCCGCGCCCGCCCCCTCCATGACGCAGGGGCTGGACCTCACCCAGCCCGAGCCGCCGAAGGCGGCGCAGAAGCCCGCGCCCACCACCACCTTCGAGGCGCTGGACGTGTCCGGCAAGAGCGGGGACCGCCAGAAGCTGGACGCGGCCATCTCGCTGTTCCGCGACGAGAAGTACGAGCAGGCCTCGATGGCCGCCTACGAGCTGATGAAGGACCCGAAGGTGGCGGACCTGCACCTCGAGGCCCAGTACGTGCTCGCCAAGAGCCTGTACCGCATGGGGCTCTACCACTCGAGCCTCGGCGAGTTCTCCAAGATCCTCGCGCGCGGCCCCTCGTCCAAGTTCTTCAAGAGCAGCCTGGAGTGGCTGTTCTTCATCAGCCGCAAGACGAAGAACGAGACCGTCATCCTGGACGAGATCGCCAAGTACGCGAACAGCGAGTTCCCGGAGAAGTTCCGCAACGAGTTCCGCTACCTGCTCGCGCGCTACCACTTCGTGCGCGGCCGCGCGCTGGACCAGGTGGGCCAGAAGGGCGAGGCGGACAAGAGCTTCGACGAGGTGAAGCGGCTCGCGCTGATCATCCCGCGCTCGGATCCGTTCTACCCGCGCGCCAAGTACCTCGAGGGGCTCGCGTACTTCCGCGCCGGCAGCCAGGTGAAGGACCCGGCGCAGAAGCGCACGGACCCGAACTTCCGCGCCTCCATCGAGAGCATGAAGGAGGTCATCCGCCTCACGCGGCCCGGCACCAAGACGGGCGAGGAGGCGAAGCTGGACCAGAGCCTTCGCGAGCTCGCGTTCATGCAGCTGGCGCGCACGCACTACGGCCTGCAGCAGAACCGCTTCGCCATCTTCTACTTCAACAAGGTGGAGCGCGGCGGCAACCAGTGGCTCGAGAGCCTCTTCGAGAGCAGCTGGGCCAACTACCGCGTGGGCCAGTACGAGCAGGCGCTCGGTAACCTCATCACCCTGAGCAGCCCCTTCTTCCGCGAGGAGTACTTCCCCGAGGCGCTGATCCTCAAGGCGGTCATCTACTACGAGAACTGCCGCTACCGGGAGAGCACCCTCATCCTCGAGGACTTCGAGCGCATCTACCTGCCGGTGCACGACCAGCTCGAGCTCATCGCCAACAAGCAGATGGACCCGGCCGAGTACTACGGCATCCTCGCGGACATCCAGAAGAAGAACCGCGAGGCGCAGGCGAGCAACGCGCCCAAGAACTCCACGGACGTCATCCTGGAGCGCATCCTGCGGCTCGCCCTCACCGACCAGGACCTGAAGAAGACCAACGACTCCATCCTCGAGCTGGAGTCCGAGATGGACTCCTTCGGCGAGAAGCCGGACACCTTCAAGTACTCGGAGCTCTCCAAGAGCCTCATCGAGGGGCTCAAGGTGCAGCGCTCGGAGCTGGTGAACAAGGCCGGCATCATGGCCAAGGGCAAGCTGGAGACCGAGCTCGCGGCGCTCAAGCAGCTGCTGGCCAACGGCCTGCGCATCAAGTTCGAGACGACCACCAAGGAGAAGGAGTTCCTCGAGGAGCAGCTCAAGGCGGGCGGCCGCACCGCGATCGTCAAGAGCTACAAGTACTCGGTGGCCGTGGCGGACGACCAGCTCTACTGGCCATTCGAGGGCGAGTACTGGCGCGACGAGCTGGGCACCTACCAGTACACGCTCACCAAGGGCTGCATCGACCGCGACCGCGCAAACCGCACCGTGCCGGCCAGCGCGCAGTAGTAGGCTCCGGCGCCGCGAGCGCCCGCTTCCGGGCCGCCCCTCCCCACGAAGGAGGTGGCGGCCCGGTTCGTTCCAGGGGCCACAGAGAAAGGGCAGGGCGCCGGGGTGGGTCACGAGGCACAGCGGGAGCAGGGGGCGGCGCCGGGCTCGCTCGGGGTCATCTTCAGCATCGTGGCGCTGGACCTCATCGGGTTCGGCCTGCTCATCCCGCAGCTGGGCGTGTACGCGGTGAAGTTCGGCGCCTCGCCCCTGAGCGCGGCGCTGCTCTTGAGCGTGTACTCGCTGATGCAGCTGCTCTTCGCACCCTGGCTCGGGCGCTTGAGCGACCGCTACGGGCGCAGGCCCGTGCTGCTGGTGAGCCTCGCCGGCAGCCTCGCGGGCTACGTGCTCTTCGCCTTCGCGCACTCGCTGCCGCTGCTCTTCGTGAGCCGGGTGGTGGACGGGGTGAGCGGGGCGAACATCGCCACCGCGCAGGCCTACGTGGCGGACGTCACCCGGCCCGAGGAGCGCGCGCGCGGCATGGCGCGCATCGGCATGGCCTTCGGCCTGGGCTTCGTGCTCGGACCCGCGCTGGGCGCGCAGCTGGGCTACTGGGGCGGAAACCTCGCCATCGGCCTCTTCGCCGCCTCCTTGAGCGGGCTCAACCTGGTCTGGGCCTTCCTGCGCCTGCCCGAGTCGCGCCGCGAGGACAGCGCGCCCGCGCCCCAGCGCACGGTGCGCGGGGCCTCGGGGCTCCTGCGCCTGCCGGTGGTGGGCGCAGCCCTCGCCCTCTTCCTGCTCTTCCTCACCGCCTTCGCCCAGATGGAGGGCACCTTCTCCGTCTTCGTCCTCTCGCGCTTCCTCGCGCAGGGCCCCGTGGCGCTCGAGGCAGGGGGCGGCGGCCTCTTCGCGCTGCACGCCCGCGCGCCCGAGGCGCTCCTGCGCGAGGCGAGCCTGCGCACCGGCTACCTCTTCGCCTTCGTGGGGGTGCTGTCCGCGGCGCTGCAGGGGCTCTACGGGCGCATGGCCGCGCGCGGGCGGCGCCGGCACGGGGGGAGGGCGGGGCCGGGCGAGGCGGGGCTCGCGGTGGTGGGGCTCGCCGGGGTGACCCTGGGGCTCGCGCTCTTGCCCCTCGCGCCGAGCTACGCGCTGCTCTTCCTGCCCATGGCGCTGCTCGCGCTGGGCAGCGCGCTGGTGAACCCCTCCTTGAGCGCGCTCGTGTCCCTGCACGCGCCCGCGGGGCGGCAGGGGGAGGCCCTGGGGGCCTTCCAGGCCTTCGGCTCGCTCGGCCGCATCCTGGGGCCCGCCCTGGGCGGCCTGCTCTTCACGCAGGCGGGGCCCTCGGCGCCCTACGCGGTGGCGGCGGCCCTGTGTCTGGTGGCCACGGGGGCTGCCCTCCTGCTGCTCGGGCGGGTGAGAATGGGTGGGGCCCGGCGCGGGTGAGGGCCTAAGATGGGGGGGACCATGGCGAAGACCGTCACCATTGCCTTCGACGTGATGGGCGCCGACCACGGCCCCGAGGAGGTGGTGCGCGGCGCGGCGCAGCTCTCGCTCGAGAGCCCCCACATCCACGCCCTGCTGGTGGGCGACCGGGCAGTCATCGACGCGGCGCTCGCGGAGACGCGCCACTCGGGCGAGCGCATCTCGGTGCACCACGCGCCGGACTTCGTGGCCATGGACGAGAAGCCCGGCGAGGCGCTCGCGCGCAAGCCGCAGGCGAGCGTGGCGGTGGCGGCGCGGCTCGTCGCCGAGGGCGAGGCGGAGGCGCTCGTCTCCGCGGGAAACACGGGCGCCTGCGTGCTCGCGTGCGCGCGCAACTTCACCCTCATCCCGGGCGTGCGCCGCGCGGCGCTCGCCGCCGTGTACCCCACGCGCCGCAGCCGCGGCGAGAAGGACGACCCCTTCAGCCTCATCCTGGACGTGGGCGCCACGGTGGACGCCACGGCCGAGGACCTGGTGGCCTTCGCCGTCATGGGCACCGCGTACGCGCGCATCGTGAGCCGCAACGAGCGGCCCACCGTGGCGCTGCTCTCCAACGGCTCCGAGCCGCAGAAGGGCCCGCCGCGCGTGGTGGAGGCGCATCAGCGGCTCGCGGCCCTTCCCGGCGTGAACTTCGTCGGCAACGTGGAGGGCGTGGACATCCCCAAGGGGACGGCGGACGTGGTGGTGTGCGACGGCTTCGTGGGCAACGTGTGCCTCAAGATGCTCGAGGGCGTGCACGACACCGTGGTGGAGCTGGCCAAGTACGCCTACAAGGAGCGCCTCATGTGGCGCGCGGGCCTGGCCATGCTCTCCAGCGGCATCGAGCGCATCAAGGACATCACGGACTGGGAGCAGTACGGCGGGGCGCCGGTGCTCGGCTTCGACCGCATCTTCATCAAGGCGCACGGCCGCGCGCGCGCGCGCGCCATCGCGAACGCGGGCAAGGTGGCCGCGAAGGCGGTGGCCAACGACCTGGGCCGCTCCATCCAAGAGGGCCTCTCCGGAGGGCTCGCGCGGTGAGGCGCCCGTGAGCCTCCCGGACCGCATCGACCCGCGTCCTCCCAAGCGCATCTACCGCTGGGACCTGGACAAGACCTACCTGCGCACGGAGTTCGACTCCTTCCGCGACCTGGTGCGCACCGCCTTCCAGAAGGCGCACGAGAAGGTGGCGGTGCCGGGCGCGAGCGCGCTGATCAAGGAGCTCGCGTCCAACGGCGACAGCCGCCTGTGCATCGTCTCCGGCAGCCCGCGGCAGATGCGCGCGGTGCTCGAGGAGAAGCTGAAGCTGGACGGCGTGCACTGGGACGAGCTGGTGCTCAAGGACAACGTGGGCAACCTGCTGCGCGGGCGCTTCCGCGCGCTGCGCGGGCAGGTGGGCTACAAGCTGCCCGTCATCCTCGAGAGCCGCCTGAACGCGCCGGTGGACGCCGAGGAGGTGCTCTTCGGGGACGACGCCGAGGCGGACGCCTTCATCTACTCGCTCTACGCGGACCTCATCGCGGGGCGCGTGGACGAGCGGGTGCTGGGCCAGGTGCTCGAGGCCGGCGGCGTGTACCCGGACGACGCGGCGCGCGTGCACAAGGCGTGGAAGGCGATCGCGGTGGGGGACCCCGTGCGCCGCATCTTCATCCACCTGGACCGGCTCACCCCGCCCGCGCAGTTCGCGCGCTACGGGCCGCGCGTGGTGCCCATCTTCAACTACTTCCAGGCGGCCCTGGTGCTGATGGCGGACGGGCACCTCACCGCGCCGCAGGTGCTGCGCATCGCGGTGGAGATGGTGCAGACGGCCGGCCACAACCTCATCACGCTCTCCAACTCCTTCCAGGACCTGCTGCGCCGCGGGCTCCCGCTGCAGCAGGCGGCCGCCGCGCTGAGCCAGGCGGTGGAGGGGCGCAACCCCCTGCTCAACGTGATGCGCCCCGTGCCGGACATCCTCAAGGCCTTCACCCAGCGCCTCGCCGCGCTGGGCACCCCGCCGCCCCCGCCGCCCGCACGGCCCGTGAACTACCTGGAGCTCATCGAGCACGCCCTGCCGCGCACCCACAAGGCGCGCAAGTCACACTAGGGCAGGGGGGAGTCCGCGGCGCCGGGACGGGTGCGCTATGCTCCGGCGTTGCGGCCCGCTGGCGCAGGGCCGCAGCCCCGGAGGGCGCATGCACACCACGACGCGGAGCACCCGAGGAGCCGTCACGCTGGGCCTGCTGCTGGGCGCCGCCGCCCTCGCCGCGCCCGGCAAGCACGCGCCGCCCAAGAAGCCGCTGCCGGTGGTGCGCGCGGAGCCCTCCACGACGCACCCCGCGGCCCTCTCGCGCTACCCCGCGCAGCTGCCGCTCGCGGAGAAGGTGGAGGGGGAGCAGAAGCACAAGAACGCCCTGGTGCGCGACGTCACCTTCGCGGGGCTCGACGCCTCGGACCGGATGCGCGCCTACGTGGTGCAGCCCGCGGGCCGGGGGCCCTACGCGGGCCTGCTCTACGTGCACTGGCTCGGCGACCCCGAGACGACCAACCGCAAGCAGTTCCTCGACGACGCGGTGGTGATGGCGAGCCAGGGCGTGGTCTCGGTGCTGGTGGACGCGATGTGGTCCGAGCCGGGCTGGTACGCCAAGCGCACCTACGAGACCGACTACGAGCGCTCGGTACAGCAGGTGCAGCGGCTGCGGCGCGCGCTGGACCTGCTGGTGGCCCAGCCAGGCGTGGACCCGAAGCGCATCGGCTTCGTGGGCCACGACTTCGGCGCGATGTACGGCGCCCTCATGGGCGCGGTGGACGGGCGGCCGCGCGCCTACGTGTTCATGGCGGCGAACCCCCACTTCAGCACCTGGTACATGCTGGGCAAGCGCCAGCCCAAGGACCCGGACGCCTACGTGAAGCAGATGTCCGTGCTGGATCCCACGCGCTACCTGCCCGAGCTCTCGCCCGCGCCCGTGTTCTTCCAGTTCGCCACGAAGGATCGCTACGTGAGCGCGAAGGAGGCGGACGAGATCTACGCCTCCGCCGGGGAGCCCAAGCTCGAGCGCCGCTACCCCACGGACCACGGCCTCGAGCTCAAGCGCGGCGCGCAGGATCGCTTCCAGTGGCTGCAGCGCCAGCTCGAGCTGCGCCGCTAGCTCCCGCGCCGCCTCAGGGCGAGACGCCGATGGACAGGTACACGCGCACCTCGCCCGGGTTCACGCCGTACGCCACGTCCACGCCGAGCAGCGGCAGCACCACGGTGGCCAGGTACAGCCTCAGGCCCACGCCCACGCCCTGCGCGACCTCGGCTCCGCTCCGGCCCTGGGCCTGGCCCGGGAGGTAGCCGCGCGCGAGCTGACCGTCCTGGTCCAGCAGCTGGCCCGAGGCCGGCAGGTCCCGGAAGTAGGTGATGGCGGTGTCCGAGAAGCCCACCCCGCGCACCTGCAGGGCGCGGATGTCGAAGAGCGGGAAGTGGTACTCGGCCGTGACGGAGGCCCGGGTGTCGCCGCGGAACTGGCGGTGGAGGAAGCCGCGCAGGTTGCCACCGCCGCTGAGCAGCTCGGTGTGGAAGGGCAGGTCGCGCGCGTACTGCCCCTCCACGCGCAGCGTGAGGTTCTGCGACTCGCGGACGCGGAACCCCTGCCGGTAGAGCAGCCCGTACTTCTGGTAGTCGTAGGCGGACCCAAGCTCGGCGAGGGAGAACTCCGTGGACGCCTCCAGGTTGAGGCCCTCGAGGATGGGCCCCAGGTTCTGGCGCGTGTCGATGCCCGCCATGAGCCGCATCGAGGCATCCGAGGTGGTCTCGTGCGCGACCTCCGCGGGCGCGGTCACCGGGTAGCCCTCCTGCGGCGCGAGCGGGTGCACCCGCGTGAAGCGGTACTTCACCGCGGTGCGGAAGGTGTCGCGCCAGTTGATGGTGAACTCGGTCACCACGCCGAAGGTGTTGATGCGCGTGCTGCGCAGCACCTGGGGGTCCGGGTCGCCGGGCCCGTCCCCGTACTCCTGCATCCGGTCGCTCTTGAGCTGGCCCTCGAAGGAGAGCCGGAACTGGGGGTTGTTGAAGACGTTCGGGTCCAGGAAGCCCACGTAGACGCCCGACTCGTTCGTCGTCGTCTGCGCGCCCACGACGAACTTCTTGCTGAGCCCCAGCACGTTGTTCTCTGCGTAGATGAGCCCGCCGCCCGTGTTCGAGGAAGAGGACGTGAAGATCGGCGCGACGATCCAGGAGAGCTTCTCCGTCACCTCGATGAGCAGGCGGATCTCGCCGGGGCCGGCGGGCACGGCCGTGAGCTTCACGTCCTTGAACAGCCCTGTGGCGTCCAGGTAGCGCCGGGCGCGCACCTCGTCCTCGGGACCGAAGGTGTCCCCCACGCCCACGCGCGAGTACGCGACGATGACCTCCGGGTGCGTGCGCCCGTCGGTGGTCGCCTCGATCTGCACGACGCGCGGCGCCTGGGCCAGGGCGAGCGCCGGCAGCAGCAGCGCGAGCACACCGGCCACGACGCGCACGGAGCACGGGCAGGGGCGGGAACGGGGCGGGGCAACCTGCATCGGGACAGGAACCCTCCAGCATTCAACCTAGGGCGGCGCTCCGCGATTCAACGTGTGCCGCGGTGCACCTTGCACGTCGGCAACGCCCCAACGCCCGAGGAGCCCCGCACGCCCGCCTTCCAGGCGATTGATTCACAAATCAACGAAGCGGGGGTGGGGTGGGAAGCGTTCGCCAGTGGACGCGAAATAGGGTCCTCGCCGGGTGAAGCGCACCCCGAGAGGAGCGCAGGCGCATGTCCGCACCAGAGCCGACGTCGGGCCCGTCCACACGCAGGTCTGCGCGGAGGCGCGCCCTGGCCATCGGCCTCGGCCTCGCCGTCCTCGCGCTCGCCGCAGCGCTCGGGTGGGGCAGGGGAGAGGGGCGCGAGGGAGCGGCAGCGGCAGCGGCTTCGGCCCCTGCAGGCGCGCAGCAGTCGGGGCGCGGCGGCGGCCGTGCTGCGCAGGGCAGCGCCGCCTCGGCCGCCGCAGCCGAGGCGCCCGCGCATGCGCCCGAGTTCGAGCCGGCCGTGTGCTGGAACGACCTCGAGCGCTTCGACGCCGAGGTCACGCTCGCCACCTTCCGCGAGTGGTCCGCGCCGATGCTTGCCTCCCGCGACGGGTTCGTGCGCGACTACCTGAAGGAGCGGCTGGGCGAGCTCATCGGGGGAGATCCCGCCCGCGCGCTGGAGGTGCTCGGCTGGGCGCAGACCGCGGAGGACCGGTCCTACGGCCTCTTCCTGCGCGCCGTGCGGGACTCGGAGGCCGTGCAGCGCCCGGAGGTGTCGTCGCGCCTGCTCGAGCTCGGGCTCGACCCGCGCCTCCCCTCCGAGCGCCGCGCGGGCATCCTCTCCGCGCTGGATACGCAGAGGCGGCTCACCCCGCAGGCGCTCACGCAGCTGACGCGCTTCGCGAAAGACCCGGTCTCCGGAGAGGCCGGCTGGGCCGCCACCCGCACCATCGCCCGGGTGATGAAGCGCGAGCACGCGCAGCGCGCGGACATCTCGCCCTACCTCACGGACCTGCTCACCATCGGCGCCGAGTCACCGGACGAGCAGATCCGCTACCTCGGCCAGATGATGCCCATGCACGCCGCGCCGCTGCTGGACGCGGACGCCACGGCGCGCTTCGAGCAGATCCTCCTCGGCGAGGGCAACGAGGCGGGCCGGGACGCCGCCGCGCACAACCTCTCGCTCTCCTCGGACAAGGCGCGGGTGCTCGCGCTGTTCGCGAGCACCTTCCCGAAGGAGCCCTCCGTCTGCGTGCGCTGGGCGCTGTTCCGCTTCTCCGCGCGCACTGCCGGCAAGCGGGCGCTCCCGGTGATGGCGCGGATGGCGGAGCTCGACCCGCGCTTCGCCGCGCCCTACCGGGACTTCGAGCACCTCTACGCCCTGGGCACCCTGGACTTCGTCCGCGTGTGGCAGGGCCTGCAGGACCAGGACCCCTTCCACTGTCTCGACCGCCACGAGTGAGGGCCACCCCATGAACCGGCTCACGTTGCTCCTCCTCTTCGTCCTGGCCTCGGCGCGGCCCGCGCACGCGCAGAGCGCAGCGGCCCCCGCGCTCCGCGAGTCGACCTGCAGCGTCGAGGGCCTCGGCACGGCGCTGCGGCGCTCGCGCAGCTCGCACTCCGCGGCGTACCGCAAGTACCTGCACGAGCTGGCGAAGGAGGCCGCCGTCACCCTTCCCGCCGCCGAGCTCCAGGCGGCCTTCTGGCGCGAGCGGGACCCGGCGCTCGCGGAGGACCTCGCTGCCGCGGTGGTCGCCCGCACCGAGCGCGGCGCGGACCCGGCCGCCATCCGGGAGGTGGCGCGGCGTGCGCTGGAGGAGCCGGACCCGAAGCTGCGCGCTGCCGTCGTGCGCTCGCTGCGCCGCACCAGCGCGCTGGAGAGCACGGGCGCGCTGTACGAGCAGCTGGTGAAGGACGCCTCGCCCGAGGTGCGCGCCGAGGCGGCGACCAACATCGTCGAGGACGTGCGCGAGGTGTACGCGGGCTTCCACGGACCCGCGTCGGACGCCGCGGTCTCCGCTGCGCTCGCCTCGGATGATCCGGAGGTGACCGCGAAGATCCTCGGCACGCTGGACACGCAAGCGATCAGCGCCGACTCCGCCGGGAGGATTGGGGAGTTGCTGCGCGACGACGCGGTGCAGGTGCGGCGGGCAGCGGCGCTCGCGCTCGGAGGAGTGCCCGCGGAGCAGATGGCGCAGGCGCGCCAGCAGGTGCTCGCGCAGTACGGCGAGGAGCCGAGCCTCGAGGTGCGGCGCGCGCTGCTGCAGAGCCTCGCGCAGCTCGGGTTCATCGGCGCCATCCCGGACCTGCAGCGGCTGCGCGGCGTGGAGCCGCGGCTGTCCGAAGAGATCGACGCGTGGGTGCGCGTCCTCGAGCTGGACCTTCAGGAGTGGAACCTGATCCTGAGGGAGAAGGAGCGGTACGCCCAGGTTCGTTGAAGTTCCCTTGGTCGGAGACCCCGAAAGGAACGAAGTGATGCTCAACCTGAAGAAGAAGTCCCTCGCGCTGCTGGCCTGCCTGGCGCTGCTGCCAATGGTGGCGGACGCGCACACGGTGAAGGGCCCGTACTCCGGGACCATCACCACGACGACGTACTACTCGAGCGGCAGCTTCCACGGCGCGGTGGACGTGGCTGGTGACGGCGCCTGCAACTACTGGGGCGTGCAGACCTCCGTGGTCGGCTCCGTGTACTGGAACATCACGATCAACACCTCGACCAACGTCTGCTACGGCAACGGCAGCGGCAACCAGAACCAGGCGCGCCACGTCTGGGCGAGCGGCTGGAGCTTCCGCCTCTGGCACTGGAACAAGACCGGCAACTCGTACGACCGCACCTGCGACCGCTGCCAGATCGGCGACGAGGGCGGCACCGGCAACGCCACCGGCCCGCACACCCACCTGCAGCAGGACAAGAGCGGCACCCTGGATACGTCCTGGTACTCCGGCTACACCGTGAAGGGTGAGCACGTGGACCGCAGCGAGACGCTCGGCGTCCTCGACTAGGCTCGCGGAGCTTCGCGCAGGAGCCGCCCGGGTGCAGCAGGGCGGCTCCTGTGTATGAGCGGAGGTTTCGAGATGGACGGCGACGACCGCAACCTCGCAGTGATCCGGTCCTACCTGCAGGACCTGGCGGCAGGTGCCGTCGGGGACCGGCTGGCGGCGTACTTCACCCCGGACGCCGTCCAGGTCGAGCTCCCGAACCGCCTCAACCCGCAGGGCGGCAGGAGCGACCTCGCCACGCTGCTCACGCGGGCCGAGCAGGGCCAGCGCGTGCTGCGCGGGCAGCGCTATGAGATCCGCTCGGCGGTGGTGCAGGGCGACCGCGTCGCAGTCGAGGCCCTGTGGACGGGAACACTGGCCATCGCGCTGGGGTCGCTCGCCCCGGGCGCCGAGATGCGGGCGCACTTCGCGATGTTCTTCGAGCTCCAGGACGGCCGCATCCGCTCGCAGCGCAACTACGACTGCTTCGAGCCCTGGTAACCAGGCTCTTTTCCAGGACTGCCCGGCGTGAGGGCGTTAGTCGGAACCGGATGACGGACCCACGGCTCACCCTCTCGGTGCTGGACCTCATCCCGGTTCACAGCACGCAGACCTCGGCGCAGGCGCTCTCGGCCAGCCTCTCGCTCGCCCAGGGAGCGGAGGCGCTCGGCTACCACCGCTACTGGGTCGCCGAGCACCACAACATGGAGGCGGTCGCCTCCACGAACCCCGCCGTGCTGCTGGGGCTCATCGGCTCGCGCACGCAGCGCATCCGCCTCGGCTCGGGCGGGGTGATGCTGCCCAACCACGCCCCGCTCGTCGTCGCCGAGCAGTTCGCGCTGCTCGAGGCCGCCTTCCCCGGCCGCGTGGACCTGGGGCTGGGGCGTGCGCCCGGCAGCGACCCGGTCATCACCGCGCTGCTGCGCCAGAGCGGCGCCGTGAGCGAGGTGGAGGCCTTCGAGCGCAACGTCCTCGACATCGGCGCGCTCTTGAACCCCGAGGGCGCGGCGCTGCAGCTGCGCTCCGGGCAGGTGTACGGGCTGCGCGCGACGCCGCGGGCCGCCTCGACCCCGCGGCTGTGGATCCTGGGCTCCAGCGACTACTCGGCGCGGCTCGCAGCGCGTCAGGGGCTGCCCTACGTGTTCGCCCACCACTTCTCGGGGGACGAGCAGGCCACCGGCCACGCGCTCTCGCTGTACCGCCAGGGCTTCACCCCCACCGAGGCGCTGCCGCGTCCGCAGGCCTTCATCGGCGTCAACGTCTCCGTGGCGCCGACGCGCGAGGAGGCCTACGCCCAGGCGCTGCCCCAGCTGCAGCTCATGGCCCGCCTGCGCAGCGGCCTGCCGCTGGGCCCCGTGCCCACGGTGGAGGAGGCCGAGGCCACCACCATGGGGCCGCTGCAGCAGGAGCTCATGGACGACATGGCCCGCCGCTGGATCATCGACGCGCCTGCTGCTGCCGCCGAGCGCCTGCGCGACCTCGCCCGCCGCCACGAGCTGCATGAGCTGATGGTGGTCCCCTACGGCGCCGCGCGCGCGGGCTCGGACCCCTCGCAGGCCGCCGCGCGCATCCGCACGCTCCAGCTGCTCGCGGAGGCGATGGGGTAGGGCACTCAGGCCACGATGCCGCGCGGGGTGAGGGGCTGGTCGCGCGGCAGGAGCCCCTCCTCCTGGAACCAGCGCAGGGCCTCGCGGATGCCGAGGCGCACCGGGCGCGGGTGGTAGCCCAGCTCGCGCATCGCGCGCCCCGAGCTCTGGTAGGCGGGCAGGGTGAGCGCCTGCAGGAACGCGGTGTTCACGAACTTGAACAGCTCCGGGCTGAGCCGCCCCACCACGTCCCCGAGGCGTCCGGCGCCCTGCAGCGCGGCCCGGGGCATGGGCAGGCGCGGCGGCGCCACGCCCACCTCCTCGGCGATGGTGGTGAGGAACTGCCGGTAGGTGAGGTTCTCGCCGCCCAGGATGTAGCGCTCGCCCGGTGCTCCCTTCTCCATCACCAGGCGCAGCCCCTCGGCCACGTCCGCCGCGTTGACGACGTTGATGCCGCCGCTCGGGTACGCGGCCACCACGCCGCGCGCCACGTAGAGCAGCAGCTCGCCCGAGGAGGGGCGCACGTCATAGGGCCCCACGACGTAGCCGGGGCAGCCGGCGAGCACCTCGAAGCCCGGCGCGTTGGCGGCGAGCGCGAGCTGCTCGGCCTCGCGCTTGGACTGGTGGTAGGGGTTGTCGCCCGCGTAGTTGAAGGGCGTGCTCTCGTCCGCCGGGTGGTCCAGCGTCCCGTGGCCCCCCGCGGCCACGCTGGAGACGAACACCAGGCGGCGCACGCCGGCGGCGCGCGCGGCCTCGAGCACGTTGCGCGTGCCCTCGGTGTTGATGCGCACCAGGTCCTGGCGGGAGAAGGGATCGAAGCGCACCGTGCCGGCGGCGTGGTACACGTGGGTGACGCCCCGCAGCGCCTCGCGCAGGGAGGCGGCGTCGAGGATGTCCCCCCGGGCCTCCTCGTAGTCGCGGCCCCGGACGAGGCCCCGGAGCCCCCTCCGGTCGCTGCGCTCGCGGGCGAGGAGCCTGGGCTTCTCCCCCCGGCTGCACAGCAGGTGGGCGAGGTTGGCGCCCACCAGGCCGGTGGCTCCAGTCAATAGAGTGGTCATGTCCTACTTCCTCCGGGGCGGGATGCGGTATAGACGCAGCCCTCAAAAAAGCCCGCGATGACGCGCGAATCCACTGAAATCCCGCCTGCTGGCGGCCCCGCTGAGCCTGCGCCCGAGACCGCGCGCGAGGCTGCCCACCTGGGCACAGAGGGGGCCGCCGCGCCCGAGGTCAACCCCATGTCGTCGTCTACCGAGCAGCAGCCCGAGCACGCGCTGCGCGTCTCCTCCGAGGTCGCTGCGCTGCCCGTCCCCGTCGAGGCCGAACCTGCCTCCACCCCTGCCTCGCCCGCCGCCTCCGGCCCCGCCGACGCGGAGCTCGTCGCGCCCACCACCACGGCCAGCGGCGAGCCGGCCGAGATCAACCCCGCGGACCTGGACCCGGACGCGCTGAAGGTGGTGCTGCGGCTGCAGCACCACGGGCACGAGGCCTACTTCGTCGGCGGCTGCGTGCGCGACCTGCTGCTGGGCCGCAAGCCGAAGGACTTCGACATCGCCACCAGCGCCACCCCGAACGAGGTGCGCGCCACCTTCCGCAACTGTCGCCTCATCGGCCGGCGCTTCCGGCTCGCGCACGTCTACTTCAAGGGCGGGAAGATCATCGAGGTCTCCACCTTCCGCGCGAACCCCACCGAGGTGGAGGCGAACGGCGAGGAGGTGGACGCGAAGGACGGCGAGGACGGTGGGCTGCTCATCACCCACGACAACGTCTTCGGCACCGCGTGGCAGGACGCGCGCCGGCGCGACTTCACCATCAACGGGCTCTTCTACGACGTGAGCGAGGGCCGGGTCATCGACTACGTGCGCGGCCGGCGCGACCTGGACGAGCGGCTCATCCGCACCATCGGCGACCCCGAGGTGCGGCTGCGCGAGGACCCGGTGCGCATCCTTCGCGCCGTGCGCTTCGCCTGCAAGCTGGGGCTGGACCTCGAGAGCCGCACCTACGCGGCGATGGAGGGCGCGGTGGAGGATCTCCCGCTGTGCGCGCCCGCGCGCCTGCTCGAGGAGAGCTTCCGCCTCATCCGCACCGGCGTGTCCGCGGGCAGCTTCAAGCTGCTGGACGCGCTGGATGCGCTGAAGATCCTCCTGCCCCCGGTGGCCAGCTTCTTCAAGGAGCACGGCAAGGAGGGCGAGCGCACCTTCTACGCCTTCGCCGAGGCGCTGGACCGCCGCATCGCGCGCGGGGAGCAGCTGGACGACGCGCTGCTGCTCGCGGCGCTGCTGGTGCCCATCTCCCGCGCCACGCCGCCTCAGCAGACCGAGGGCGGCGAGGGCGGGGACGTGCCGGCCAACGCCACGGTCGCGGCCTCCATCGAGCACCTGCTCGGCGAGTTCGTGCGCACCGCGCGCCTGCCGCGCCGCATCGCCGAGCGCTGCCGCATGCTGCTCATCGCGCAGCGCACGCTCACCGGCGAGCGCCGCCGTCGCGGCAGCCTCGCGAGCTTCCGCCGCCACCCCATCTTCCAGGACGCGCTCACGGTGTTCGAGCTCACCGTGGAGGCCACCGGCCAGCACCGCGAGATGCTGGAGCAGTGGAAGAGCGGCGAGGCGCCGCGCCCGCCTGCGCAGGAGAAGGCCGCGGCCCCCAGCGCCGAGGGTGCGGGCGAGGCCGCCGCGCCCCGCAAGCGGCGCCGGCGCCGGCGCGGAGGCCGCCGCGGTGAGAGCGGTGGCAACGCCGAGGCGGGAGACCCCACGCCCCCTGGACAGGACTCCCACGCCGAGTCCTCGGACGCCTCCGACACCTCGGACGAAGAGTAGCCGTGTCCTCCCTCTCCCTCTGGGAGAGGGTCGGGGTAAGGGTGCCGGGCGAAGCTGCGCCCCTCAGCGCTTCTTGTTGCGAGGATCTCCGGGCGGCTGCTCTTCGCCACCCACGATGTCCGCGGTCGTCACGGCCTTGGAGCCGAAGCGCTCGGCGATCTTGTCCAGCGCGGCATTCAGCTTCGCGCTGCGCGGGGGCGGCGCGCTGAACAGCCCCAGCTGGGCCGCGCCCGTGTCGAGCTCCTGCGCGCTCACGCCGGTGAGCCGCACGGGCCGATGTCCGTGGGCCCGCTCCAGCAGCTCGAGCGCCGCGCGGTAGAGCACCTGGCCGTCGTCGGTGGGCTCGGCGAGCGTCGTGCGGCGCGTGATGAGGGTGAAGTCCGCGAACTTGAGCTTCAGCTGCACCACGCGCCCCTTCACGCCGGCGCGCCGCAGCCGCCGCCCCACGCGCAGGGCCTGGTCGTGCACGTTCGGACGCAGCGCCTCCAGGCCCTCCAGGTCCTCGTCGAAGGTGTCCTCGGCGCCCACGCTCTTGGCGGCGCGGTCGGGCACCACCTCGCGCGGGTCGATGCCGTGGGCGAGCTCCCACAGCCCGCGCCCGCTGGAGCCGAAGCGGTCCTCGAGCCAGCGCACGTCGCGCGCGGCGACGTCTCCGATGGTCCGCAGCCCCGCCGCCCGCAGGCTCTCCTCGGTCTTCGGTCCCACGCCCCAGAGGCGCGAGACGGGCAGGGGCGCGAGGAAGGCGACGGTGTCAGCGGTGGGCACCTCGCGCTGGCCGTTGGGCTTCGCCAGGTCGCTGGCCATCTTCGCCACGAACTTCACGCCGGCGATGCCCGCGGAGGCCGGGAGGCTCACCTCCTTGGCGATCTCCGCGCGGATGCGGCGTGCAATGTCCGCGGGCGCGCCGAAGAGGCGCACGGAGGCGGTGACGTCGAGGAAGGCCTCGTCCAGCGAGAGCGGCTCGATGAGCGGGGTGTAGCGTTCGAAGATGCCGAAGACCTGGTCGCTCGCCTGGCTGTAGGCCGAGAAGCGGGGGCGCACGACGATGGCGTGGGGTGCGAGCTTCACGGCGCGCGCCATGGGCATGGCGCTGCGCACCCCGAAGGGGCGCACCTCGTAGGAGGCCGCCACCACCACGCCGCGCTTCTCGTGCCCGCCGACGATGAGCGGCTTGCCCCGCAGCTCCGGGTGGTCTCGCTGCTCCACGGACGCGTAGAAGGCGTCCATGTCCACGTGGATGATCGCGCGGCTCACCCGCACAGTCTAACGGCCCCGGCTTCGGGAAGCAGGCTCCTCGCGAGCGGGCGCCGGGCGGCGGACGGGTGACGGGTGTCACCCGCCGCGGGCCCTCGACCGGGGCGCTGCGGCTACTGCGTCGCGTGGTCGCGCACCATGCGCAGCTGGATGGCGGCCGTCTTGTCCTTCGTGTCGTTGTGCGTGTAGCCGCTCGAGGAGAAGACGCGCTCGCCCGTCTGGCCGGGGATGCGGCTCGTGTACTCGTAGTAGACGACGCCGCCGTAGCCGATGACCTCGTCTTGAGTGCTGAAGAGGCTGTAGCGGTAGGCGCCCTCGTAGCCGCTGCTCGAGTAGAGGTTTTGCAGGAAGGCGCTGCGGCCGCTCACGCCCACGCCGTTCCAGTAGCCCGGGTACAGGCCGTTGGTGGAGCCGCAGGTGGGGGTGGTGGGGCCGGTGCTGTAGCAGGCGGTGAGCCCGCGGTTGGCGCCCGAGATGCCCACGAAGGTGTCCACGCTGCCGGTGAGGCTCGCGCCCACGTAGTACTGCCCGCCGTCCGCGGCGTCGCTCGCGTAGCCTCCGAGGATGGCCTTGCGCGCGAGCGTCACGCCCATCGAGTGGGCGACGATGTCGACCTTCGCCGCGCCGGTGTAGGCCTTCACGGCCTCGATGAACTTGCGCACCCGCATCACGTTCTCGCGCGAGTGGTACTGCTGCGAGGTGTAGAGCACGTTCGCCGGCCCCCACGTCGTCGCATACAGCTCGCGCGGGCGGTAGCCCTGCGACTCGAAGTAGTTGATGGACGCGCTCCAGCCCGTGTAGCTCGCGCTCCCGTAGGCGAGCGCGCGGTCGGAGTTGCCGTGGATGAAGATGACGGGGTGGCGCGTGACGGCGTCCGCGTCGCTCGCCTTGCCGCCGTAGGAGCCGCCGGCGAGGTCGCCGCGGTTGAAGTCGTAGCTGCCGTAGCCGTTGTTGCTCAGCCAGGTGCGGAAGTGCGAGGTGAGGCCCGCGGGGTTCACCAGCGCCGCGGACTGCGAGCCCACCTCGGCCGCCGGGGCGGCCTCCGGCAGCTCCTCCGCCGGGCCACAGCCCAGCACCACTCCCACGCACAAGGACAGCAGGGGCAACGCGCGCATCACGACCTCCGCACCACGCTCAGGGCCCTCCGCGGCATGCGGAGCCGGCCACCGGGGGCAGACCCTACGCAGCGCCCGGGGCCGCCCGCACGCCGCAGCGCGCGCCCTCTGTGCACCACTGCACGAACATGAAGGTGAATTCAGGTTCAGGCGCGCTGCATGCGGAACTCCGACTCCAGCCGCCAGGTCACCCCGTCCGGCTCGAGCACGTGCCCCTGCCAGAGGAAGCGCTCGCGGGTGATCTCCTCGAAGTTCCAGCGGATGGGGCGCTCGTCGCGCAGGCCCACCTGCACCACGCGCTCGCCCACGCGCTGGCCCACCAGCTCGCAGCGCACGCCGCGGGTGGGGCTGATCCACGTCACCTGCCAGTCCTGCGTCGCCGGGCGGAACACCCGCAGCGTGGTGCCATAGCGCCCCGCGGGGGCTCCGGGCAGGCCGCGCTCCGGACGGGCGGGGGAGATCCACAGGTCCTGCACCGCGCGCCCCTCGAGCGACCAGCAGAAGTGCACCTCCGCGCTGTGCACCGTGGAGGGCTTGCCCACCGGGAAGTCGTGCACCTCGCCCCGCCAGCTGCCGATGAGCCGGCCGTAGGTGTCCGCGTGGCCAGCGAGGAGGGGGTGGGGGCCGGGGGAGGCGAGGGCCTCGAGGAAGGAAGGAACCATGGGCGTGCTCCTGCGGGTGTGAGAGGCTGCCAGTGGACCTCGCCCCTGCCCGCCGCGACTTGGCGGAAATTGCGCTCCCGATGCCTGCCCCTCTCCAGACCCCGCTCGCCCTCGCGCTCGCCCGCAAGCAGCGGGCGGGGGCCGCGGGTGGCGCACGGGGAAGGCGGCTCGCGCAGGGAGCGGGCTGGTGGGTGCAGGAGGTGCTCTGCACCTCGGGCCCCACGGACGCGCGCTTCGAGGAGCGCCACGGTGCGGCCTCGGTCTCGCTGGTGCTGGAGGGGCAGTTCACCTACCGCGCCGAGCGGGGCCCGGTGCTGCTGTCTCCCGGCGCGCTGCTGCTGGGTAACGCGGCCCACGCCTTCGAGTGCAGCCACGAACACGGCGAGGGCGACCACTGCCTCTCCTTCCAGTTCGAGCCGTCCCTGCTCGAGGCGCTCGCGCGCGACGCGGGCGTGCGCCGCCCGCGCTTCGCCCACCACCGGCTGCCCCCGCTGCGGGCACTCGCGCCCCTCGTCGCGCGCGCGGTGGCCCTGGCGCGCGGCAGCCCGGGCGAGGCTTCGCTCGAGGAGCTCGCGCTCCGGCTCGGGGCGGCCGCCCTCGTGCACAGCGCGAACGAGGCGACGCCGCCCCCGGTGAGCGGTGCGGACCTGCGCCGGGTGGGGCGGGTGCTGCGCGAGGTGCAGGGCCGTCTCGCCGAGCCGCACGGCCTGGAGGCGCTCGCCGCGCGCGCAGGGCTCAGCCGCTTCCACTTCCTGCGCACCTTCCGCCGCGTGACGGGCGTGACGCCGCACCAATGGCTCCTGAGGGCGCGCCTGCGCGAGGCGGCCCGGAGGCTCGCCACCACGCGCGCGCCGGTGACCGAGGTGGCGCTGGAGGTGGGCTTCCAGGAGCTCTCCCACTTCACGCGCGCCTTCCGCGCGGAGCTGGGCGTGACGCCCGGCCGCTTCGCGCGCTCCGGGCGCTGAGCTACAGCCCCGAGGCCGTCGCCGCAGGGCGGGCGCCTGCAGCGAGCGCTGCGCGGGAGGCGCGCGACTCGAGGTGGCCCCGGCGGAGCACCCGGGCGAGCGCGAGCGCTGCGAGCGCGAAGGTGAGCAGCTGCGGCACGCCGCTCAGCAGCGCGAGCGTCCGCGGCGCGAGCGTCCAGTCCAGCGGCCAGAACACGTTGAGGCCCAGCCAGGTGAGCCCCAGCGCCGCGAGCGTCCTCGCGTGCGGCGCGGCGGTGGCCGCCAGCAGCGTGAGGAGCCACAGCGGCGTGAAGGCCGCGTAGGCCTGCGGCAGGAAGGGGCTGCGCAGCGTGGCGAGCAGGAGGAGGGTGAGCCAGGCCAGGGGACGCTCGGCCGGGGTCGATGTGCGCCGGCCAGCTGCCCATGCGGCCGCGATGACGACCAGCGTGTACACCCACCCGAGCGCCTTGGCCGCCGCGAAGCCCATGCCCGGCACGCCGAACAGCTTCAGCTTGAAGGCGAGGCCGGGCACCGAGAAGTTGATCGCCATGGCGGCCGGGTTGCGGAAGGCCGGAAAGGCCTCGCCTCCGAGGATCTGCGGCAGGCGCTCGAGGAACGCCGCGTAGGGGGCCCCGCCGAGGTCCAGCAGCGAGAGGCCGAGCCACACCGCACCCATGACTGCCGTCCACGCGAGGGCCCTCCACTGGCGCCGCGCCAGCAGGTAGACGAGCAGCATCCCGGGGAAGAGCTTGCTCAGCGTCACGAAGGCGAGCACCGCTCCCCCCGCGGCCCAGCGGCGCCGCTCGAAGAGCAGCATCGCGAGCATCGACGCGGCGATCACCGCGCCCTGCACGTTGCCCTTCTGCAGGACGCTCAGCGTGGGGTACGCGACCCAGACGAGCGGCGACATCAGCAGGGCGCGCGTGCCCACGGTGGGCCCCAGCGCCCGAGCCACGGCGAGCAGCGCGCCCAGCATCAGCCCTGCCTCGAGCGCGAACCACAGCAGCCGCTGCCGAAGGAAGTCCGGTGCGAGTACTCCCACCGCGCGCGGCAGCAGGAGGAAGGGGGGCGGGTACTCGAAGACGTCCACGCGGAAGGGCCCGAGCATCCGGGGCGTGCGCACGCCGGTCGCGCTGCTGCCGGGCGCGTCGTACAGCGCGTCGTCGTAGATGCGCGGGGTTCGCTCCACGGCCTGCGCCGCCACGGAGTAGGCCGTGAGACAGGAGTGGCGCACCTCCCAGTCGCTCGAGGGCACGAGCGAGGCGCCGACCTGCGCGGGGTCCGCCATGAAGACCAGCAGGCGCGTGAGCAGCACCAGCGCCGCGAGTGTCCCGGGGCCGGAGAGCCACGCGAGGCCGCGGGAGCTCGCCGCCGCATCCAGCGCGACGGCCGGGTGACGCCAGGTCGCCCAGAAGCCGAGGGCGGCGCAGAGCCCCGCGGCCACCGCCACCAGAGCCCAGGGGGCCCCGAGGCCCGCGGCCACCGCCACGGCGAGGAGTCCCACTGCCAACGCCACGGACAGGGCCACGAGCACGCGCATGATGGAGAGGCCTGGCCCTGCGCCGTCCCGAGCAACACTGGACGCGGGTGCGAGCGCCGCGAGGCCCGCTGTGCCTGGCTGCTGGGCGCGCGGCTGCGCAGGTCCGGACAGTCCACCTTACCGGGAGCGGGCACGCGGGGCGCGACCTCGCGCGGAGATGGCCCTATGCTCTGCCCCTCTCCGCCGCACCGCTCCGATGACCACCGACACCCGCGCCCCCGCCGAGCAGGCGCTGCAGGCCTCCCGCTTCCGCCTCTTCACGCTGTGGCTCGGCCCCCTGTGCGGGCTGTTCACGGTGCTGTACCTGGTGGCGGCGCTGGCGCTCGGCGCGCCGCGCTTCCTTGCCGCGAGCCTGCTCGCGCTGCTGCTCGGGCTCTCGTGCGCGGTGGGGCACGTGTGCGCCCGCCAGGGGCGGCTGGAGGCGGCGGCGTGGGCGGTGGGCGGCACGCTGCTCGCGGTGGCCTTCCTCTTCAGCCTGGTGCTGCCCTACGCCTACCCCACGCTGGTGGTGATGCCGGTGGCGGCGATGGCGCTCGTGCTGCCCTACCTGCAGGGCCTGTCGCTGCGGCGCTTCGCGGCGTGCGCGGCGGCGGCCTCGCTGGGCAGCGCTGCGGCAGGGCTGGGGCTGCGCACGGCCTCGGGAATTCCGGCGGAGCTCGAGCGCCTCTTCGTGCTGGCCACGCTCGCCATCGCGGTGAGCCTCACGCTGCTCGCCCTCTGGCAGTTCAGCTCGCGGCTGCGCGAGCTGCTCGAGCGCGTGCGCGAAGCGGACACACGCAAGAGCGACTTCGTGGCGGTGCTCTCGCACGAGCTGCGCAACCCCCTCGCCTCCATCCGCACCGCGGCGGCGCTGCTCTCGCGGCCGCTTCCCAACGGGCTCACCGCGCCCCTCGCCACGGCGCAGGCAGAGCTCGTGGAGCGCGAGGCTGCGCACATGGCGCGGCTGCTCGAGGACCTGCTGGACACGGCGCGCCTGGGCCGCGGAGAGCTGGTGCTGCGCCCCGAGCCCGTGGCCGTGGCGGAGCTGCTCGCGCGCGCCGCCGAGCTGGTGCGCCCCGCGCTCGCCGCGCGCGGCGGCACGCTGCAGGTGGACGCGGGCCCGCCGGGGCTCGGCGTGCACGGAGACCCGGTGCGCCTGGTGCAGGTGCTGAGCAACCTGCTGCACAACGCGGTGAAGTACTCGCCGGACGGGGCGCGCATCGGGCTGACTGCGCGGCAGGTGGGCGGGGACGTCGAGCTCGAGGTGCGCGACGCGGGCCAGGGCGTGGAGGCGCAGGACCAGGCGCGCATCTTCGAGCCCTTCGCCCAGGGCGGAGACCCCCTCACCCGCAGCGGCGGGGGCTTGGGCCTCGGGCTCGCGCTGGTGCGCCAGCTCGTGGCCCTGCACCACGGCAGCGTGCGGGTGCACAGCGCGGGGAGGGGACAGGGCTCCACCTTCACCGTGCGCTTGCCCGCGCTCGCCGAGGCCGTCATGCATGCGCCCGAGGCCGCAGCGCCCGCGCCTTCGCCGCAGGAGCAGGGCGCACGCGTGCTGGTGGTGGACGACAACGTGAACGCCGCGCGCAGCCTCTCGCTCCTGCTCAAGCTCTCGGGCTACCAGGTGGAGGTGGCCCACGACGGGCCCAGCGCGCTGGTGCGCGCGCGCGAGTGGCAGCCCACGCACGTGGTGATGGACATCGGCATGCCGCAGATGGACGGCTACGCCGTGGCGCAGCAGCTGCGCGCACAGCCCGCGCTCGCCGGCGTGCGCCTCTTCGCGCTCACCGGCTACGGGCAGGAGGAGCACCGCGAGCGCGCACGCTCCGTGGGCTTCGAGGAGCACTTCACCAAGCCGGTGAGCCCCGAGCTGCTGCTGCGCGCGCTGGCGTCGAACGCCTGAGCGGCGCGCTAGCCCTGGGGTGCCGCTTCCCCGGACGGCTCGGAGGGCAGCGTGAGCCCGTGGCGCTCCAGGCTCGCGCGCAGCTCCGCGGGCAGGGGGCTGTGCACCCAGAGGGGCTGGCCGCTCGTCGGGTGGGTGACGCCGAGCGCGCGCGCGTGCAGGAAGAAGCGCCCGAGCTCGGGCTCCGCGCGCCCGCCGTACAGCGCATCGCCCACCAGCGGCGCGCCCACGGCGGCGAGGTGCGCGCGGACCTGGTGCAGCACGCCGGTGAAGATGCGCACCTCCACCAGGCTGTACTCGCCCTCGCGCGCGAGCACGCGGAAGCGCGAGTGCGCCTCGCGCGCGTCCGGGCCGCCTTCCGCCGCGGGCTCCACGCGGTCCGGGTGGCGGGGGTGGTGGCGCAGGGGCAGCTCGATGTCGCCCTCGTCCCCGAGCGGCCCCGTCACCAGCGCAAGGTAGCGCTTGTCCACGTCGCGCCCGCTGAAGGCCTGGCGCATCGCCTCCCACGCCTCGCGCGAGCGCGCGGCGAGCAGCACGCCGCTGGTCTCCACGTCCAGGCGGTGGCACAGCCCGCCCTCGCGCGGGTCGGTCGAGGCGCTCGCGCACTCGGGGTAGCGCGCGACGAGCGCGTTGGCCACCGTGCCCGTCTCCCCGGGCTGCAGCGGATGGCTGGGGCGGCCCGCAGGCTTGTCCACGAAGACGAGCGCCGCGTCCTCGTGCAGCACGGAGAGCGCGAAGGAGGTGGCGTCCGCCACGGCCTCGCGCTTGTGCTCCTCCACGGTGACGCGCACCGCCTGGCCGGCCTCCACCAGCTGGCCCTTCTTCGCGCTGCGCCCGTTCACCCGGATGGCGCCCTCGTCGAAGAGGCGCTTGAGGCGCGCGCGGGACAGGCCCAGCGCGTCCCCCACGAACAGGTCCAACCGCGTGCCGGCCTTCTCGGCGGGCACGCTCAACTCGTGCGTCGTCTCGTCGCTCACGGCGCTTCCCTTACTCCGAAAGCGCCTCGAGCACCTCCTCCGCGGTCTGGTACCGGTCGTCCGGCTCCTTGCGCATGAGGCGGTGGGCCACGCGGGCGAGCTGCACGTCGCCCCGGAGGTTGAGGGCGAGCAGGGGCACGGGCTCCGTCTCCAGCACCTTCTGCCACAGCTCGTAGGGGGTCTTCGCGTCGAAGGGGGGCTGGCCGCTGAGCAGCTCGTAGAGGATGACCCCCAGGCTGTAGAGGTCCGCGCGCGCGTCCAATTGCTCGCCGAGGATCTGCTCCGGAGCCATGTACCGGAAGGTGCCCACCAGGCGGCCGTCCGCCGTCACCTGCGCGTCGTCCGCGAGGAACTTGGCGAGCCCGAAGTCCATCAGCCGCACCTGCCGGTCCTCGTCCACCATGATGTTGGAGGGCTTGAGGTCGCGGTGCACGAGGCCGCGCTGGTGGATGTAGGCGAGCGCCTCGCACAGCTGCAGCATGGAGTCCTTCAGCCGGCCCACGCGCTCGGGGCGGTTGAGCTCCTGCAGGTCCGCGCCGCCTGCGCGGCCCGCGTGCGCGGCGGCGTCCGCCCCCACCAGGCTCACGTCCGGGGGCAGCACGAAGGCGCCCGAGTCCCCGCGCGTGTCCGGCTCCTCCATCGCGCGGGCGAAGGCGCGCAGGGACTCCGGGCCGGAGACCTCCTCACTGGGGGACTCCTCGCCGAAGGCGGCGAGCCCGAAGGTGCCGTCGTGCGACACGTCCTCCGAGAGCGAGAGCTCGTCCGAGTCGTCGGAGGCGAAGGCCTCCGGGTCGCGAAGCGCGCGCAGGTCCAGGCGGGGCCCCTCCTGCCAGCGGGGGACATGGTGAGAGCCGGAGCCGGAGCCGGAGGCCGAGGGGGAGAGGAGATCCTCTCCGCGCAGCGAGAGGTAGTGGCGCAGCGTGAGCCCCTCGATGAGCTCCATGGCCAGGTAGGGGTAGCCCTGGTACACGCCGGTGTCGAAGACCTTCACCACGTTGGGGTGGGCCAGGTCCGCCAGCGTCTCGAACTCGCGGGCGAGCCGCCGCGCCGCGCGCGGGTCCAGCGCCGGCCCCGCCGAGAGCAGCTTGAGCGCCACGGCCTCGTTGTTGCGCCGGTCCACCGCCCGATAGACGGTGCCGGCGCCGCCAGCGCCAAGCGTGTCGAGGACGCGGTAGGGACCGATCACCTTCGGAGGCATGGAAGGCTCAGATGTTAGGGACCGGCTCGCGCGAGGGTCAAACTCCCTGACACAGCGTGCGGGCGGCCGATTGGGGAATCAGCAGGATTTCACACCCGGTCCGGGCTGTCATGGGGCCGGGGTAGGGGGCGCGGGGGCCCGGCCGGGGAGCGGGCCGCCAGCAGTCCGCCGGCGCACGCCCGGGGTGCGGGCGGGGAGGTCCCTGAAAACAGGGCGTGGACGCGGCTTTCCCGGGCCTCTATGGTGCGCGGCCTCATGCAACCCCCCCTCGCGCCGGTCCCGGCTCCCACGGCCCTCGAGCTCCAGGTGCGACAGCTCCCGCTGCCGCGCCACGTGGGCATCATCATGGACGGCAACGGGCGGTGGGCGGAGCTGCGGGGCAAGCCGCGCCTCGAGGGGCACCGCGAGGGCTCGGCGAGCGTGCGCGAGGTGACGCGGTGCGCGAGGCGGGTGGGGCTCGAGGCGCTCACCCTGTACGCCTTCAGCAGCCAGAACTGGGCCCGGCCGGCCGAAGAGGTGGCGGGGCTGATGGAGCTCCTGCGCGACTACCTCGAGCGCGAGCGCGCCGAGATCCTCGACAACGGCATCCGGCTCAACGCGATCGGCGAGGTGGACCGGCTGCCGCGCTACGTGCGCGAGCCGCTCGAGCGCCTGCGCGAGGAGAGCCGCCAGAACACCGGCATGACGCTCACCCTGGCGCTCTCCTACGGCGGGCGCGAGGAGCTGCTGCACGCGGCGCGCGCGATGGCGCAGGCGGCGGCGCGCGGCGAGGTGGCGCTGGAGCGGCTCGAGCCGCGCGACCTCGAGCGCTTCCTCTGGACGGCGGAGCTGCCGCCGGTGGACCTCATCGTGCGCACCAGCGGCGAGTACCGGCTGTCCAACTTCCTCCTCTGGCAGGCGGCGTACGCCGAGCTCGTCTTCACGGACGCGCTCTGGCCCGACTTCCGGACGGAGGCCTTCCTGCGCACGCTCGCCCAGTACCAGCAGCGCGAGCGGCGCTTCGGGATGACCTCCGCACAGGTGAAGTGCGAGGAGCCTCCCCAGCGGGCCAAGGCGTGAACGAGAAGAACAAGAACCTCGTCATCCGGGTGGTCTCGGCCTTCGTGCTGCTGCCCGTCATCCTCTTCCTGCTCTTCAAGGGCGGCTTCTACAGCGCCGCGCTGCTGGGCTTCGCCGCGGCCGTGTGCGCAGGCGAGTACTACACCATCGTCTACAAGCGGCTGTGGCCGGCGGCCTGGGTGGGCGCGGCCGTGGCGCTGCTGCTGCCGATGCTGCCCGCGCTCGCGCCGCGCGCGTACGCCGAGGCCGCGTTCTGGCTCGTCGCCGCCTTCTTCTTCTTCTCGTGGGTGTACCAGCTGCTCGCGGGCGGAGCGCTGCAGGAGGCGCCCACTCGCGCCTCGCACCTGCTCACCGGCTGCCTGTACGGCGGGGTGGGGATGATGGCGCTCAGCGCGCTGCGGCTGCGCGAGGACGGCTTCTGGTGGGTGTTCGCCGCCCTGGTCATCACCTGGCTCAACGACACCATGGCCTACTTCGCCGGGCGCTTCCTCGGGCGGCGCAAGCTCTACCCCGCGGTGAGCCCGAACAAGACGTGGGAGGGCTTCCTCGGCGGGCTGCTGGGCTCGGTGCTGGGGCTCTTCATCCTGCGCGCCGTGGCCTTCCCGGTGCTCACGGTGGTGGACTGCGCGGTGCTCGGCGTGCTCGGCGGGCTGCTGGGCCCGATGGGCGACCTGTGCGAGAGCATGCTCAAGCGCGCCTACGGGGTGAAGGACAGCAGCCGGCTCGTGCCGGGCCACGGCGGCATGCTGGACCGCATCGACGCCCTGCTCTTCAACGCCCCGCTGGTGTTCCTCTACGCGTCCTACGTGCGCGCAGTGCTGAACTAGTCGGGCAGGCACGGCGGCCCCGGGGGCCGCCAAGTGCGTTGTCCAGGCAGGGGGCCACGGTTACTCTCCTGCCCATGGGGAATCTGGGGTACTTCGTCCTGCTGCTCGGCGTGCTCGTGTTCGTCCACGAGCTGGGCCACTTCCTCGTCGCCAAGTGGTGCGGCGTGAAGGTGGTGCGCTTCTCCATCGGCTTCGGCCCCAAGCTGCTCAGCTTCACGCACGGGGAGACCGAGTACCAGATCGCGCTGCTGCCCCTGGGCGGCTACGTGAAGATGGTGGGCGAGGCGGCGGTGCAGGGCGGGGAGGAGGAGCTCGCGCCCGGCGACGAGAAGCGCAGCCTCGCCGCGCAGCCGCCCTGGAAGCGCGTGGCCATCTTCGTGGCGGGCGCGGCCATGAACCTCCTCTTCCCGGTGCTGGTCTACTTCTTCGTCTTCGTGGGGGCGAGCCAGGCCATCGCGCCGCGCGTGGGCTACGTGTCCCCGGGCCTGCCGGCGGCGAGCGCGGGCGTACGCCCCGGCGACACGGTGCTCGCGATCGACGGCGAGCCGGTGCGCTCCTTCCAGGAGGTGCAGAGCAAGCTGCAGTCGCGCTACGAGCGGCCCATCCAGCTGAAGCTCGAGCGCGAGGGGCGCGTGGAGACGGTGACCCTCACGCCCGCGAAGACCGAGGGCAGCGACGGCGTGCAGTCCACGCCGCGCGGGATGATCGGCATCATGCCGGTGCGGCTCGCGCCGATGCTCGGCGTGCCCGAGGGGTCTGCGGCGGCCGCCGCGGGCCTGCGCACCTTCGACCGCGTGCTCTCGGTCAACGGCCAGCGCGTGGCGGACGAGGTGGAGCTCTCCCGCGTGCTCGAGCGCGCGCAGGGCGAGCTCACCCTGAGCGTGCAGCGCATGGCGCGGGTGGAGGTGGGGCCGGTGACGGGGCGCGTGCCCTCGGTCGAGACCGTGAAGCTCGCGCGTCAGCCCGGACAGGGCTACGCGGCGCTGGGGGCGGAGAGCGCCGAGCTCTACGTGGCGGCGGTGGCCCCGGGCTCCAGCGCGGCGAAGGCGGGGCTGAAGGTGGGCGACCGCCTCGTCTCCTTCAACGGCAAGCCGCTGGAGACCTTCCTCCAGCTGCAGACGGCGCTCAGCGGGCTCAAGGAGCAGCCCTTCTCGCTCGCGTGGCGCACGGGCGCTGACGAGCGCACGGCGCAGCTGCAGCAGGCCTACCTCACGGAGAAGGACGAGCTGGGCAACGAGTCGCGCGCGCTGGTGCTCGGCGTGAGCTCGCGGCTCGCCCTGCCCAGCGCCACCGTGGAGCCCGAGCGCGTCACGCTGCACACCGGCCCCGCCGAGGCGCTGGGCCAGGCGCTGCAGGTGGTGCCGCGCATCACCGGCCAGCTCATCGGCGTGCTGGGCGGGCTCATCACGGGCTCGGTGCCGCTGAGCAACGTGAGCGGTCCGCTGATGATGTACGAGCTGGCCGGCAAGACGGCCGCGCAGGGCATGGACAGCTTCCTGCACCTGATGGCGGTCATCTCCATCAACCTCGGCGTGATGAACCTGCTGCCCATCCCCATCCTGGACGGCTTCCACATCCTCGCGGCCGTCTGGGAGGGCGTGCGCCGCCGGCCCATCCCGGCGCGGGCGCGCGAGGTGGCCAACATGGTCGGGCTCGCGATGTTGATCATGCTCATGGTCCTGGCCTTCGCGAACGACGGCAAGCGGATGCTCGGGCTCTAGTTGCCCGGGCCTCGGACGAGAGGAGCAGTGCCCATGCACGCAGCCCGCTCCCTGTTGGTCGCAGCGCTCCTCGCCGGGCTCGCGGCCTGCGCGCCGCGCGCGGCGAAGCCGGACACGCGCGAGCCGCCGCCGGTGGCGAGCCGTCCGCCCGCGCCCGCGCCCCCTCCGCGTCCCGCGCCTCGCCCCGAGGTGAAGGGCTACCTGGGCGAGGGGCTCGCGTCCTTCTACGGGCCCGGCCTGCACGGGCGCCCCACGGCGAGCGGCGAGCGCTTCAACCAGCACGCCCTCACGGCCGCGCACCGCAAGCTGGCCTTCGGCACCTGCCTGCACGTGGTGAACATGGAGAACGGCCGCAAGGTGAACGTGCGCGTCAACGACCGCGGCCCGTACGTGGAGGGGCGCATCATCGACGTGTCCCACGCGGCCGCAGTGCGGCTCGGGATGCTCGACAAGGGCGTGAGTCGCGTGCGGCTGTACCGCTGCGAGAACGCGCCGCAGGACGCAAAGGCGTCGCGCGCCAGCGCCCGGGCGGGGTAGAGAGGCGCCCACCATGCTCCTCGCGCTCGACACCTCCACGCTCACGCTCTCGCTCGCGCTCGCCGAGCGCCTGCCGGACGGGGGCCTGCGCACGCTCGAGCACCACGTGGTGGGCCCGCCGCACAAGCAGAGCGAGGTGCTGCCCGGCGTCATCGGCGAGCTGCTCGCGCGCCACGGCGTGAAGCTCTCCGCGCTCGAGGGGCTGGTGGTGGGGCTGGGGCCGGGCTCCTTCACCGGCCTGCGCATCGGGCTCTCCGCCGCGAAGGCGCTCGCGTACGCGGCGGGGCTGAAGCTCGTCGGAGCCTCCTCGCTCGCGGCGCTCGCGCTGGAGGGGCCCGAGGGCGTGCCGCTCTACTGCCTCGCGGTGGCGCGCAAGGACGACCTCTACCTCGGGCGCTACCTGCGCACGGGCCGGCAGGTGGAGGCGCTCGCGCCCGAGGACGCCTTCAGCCCCGAGGAGATTGCCCGGCAGCTGCTCGCGGAGCCCCGGGCGCTCGCGCTGGGCCCCGCGCTCGCGGACTACCGCGCGGCGCTCGAGGCCCACGGCGTGCCCGCGGAGCGGCTCCTCTCCGGGCCCCTGTTCCCCTCGGCGGTGGCGCTCGCGGAGCTCGCGAAGCTCCCCGAGACGCAGGCCATGGAGGCGGTGTTCGCACTGGAGCCGCACTACGTGCGCACCTCGGGCGCCGAGCGCAACCCGGCCTTCCCGCCGCTGCCGGGCCCCGAGCCCACGAGCCGCCTCAAAGAGGACTGACTCGCCGTCGGGGGAGGGCGCCTGACGAAGCCGTGGCTCCCCGTGCCCTGCTGGCGTAAAGGAACCCCCATGAACGAGAACCTTCGAATCGCCGTGGTGGGCGGCACGGGCGTGGTGGGGCGCGAGGTGCTCAGCGCGCTCTTCGACCAGGGCATCGACTCCGAGCGCATCACGGTGCTGGGCTCCGAGCGCAGCCAGGGCGAGGAGCTGGAGTATGGCGAGGACTCGCTCGAGGTGGAGCCCGTCTCCCAGAGCACGGCGGCGGAGGCCTTCCGCGGCCACGGCCTCGTGCTGCTGTGCACCCCGCCGGACGCCTCGCGCACGCTGGCGCCCGCGGCGCAGGCGGCCGGCGCGTGGGTGGTGGACGCGAGCCCGGCGTTCCGCGGTGACGGCACGGTGCCCCTGGTGATGCCGGGGCACAACCTGGAGGCGGTGGCGGGCGCGATGAAGGGCCGCATCGTGTGCCTCCCGTCCGCCGTGACGAGCGGGCTCGTCACCGTGCTCGAGCCCTTGCGCGCGGCCTTCGGCGTGGCGCAGGTGCAAGTGACGGCGCTGATGAGCGCGTCGGGCGCGGGCGAGCGCGGCGTGAAGGAGCTGGAGAAGCAGACGGCGGACCTGCTCTCGGGCCGCGACCCGGAGCCGAGCCTCTTCCCGCACCGCATCGGCTTCAACCTGGTGCCCCAGGTGAGCGGCTTCCTCGAGAACTCGCCCTGGACGCAGGAGGAGGCGGGCTGGACGCTGGAGGTGGCGCGCCTCTTCGCCGGCCGGCCCGACATGCCAGTGGTGGCGGGCACCGCGGTGCAGGTGCCCACCTTCTACGGCCACGGCCTCAGCCTGCACGTGCGGCTGCGCAACGCGGCGCCGCTCGAGCAGGTGCGCGCCGCGCTCAAGAAGGGCGTGAACCTGAAGGTGCTCGATGCGCCGGGCGAGAAGATCTACCCCATGCCCAGCCTCATCACCGCGGACCCCGCGGTGCACGTGGGCCGCCTGCGCGCCTTCCCCCAGGCCCCCGAGTGGCTCACGCTCTTCGCCGTGGTGGACAACGCCGGCCGCGGCGCGGCGCTCAACGCCGTGGAGACCGGGCTCTTCCTCGCGGGCCGCAAGGCCTGACAATTTGGCAGCGGGCCTGCGCCCGGTCTGCCCATTTGGCCTCCCCGGCCCCCCGCGCACAGGCGAACACGGCGCGGGGGCGGGGATTGTTGCTGGCCCTGGCCTTGCTAGGCTCCCCTCCGCCCATGCGCTCCTCTCTGCTCCTGCTCTCTCTGCTGCTGCCGGCCGTGGCCAGCGCGCAGACCCTCACGCTCGGCTTCGTCACCACGTCGACGAACACCGCGGCCTCTACGACCCGCACCGTGGGGCCGGCTGACTGCGGCACGAACGTGTCCATCACCTGGTCCGTGGATACGGCCCAGGTGTGTGACAATCTGGTCGTGTGGGTCCAGCCCTTCGCCGATAACTGCCCTTCGGACGGGACGCTGCCCGCGAACCGGCTCACGGTGTTCACGCGCACCCCCAGCCAGGTCGCGAGCGCGTCGCCGCTGTCGAACGTGAACGGGTCGCAGCACGGCGGCACCGAGAACATCGCCCTCGACACGCTGCTCACCACGGTGGGGACCCCCACTGCCGTGGGCAGCAAGAACGCCTGCGGGGCGGACGTGCAGGAGACCCGCCTGTTCCGGGTCTGTGGGTTCACGAAGGCGTCCAGCGACCTGGTCGGGAGCTGCAGCAGCACGAAGAACATCACGTCGACCCCGAGCGATCTGCAGATCGCCTACGATCACGAGAAGCCTGCGCCGCCTGCGCTGACCGTGAAGGGACAGGACGGCAAGCTCGTGGTGACCATCCCCGATGCGGATGACATCGCGACCGCGCAGGTGGAGTACCGCAAGGAGACGGACACGGGCTTCACCCCGGCCGGGAGCCACAGCCCGACCAAGTCCTTCGAGATCTCGAACCTCGACAACGGTGTGACGTACTTCGTGCGCGCGACCCAGACGGACCTTGCCGGCAACGTGAGCGACCTCTCCGCCGAGGTGGCGGGGACCCCGGTGGCAGTCACCGACTTCTACGAGGCCTACCAGGCCGCGGGTGGTACCGAGACCGGCGGCTGCGGGGTGGCGGGGGGCGCGAGCCTCTCGACCGGTGCGGCGCTCGCGGTGCTCGGGCTGTGGGTGGCTTCGCGGAGGCGTGCGTCATGAAGCGTTGCATCCTGATGGGGCTGTTCCTGACGCTCGTGGCCTCGAGCGCGAGCGCCCAGGTCATCGACCCGGCATTCACCGGAAGGTCTCCGCGCACCGGCGCCCTGCTCATGCGGCTCGGCAGCTACCTGCCGCGCATCGACCAGGGGGAGGGCATGACCGGCACCCCCTACAAGGACTTCTTCGGCAACAGCGGCATGCTGCTGTTCGAGCTGGAGGGCCAGCGCTACTTCTACCAAGGCTACGGCTCTGCCGGGCTCTCGCTCTCCGCGGGCTACGCGGAGAAGTGGGGCGAGGGCTTCGACGTGAATGGCCAGCGCGCCGGTGAGAAGAGCGGGCTCCAGGTCTTCCCGCTCAGCCTCGGGGCCTTCTACAAGATGGACTACGCCGCCGAGCGCTGGGGCATTCCGGTGGTTCCCTACGCCGAGGCGAGCTTCCGCTACATCCCCTACCGCTTCCTCAACACCGCCCAGAGCATCCACGGCGGGAAGATGGGCTACGGCCTGACGGGCGGCGTGGAGGTGTACCTGGACTTCATCGAGCCCACGCTCGCCCGCAACCTGGACACGGACACGGGCGTGAACCACACCTACCTCTTCGCCGAGTACACGCGCGCCGAAGTGAACAACTTCGGAAAGGGAGGGCTGGACCTCTCCAGTCGGGGCTGGATGTTCGGGTTCGGGGTGGACTACTAGGCCGCTATGCGGCCTCCCTCGCTCTCCGCCCCTCGCGCAGTCCTCGCCCTCGTCTCACTCGTCGCGCTGGCGGCCTCCGGCTGCCACCGCGCGGTGAAGCCGGACCTGGGCCCCGAGCGCACGGTGGAGGCGGGGATGCCGGTGGACTTCGGCTCGCAGGCGCAGGGCGCCCCGGAGCTCTCCTGGGACTTCGGCCAGGGCGGCTCCCTGCACAAGGGCGCGCACGTGAGCCACGCCTTCCCGCGCGCCGGCACCTACACGGTGCGGGCGCTGGACGCGGACGGCAAGGACGAGCTGGGCCGGGTGCGCATCACCGTGGTGCCGCGCCCGCTGCTGCGCGCGGTGCCGCGCAGCGCGGAGGCCGCGTTCTTCGTCCCGCGGCTGCGCGGCAACGTGGGGCCGCTGGTGGACTTCTTCGAGCGCCTGGTGGGCGCCGAGAACGCCCAGAACGCGCTCGCCCAGGCGCCGCTGGTCTCGCTGGTGCTGCAGAGCCTGTCCGGCAGCGGTGAGGCGCGCGGCGTGGTGGACCCCGAGGAGGGGCTCGGCTTCTTCACGCTGGAGGAGTTCTCCGGCGGCATCGCGCTCGTCGGCATCACCGAGCCGGACGCGGCGCTGGATGCCGTGGAGGCGGACATCCGCGAGCACGGCGGGCTCGCGCGGCGCGCCGAGGACGGCAGCGTGCGCATCGCCGCCACGGACGGCCCCGAGTTGCTCGCCTTCGTGGACCGCGGCTACCTCTACGTCATCACCCCCGAGCGCACCGGGACGCTCGACGACGGTGGCGTGCAGAAGGCGCTGGCGCAGGAGCAGGTGGCGAAGACCTCGGCGGACGTGGCGCGGGTGCGCGCCATCGTGAGCTCGGCGGCGCCGGAGGGCCTCGCCTCGCACCCGCGGCTCGCGGCGCTGCAGGCCAAGGTGGCCCCGGGCAACCTCTACTTCTACGCGGGGAGCCCCCACGAGAAGACGGACGACGCCATCCCCGGCCTGTGGAGCAGCATGCGGGTGGATGCGAAGGGGCTCGAGGTGGACGGCTTCGCCGCGACCGCGCGCCCGCTCTTCGCCAACGCGCAGGCCCCGGTGGGCGCGCTGCTGCAGCAGGCACCTGCGGGGGCCTTCGCCGCGCTGCAGCTCTCGCTGCCTCCCCGGGAGATGGCGGCGCTGGCCTTCGGCAGCGAGGGCTCGCCGCGCCGTGCCCGCCACGTGGCCCGGCTCAAGGCCGCGGGCATCGACGCGGAGGCGCTCATCGGCGCGCTGCGCGGAGACCTCGCGCTGCTGGCCTACTTCGATGCGCCCGGCTTCCTGCAGAACCTCGCGCGCAGCGGCCAGCCCCAGCCGCGCGGCAGCCTCCTGGTGGACGCGGGCCTGCTGAAGGCGGCGCCCGTGCTCGCGTACCTCACGCACCAGCTGGAGAGCAGCCCCTTCAAGGTGGACACGGTGAAGGAGAAGGACACCACGCGCTTTCGCGCCACGGTGCTCGCGCAGCCCGTGGAGGTCGCGGTGTCCGAGCAGCGGCTGTCGCTGCGGGCGGGCACGCCGCAGCAGGGCCGCCCGAACGTGGACGTGGCGGCCGCGCTGCACCAGCGCTTCGGCGGTACGAGCTTCGGCCCCGGTCACCTCTCGCTGATGCTGGACGTGGAGCGGCTGCGCGAGGACCTGGACGCGGTGCGCGAGGTGAAGGGCGTGTCCCCGGCGCAGCTCGCCGGAATGCAGACCCTGGTGGGGGCGCTGCTCGAGCAGACGCCCTTCGACCACGCCTTCCTGGACCTGAGCCCCGAGGAGGGCGGAGCGCGGCTCAAGGGCCGCGTCGTCCTCCGGGAGCGCTAGCGCGTGGCCGACGCCCCCGTCACCGTCCTGCTCTTCGCCGCGGCGCGCGAGCGCGCGGGGCTCTCGCGCACCGAGGTGCCGCACTCGCCGGGCCTGCGGGTGAGCGCGGTGCTCGCCCTGCTCGCGCAGCGCCACCCCGCGCTCGCGCCCCTGCTGCCGCACCTGCGGGTGGCGGTGGACCAGGAGTTCGTGGACCTGGAGGCCCCGGTGCCCGCGGGCGCCGAGCTCGCGCTCATCCCGCCGGTGGCCGGAGGCAGCGGGCGCTTCTGCGTGGTGGACCGGCCGCTGGTGCTCGAGGAGGTCGTCTCGGCGGTGGCGGGCGAGGCCTACGGAGGCCTCGTGACGTTCACGGGCTCCGTGCGCGACAGCACGCGGGGCCGGCGCGTGGTGAAGCTCGAGTACGAGGCCTACCCGCCCATGGCCGAGCGGCGGCTCGCGGCGATCGGCACCGAGGTGGCCGAGCGCTTCGGCGGCACGCGCCTGGCCATCGTGCACCGGGTGGGCACGCTGCTGCCCGGGGAGCTCGCGGTGGTCATCGCCGCCGCGGCGCCGCACCGGCGCGAGGCCTTCCGCGGCTGCGAGCACGCCATCGAGCGGCTGAAGGAGGACGTGCCCATCTGGAAGAAGGAGCACTTCGAGGACGGCGAGGTGTGGGTGGGCCTGGGGCCCTGAGCCCGCGCTACTCGACGGTGATGCGGTTGGGCAGCAGCACGGTGGTGCCGCCGTCCTCCTCGGCCTCGAGCTCCTCCTGGGTCATCTCGCGCGCGGGCGTGGCCACGCCCAGCGCCTCGCGCTTCGCCGCGTCCTTCTCGCGCTTCGCGGCGAGCGCGCGCTCGGTCATCTCCACCTGGCGCGCCGGATCCGGCCCGTAGGCGAGGAAGGCCACCGGCAGGCCGATGAACGCGAGGATGCCCGCGGCGACCATCACCGCGTCCTTGGCGCGCAGGCCCTGCACGCGCTTGCTCACCACGGAGGGGTGCACGTGCAGCGAGAGCTCGCCCGCGCTCAGCCGCAGCACCTCGCCCGCGCCCAGCAGCACGGAGGGGCGCTCGCCCGGGAGGGTCTGCGCAGGGGTGAAGGGCTGCTTCGCGCCCGCGCGCCGCTCCACGCGCATGCCGGGGGCGGGGTACACGCGGTAGGCGCCGTCCGCGGGCGAGAACTCGGCCAGCAGGTAGGGCTCCTCGGGCAGCGCGAAGCCGTAGAGGGGCAGGGGGGCCGCCTCGTCGGGCGCGGCGAGCACGCGCGGCTGCGCGGGGCCGAAGCTCCAGGTCTCGCTGAGGTTCTCGCCCCAGTACAGCTCGCAGTAGAGGCCAGTGGCGGTGGCGCGCGGGGTCGTCATCAGGGGCCGGAGGATAGACGCTTCAGCGCCCCGGCGGGACTGCTCCCCCGGTGGGCAGGCCGCCATCCGTGCGCGGCAGGACGGAGGGCAGGCCGGCGTCGCGCGCGGCCGGAGCCGGAGCCGCGGCCGGGGCCTGGAAGAGCCGCAGCCCGCGGCGCAGCTCGCTCGCGGCGATGGCCACCACCGCGCCCACGAGCAGGAGGAAGCCCAGCGTCTGCAGCAGCGTCTGCACGCGCCGGTTGACCGCGCGCCCGGTGAGCCCCTCGAGCGCGAGCAGCAGCACCCGGCCCCCGTCCAGGCTGGGGATGGGCAGCAGGTAGAAGAGGCAGAGCGCCACGGACACGCTCACCAGCAGGCGCAGGAAGGTGTCCAGGCCGGAGGTGGTCGCCTCCGAGGCCTGGCGCACCAGGGCCGTGGGGCCGGCGAGCTCGCGGCCCGGGTGGCCCTGCGCGAGCCCGACCACCAGGTCCACGCCCTCGCTCGCGATGCGGCCGGTGTGCAGCAGCGCGAGCCGCAGCGCCTCGGGCAGCGGGTGGGCGCGGTACACGTACTGCTGGGTGACGCCCACGCGCCCCGCGCCCTGCTCGCCGGGACGCGGGGTGAGCAGCACCTCGCGCCGCTCCCCGGCGCGCTCCACCGTGAGGTGCAGGGGCTGGCCGGGGTGCGCGGCCACGGCCTCCACGAACTCGCTCCAGCGCGCGACCTGCGAGCCCTCCACCTGGCGGATGACGTCCCCGGGCACCAGCTGCGCGCGCGCCGCCTCGGAGCCCGGCTCCACCGTGCCGATGGCGAGCGGCACCGGCACGTGCGTGCCCGCGGCGTAGAGCCCCGCGAGCACCGCGAGCGCGACGAGGTAGTTGGTGAGCGGGCCCGCCAGGTGCACGAGCGCGCGGCGCCAGCGGGGCAGGGCGACGAAGGAGGCCGGGTCCTCGGGGTCTGCCCGCTGCTCGTGCGGGTTCATCCCGCGGATGAGCACTGCGCCGCCCAGGGGCACCGCGGCCACCGTCACCCGCGTGCGCCCCGCGCGGAAGTCCAGCAGCGCCGGCCCGAACCCGAAGGAGAAGCGCTCCACGCGAAGGCCGAGCAGCCGGGCCATCACGAGGTGGCCCAGCTCGTGGACCGCGAGCAGGAGCCCCAGGGCGAGGAGTGCGTAGAGGTAGCGCACGGGGGGTTACAGCTTGCGCCGCTCGCCGGTGCGCCGGTAGCGCAGGTAGTCCTGCAGGATGGTGCCGTGGTCGAAGGCGAGCTCCTTGGGCAGCGCGTCGCGCGGGAAGGCGCGCGCCTCGCTCGCGTCGTCGCCGCCGGTGGGCTCGCCCTCGGCGCTGCCCAGGAACACGGTGGAGACGGTGTGCTTGCGCGGGTCGCGCTTCGGGTCCGAGTAGGTGAAGAACTGCTCCTGCAGCTTCACGTCCAGCCCCGTCTCCTCCTTCACCTCGCGCACGCAGGCGTCGTGCAGCGCCTCGCCCTCGTCCACGAAGCCGCCCGGCAGCGCCCAGCCCAGGGGCGGGTTCTTGCGCCGGATGAGCACCACGCGCTCTCCGGGCAGCTCCAGGATGCAGTCCACCGTGGGCACCGGGTTCTTGTAGTCGGACATGCGTCCACTCTAACCCCTGCAGCCGGGCCGGGGCTCCGCTAGATTGCCGCCGTGGCCTCCCACCGTCCGCTGCCCCGCCTCCTCGTGCTGTCCCTGACCGCGCTGCTCGCCAGCGCCTGCACCAGCGCCTACACGCAGCAGGAGGGCAGCTACGCGTTCACCGCCACGGAGGAGATCGTGGACGACTGCGAGCTGCTCGCCGCTCCGGACGAGCTCTGGGACGCGCAGCTGCTCATCGCCGGCGAGACGCTGCGCATGGACTACGGCCTCTTCGGCCAGGACGGACAGGGCGGCACCGAGCTGGTGGGCTACTTCCTCGGGGTGAACGACCGCTTCACCGTGGACGGCAGCGTGGTGAACGTGAGCACCGTCGTGCGCGGCCAGCAGTGCCTCCTGGACACCGCCACGGTGCACCTGGAGGGGCGCACCGACTGCCCCAGCGAGTTCAGCGGCACCCTGAAGGTGGTCTACGAGTCGCGGCGCAGCGCCGGCTGCAACTGCGAGCTGTGGGTGCGCTACCGCGCCACGCAGCCCGGCAGCACCTGCGCCCCCGCCCCCTAGTTGGACTGCGCGAGATGCAGAAGGGCTCGCACGGGGTGTGCGCCCGGGAGGTAGGCGAGAGGGCTGGCGTGTTGCATCCCTGAGGAGGCACACGTCATGGCCCGAGCTGCTGCTGCTGC
>NZ_VJZZ01000012.1 GCF_009659535.1 Aggregicoccus sp. 17bor-14
GAGTTGCCCGAGCGCAGCTTCAGCACCCTCGACGAACTGCTCGCGGCGGTGCGGCGCGCACTGCGCCGCCACCACCTACGCCTGCGCTACCCTGGACAACATCCGTGTCCGGGCGCTTAGGCGCCGCGCAGCGGGAGGCTGAGGGTGAAGGTGTTGCCGTCGCTCTCGGCGCGCGCCGTGAGCGAGCCGCCGTGCGCCTCTACGAGCGCGCGCGCCACCGAGAGCTCCACCCAGGTGCCGCGCAGCTGCGTGAAGCGCTGGAAGAGGCGCTCCAGCGTCTCGGGCGGCAGGGGGCTTCCGGTATGGCGCACCTCGAGCTGCACCTGGCCCTGGGCCTTCAGCACCGAGATGCGCACGAGGCTCGCGGCAGGCGTGAGGCGCAGGGCGTCGTGCACCAGGGTGATGACCACCGCGTGCAGGCGCTCCTCGTCCGCCTCCTGCAGCGCGGGCAGGGTGTCCGGCAGCTGCAGCACCACGCGCTGTCCCTGCTGCTCGGCGAGCGGCCGCAGCTGCTCCCACACCTCGCGCACCAGGGCGAGCAGGTCCACGGGGTCTCTGCGCAGCTGCAGCCGCCGCGTGCTCAGGCGCGACATGTCCAGCAGCCCGCTCACCGTGGCGAGCAGGACCTCGGCGTTCGCGGCGATGCGCCGCAGGTAGGGCTGCTGCGCCTTGCTCGGGCTGGTGCTCTCCAGCACGTCCGTGGCCCCGAGGATGGCGTGCAGCGGGCTGCTCAGCTGGTAGGAGGCGCCGCCGAGGAAGTCGCCCTTGAGGCGGTCCACCTCCTGCAGCCGCTGGTTCGCCTGCTGCAGCTCGGCGGTGCGCTCCTGCACGCGCGCCTCGAGGCTCGCGTTCAGGTGGCGGATCTGCTCCTGCGCGTGGCGCTGCGCGGTGATGTCGTTGCCCTGCACGAAGATGCCGGAGACCCGGCCGTCCGGCTCGACGATGGGCTGGTAGACGAGGTCGAGGAAGCGCTCGGCGAGCGGCGCGCCCGGCTCGCGCTGCAGCAGCACGCGCAGGTCGTGCCCCACGAAGGCCTCGCCGCTCGTGAACACCTGGTCCAGCAGCTCGAAGTAGCCCTGGCCGGCCACCTCCGGCAGCGCCTCGCGCACCGGCTTGCCGAGGATGTCCCGGTGCCCCACCAGCTGGTAGTACGAGTCGTTGGCCAGCTCGAACACGTGCTCGCGCCCGCGCAGGAAGGCGGTGAAGCCGGGGGCCTGCTTGAAGAGCCGGCGCAGGTGCTGCGTCTCCGCGTGCAGGCTGCGGTTGGCCTCCTGCACGTGCGCCGCGCGCTGCAGCACCCCGGCCTCCACCAGCGGCGCCGCGGCGGCCTGCTTCAGCTGCTGCAGCTCGGTCACGTCCACCGTGTGCTGGAGGAGGAAGGCCACCTCGCCGCGCGCATCCAGGATGGGGGTGTGCGTGGCGCTCCAGAAGCGCTCCACCAGCACGGGGCCCCCGGGCGTCTCCTTCGGCACCCGGTAGGGGATGAGCGCGAGCGTGTCCGCCTGCCCGCTCGCGAGCACGCGGTGCAGCGACTCGCGCAGCATCGTGGCGCTCGCGTTGTTGGGGTCCGCGGGATCGTTGGGGAAGGCGTCCAGGATGTTGCGGCCGAGCAGCTCCTCGAGCCGACTCGCGGTCACCCGCAGGTAGGCCCGGTTCGCCGCCACGTAGCGCAGCTCGCGGTCGAGCAGCATGTACGGGTTGGGGGAGTGCTCGAAGAGCTGCTGGAAGTCGATGGTGGCGGTCATGCGAGGCAGGAGCCAGAGGACTGCTCCGGGCTCCTGCCTAGCGGATCCGCTCCCCCTGCGCAGGGCCCGTGGAGGGCGCCTGCCGAGGACTGGACAGCCGCGCTACTGCGCCTCGTCCTGCGCCTGGTCGTCGAAGGTGTCGCAGGCCTTCACCTGGCCCGTCTCCAGCCCGCGCCGGAACCAGGTGACGCGCTGGGCGCTGGAGCCGTGGGTGAACGACTCGGGCACCACGCGGCCCTGCGCGCGCTTCTGCAGCGTGTCGTCGCCGATGGCGGCCGCCGCGCGCAGGCCCTCCTCCACGTCGCCCGCCTCGAGCAGCTTGCGCTGCTTGTTCGCGTGGTGCGCCCACACGCCCGCGAAGCAGTCCGCCTGCAGCTCCAGGCGCACGCTCAGCGCGTTGGCGCCGGTGCGGCTGCTGCGCTGCTGGAGCTGGTGCACCCGGTCGCTCAGGCCCAGCAGCTTCTGCACGTGGTGGCCGATCTCGTGCGCCACCACGTAGGCCTGCGCGAAGTCGCCCTCGGCGCCGAAGCGCTGCGAGAGCTCGTCGAAGAAGGAGAGGTCCAGGTACACCTGCTGATCACCGGGGCAGTAGAAGGGGCCCACCGCCGCCTGCGCGTAGCCGCACGCGCTCTCCACCGCGTCGCTGAACAGCACCAGGTGCGGCGGCCGGTAGCGCACGCCCATGGGCTGCAGCAGCGCGGGCCAGGTGTCCTCGGTGTCCGCGAGGATGACCGAGACGAAGTCCTTGGCGCGGTCCTCGCGCGGGTCCGTGGTGCCCGCCGCCGGCCCCGAGCCGCCGTAGCCCTGGTCCTGGTCGCGCCCCGCGCTCGAGGGGGCCTGCGAGGGGTCTCCCCCGAGGAGCAGCGACAGCACCAGGCCCAGCAGACCCAGCGCGCCTCCACCGAAGGCGAGCGGCCGCCCCATCCCGCGGCGGTCCTCTACGTTCGAGCTGCGACGTCCCCCTTCCCAGTTCATGTCCTCTCCTCGCCTGGCCTCGTGCAGGGCTGTCCCGAAAAGCTGGCGCGCGCTCCCCCCTCGCACAAGGGGAGTGCAGGCGGGCAGGCAGGCGGTGAAGCGGCTACCCGCGGGCGCCTACCACCGGACCGAGTCCACGTAGGCGGTGCCGTGCGCGCCATTGCGGCTGCGGAACTCCACGCCCAGCTCCAGCAGCGGCACCGCTGCCCCCGCGGGCACCTGCACGCTCAGCGCGTTCCAGGCGCCCACCCGCAGGTCGCGCAACGGGCGGAAGGTGCCCGTGTAGCGCCAGCGGGAGGCGGGCCCCTCCTGCACGTAGGCCTGCACCGCGTCGAGCCCGCTCGCCGGAGGGATCCACACGTGGAAGGTCACCGTCTGCCCTCCGCGCACCGGAGGCGACGCGACGCGCACGCTGGTCGTCCCCGGCGCGCCGTTGAAGCTCACCCCGAGCGAGCGCGTTCCCGCGTAGACCTCGGTCCCGCTGGGGAAGGGCCGGGCCGCGCCCGGGCCCGCACTGCTCCAGCGCTGCGTGCCCGACTCGAAGCCGTAGGGCGCATCGTCGCCCGGCGCCAGCGGCGCTGCGGCAGTGGCTGCGGTGCCCGAGCCTCCCGTCCCCGCGCCTGCGCCGGTGGCGCCGGGAAGCGCGGCGGCGATGGCGGCGGCCGTGCCCACGCCCACGCTCGCCGAGCGCTCCTGCCACAGGTAGCTGGGCACCTCGTTCGGCCCCGAGACCCGCACGCGCACGGCGTAGGTGCCGCCCGTCGCGGGCGTCGTCCAGGGCCACGTGAAGACGGCCACCTGCCCCGAGGGGAAGCGCTGCCCGCGAAAGGCCTGCTGCGCCACCCGGGCCCCGGCCTCGTTCAGGATCTCCAGGCGCACCTCCACGCCCTCCACGGCCGCGCCGTCGTTGCGCAACGTGGTGGTCAGCGTGCTCAGCGCCCCTGGCGCGACGCGTGTCGGGACGGCGCGGGTGGCGGCGCGAAAGCGCGGTGCAGTCGGCCGCGCGAGGTCCGCCGGTGCCGCGGCGCCCGGCGGGGGCGGGAAGGACTCGACCCGCGCCAGCGCAGGCGGCGCGCTCGCAACGGGCGGCTGCTCACGTGGGGCCTGCGCCCCGGTCGCAGACGGGCTCGTTCCCGCCGGGGGAAGCGCGGCGCGGCCCGCTTCCTGTGTCACGGCAGGCGCTGGCCCGGACGTCGAAGGGCTCGAGGAAGGGCTCGAAGGCGCGGGTGGGGCGGCGGCGCGGCCAGTCGCCGTTGCCACGGCGGCTGCCGGCTGCGACGCCGATGCGTTCGGCTGCGTTGGAGACGGCTCGGAGCGACGGGTCTCCTGCGCCACGGCCGGAGAGGGCTGCGGCGCCGAGGTGCTCGACTGAGTCGGCTCGGTGCGAGCAGTCCCCTGCGAAGCGGCGGATGCAGGCTGCGGCGTGGAGGGGCTCGCCTGCGCCGTAGCGGGTGCGGGCCTCGACGTCGACGCGCTCGGCTGTGTCGCGGCTGATGCGGGCTTCGACGTCGACGCGCTCGACTGAGTCGCGGCGGATGGAGATTTCGAAGTCGACGCGCTCGACTGCGCAGGCTCGGAACGTGCGGTCCCCTGCGCCGCGGAGGGTGAAGGCTGCGACGGAGAAGGACCCGCTTGAACCGGTGGAAGGGCGGCGCGACCTGCCGCCTGCGCCACTTCGGATGAGGGCTGCGCGGCCGCCGCTGGAGCTGCCGCCGGTGACGAGGGTGCGGGGGCAGCCTTCGCCGGAGCGGGCGGCGCTGCCGCGGAGGACGCAGCGCCCTGCGTCGAGCCCGTGGCCTTCTGTGCGGGGCCTGCGGCCTGCGCATCGGCCGTTGCACGGGACGTGTCCTGGGAAGGCGCGGACCCGCTGCTGGCGGCGGGGGAGGACGCAGCGCCCTTCTTCGCGGGCGACGGCGCCGGTCGCTGCGCTGCCGCAGTGCTCCCCTTCTCGGGTGCGGCCCCCGGCGCTTGCTTCGAGGAGCCCGCTTCCTGCGCAGCGGCGGTCTCCGGTTCCTCTCCCGCTGGCGTCGAGCGGGACGTGCCCGCGTCGGGCGCCGGACCGGCGGGTGCAGAAGGGGACGGCGGCGCTCGCGAGGCCTCCTCCGGTGCGGCGCTGGCCTCGCGCGAGGGCTCCGACGCCGCGGGCCCGCTGCCGCCCACGGCTGGCGCCGGCTCGGGACGCTCGGGCGCAGCGAAGGGGCCCGCCAGGGCGAGCCCGGGGCCGGAGAGGAAGTCGTGCGCCCGGCTCTCGAGTTGTTGCGCGCCCGCGAGTGCAGCGTCGGTGCGCTCTGCCTCGTGCCGGGTGCCGGAGGCGCGGCCAAAGAGCAGCGCGACGACGCCGGCGTCGACGAAGCGGCGGCGGTGCGCCCCACCTGCGCTGCCGAAGAAGTACTCCACGTGCCCCGCTGCGGCGCGGCCCGGCTCGCTGCCCAGCGGCACCTGCCACAGCAGCCACCGCTTGCCGCTGCGCTGGCTCACGAGCCCGAGCCAGCGCGCGTAGCGGTTGAAGGAGCGGCTGCGCTCGTCCGCGTCGTCGCGCAGGCTCCAGCCGGTCTTCTGCCTGCGCTCGACGCGGTAGTAGTCCGAGTCCAGGTCCAGCGGGTCGCTCGCGAGCAGCGCGTAGCTCTGGCCCGAGGCCGTGGGGCGTAGGCCCAGCGGCGAGAGGAAGCGCACCACCGCGTCCACCTCGGGCTCGAGCGGACGCTTCGCGGCCTCGGCGTCGTAGAGCAGATCCTGGCCGCTCGCCCACGAGGACACGGAGAGGGCGAGCAGCACGTTGCGAGCTCCGGTCGCCTCGCGCAGGCGCAGGAAGGCCTGGCCCCAGGCGGCGACGGTGTCCGGCAGCTGCGCGAGCTCGGGGAGGCCGCTCGAGCCCACCGCGGCGAAGGCCTGCGGGTCCGCGCCGGTCTGCTCCTGCAGCAGGCCGAAGCCGTTGGGCTCCACGATGACGACGACGGGCTGACCGAACTCGCGCGCGCGCTGCATCAGCAGCCGGAAGTCCGCGAAGTAGTCGCGCATCGTCGCCACCACCTGCGTCTTCGCGTAGAAGGCCGCGTCGCCGCCGCCCGGCTCGCCGCGCAGCTGCGCGAAGGCGAGCACCGGCAGGAGCCCTTGCGCCTGGGACTCGCGCATCAGCTGCAGCGCGCGCGTGCCGTCCGGCCCGGGCCCTGCGCTCGCCCAGCCGCGGGTGAGCACCTGGGCGCGCGCGCTCCAGGGGCGCCCGCCCTGCTCGAGCAGGCCCACGAGCAGGTGCGGCGGAAGGCCTCCGGGCAGGGGGCCCAGCGCAGGGGCTGGCGCCAGCGCCACCAGCAGCGCGAGGGCAGCGAGGCAGCGCGTGTACCGGGGTCCCATCAAGCGGGCAACTCCGCGGGTGCGGGCGGCGCTTCCGCCCTCCGCCCGCGGGACAACCCGGCCGCGCGCCTGCCCGCCCGCTAGCGGCGCTGGAGCAGCGCGTCGAGCGCGGGCAGGCGCTGGCGGCTCTTCAGCGCGGGCGCGAAGAGGTCACCCACGGCGTCCAGCCGCCGCTGCAGCGTCTTCAGCCTGAAGCGCTGCGGGTCGAGGCGGCGGTTCACCTCGCGCCACTCGAGCGGCGCGGAGAAGGGGGCGCCGTCGACCGCGCGCAGCGAGTAGGGGGCCACCATGGTCTTGCCGCGCGCGTTCTGCATCGCGTCCAGGTACAGCCGTCCGCCGCGCTTCTGGATGGAGCGCTCGGTCGTCGCCAGCTCGGGCAGCTCGCGCGCGAGCCGCTCCATCACCGCGCTCGCGAAGGCCTGCGTCTCGGCGTAGCTCGCGCCCGGGGCCAGCGGCACCAGCACGTGCAGGCCGCGCTTGCCCGAGGTCTTGGGCACACTCGAGAGCTCGAGCACCTCGAGCAGCTCGCGCAGGCGCGCGGCGACCGCGAGCACGCTCTCCCAGCCGCCCTTGCCCGGGTCCAGGTCGAAGGCCACCCAGTCCGGCGAGTCCAGCGAGGGGCGGTGGCTGCTCCACATGTGCAGCGTCAGGGCGGACTGGTTCGCGAGCCAGTGCAGCTCGCGCGCGCTCTGCACGTCCACGTGCTCGAGCACCTTGTCCTCGTGCTGCACGGTGAAGGTGGGCAGCCACGCGGGCATGCCGTTGAGCTGGTGGCGGAAGAAGCCGGGGGCGCGGATGCCCGCGGGCCACTGCTGCACGGAGATGGGGCGCTCGCGCAGCACGGGCACCAGCAGCGGCGCCACGCGCCCGTAGTGCGCGAACACGTCCGCCTTCGTCAGCCCATCCGCGGGGTAGAGCACGCGCTCGGGGTGGGTGAGCAGGTCCGCGTCGTCGCCCGAGTCCGGGCCCGGCGCGGCCTTCTTGTTCGCGGTGCGCGCGGCGAGCGGGCGGCGCACGCGCTTGTGGCCCTGGTCGTCCGCAGCGGGAGCCGGAGCCGGAGCTGCCGTCCTGCGCGCGGCCGCGACGCGCGGGGCCGCGGCGCCCTTCACCCGCGGCGCGGCGCGCTCGCGCACCACGTCCTCGGGGCGCTTGTCGTCGCGCAGGCCCTGGAACACCGGGTGGCGCAGCCGCCCGTCCTCCGTCCACTCGGTGTAGTTCACGTTGGCCACGTAGCGCGGCTTCACCCAGACGGCGTCCTTCCAGGCGCGCGCGTCCACCGCCACGGGCGCCCTCACGCGGTCCTTGTCCAGCAGGCGCTTGAGCTCGGTGCGCGTCTTGGCCGTATAGCCGGTGCCGATCTTCCCCACCTCGTGGAAGCCGTCCTGCGCGTGCACGCCGACGATGAGCGCGCCGATCTGCGGCTTGCCGTTGGTGATGGGCAGGTAGCCCAGCAGCACCACCTCCTGCCCCGCGATGACCTTGAGCTTGAGCCAGTCCGGCGAGCGCGAGCCCGCGTACGGCGAGCCCACGCGCTTGGCGATGAGCCCCTCCCAGCCGCGGCGGCGCGCCTCGCTCAGCGCGCGCGGAAGCGGCAGGTCCAGCCGCTCGGAGAGTTGCAGCGGCAGCTTCGCGGTGCCCAGCACGCTCTCGAGCAGCTCGCGCCGCTCCTCGAGCGGGCGCTCGCGCAGGTCCTCGCCGTCCAGCCACAGCAGGTCGAAGGCGACGAAGCGCAGGTCCAGGTTCTCGCCCGTGTCCACGTTCTGCAGGAGCTGGAAGCGGCTGCGCCCCTTTGCGTCCAGCGCCACGATCTCCCCGTCCAGCACCGCCTCGCGCACCCGCAGCTTCGAGAGCGCGTCGGCGAGCGCGGGAAAGCGCGGGGCGAGGTCCACGGCGTTGCGGCTCTGGAACGCGAGCTTGCCGCCGCTCAGGGCCGCGAGCGCGCGGAAGCCGTCGTACTTCACCTCGAACACGTGCGGCGCCTCGGAGGCCTCCGCCGGGGTGGAGAGGCGCGCGAGCATGGGCGGCCACACGCGCTGCAGCAGCGTGGCGGGGCGCGGGTGCTTGCCGGTGGCGAGCGCGCGCTTGCGCACGGGCCCGCGGGTGCGCACGCGGCCGCTCTTCACGGACTCGGGCCGCTCCTCGGTGAGCTCCACGCCGGGGCGCGCGTGCGCGTCCTTCGCCTTGAACATCAGCCACTGCGCCTTGCCGCCGCGCGGCCGCGTGCGCACCAGGTGCCAGCGCCCGCGCAGCTTCTGGCCGTTCAGCTCCACCGTGAGCCGGCCGGCGCGCCGCATCTGCACCTCCTGGCCCGGGGGCACGGTCTCGTAGGTGCCGCTCTCCCAGATGATGGAGTCGCCGCCGCCGTAGGCGTCGTCCGGGATGCGCCCCTCGAAGGTGGCGTAGGCGAGCGGGTGGTCCTCGGTCTCCACCGCGAGCCGCTTCACGCTCGGGTCCGGGCTGGGGCCCTTGGGCACCGCCCAGCTCGCGAGCACGCCGCCGATCTCCAGGCGAACGTCGTAGTGCAGCGCCGTGGCGTCGTGCTTGTGGATCATGAAGCGCAAGGCGCCTGCGCGGCCGTGGGGCGCTTCCACCTCGGGCGAGGGCTCGGAGGTGAGGGTGAAGTCGCGCTTCTTCCGGTAGGTCTCGAGCGCGGCGGTGCTCTTGCGGGCGGCGCTCTTCTTTCGCGAGGTGGTCTTCTTCACCCGGCAAACGTCTGCACGCCCGGGCGCGCTGGCAAATGGCTGCCGGCCCGGCGGCTACTGCACGTTCGGGGTGGGCTCGGAGATGGCCTCCAGCGTGCGGCCGGCGAGCGTCTCGTCCTCCACGTCCAGCGCGAGGTCGCCGAGCGCGACGATGCCCACCAGGTGCCCGCGCTCGTCCACCACGAGCAGCCGGCGCACCTGGAGCTCGCGCATCTGCTCGGCTGCCTGCACCACGTCCTCCTCGAGGCCGCAGGTGAAGGCGCCCTCGCTCATCACCTGGCCCACCTGCGCCACTTGCGGATCCAGCCCCTCGGCGATGCCGCGCACCACGAGGTCCCGGTCCGTCACCATGCCGCGCAGCCGCCCGTGCTCCACCACCGGCAGGGGGCCCACGTTCAGCGCCTTCATCAGCTCGGCGGCCTCCCTGAGCGTGCGCTCGGGGCCGATGCCGATCACCTCGCGCGTCATCACTTCGCGGACCTTCATCGCGCACGCTCCTCACGCAGCCGGGTTGGAAGCAGGGGACTGGGAGGAAGCTGGGCCGTGCGGGGCACCGCGTCGACCGCTGCGCCGCGTGCCGCCTGCCTGGCTGCCCTGCGTGCGAAGCGGCTTGCCACGGGCGCCCCGGGCGCGCGTGCGCATCCTGCTGGGCACGGGAGGTTGCATGCAGGAAGCGCTCGGGTGGGTCAGCTCCTTCGTCCTCGTGCTGACCATCGGCAAGCAGGTCTACAAGCAGTGGCGCTCGGGCACGAGCGAGGGCGTGTCCAAGTGGCTCTACATCGGGCAGATCGCCGCGAGCGTGGGCTTCACGCTCTACAGCTGGCTCGTGCACAACTGGGTGTTCGTGGTGACCAACGGGCTCCTGCTGCTGCAGGCGCTGCTGGGCGCGTGGCTGCACTACCGCTTCCTGCGCGCGGACCGGCGGCGCGCCGCGGCCGGCCCGCAGGCGCAGGCGGCTGGGGAACCGCGCGGCGCGCGGCCCGCGCACGCCTGAGGCCTAGCTCAGGTGGGGCTGGAAGCGGCCGGACTCGCCCTGCTGCTTCAGCGCGCTCGCGTGGTCGCCGTGGCGCGCGCGCTGCCACTCGTCATAGGGCGCGGAGAAGGTCTTGGTGATCTTGTTGTAGGTGCCCAGGATGAGGATGGTGGGCGCCCACTGGCCCACGAAGGCCGCCAGGTTCTTGCGCCCCGTGAGGTAGAGCCCGGCGCTCAGCGCCATGGAGCCGATGGCGAGCGCGAGGAAGCCGATCGAGGGGATGCGCTTGGTCTGCTCCTCGACCATGGTCGTGGTCAGGTCTTCGTTCTTCACGGGGGTGCTCCTCCAATGAGGCATGGGGATGCGCTGAAGGTGGGCACGCCCCCACCTCCCGCGCGCGCCCGCCCTCCTGCCTGCCCTTCGGACCGGCTCCCGGCGCCGCCGGCCCACCCCGCTTGGCCCCGGGCGGGGCGGACCCACCTTCTTGACGCAGCCCGGCGCGCCGCCCCCTCGCGCGCCTGCCGGGCCGCCAAGAGGAGGACAGCGCCGTGGACGACACCGACAAGCGGTCCGAAGAGCAGAGGCAGCCCGAGATCCAGAAGCTGCGCAGCCTCGCGCAGCTGGATGCGGACGCGGTGGGGGCCTACGACGCGGCGATCAGCCGGGTGGAGGAGCCGCTCATCCGCGAGAAGCTGAACGAGTTCCGCATCGACCACCTGCGCCACCTGCAGGACCTCAACGTCTTCATCCAGCAGTTCGGCGGCGAGCCGGTGCAGCTCAAGCCGGACCTCAAGGGCGCGGCGATGAAGATGGCCACCGCGGCCAGCAGCCTCATGGGCACGCACGCGGCGCTCGCCGCGATGCTGGGCAACGAGGAGTTCGCCAACCGCGCCTACGAGTACGCGCTGCGCTTCGAGTGGAGTGGCGAGGTGCGCGGGCTCATCCTGCGCAACCGCGAGGACGAGCGGCGCCACCTCGCGTGGATCCAGGACGCGCTCAAGGACCGGCTCTGGGGCGTGGGCCGCACGCAAGTCCATGCCTGACACCCGGAGGGGCCTCTACTAGGCTCGCGCGCGAGCCCCCTCATGCGCGCCACGCTCTACGAGCCCGACTACGTCTTTCGCGACGGCCACCTCTACGCGGGCGCCCTGCTCGCCGTGGGGCCGGATGGCCTCATCCTCCCGGACGGGCATCTGCCCGAGGACGCCGAGCGCGTGCGGCTGCCGGGCCGGGTGCTCCTGCCCGGCCTCGTGAACGGCCACTCGCACGCCTTCCAGCGCCTCATCCGCGGGCGCACCGAGTACGTGGCGAACAGCAGCACGGGGGCGCCGGGCGTCGACGACTTCTGGAGCTGGCGCGAGGCGATGTACCGCGCCGCCGAGGCGCTCTCGCCCGAGGACATCTACGTGGCGAGCCGGCAGGCCTTCCTCGAGATGGCGCTCGCCGGCATCACCAGCGTGGGCGAGTTCCACTACGTGCACCACCAGCCGGACGGGCAGCCCTACGCGGAGCCGCACACGCTCGCGCTGCACGTCATCCGCGCCGCGCGCGAGGTGGGCTTGCGCATCGCGCTGCTGCAGGTGGCGTACGCGCGCGCAGGCCACCAGGTGGCCCCCAACCCGCGCCAGCGCCGCTTCATCGACGTGGACGTGGACGCCTACCTCGCGCGCACCGCGGCGCTGTGCAGCGCGACCCGCACGGACCCGGGCGTGCGCGTGGGGCTCGCCCCGCACAGCGTGCGCGCGGTGCCGAAGCACTGGCTGCAGGCGCTCGCGCGGGTGAAGGACCGGCCGGTGCACATGCACGTGGCCGAGCAGCCCAAGGAGATCGAGGCCTGCCTCGCCGAGCACGGCTGCCGTCCGGTGGAGCTGCTCGCGGAGCTGGGCATGCTCGGGCCGCACTTCACCGCGGTGCACGCGGTGCACCTGGCGGACGGGGAGGTGCGCGACCTGGGCAAGAGCGGCACCACGGTGTGCGCGTGCCCCTCCACCGAGCGCAACCTGGGCGACGGCGTGGTGCCCGCGGACAAGCTGGTGGCGGCCGGGGCGCGCATCAGCTTCGGCTCGGACAGCCAGGCCACGGTGGACCTGCTGGACGAGGCGCGCCAGCTCGAGGGCCACCTGCGCCTCGTGAGGCTGCGCAGGGCGGTGCTGGACCCGGGCGGCGGGCGCCCCGAGGGGCTCGCCGCGCGGCTGCTGGAGATGGCCACCGTGCACGGCGCGCACAGCCTCGGGCTGGGCAGCGGGCGGCTGGTGCCGGGGCACGCGGCGGACTTCTTCACCGTGGACCTCGCGCATCCCTCGCTCGCGGGCGCCACGCCGGGCACGCTGCTCGCGAGCATCGTGCTGGGGGCGGAGAAGGGCGCGGTGCGCGAGGTGGCGGTGGGCGGCGAGCTGAAGGTGAAGGACGGCGTGCACCGGCTCGCCGAGGAGTCGGCGCGCGACTTCGCGCGCCTGGCCAGGAGGCTGTACCCGTGAGCGCTTCCCTCGCAGAGCTGCAGGCCACCCTCGCCGAGCTGGTGGCGCTGGACACCACGTCCTCGCGCCCCAACGCGCCCCTGGTCGCGTACGCGTCCGAGCGGCTCGCGCGCGCGGGCTTCGCGCTCGAGCGCCAGGTGTACCGGGACGACGCGGGCGTGGAGAAGGTGAACCTGGTGGCCCTGAGGGGCGAGGGCGAGCGCGCCCAGCTCGCGCTCGTGGGCCACACGGACTGCGTGCCCTTCGATCCCGCGTGGGCCGAGGCGCTGAAGCTGACCTTGCGCGACGGCAAGCTCTACGGGCGCGGCGCCTGCGACACCAAGGCCTTCATCGCCTGCGCGCTGCACGCGGTGGAGCGGGTGCGCTCGCGCGCGCCGCTGATGGTGGTGCTCACGTCGGACGAGGAGGTGGGGTGCGTGGGGGCGAAGCGCCTCGTGGACGCGGGGCTGGGCCGCGCGCGCCACGCCATCGTGGGCGAGCCCACGCAGCTCACCCCCGTGCGCGCGAACAAGGGCTACTGCCTCGCGGAGGTGGAGGTGCGCGGCAAGGAGGGGCACAGCGCGTACCCGGAGACGGGCGCCTCGGCCATCTTCCGCGCCGGGCGCTTCCTGCAGCGGCTCGAGGCGCTGGTGCTGGGCGCGCTGCGCGAGGAGCAGGACCCGGCCTTCGCGCCCCCCTTCACCACGGTGAACGTGGGGCTCATCCAGGGCGGCAAGGCGAAGAACGTCATCCCCGGCGCCTGCCGCTTCACCGTGGAGTGGCGCCCCATCCCGCGCCAGCCGGTGGAGCGCGTGGCGCAGATGCTCGAGCGCATCCGCCAGGAGCTGGTGGCGGAGGAGCCTGCGTACGACGCCAGCGTGCGCGTGCTGCGCATGGACCGCGGCGTGGACACCGCCGCGGACGCCGAGGTCGTGCGCTACCTGGAGCGCGAGAGCGGCCGCAGCGCGGTGACGGTGCCCTTCGGCACCGAGGCCCCCCAGCTCACGGCGCTAGGGGCGGAGGCCGTGGTCTTCGGCCCCGGGGACATCCGGGTGGCGCACCAGACGGGCGAGTTCGTGCCGGTGGAGGAGCTGATCACCTGCGAGGCGGTGCTCGAGCGCGCCATCGCCCACTTCTGCGCCTGAGCCCCCCTTGACGGCGTGTAACCTGCGCGTTACATCAGGTAACGTAAAGGTTACACCGCCAGGGGAGGTCACATGTCCGTGGGACGCGTGGTGGAGACGCTGGATGCGAGCCGCAGGCGCACGCTGTGGGGGCTCCTGGTGGCGATCGTGCTGTGGCAGGGGCTGGACGTGGTGGCGAAGGTGCTCGCGCTGAGCGGCCACGCGGGCACCTGGCGGCACGCGGCGGTGCTCGTCTCGCTGCCCGCGTGGCTCTACTGGTGCGTGGGCATGGTGCAGCAGCAGCGCTGGCTGCGGCAGGTGCGCGCGGACCCTGCGCTGCGCGAGGCCCTCAACGACGAGCGCACGCGCCACGCGCGTCGGCAGGCCTGGACGGTGGGCTTCTTCGCGATGCTCGCGGTGCAGACGCTCTTCCTCGCGGCCGGCAGCTTCTGGGCGCTGCCCGGCGCGCTGGTGGCGCAGGTGACGCTGCTGGTGGGCGTGGCGGGGAGCACCGCGGCCTTCCTGCACTTCGAGCGGGCATGAGCGCCGAGCGCCTGGACAACGCGCTCAAGGTGCACCGCGCCCGGCTCGGGCTCACCCAGGAGCAGCTCGCCGAGCGCGTGGGGGTGACGCGCAAGACCATCAACACGGTGGAGAACGGCCACTTCGTCCCCTCCACCGTGCTGGCGCTGAGGCTCGCGCGGGCGCTGGGCGCGCGCGTGGAGGAGCTCTTCTTCCTGCCGGACGCGTGAACAGTGCGGCGCGCAGGGGGGTAGGAAGAGGGCGGGGGCGCGCTTAGCTTGAGGGGAGGAGGGAGCCGCGTGGGGCAGTCGAGCAGCGGGCAGGGCACGGGAGCTTCCGCGCGGCGCGCGAAGGCGCTGCAGCTGCCCCTGTTCGCGCCGCGCCCGGACGAGGGAGCCCCGCCCCCGCGCGAGCGGCTCCACGAGCCCGCGGCGGCGCTCGCCCACGCGCTCTCGGCCCACGTGGGCGTGCCGGTGCACCTCACGCTCACCGACAACCGCACGTCCCTGGTCAGCTTCGCGCGCAGCGGCGAGGAGCTGCGGCTGCGGGTGCACCACCTGTTCGTGGATGCGCCCGGGCCCGTGGTGCGGGCGCTCGCGGAGTACGCGGGGCAGGGGCGCACCGAGGCGCGCGCGGCGCTCGAGGCCTACGTGCGCACGCACCGCCGGCAGGTGCGCGCGGAGCGGGGGCCCACGGGCCCGCGGCTGCGCACGCGCGGGCGCTGCTTCGACCTCGGGGCGCTCTTTCGCACCCTCAACGTGCAGCACTTCGCGGGGCAGGTGAGCGCGAAGGTGGGCTGGGCGCGGCGCGCCCCGCGGCGGCGGCGCAAGAGCATCCAGCTCGCCACCTACGACGCGCGCGCCGGCGAGCTGCGCGTGCACCCCGCGCTCGATGCGCCGGACGTGCCGGCCTTCGTGGTGGAGTACTTCGTCTTCCACGCCATGCTGCACGCCCACACGGGCGCGCCCCCGGGCACGCACCCGCCCGAGCTGGCGGCGCAGGACGCGCGCTTCGCCCTGCGCGACGCGGCGCTGCGCTGGCGCGAGGCGCACCTGCCCGCGCTGCTGCGCCGCTGAGCCGCTCGAGGTCCGTCGCGGTGTTGCGGCGCGAGCCGCTTGCCTGCGCCACCACCCGTAGAAGCACTGCGCGGAGGCGCGAGAGTGGCGCGAGGGGCACGGCCTCGAGAAGGAGAGGCCGGGAGGGAACGGGGCTTTTCCAGCTGGGTGAAGCCGTCCACGACGCGCGGGACGGCTGTCCCGAAAGGAGACGCCCCTCTCGGGCGCGAACCGTCGCGTGATGCAAAAAGGTAAAATCCTATTTTACGTTTTTGCGCGACGCGCGCCGCCGCTCCCGAGGGGGCACGCACGCAGAGTGAAGTGCGACCTCGAGCCGGAGGGCTCGCGCGTAGAACCGACGTTTCGCTCCACGCGAAGGCGTGGACCCCAGCGTGTCACCCCTGAGCGCGGCGCACCGGCAGCGCCCCACCGCGAAGGGCCGCAGCGCTCCGTCACCCTTCCGGTCCTGACGCTCCCAAGGGCAAGCCAACGCCTCGTGCAGGAGGCAACGCGCGTGAAGTGACACCGCGGGTGGCCTCGTCGCGGTAGTCCCCGCCCGCAGCGGCGAATGGCCTGGCGCGGCCACGTCGACGCTGCCGAGTGGACACCTGTGCTTCCCAGAGGGCGTGTGTCCCTGCTGTGCGCATCGCGTCTGTCTCGGGGCCTTCCGCGAGAAAGCAGAACCCTTGCCTCGCGGGGCAATGCCCACGGGGGGCCGGGCGTGCGCGGGATGCCCGCTCGCGTCAGGGGGCTTGCCAGGGAAGCGGCGGCGCTCCAGCGTGTGCCTGCACATCGCGCACGCCCAGCCCGCCGAGGAGCCATGATGGAGGACTACAGCCCCCGGGCCCCTGCGGACGCCCCGCCACCCGAGCGCGCGGGCCCGGGCGGCGCGTTCTGGGCCGTGGGCGCGGCCGCGCTCGCCGCCGCCTCCTACCTGCTCGCGCGCTACATCCACCTCGGGCCTCCGCAAGGCCCCTGGGCCTACTGGCCCATCAACGGCCTGCTGTGCGGGTTGCTCTCGCGCAGGCCCCGCAGCGAGCGGCCGTGGATTGCGCTCACGGCCGCGACGGCGCAGGTGGTCACCATCTACCTGGTGCGCGGTAACCTGGCCGGCGGCTCCACGGTGGGAGGCGCGGCCATGGGGGCGGTGCAGGCGCTCGCGGGGGCCTGGCTGCTGCAGCGGCAGCGCAGCGCGGGCACTCCGCTCGGCAGCCTGCGCGAGCTGGCGGCGTTCGTCATCGGCGTGGTGTTCCTCGTGCCGCTCGCCCTCACGCCGATCTCGGCGCTGGGCTTCGCGTACGGCCTGGGGCTGCCCTTCTTCCAGTCCTGGTGGCCGCTCTTCGTCGGCAACTCGCTGAGCATGCTCTTCTTCGCGCCCTTCGCGATGCAGGGCTGGGGGCGCTGGCGCGAGGCGCGCGCGCTGTGGCCCGCCGGGCGCCTCGAGGTGCTGCTGTGCCAGCTGTGCATCCTGGTGCTGTCCGCGGCGAGCTTCGGGGGGCTGGGGCGCTGGCTCGAGTACCTCGCGCTGCCCTACCTGATGTTCCCGCTGCTCGCCTGGGCCGCGCTGCGCAGCGGGCCCAAGTGGACGGCGCTCGCCATCCTCAGCGTGGCCACGGTGGGGGCGTGGTGCACCTCGCGGGGGCTGGGGCCCTTTGCGGTGCAGGATGGGGGACCCCAGGCCTCCGTGGTGGGGCTGCAGGCCTACCTCGCCTTCGTCGCCTTCACGGCGCTCCTGCTCGCGGCGCTCACCGAGCAGCACCAGCGCGCCTTCGCCGAGCTCGCGCTGCAGGGCGCCATCCAGCGCGCCTTCTTCGAGAGCTCGGAGCCGGCCCTGGCGCTCAAGGACCTGGGCGGCCACTACCTGATGCTCAACCGGTCGATGGAGGAGCTGCTGGGCCGCCCCCGCGAGAGGCTGCTGGGCCGCCAGCTGCGCGAGGTGCTGTCGCCGGCGGACGCCGCGCTCGTCGAGGCGCACGACCAGCGGGTGCTCGAGCGCGGCCAGCCGCTCACCTTCCTCGAGTCGCTCGGCGAGGGCGCGCTGCACCGCCAGCTGCTCGTCACCCGCTTCCCGGTGAAGGACAGCGCGGGGACCATCCGCTACGTGGGGATGATCGGCCGCGACGAGACCACCGAGGTCGCGCTGGGCGAGCGCCTGCACCGCGCGCAGCGCGTGGAGCTGCTGGGGCAGCTCGCCGCGGGGCTCGCGCACGACCTCAACAACCTGCTCTCCGTGCTGGTGAACAGCGTCGCCGTGCTGCAGCGCCGCGTGGCGCTGCCGCGCGAGGACGCGGAGATCCTCCAGGACATGGCGGAGGCGGGGGAGCGGGCCGCGAGCCTCACCCGCCGGCTGATGTCCTTCGGGCGGCCGGAGGGCAGCCGCGCGCCGCTGGAGGTGGACGAGGCGCTGCGCAGGCTCGAGCCGCTGCTGCGCGCGCTCGCCCGCGGCGGCATCGACGTGGTGGGCCGCTACGGCGCGCCGGGCGTGAGCGTGGTGGCGGACGCGAGCGAGCTCGAGCAGATCGTGCTCAACCTGGTGAGCAACGCGCGCGACGCCATCGCGGGCGAGGGGCGCATCACCGTCACCACCGAGCTCGCGCTGCGCCCGGGCGCCCCGGACTCCGGGGCCACGGACGGCGCCGTGAGCCGCTGGCTGCAGGTGCGCGTGGAGGACAACGGCGAGGGCATGGACCCGGCCACGCTCGCGCGCCTCTTCCAGCCCTTCTTCACCACCAAGGAAGGCGCGCGCGGCACGGGGCTCGGCCTCTACACCACCGCGCTGCTGGTGCGGCAGCTGGGCGGGGAGATCCACGCGACGAGCACGCCCGGCCAGGGCAGCACCTTCGTGGTGGGGCTGCCGGTGGCCGGGCCACTGCTGGGGAGCTGAAGCGGGCTGCGGGGACCTACGTGCCCAGCGCGCCCTCGAGCGCCGCCTGCACGCGGGGCAGCGCGTCCTGGATCTCCTGGAGCGACGCGGCGCCCACCGAGAGGCGGAACCAGCCCGACTCGTCCTTCAGCCCGAAGGCCTGGAAGGGCACCACGGCGAAGCGCGCCTTCTCCAGCAGCAGCTTGCGCACGGCGTCGTTGGTGGGCAGGCCGGGCTTGCCCACCAGGTCGAACTGCACCGAGAGGTAGATGGCCCCTTGCGGCGCGATGGCGCGCACCGGCAGGCCGCGCGCGCGCATGGCGTCGAAGCCCTGGTAGAGCGCCTCGAGCCGCGCGTCCACCTGCTGGCGCATCGCCTGGAGGAACTCCGCGGTGGCCTTCTCGTCGTCCAGGTAGCGCGCCACGGCGACCTGCTCGGCCTTGGGCGCCCAGGCGCCCACGTGGCCGAGGATGTCGCGCATGCGGCTGATGAGCGCGGGCGGCCCGATGCCCCAGCCCACGCGCACGCCCGTGGCCGCGAAGGCCTTGGAGATGCCGTCCACGAAGACGGTGTACGGGGCCATCTCCGGCACCAGCTCGATGGGCGTCACGTGCTTCGCGCGCCCGAACGCGAGCACCCAGTAGATCTGGTCGTACATGACGATGAGCGGGCGCCGCCCGTCCTTCGCGCGCGCGCGGTTCTCCGCCACCACGGCCTCGCTGATCTCCTTCAGGCCCTCCGCGGAGATCATCGTGCCGGTGGGGTTGAGCGGGCTGCACAGGCAGAGCAGGCGCGCGGTGGGCAGGTGCGGCGCGAGCTGCTTCAGCGTGGGCATGAAGCCGTGCTCGGGGTCGGTGGGCACCACCACGCTCTTCGCGCCGAGCATGTGCGCGTAGTGGTTGTTGTTCCAGCTGGGCACCGGGAACACCACGGTGTCGCCCGCGTCCAGCACCGCGCGGAAGAGGGCGTAGATGATGGGCCGCGCGCCGCCCGCGATGACCACGCCCTCCAGCGGGTACTGCAGCCCGAGCGCGCGCGCGTAGAAGCGCTGCACGCTCTGGCGCAGCGCGAGCACGCCGTCGCTGGGCGGGTAGTTCGTCTCGCCCGCCTGCAGCGCCTGGGCGATCTGCTGCCCCAGCTGCGCCGGGATGGGGAACTCCTTGGGGCTGAAGTCGCCCACCGTGAGGTTGCACACCTCTTTGCCCTGGGCCACCAGCTCGCGGATCTCTCCGGCGATTTTCAGGATCTCGCTGCCGACGAGACCGCGGGCCATGGTGCTGACGGGCGCTTCATCGCGCGCCGCGCCGAGGAGGGGGGCAAGCTCGAGAGCCATGTGCGTTCGCTGCTCCAATTGCTGCTCCGGTAGGGGGAACTGTGCTCCGGAAGGCGAGCGGCGGCGACCTTAACGCGGCTGGCCATGCGCGCGCCGCGCTTCTCCTCCGGCCGGGATGTAGGCGTCGCACACCCTGAAAGCCCGCCAGGCAGCCCACCCTGAAAAAATGTCAGGGTGCGGGGGCCCGCGATCGCCTGCCTGCTACCAAAACCCAGTGAATCCGATGGGTTCGGTGCGTCCCGGCGATCGGCACGCCGGCTGCTATGTCCCCCCGCGTGAGCCGCAGGGCAGCAGGCGGCGGCCAGAGCTTCGGCAAGACGACCTCGAAAACGAAGGAGCACACACCATGGCGAAGGCGACTCGGAACGGGCAGGCGGTGGCGGTGAAGCGGCAGGGTCGGCGGGTGATGCCCAAGGTGCAGGCGCGCCGCGCGGCGCCCGCAGCCAAGCCCGTGCGCCTCACGCTCGGTGACCTGGTGGCGGCGGCCTTCGAGGCGGCGGGCAACGAGGTGCGCGGCGCGGCCCGCATCCTGTCCAGCAACGACCTGGCCTGCGCCATCCAGAAGCGCATCGTGCTGGTCTGATCGTCCTCGTTTGATCACTCTGCGCCGCCCTGGCGCCCGCGTGCGAGCGACGGCGGCGGAGGAAGGCTGTAGGGGGGAGCTGTAGGGGAAGCAGGGCCGGGCGCGCGCGGCGCGGGGGTGCCGCAAGCGCCCGGATGCAGATGTGGAGCTGACCGAGGCATGGGGGTGCCGACGGACGGCTCTCGGGCGCGCCGCAAGGCTGTGCCCACGGGTGCCCGCGCCTCTGGGGAGGGGCGCGGGCACCTGTTTTTTTGGGGCCCAGGCTTCCCCCACAGGCTTCCGGAGGGCGCGCGCCGCGTGCGGCCCGCTGCACACACGCCGCCCGAGAGGCCTCCTGCTGGAAGGCCGCCACTGCGAGCGCAGGTCCGCAGGCTGGGTGCGCGCGGGCCCGCACCTGCGGAGCTTCAGGGTGCAGGAGGACCGTCCATGGCCACCACCCCTCGCTCACCCTCGCCCGAGCCCGCCTCGACTCCGGAGCCCACCCGTGAGGCCCGCGCGCCCGAGCCGCCGCACGTGAAAGAGACCTGCCCGAAGGAGGCGCTCAACGGGCTGCCCGGCTACGGCGAGCCGCCCTTCGACGTGCGCAAGGATCGCCTCGCCGACCAGAGCTGGTAGGACCCTGCGCGCCGCGCCCAGGCGCGTCCCGAGCCCCACGCGAGCAGCGTCACGGCCGCGAGCGCGGCGAGCTGCGCGAGCGTGAGGCCGCCCGGCGCGAGCAGGGGCTCGGCCCTCAGCGCCTGCAGGGTGAGTACTCCCACCAGCCCGAGGTAGCCCAGCGCCGCGGCCGCGAGGTCCGCGAGCCGCTCGCGCTCCCTCTCCGGGCGGCGGCGCAGCTGCAGGAGCGCGAGCAGGGGCAGCAGCTGCATCGCGTGCAGGCCGAGGAAGTGCGGCACGCGCAGGTCCCCGCCGCGCGTGCTCCAGCCCGCGACCGGGAGCCCCGGCGCATCGTCCGCGGCGCCCACCGCGTGCGCCCCCATGCGCGCGGGCACCTGCCCCCGGGCGAGCTCGGCGCGCTGCGCCGCCGTGGGCCGGGTCATCAGCCCGCCGAGCCCCGCGCCCAGCAGCGAGAGGAGCAGGCCTGCGCGCAGCGCGAGCGCGAAGGCGCGGTCCGCGAAGCGCTGGCGCATCAGCAGCGCGAGCGCCCCGAAGCCCGCGAGCCACGCGACGAGGATGGACACGCCCATTGCGCTGAAGAGCGCCCCGTCCAGCGCGTGCGCGGTGTTGAAGTGGCTCGCGTGGCCGCGCGCCGCCTGCCCTCCGATGATGAGGATCTCCACCCACAGGGTCGCGGCCGTCACCGCGCCCACCGCGCGCACCGCGCGCCGGTGTCCCTCCACGTGCGCGAGCAGCCATGCGAGCGTGACGGTGTAGAGCGCGATGGAGGCGGCGAACTTCGCGGGCTTGAGCCACACGGGCTGCCCCGTCACCAGGCGCCCGTCGAAGAGCCCCGCCAGGAGGAAGAGCGCGAGCAGCGCGAGGTGCGCCGCGCCCGTGCCCACCAGCGCGGGGCTCACCGCCCACAGCCGCCGCAGCCTCGAGGTCCCCGCGCTCATGGCCGCACCTCCGCCACCGCCGCCGTCCTCGGAGCGAGCAGCGCGCGCAGGCCGAGGTACGCGAGCAGCCCCAGCGGCCCCATCATCAGCGTGAGCAGCAGCACCGGCGCCATCAGCCACGGGCTCACGCCCCGCTCGCGGGCGTCGAGGTAGGCCCAGCGCCCCACGAAGAGGTCGAAGGCGAGGAAGTGCACCCAGCCGATGGTCGCGCCCTCGGGCGTGCCCAGCAGCGCCGCCACCGGGGGCAGCTGGGGGCGCGCGAGCAGGGGCAAGAGCGCGCCCGCGCGCGGCAGCACGAGCACGGCGTAGAGCAGCGCGAGCAGCGCGGGGGCCCACGGCGCGCGCATCACGCGCTCCGTCAGCCGCGCGCGCGGCAGCAGGATCATCAGCGCCCAGAAGGGCAGCACCGCCAGGGACGAGATTTCGAAGAGGGCCTGCATGCTCCACCTCCACTGCGGGCGCGTGTCAACGCGCGTTAACCTGTACGCCAAAAAAAAGTCAGGGGGCCAGCCCCGCGAAGAGCCGGCGCACCGAGGCGCGGTAGGCCTCGCGGAAGGCGGGCTCCTCCACGCCCAGCGCCCCACTGAGGTGCAGGGAGACGAGGCCGTGCACGTGGGCCCAGATGGCGAGCGCCACCGCGTCCGGCCCGTCCTCGCGCAGGAGCCCCGCGTCCATGCACTCGCGCACCCGGTCCACGAGGAAGCGGAAGGTGGCGGCGCCGCCCGGGGGCTCGCGCTCGCCCGGCTCGCAGGGCTGCGCGGGCTGCATGAAGAGGGTGCGGTAGGCCTCCGGCTGCTGCAGCGCGAACTCGAGGTAGCGCTCGCCGCTGTCCTGCAGCCGCTCCCAGGGCCCCCCGCGCACCTCGAGCGAGCGGTAGAGGTAGCTGCCGAAGAGCGCGTGGCCCTCGCGCATCACCGCCTCCAGCAGCGCCTCCTTGCCCTCGAAGTGGCGGTAGAGCGCGGTCGCCGTCACCCCCACGCGCTCGGCCACCGCGCGCATGGTCAGCGCCTCCGCCCCTCCGGAGAGGAACAGCGCGCGCGCAGCGGCGAGGATGCGGTCCCGGGCTTCACTCATGTTTACATACGTAAACCTCCGCGCGGCCGCCGTCAAGGCCTCGCCGGAGGGGGGCCGGGCAGGCGTTCACCGGGCGCATGCACGGGGCCGCGCGGCGCGCAGCGCGGTTGACAGGGTGCGGGGGCGGACCTTACGCAGAGCGTCATGACCCACCCGTCTCCTGCCGCGAAGCGCTCCCACCCGGTCAAAGTCGATGGCCCCCCGCGGGTCCTGCTGCTCGAGGGCATCCACCCCTCCGCCGAGGAGATGCTGCGCGCGGACGGGCTGCAGGTGGAGCGGCTGAAGGGGGCGCTGAAGCCGGAGGAGCTCGCGCTCAAGCTGCAGGACGTGCACCTGCTGGGCATCCGCAGCAAGACGACGGTGCCCTCGGAGGTGCTCGCGCGCGCGCCGCACCTGCTCGCGGTGGGCGCCTTCTGCATCGGCACGAACCAGGTGGACCTGAAGGCGGCGAACGTGGGCGGGGTGCCGGTGTTCAACGCGCCCTTCAGCAACACGCGCAGCGTGGCGGAGCTGGTCATCGCGGAGATCATCGCCCTCACGCGTCAGCTCGGAGACCGCAGCCGCGAGGTGCACCAGGGGCAGTGGCGCAAGGTGGCCACCGGCAGCCACGAGGTGCGCGGCAAGACGCTGGGCATCGTGGGCTACGGGCACATCGGCAGCCAGGTGGGCGTGCTCGCCGAGGCGCTGGGCATGCGGGTGCTCTTCTACGACGTGATGACGAAGCTGCCGCTGGGCAACGTGCGCCCGGTGGCCACGCTCCCCGAGCTGCTGCAGGCGAGCGACTTCGTCACCCTGCACGTGCCGGCGCTGCCCACCACGGTGAACCTCATCGGCGCGGACGCGCTCGCGCACATGCGCCCCGGCGCGGCCCTCATCAACGCGAGCCGCGGCACGGTGGTGGACATCCCGGCGCTCGCGCGCGCGCTCAAGAGCGGGCACCTGAGCGGCGCGGCGGTGGACGTGTACCCGGAGGAGCCGGAGACCAACAGCGACGGCTTCGTCACCGAGCTGCAGGGGCTGCCCAACGTCATCCTCACCCCGCACATCGGCGGCTCCACCGAGGAGGCCCAGGAGGCGATCGGCCGCGAGGTGGCCACCAGCCTGCTCAAGTTCTACCGGGCCGGCGCGACGACGGGCGCGGTGAACTTCCCCAACGTGGAGAGCCCGCTGGTCCCCGGCACCCACCGCATCCTCAACGTGCACCGCAACGTGCCCGGCGTGCTGCGCGACATCAACCGCATCGTCTCGGACCTCAACGCGAACATCCACGCGCAGGTGCTGCAGACGGACCAGAACGTGGGCTACCTCGTCATGGACCTGGACCAGGACGTCTCGGCGCCGGTGTGCGCGGCCATCGCGGGGCTGGGCACGGACATCAAGACGCGCATCGTGAGCTAGGGACGTCAGCTAGGGCGCGTCCACCACCTTGCCGGGGTTGAGGATGCCCAGCGGGTCCAGCGCGCGCTTGAGCGTGCGCAGGAGCGCGAGCTCCCCGGGGCTGCGCGAGTAGGCGAGGTAGGGCTTCTTGAGCAGCCCCACGCCGTGCTCGGCGCTGATGCTGCCCGCGTGGCGCTTCACGAGCTCGAACATCGTGGGGTCCGCCTCGCGGGTGTGGGCGAGGAACTCCGCCTTGTCCATGCCGTCCGGCTTCATCACGTTCACGTGCAGGTTGCCGTCCCCGATGTGGCCGAAGAGGCAGATCTCCCAGCCCGGGTAGCGCGCGCTGAACACGCTCTCGAGCTCGCTGCAGAAGGCCTCGAGCCGGGCCACCGGCAGCGAGATGTCGTTCTTGTGCGGCAGGCCCGTCGCCGCGAGGCTCTCGCTGATGCTCTCGCGCAGCGCCCACAGCTCCTGTGCCTGCTGCGCGCCCTGCGCGAGCGTGCCGTCGGTGACGAGCCCGCGCTCGAAGAGCGACCCGAGCCAGGCCTCCACCGCCTCGGCGTTCGCGCTCTCCGCCTCCATCAGCACGTAGCAGCCGCTCGGGGCCTCGAAGGGGCTGCGCAGCCTGCGGTGGCGCTGCACGCGCGCGAGGCAGCGGTCGGTGAAGAACTCGTACGCGGAGAGGGAGAGGGGCGCGCGGCGCGCCTCGCGAAACAGCCGCAGCACCGCCGCCACGTCCGGCACCGCGAAGAGGAACACGCTCTGGGGCCCGGGCAGCGGCGCGAGCTTCAGCGTGGCCTCGGTGATGACCCCCAGCGTGCCCTCGCTGCCGATGAAGAGCTGGCGCAGGTCGGTGCCGGTGTTGTTCTTCTCCAGCGCGCCGTTGAGCTCCAGCACCTCACCGGAGGCGAGCACCACCTGCAGCCCCAGCACCCACTGGCGGGTGAGGCCGTAGCGGATGACCTTCACCCCGCCCGCGTTGGTGGCGATGTTCCCGCCCACCTGCGAGCTGCCCTTGGAGGCGAAGTCCACCGGCCAGGTGAGCCCGTGGGCGCCAGCGTGCTGGTGCACCGCCTCGGTGACCGCGCCCGCCTGCACGCGCACGGTGTTGCCCAGCAGGTCCACCTCGCCCAGCGCGCTCATGCGCTGCAGGCTGAGCACCAGCTCCCCGCGCGCCGCCACCGCGCCGCCCGCGAGCCCCGTGCGCCCGCCGCTGGGCACCACCGCCACCCGGTGGGCGCTGCACAGCGCGAGCAGCCGGCTCACCTCCTGCGTGGTGCGCGGGAAGGCCACCGCCGCGGGCGCAGGCGCGTACACCTTCGTCCAGTCCCGGCCGTACTCGGCCAGGTCCCCGGGCTCGCGGGTGAGGAAGTCCTCGGGGAAGCCCTCCTCGAGGGCGCGCAGGAACTCGGGCGGCAGGGGAGTGGAGGCCATGGCCCTCCGAGCACTAGTGCAGTGCCCCTGCGGGCACAAGCGCGCGGGGTGGGGGGGCTGGTCGGGGAGTTCAAGGCTGGTGTTATATTCGCGCTTCCATGCTCTCTCCCGCTCGCTCTCTCCTCGCCCTCTCGCTCGCCGCGCTCGCGTCGGGCTGCGCCATCGCGCCCCGCAACGACTGTCCCCAGCTCAAGGGCCCTGCCTGGCAGGAGCTGCGCAGCGAGCACTTCCAGCTGCGCACGGACCTGGACCCGAAGGACGCGCAGGCGGCGCTGGTGCGCTTCGAGCAGTTCCGCAGCGCGCTGCTCAACGCCTGGGGCGCGGGCTACCGGCCGCCCGGCGTGGTGGACGTGGTCGTGTTCGCGAAGCCCTCGGAGCTGGAGGCCATCTACGGGCGGGACGAGCACGGCCAGGTCATCTGGGGCTCGGGCTCGCACACCGGCACCGGCCTGCGCATGGTGCTCAGCGGCAAGGGCGGCAGCATCCTGGGCGGCACCGGCTACAAGGACGTGGCCCCCATGTACCTGATGGCCTGGGAGCTCACCCGCCAGGCCATGCCCTCCGCCCCCACCTGGGTGCGCGAGGGCTTCGCCACCTACCTCGAGACGGCGAACATCGACGACACCGAGACGAAGACCATTCTCGGCAAGCCCTACCGCAACAAGCTCTACTACCTGGCCCAGCACAGCCGCCTCACGCTCGAGCAGCTCTGGGACTACGAGAAGTACCCGGACGAGCAGGCCGAGGCCTCCGCGTGGCTGTGGACGCACTACCTGCTCGCCGCCCACGGCGACCGCTTCGCGGACTTCCAGGCGCGCCTCACGCGCGGCGAGCCCGCGCGCCCCGCGTTCCAGAAGGCCTTCGCGGGGGTGGACTGGGACCGCGAGCAGCTGGAGATCCACGCCTACCTGCGCGAGCAGCACTTCCGCGTGTACCAGTACGCCCTCGCCACGCCGGCCGTGACGCCGCAGGTGCGCGTGCTGGAGGACGGCGAGGTGCACGCGCTCAAGGCCGAGCTCTGGGAGGGCGGCCGGCGCAGCGAGGCGCAGAAGAAGGCGGAGGTCGCGGAGCAGCTGCGCCAGGCGCAGGCGCACGACCCTGCGGGCGTGGGCACCCGCCTCATGCTCGCCCAGCGGCTCACCGGCGCGGACGAGCGCCTGGTGGCCGCGCGCCAGCTCGCCCACGACTTCCCGCAGAGCCTGGCCGCCTGGAAGTTCCTCGACGCGGAGCTGCCCCACGGCGACGCCACCCGCGAGGAGCGCGGCGAGGCGCTCACCCGCGCGCTCGCGCTCGCCCCCTCGGACCCCGAGGTGCTCAACGCCTACGCGTGGCACTTCGCCTGGGGCGAGACCGCCCAGCGCGCCTACGAGGCCGCCCGCCAGGCGCGCCTGATGATGCCCTACAGCGCCAACACCCTGGACACCTACGCCCTGGCGGCCGCGGCCGTGGGCCGCTGCAACGAGGCGCTCAGCGTGCAGCGGGTGGCGGTGTCGCTCGTGGACTCGGCCGGCCCGGAGATGCTCAAGCGGCTGCGGCGCTACGAGGGCGGCTGCAAGGAGCACTGAGCCCCGCGCGGGGGGCGGGGGCTGGTAGAAGGGCGGCATGAGCGCCTCCCCTGCCACCGCCACCCGCCTCCTCGAGCTGCTCTGGGACCGCTACGCCGCGGAGGTCGCGCCCGCGCGCACCTTCGCCCAGCTGTCCGGCGGCACCTTCCGCAACGACCACGTCGCCTTCCGCTCGCTCGCGCGGCCCGGCGGCGGCATCGCCCTGTTCCGCCGCGTCTTCGAGCCCCTGGGCTGGCGCCCCGCCGGCGCCTACGGCTTCCCGGACGCGAAGCTGGACGCCATCTACCTCGCGCACCCCGCGGGGCTGCCGCGCGTGTTCCTCTCCGAGCTGCGCGCGCACGAGCTCTCGGCCGGCGCGCAGGCGCTGCTCGCGGCGCTCGCGCCGGACCCCGCGCCCCCCGGGGGCCAGGACGCCGAGGCGCTCGCCGCGTGGTTCGACGCGCCCCCGCCGCCGCAGGAGGAGGAGGCGCTGCTCGCGCTGGAGAAGGAGAGCCAGTACGGCGCGTGGCTGCTCGCCTTCGGGCGCAAGGTGAACCACTTCACCGGCGCGGTGGACGACATCGAGGCGTGGGTCGCCCGGATGCGCGCGGCCGGGGTGGGGATGAAGGCGGAGATCGAGGGCGCCCCCGGCACGGCGCTGCGCCAGACGGCGACCCAGGCGCACCCGCTGCCGGTGCGGCTCGTGGGCGGGGGCAGCCGCCCCTGGCCCTACGCGTACTTCGAGATCGCCCAGCGCTCGGCCGGCTTCGACGGCTTCCTCGGGCCGCAGGCGCGCGCCCTCTTCGACATGACGAAGCGCGAGGCGTGAGGATTGGAGATGGCTTCGGGCCTAGAACCTCTCGCACTGCTCTTTATAGAAGGCTGCCCGAAGTTGGCAGGGCGCTTGCGCTACGACGCCTCGGCGGAACTCTCAGCGGGCACCGGTGTCCTCACTGCGGCGCTCAAGTTCTGATGACGGCACTATTGACACCGAAGTCCAGCAGTTCTGCTCCGATGCCTCTGTGCGTCGCAGTGGTGGATTCTTAGTCAGAACGTGCAGGAATGTAATTTCAGGCTCCAGGAGAGCTGCAAGTCCTAGTCCGAGCGCGTGTGGTTTGGGGCCCAGCGGAACAATTACGAGGCCTGCGTCTGGACCACCGACGCCGAGCAGGTCGCGAGTAACACCGACGACCTCTGTTACCCCGCCTATCGGAAGTCTAATTAACGCCTCCGCCCGATTAATGACGCCCCTGTTGCGCCGAATCGCTTCTTCTCCAGCGCCCACATCTGCTCCCGGGTCTGCCACGAGGGCATACGACATATGAGGCTGAAAAATCTCTTCTAGCGCGCCAGCTTGAGCGCCATCGAATCCAAGGCTAAAGAGATGAAGTTGCCGACCATCTCCAGCCGACAGGCCTTCAAGGCCAGGGATGGCATAAATCGCGTCGACTTCAGCTACCTGCCACTCCTCGAGAGTTCGGGTCCCGTAGTTGTAACCGAGGACTATATCCGCTCCGACTTCGTATGCGGCAGCGACTAAGGCCCCGATGTAGAAAGGCTTGGGCATGCACGTGTAGTCAATGAAGACGCGCGGAATCCGCCCGTGAATAGTCTTGATCTTTCGCAGTTCGGCTGCGAACCATTGAAGGTAGTGTCCGTAGGCAGACGTCGAGAAGGAATGTTTGCGGTCGCGACAAAGACGAACGAGCTCTGCCTCCGTAGAGAGCCGCACGGGGTCTGCTTGAAGTGAATCCAAGCAAATAACATGGCCGCTCGCCTCGAAGACGGCGTGCAACTTCCTAGGAATCGCCGTTGCACGAGGTTCGAAGCCGGCCGCAGCGATTGCAAGATCGAACGTTTGTTCACGAAGCTCGTCTTCTTGAACGTCCCTGATTTGGACGATCGTATTACGAGCTGCGCCGACGGCCACGGGGCCGGTCATTCGTCATCTCCTGATTGAGGAGTTGCTGCCGACGACTCTAGAGAAAGCTGCAGCTGGCCGTCCGCTGGGATGGGTAGCTCTTCGTTGGAGAGTTCGTTGAAGTCGATTGGCTTACCCTTGCGAAGTACAAGCCAATACCTCGGAGCTAATCCAAACGAAAGCCAATAGTCATGATCCCCGGTCGGATATCCGCTTCGCGGATCGAACGCCCAGGGGAAGAGGACGCCATACGCAATGGCAGTCTGCACAGCGGAGGCTTCTGTGGCGGTCAGTGATGCCAAATTCAAGGAGATCGAACACGAGTCCCTGCGCAGGCGTCTGCCGCTATGAAGGCGCTCCTCAAGCTTCGTGCCCAAGGCATCGACCCAATCCTGAATCCACCGTCCGCAGCGGGGAAGAGCCACCAATCTATCGAAGGCGCTGTCTGCAACGCTTCGGATTACGCTACTCTGCTGCTCCGGTGATATCGTCGTGGCTCCCTCGGACGCTTCATACAGACGGTCAAGTAGCCGGAGTAGGCGTCGGGGATTGCCATCAGAGGCTGCCATTACGTCTGTCCAGCCTGCATATGCAGTGACAGAAGCATTGCCAGTTGCTGCGCGACGGAGAAGTCGCATTGCCAAAGCTGGGACGTACTGTCTAGCTGAGTCGGCGTTGATTTTTCGCTCAGGGAGGGGAGGAGCTGTTTCGGAAAGGCTTGGGATTACGTCCTCCCATGTCCTGCCTTTAAACCTCTTCTCTAGGTACGTCGTCGCCCTGTGTCGAATGGAGGTGTCGCCTAGCCATTGGACCGGGCTCTTGGGTAGGTCCGTGGCGCCTGCGCCAGCCAATCGCGTTGCGTACAGTCTTAGTGCAAACCGCTTTCCGGCAACGGATTTGGGATCCAAGGAGAGCGCGACATACTCAAAATCCTCGCCAGGCATTACAGGATTATCTTCTGCCTGAGTCTTCAGAGTTCGATGGCCGTGCGGAAGGCATGCGCCTTTAATGGCAATTGGTCTGGAGACGTTCCGGAGCACCGTGTTGAAAAGAACCTGTTGCTCTTCACTGAGATTGTCGAGCTCGTCGAAGGCAAAAACCCAGAGCGGCGGGCGCGGCAAGAAGGCGCTTATGTCGATGTCTGAAATCAGCGAGCCGAACGGTTCGAACAATTCGCTGAGCAATAGCCCAGTCGGCAGGGTTGGAGTTTCTCCAGGAGCAAATGCTGCTCGCAATGTGACATCTCGCAGCTCCCGCTGCATTGCCTTGCAGTGCTCTATGAAGCCTTTGACTTCTACACCAGTCGGGGGCGCGACTGTAAAAAAGCGTTCCCATAGGTTCTTGACTAGACGAGCTTCAACGCTAGCGGCGCGTTCTGGGGCATCACATACGAAGTGTGCCAAGCGGCTCAATGACTGCGCGAACTGCTGCGCAATTAAGAGGTTGAACCCCTGGATGAAGAGCACGTCTCGTTGTGCAGATGGCAGCCAGCCACGTCGTTGGTACGCTGCAACCCACTGTTGTGCAACAGTGACATATGTCCCAACGAGCAGCTCGCCCTCAGGTGAGACAGCACCCTTCAGCGCACTGGGGGATTCCGCGATATTGCGAAGGATCGTTGATTTGCCCGACCCGCGCGGCCCTTGAAGAATTACATGTCGAGCGTCGTCGAGCTGGAACTGTGTCTCAGGGGGGCAGTAAGTTGAGATGACTTCGTCTGGGCGCATCCGCTCGACGCGGCGAAGTCTGAACGGGTTTGGTTTTGAGTGGCGCATGCGTTTAGGGCAGCGTTGGATAGGCGACCCAGTCGTGTAGGTCACGGCTGCTCTCGCCAAGGGTTAGTCCTGCACTCCCAAGGTGCTTGCTTGCTGCATGTTTAATTTCGTCCAACGCCACTCCGCGCAAAGCTGTGAGGCCCGCCAGCGCTTGTCCAATGCGTCCGCCATGTTTTGGGAGCACAGAAACAACCCCAACGACTAGTTGATCCAGTTCTTGCGGAGTGATGATTCTTCCGAAGCGCTTGAGTGAGGGGAACTCGTCTTCTTGAGTCTTCCACGACCACGCTCCCGAGCTGCCGTAAAGCCGGATGGTTCGTATTTCGCCGTACGCAATTCCCCCGTCCCGATTCTCAATGTTAATCAAGTGAGCGCTGCAGTGTATGTCGCCGCCGCCGCGCTCAGTGGGCACGGTTGCGAGCGACCCTGCTCCAAATACATGTGTCATCCAGGTCGACGAGACTGCGACATCGTAGTTTGGGCAGTGGCGGTGGCCGTGGATCACAAGATCGATTTTGTGCTTCCCAAGAAGGTCTGTCAGCGCTTGTGCGTTCGTTGCAGTTGAGTAATCACGCCATTTCGGCGGGTCCTTCAAGGGGCGCAGATGGTGGTGAAGTGCAACGATCCGATAGTCGGCGTGCGTGCTTTCGAGAATCGCTTCGAGCATCTCAAGCTGCTTCGGAGCGACATAGCCATGGTGAGGACTTGCGTCATGATCCTCCTCGACAGCGCTATTGATTCCCGTGATTAACAGTCCAGCTTGGGGGATCAAAAGGCTGTGAACGAAGTGCGAGCTCTCGCTTGGCTTTAGTTTGTGCGCGCAGCGAGTTTCACCGTCGAGATTCTCTGTCGCCAACAGGTATGGCGCAAACCGCATCCCCCGAAATCCTGGCGCTTCGGCCCCGTCCAATTTCGAGATGTCCCAAGAAACGTCATGGTTTCCAGGAACCATGAAGGTCGGAATAGCTTCTCCTCCCCAATGCATTGACAGGCGCGACAAAAAGGCTTCGGCCTGCAGAAACTCAACTGGCGCTGCCCGCGTTGTCACGTCCCCGGTGAGCGTGATGGCGTCCGGTTTGGGCCACTTCTGGACCGTTGAGAAGAACTGCACGATCAGGGGGTCGTTGTTAATTGACTCTGGCTTGTTCGGATCTGTTGGCTTCGCCATGCAGAGGCTGCCGAACTGACAGTCAGAGATATGCAGAATGATGGGCATGCGATCAGTGGTTCGGCGGCCAAGGGCAACTGACGCAAGACTTCCGCTTGGCTCGAAAACTCATCTCGTTTGGGCGACTTAGAAGGAACTCACCTTGGGTCCACGCGAGAGCCTCGTGAGGGCAAGTCTTGAGCTTAGTTCGCTAGAGGCTTTGGGGCGAGGCTACATCATAGGCGCGGACATGGCAGCCATTCACTTTAGAAGAGCATTGCCATGTGCCCGAGGTGATAACGCCGTCCAACGCGGTCTTGGGCCGAGGAAGCTACCAACCAACGGTGGCTAGAGGATCGGCGCCTCAATTTTGAGAGCTGGCTCCGAACTAGACCAGTGAAGGGTGGCCGCTTTGACACCGAACACAGGTAGAGCCACTCCGGGCAATTCGTCGGTGCGCCTAAACAGAGCCCTGCAGCATCTCGTTGCGCGCTCAGTACATTCGGGTCGAGCAGACGACTGGGCACCTTGTCTGCCCCCGGTCACGCCCCTGTCACGCCCCCTGCCGCATAAGCCGCCCCACTTTGCGACGGGGGGCCGATTTCCCCGCGCTGCAGATGGGGGGAAGCACGTGAACAGGCAGGCATCGAAGTGGGGGGCAGTGCTCGCAGTGGTGTTGTCGGCAGTGGGCTGTGGCGGGGACGACGCGGGCGGCGGGGACACGGCGAAGGGGACGGAGCACTTCTTCCTGCCCACGGGGGAGCCGGACAACACGACCAACCCCACGGTGGAGACGGACGCCGCGGGCAACGTGCACATGGTGTATCCGGCGTACGCGGGGGGCGACGCCTACTACGCCACGTGCTCGGGCAACTGCACGGACGAGAAGCAGGTGAAGGTGGTGACCCTGCCCACGCAGGGCACCGTGGCCAACGCGATGCTCGCGCTGGGGCCGGACGGCAAGCCCCGCGTGCTGCTGAGCACCTTCAGCCGCGTCTACTACGGCGTGTGCACGGGGGACTGCACGGTGGCCTCCGGCTGGAGCCTCGACGTCATCCTCGAGCACGGCTCGAAGCAGGAGGTGAGCGGCGAGGCCTTCGCGCTCACCCGCGACGGCCGCCCGCGCTTCCTGCTGCACACCTACCGCGCGTACCTGGGCATCGGGCAGGAGGCGCCGGAGACGTACTTCGCGCAGTGCGACGCGAACTGCGCGAGCCCCTCGGGCTGGCAGTACGGGCGCATCGCGGAGCAGATCTGGGAGGAGGCGAGCCTGCGGCTGGACGCGCAGGACCGGCCGCGCATCGCCACCGTGGCGCGCGTGGGGACGGAGGGCGGCACCGTGCTGATGGGCGCCTACGTGGCGTGTGACGCGGACTGCCTGAAGGAGGCGAGCTGGAGCCCGGTGGCGCTGCAGAACGCGTACGCGGACCCCTATGTCGCGGAGATCGACGCGGCCGTCTCGCTCGCGCTCACCGGCACCGGGGCGCCGCGCGTGCTGCTGCTGGCGAAGGACCCGCAGGGCGTGAAGTCGCTCGTCTACGCCGAGTGCGACGCGGCCTGCACCGCGGACAGCAGCTGGCGCGGCGGCTTCATCAACCAGAGCGACAAGATCGGCGCCGGCCTGGACCTCGCGCTGGACGCGCAGGGGCGCCCGCGCTTCGTGTACACCGCGGATGGCAACATCCTGCTCGGCCACTGCGACAAGGACTGCGCCGGGGCGAGCGCGGACTGGAAGCTCACCCAGGTCGAGCTCGGCGCGGACATGCCGCCGGACGACATCTTCCTCTACCCGAACTGCAACGTGGGGGCCTGGTTCCTGCGCCACCCCTCGCTCGCGCTCGGCAAGGACGGGCTGCCGCGCGTGGCCTACCGCGCCGAGGACATCAGCGGCGGCTGGAGCAACCCGGAGCCCACCCAGCCGGGCTGCCAGGCGGGGGCGGACATGACGCTCGCGCGCTTCGCCCAGCTCTCCTCGCTGGACTGAGTGCAGCGCAGGGGGCTACTCCGCCGAGGCCACCTCCACGCGGTTTCCGCCGGCCGCCTTGGCCTCGCGCAGGGCGCGCTCGCCGGCCTGGATGAGCGCCTGCTCGCTGCCACCGTGCTCTGGGAACAGCGCCACGGACACGCTCACGGTGATGCGCGCGCCGCCGGGCAGCTCGAGCCGCTCCGCGCCCGCGCGGATGCGCTCGGCGGTCTCGAGCGCGCGCGCCCGCTCGGTCTGGGGCAGCAGCAGGCTGAAGCGGTTGCTGCCGTAGCGCGCGGCGATGTCCTGGGGGCTGGCGCTGCGCACCGGGGTGACCTCGGGCACGGCGAGCAGGCGCGCGAGCTCGCGCAGGAGCGCGTCTCCTTCCGCGTAGCCGCGCGCGAGGTTGTAGGCGCGAAAGCCGTCCACGTCCGCGAAGAGCAGCGCGAAGCAGCGGGTGCGGCGGCGCACGCGGGCGAGCTCCGCGCTGAGCGCCTCCTGGAAGTAGCGGTGGGTGAAGAGGCTGGTGAGCCCGTCGCGGAAGGCGAGCCCCTCCAGCTTCTTGAGCAACCCCTGGTCGCGCACCTCCAGCGCCTCCAGCGTGCGCGACAGGTGGCTGTTGCGCTCCTTCAGCTCGGCCACCAGCTGGGTCTTGATCTCCCCGAGCGCCGCCTCGTGCACGGCCTCGCCCACGGTGGAGAGCAGCTCCCCCGTGCGAAAGGGCTTGGCGAGGAAGCGCTTCACCTTGGCCACGTTGATGGCGTCCTGCGCGTCCTCCACCCGGGCGCTCGCGGTGACGAGGATGCGGGCGGCGTGCGGCTGCTCCACGCTCACCTGGCGCAAGAGCTCCACCCCCACGATGCCCGGCAGCATCTGGTCCGCCACCACCGCGTGCACGCGCTCGGCGCGCAGCACCGCGAGCGCCTCCTCGCCCGAGGCGGCGGTGAAGACGTTGAAGTCCTGCGAGAGCACCTGCTGCATCAGGCGCAGGATGGCCGGGTCGTCCTCGACCACCAGCACCCTCGCTGCGACCCGCTCCGCCATGGGACACGCCCTCGCTGTGCCAGGGCGCTCCTGGGTGGCGGCCTGCAGCGCGGCGCAGTGTAGCGGCCCCCTCGCGCCCCCAGCCACCCGCAAGATCAGGCCGGCCCGGAGGGCAGGCAGACCCGGTCCGGTTCGAGTTTGTTCAGCAATTTGCAATGCCAGCGCAGCCATGCGATGCCCCCGGGCGGAAGAACGCCAAAAACGAGGTTTTCCTGCATGTCGAAGCGGTGGGGGAGTGCAGTGGCAGTGGTGGGTGTGGTGCTCGGTGCGGCCTGCCAGGAGGACCCGGCGGCAGGGCCCTGGATCGTGGGCTCCGAAGGCGCGCACGTGGAGCTCTACGTCGAGCAGGCCTACCTGCCCGCGGGCGCCAGCACGCGCGTGACGGCGGTGGCGTACGACGAGAAGGGGGAGCGCGGCACGGGGTCGGTGCGGCTCGCGGCGAACGCGGGCAGCTTCGCGGGGGGCTCCCAGGTGGAGCTCGCGCTCGCCGGCGGCAGCGCCACCACGACCTACCGCTGCGACGCGGCCGCCGACCCGCGCTGCACGGGCATCGTGGCGCTGGAGGCCACGTGGGGGGAGCAGCGCACCGCGAACACCGTGAACCTGGACTACGCGGTCACCTCGGGCGGTGGCGCCGCGATGGGCGGCGGCGGGAGCAGCAGCAGCGGCGCGCCCGCGGCCGCGAGGAACCTCGGGGATCCCAACAAGGTGTACCTCAAGGCCTTCGGCGTCTCTCCCGTGGAGGACCCCGACAAGGTCACCACGAGCCTGGACGTGAGCTCGGGCGACGGCGACGCGGTGGTCCGGCCGACGGACGGCGCGATCCTCTACGTCGCGTCTGCGCCGCGCGCGGTGCTCGTCTTCGTCCCCGATGCGCTGGTGCACCCCCCGGGCTCCACCGCGTGGACCCTGCCGGACAGCCTGCGCGCCAATGACCAGCCCGTCCCCACGCCAAGCTGCGACGGCCCCGTCTTCCTCCACATGCGGCCCGTCTCCGGCGCGATCGTGTACAGCTGTGGCGGCGACTCCTACTATGACGTCAGCGCTCCCGGCGGGGGCGCCGTGCTGAGCGGCAACGACTCGGTGATCGCTGCCGCGCCCCAACGCAACCTGCTGGTGTGGCGCAACGGCACCGTGCAGGTCGGCACCCTCGACGGCGGCTTCAAGCAGTTCTCGGGCTTCTCCAACCCCATCTCCTCGGTCCAGGCAGCCCGGTGGCGCCGCTCCGGGGGCGGGTGGTGGATGGTCGGCTCGTTCAACGGCGAGACCGGCCTCAGCCTGTGGAGCCTGACCGAGGCCGGGTCGGCGACCCGGGTGGGCAGCTATCCCGCCTCCCTCAGCTCCTTCGATCGCATCACGCTGGACGGCGATGGCAACGCGTACACCATCAAGAGCCGCACGTCGCCCGCGGGGGCGGGGTACGGCGTGGTCGTGCGCTACGAGCCGCCTCCCGACGACACGCCGACCGACATCGCCTCGGACCTGAACGGGACGCCGACGAACCTCACGCAGACCCCGCCCCACCTGCGCAACAAGGTGCTGGGCGGCTACCTGTTCACGGGGCCTTGAGCGCGGCCCGCGCCGCGCGCCCCTCCCCCTCCGCAGCAGCACGGGGGCAGGGCGCGCGGGGCTCCCGGGCTCACTTGCCCGGGTTCACGATCACCGGGCCGAAGGGCTTCACCTGCTTCTCGATGGCCTTCTTGTCGCCGGTGATGACCACCACCATGTTCTCGTCCTTGAGGTACTTGCGCGCCATCTGCTGCACGTCCTCGGGCGTCACCGCCATCACGTTCTTCACGTAGTCCTCGAGGTAGCTGTCCGGCAGCTCGTGCAGGTCCATGAAGCGCAGCCGGGAGAGGATCCCGCCGCGCGCCGAGTTCTGCAGCACGAAGGTGCCCACCACGTAGTTCTTGATGGCGTCCAGCTCCGCCTGCGAGGGCGGCTGCGCCTGCAGGCGGTTCACCTCGCCGAAGATCTCCTTGAGCGAGGGGCCGGTCACGTTGGTGGTGACGTCCGCGACCTCCGTCCAGAAGGTGTCGCGGTAGCGTGAGCTGAGCTGGCTGTAGGGCGAGTAGGTGTAGCCCTTGGCCTCGCGGATGTTGCGCGTGATGCGGCTGCCGAAGGAGCCGCCCAGCAGCGTGTTGGTGACCATCAGCTTGATGTAGTCCGGGTTGCTGGGGTCCACGACGGGCAGCCCCACCCGCAGCGCGCTCTGCACCGAGCCCGGCCGGTCGATGACGTGCACCGCGCGCTTCACCGTGGGCTTGGGCACGTGGTGCTCGGGCGCGGGGCCTGCCTCCCAGTCGCCGAAGGCCTCGCGCAGCGCCGCCTCCACCGCGCGCTCGTCGAAGCGGCCCACCACGTAGAGGTGGCTGCGGCGCGCCCCGAAGTTCTTCGCGTAGAAGTCCTTCACCTGCTGCACCGAGTAGCCCTGCAGCTGCGCCTCGGGCGGGAGCATGCGGCCGTAGGGGTGGTTCGGGTAGGTGACGGCGAGGAAGCGCTCCTGGCTCAGCGTCTGCGGCTGGCTCTTCGCGATGCTCAGGTTGCGCAGCGCATCCGCGCGCACCCGCTGGAAGTCCTGCTCGGGGAAGGCGGGGTGGCGCACGACCTCGGCCACCAGGCGCACCAGGTCGGGCGCGTACTCGCTGAGCACGGTGCCGCCCACGCTGGTCTCGTCCGGGCTGACGCTCTGCTCGATGGCGCCGCCCATCTTCGCGGCCTGCTGCGCGAGCTGCTCGGCGCTGTGCTGGGTGCTGCCCTCCGGCAGCATCTGGGCGGTGAGGTCCGCGAGCCAGGTCTCGGTGGGCCCCTCGTGCACGTTGCCCGTGGCCACCACGAGCTCCACGTCCACCTTGGGCATGTTGCCGTACGGGGCGAGCGTCACCTGCAGCCCGTTGGGCAGGGAGAGCTCGCGGCGCTGCGGGATGCGGATGTCCGCGGGCTTGCCGGGCGCGGGCGGCTGCTCGCGCTGGCCCGGAGGCGCCGTGGGAGTCGGAGTGGGGGTGGCCGTCAGGGCTGCCGAGAGGGCGAGGGCGATGAGTGCGTGCATGGCGTCTGGCTCCTCAGGACTTCGGCTTCGTCTTCACGACGAGGACGGTGCGGTTGGTGGGGCGCAGGTACTCCTGCGCCGTCTTCTGGATGAGCTCGGGGGTGACCTTGAGCAGCTCGCCCTCCAGCCGGTTGATGCGGCCCGGGTCGTTGTCGAAGAGGGCGAAGGAGGCGAGCAGGTCCGCGGTGCCGAAGCCGAAGGTCTGCTCCAGCTGGCCGTACAGGTCGGAGCGCACCTTCACCCGCGCGCGCTCGAGCGAGGCCGCGTCCACGGGCTGCGTGCGCACGCGCTCGATGGACTCGTCCATCGCCTGCACCAGCTGCTCGGGCGTCTTGTCCGGGTCGTGGAACAGGGCCACGGTCCAGAGCATGGGGCCGTTGTAGTCGAAGGGGTTGCCCAGCAGGTTGATGCCGCCGCTCACGTCTCCCGTGAGCTGCTTCTGCTGCACCAGGTTCTGGTAGAGCGCGCTGTCCTTGCCGTCGAGCAGCAGCTCGTGCAGCAGCACCATCGCGTAGAACTCGGGCGTGTTGCGCTGGGGGACGTGGTAGGCCACCGCGAGCGCGGGCCGCTGCGCGAGCGCGTCCACCTTCTCCGCGCGCCGCTCCTCTTCCTGGCGCGGCTCGGTGATGTCCGGCTGCGCGGGCAGCTGCGCGCGCGGGAGGTTGCCGAAGTACTTCTGCACCCACGCGAGCGCCTGCGCGGGCTCGAAGTCCCCCACCAGCACCAGCGCCGCGTTGTTGGGCGCGTAGTAGGTCTTGAAGAAGGACTGCACGTCCTCGAGCGTGGCCGCGTCCAGGTCCTTCAGGTCACCGTAGAAGTTGTGCGCGTTGTACCAGTTGGTGTTCGCGTGCTGCGGCATGTCCAGCCAGGGGAAGCCCCCGTAGGGCTGGTTGAGCACGTTCACCCGCACCTCGTTCTTCACCACGTTCTGCTGGTTGACGAGGTTGTCCTGCGTGACGGCGAGCCCGCGCATGCGGTCCGCCTCCGCCCACAGCATCGTCTCCAGCGTGTGCGACGGGACGATCTCGAAGTAGTTGGTGAAGTCGAAGCGCGTGGAGCCGTTGAGGATGCCGCCGTTGGCCTGCACCAGGCCGATGAAGGCGTTCTTCCCCAGGTTCTTCGAGCCCTGGAACATCATGTGCTCGAAGAGGTGCGCGAAGCCGGTGCGGTCGCGCGGCTCGATGCGGAAGCCGATGTTGTAATAGACGGCCACCGCCACCTTGGGCGCCGTTGCGTCGCGACTGAGCACCACCTTCAGGCCGTTGTCCAGCGTGTGGTACTCCACCGGCACCTGGAAGGCCGGCTGCGCGGGGGCCTCCTGCCTGGGCGGCGCGGCCTGGGCGGCCGGAGCGGCCGGCGGCGGCGCGGCGGGCGCCTCGGTGCGCTGCGCGGCCTTCGGTCCTCCACACGCCAGGCTGCCTGCGGCCAGCATGGCGGCGGCGGCGAGCGGCGGGGTCCTCCAACGCCTCACTGCAGGGCTTCGCTTCATGTGCATCCCCTCCCGGGTCCGGTTGCGGATCTCGGCGGGCCGCGAACCGGTGGGGAAGGGCTTTGTTCCCCGCAGGGATGACTTTCGTGCAGCGCGCCCGCGCTACCAGCCGAGCGGCTGCCCGCGGAAGTCGAGGAAGCGGCCGCTCTGCTCGGGGCAGAGCCCGTCGATGACCGCGAGCAGCCCCGCGGCGCTCTCCTCCACCCCCACGGGCGCCTCCCCGCCGCCCATGTCCGTGCGCACCCAGCCGGGGCTCAGGGCCACCGCGAGCAGGCCCTCGGGGCGCAGGTCCCCGGCGAGCGAGCGCGTGGCCATGTTCAGGGCCGCCTTGGACATGCGGTAGCCGTACGCCCCGCCCGAGTCGTTGCCCGCGATGGAGCCGAGCGACGAGGAGAGGTTCACCACCCGCGCGCCGCTCCCCGCCTCGCGCAGCCGCGGCAGCAGCGCCCCCGTCACCCGCAGCGCGCCCAGCGCGTTGACCTGGAAGGCCTGCAGCGCCCCGTCCAGGTCCAGGGGCTCCAGCGCGTCCGGGCGCACGCGCAGGCCCGCGTTGTTCACCAGCACGTGCACGGGCCCCTGCACCTGCGCGGCGAAGGCGCGCACGCTCGCATCGCTCGCCACGTCCAGCGCGCCCACGCGCAGGCGGCCCTGCGCGCCCTCTGCGAGCGCGGTGAGCGCCTCGGCGCGCGCGGGCTCGCGCACGCCAGCGTGGATGCGGTCTCCGCGCGCGAGCGCCTGGCGCACGAGCTCGAGGCCGATGCCGCGGTTGGCTCCGGTGATGACCAGGTTCATGGCCGTGCACCCTAGCGCCTCGCAGCGCCCGGACGACACGGGGTGGCCCCGCCCGCGCCGAACCCCCCTGCGCGGGCGGAGGCCACCCCGCCTCGACTCGTCCAGCCGTCGCCGGCGCGCCCAGGCAGCTTGGAGGTCCCCTCCCGGGCGCGCCGTCCCCCCCGGCCGGCGGGGCCTGCCCACTGCAAGTCTCCGACCAGCCGGATCGGCCCCGGAGCGAGGTCCCCGCGCGCCCCGGAGGCGGCTTTCGACGTGTCGGACCCGGGGGCACCGACATGTCGCCCCGACTTCTGCGACACTGGGGGCTCCGCCGGCCGCCCCTCTGGAGTCGCCCCGATGCACCCCGACGACGACGATTCGCTGAGCGATCTCCCCAGCGACGCCTCGCTGGACTCTTCCAGCGACCTGTCCAGCGAGGCCGCCGGCGACCCGGTGGAGCCCTCCACCCCGGAGGCCGGCTCGGTGCTCCCCGCGGCGCGCCGCGCGGACGTGTTCCCCGCGCCCGGGTGGGACCGCTACCAGTCGGTGCGCCTGCTGGGGCAGGGCGGCATGGGCCGGGTGTTCCTCGCCTACGACCCGCGGCTGCGCCGCAACGTGGCGCTGAAGTTCCTCCACTCCAACGCGCCGGTGCGCACGAGCCGCTTCTTCGCCGAGGCGCGCGCCCAGGCGCGCGTGCAGCACGACCGCGTGTGCAAGGTGTTCGAGGTCGGCGAGGTGCAGGGCAAGCCCTTCATCGCCATGCAGTACGTGGACGGCAAGTCGCTGCGCCAGCTGAGCCCCGAGCTCACGCTGGAGCAGAAGGTGCGGCTCCTGCGCGACGCCGCCGAGGGCGTGCACGCCGCCCACCGCGCGGGCCTCATCCACCGCGACTTGAAGCCCAGCAACATCATGGTCGAGCGCACCGAGGACGGTCAGCTCAAGCCCTACGTGATGGACTTCGGCATCGCGCGCGACTGGCAGGGCGAGGGCACGGCCACGGGCGCGGTGCTGGGCACGCCCCAGTACATGGCGCCGGAGCAGGCGCGCGGCGAGGTGAAGGAGCTGGACCGGCGCGCGGACGTGTACTCGCTGGGGGCCACGCTCTACTTCCTGCTCACCGGCAAGCCGCCCATCACGGGAGACAACGGCCTGGAGGTCATCAGCCGCGTGAACAACCTGGAGCCCACGCCGCCGCGCCAGGTGGTGCCGGGGCTGCCCGCGGAGCTCGAGAGCATCGTGCTCAAGTGCCTCGAGAAGGAGCGCGCCCAGCGCTACGACTCGGCACGCGCGCTCGCGGAGGACCTGGACCGCTACCTGGACGGAGAGCCGGTGCTCGCGCGCTCCACGGGGCGGCTGTACCGGCTGCGCAAGCGGCTGCGAAAGCACAAGCTGCTGGTCGGGGTGGTGGCGGCCAGCGTGCTGCTGGTGCTGCTCGCGGGCGCGCAGGCCGTGCGGGCGCGGCGCGAGGCGGCCGAGCGCGAGCGCCTGGCGCGCCGCTTCACCGAGCAGGTGGAGCACATCGAGGCGCGCGCCCGCTACTCCGGGCTCTCGCCGCTGCACGACACCCGCGCCGACCGCAAGGCGCTGCAGCAGAGCATGGGGCAGCTCGAGGCGGAGATCGCGCGCGCGGGCTCGCTGGGCGAGGGCCCGGGCCGCTACGCGCTGGGCCGCGGCCACCTCGCGCTGGGAGACCTGCCCCGCGCGCACGAAGCGCTGCGCTCCGCCTGGGAGCAGGGCTACCAGGAGCCGCGCGTGGCGTACGCGCTCGCGCTGGTGCTGGGGCGCCTCTACAAGGAGCAGCGCCTGGAGGCCGAGCACCTGCGGTCCGCCGAGCTGCGCGACGCGGAGCTGCGCCGCGCGGAGCAGCGCTACCGCGACCCGGCGCTGCGCTTCCTCAAGCTCAGCGAGGGCAGCGAGGTGCCCAGCCGCCCCTACGTCACCGCGCTGCTCGCCTTCTACGAGGGGCGCCTGGACGAGGCGCTGCGCCAGCTGGACACCGAGGGCGGCGCGCCCCCCTGGTTCTACGAGGCCCCCACGCTGCGCGGCGACGTGCTCGTCGCGCGCGCGATGCAGCACTGGAACCAGGGCGAGCGGGAGGCGGCCCTCGCGGACTTCGAGGCGGGCCGCACGGCCTACGCCCGGGCGGCCGCCGTGGGCGAGAGCGTGCCGGAGGTGTACGACGCGCTCGCGGACCTGGAGTATTCCGCCACGCTGGTGGAGCTGTACGGGAAGGGGGACGTCACGCCGCGCTTCGCGCGCGGCATGGAGGCGGTGCAGCGCGCGCGCGCCGCGAACCCGGAGGACTACACCGCGCGCCTGCTCGAGGCCCGCTTCCAGGGCCGGCTCGCCGAGTACCAGCTCAACGTCGGCGCGGATGCGACCGAGGCGCTGCAGCGCTCGCTCGAGGCGGCCCACGCCGCGCTCGCGCTCGCTCCCGAGCGCGCGGAGGCGCGCATCGAGCTGGCGCGCAACCTGCGCTTCGGGGCCTCCATGCGCCAGCAGCGGGGCCTGGACCCGCGCGAGCAGCTCACGGCGGCGCTCGCCGCCCTGGACGAGGTCCCGGCGAAGCAGCGCGACTACGTCTTCCACACCCTTCACGGCCTCGTCTCCAAGGTCTGGGCGGACTACGAGGACGAGGCCGGGCTGGACTCGCTCCAGCACTGGGCCCAGGCCATCGAGGCGTACCAGGCGGCGATCGCCCTGGACCCGGAGATCGCCGACGCGCGGATCAACCTGGGCCGCGCCTACCTCGCCCGCGCCCGCCTCCCGCAGCAGAAGGACCCGGACGCCGAGCTGCGGCTGGCGCGCGCTGCGCTCGAGTCCGCGCAGGCCCTCAGCTCCAAGAACGTCGCGCTCCCCTTCCAGCGCGCACAGGTCAGCGAGCTGGAGGCTCTGCGCCTGCGCGACCGGGGGCAGGACCCCATCCCGCGGCTGCGGGAAGCGCTGGAGCTCTACCGGCAGGGCCTGGAGATCAATGCCCGCATGCCCCAGCTCCACAACGGCCAGGGCCTCGTGCACCTCGCGCTCGCGCGCGCAGAGTGGGACGCGGGGCGCTCGCCGGACGCGGAGCTGAAGCAGGCCGAGGCCTCCTTCCTGCGCGCCCAGGAGGTGGCCCCGCAGCAGGGGCTCGCGGAGCTCAACCTCGGCGAGCTGTACGCCGACCGGGCCTCCTATGCGCTCGCGCGCGGAGAGGACCCTACCCCCAGCGTGGCGCAGGCCTCCCGATGGGGGCGCCGCGCGGCGCAGCAGGTGCCCGGGTTCGCCGCGCCCTGGGTGACGACGGCGCGCGCCCAGGACCTGCTCGCCGCCTCGCTGCTCGAGCGCGGTCGCAACCCCTCCGCGCCCCTCGCCCAGGCGCGCGACGCGCTCCACCAAGCCTTCGAGCGCAACCCCCGGGAGGCGGGCGCCTGGGGCCAGCTCGGCGAGACGCGGGCGCTCGAGGCCCGGTGGCAGGCGCGGCGGGGCGGGGCGCGGGCACAGCACTTCGAGGAGGCCGCCGAGGCCTTCCGCCGGGCGCTGGAGCTGCAGCCGCGCAGCCTCGAGTGGCGGCTGGCCTACGGCCAGCTCTGCCGCGCCTGGGCGCAGTGGCTGCACGGGGCGCGGCAGCCGCCGCGCCCTGCGCTCGAGCGCGGGCTCGCGCTCGCCGGCGAGGTCCTCGCCGCGCGCCCCGGGCTCGCCGAGGCCCGGCTGCTGCACGCGAGCCTCCTGGGCGTGGACGCCGAGGTCTCGGAGCCCCCGCAGCGGGAGGCGCTGCTCGCGCGCGCCCGGTCGGAGCTCGCCCGGGGCGTGTCCCTCAACCCCCGGCTGCGGCCGCCGGGGAGCGAGCCGCAGGGGCTCCAGGGCGGGCTGACGGCCGTGGGTCCGCCTTAGGGAGGGGTGACCTCGATGTCGCCCGCCTTGCCGCCCGTGGACGTGGGGTCGGGGTCCCCGCTGCCGGTGTCGGTGCCGCCCTCGTCGGTGGGGGGCGGCTCGGTGCCGGTGGGGTCGGAGCTGCCGGTGGGCGACTGGGTCTCCATCGCGTAGGTCATTCCCACGCTGCCGTCCTGCAGCGAGAGCGCCCCGGAGCCCGAGGCGCTCACGCGCACCGGGTTCACACCGAAGGGGCTGCCCGCGGAGAAGTACACGTCCGTGTCCGGCGCGCCGTCCACCAGGTTGAACTGCACGCGCTGGCTCTTCTTCACCTTGTACTTCGGCTTGTTCTTGCCCGGAGGGTCGATGAAGCCGCCGGGACCGATGTCGATGGTGTACGTGTCGGGCATGGTGCTTCTCCAGAGTGCTGCGGGTGGGATGCGACGGTGAGGCGCTTCAGCGCCCGCGCGGCTCGAGCGCGAGCTCCTTGAGACGGCGGGTGAGGGCGCGCCGGCTGACCTCGAGGCGCTGCACCATCCGGTCGAGGTCTCCCTCGCACTCGGCAAACGCGCGCTGCAGCTCCGCGGGGGAGAGGTCTCCGGCGGTGCGGATGCCGGGGCTGCGGTCGATGAGATCGTAGAGCGAGGGGCGCGAGATGCCGAGGCGCGCCGCGCTGGCCTTCAGGTCCCACGCGCTCTCGCGCAGCGCCGCGAGCAGCTCGGCCTCCGTCACGTCCGAGGGCTTGCGCCGCGCGGGCTCTTGCGCGGCGGGCTCGGGTGCCGCGGGCTCCGGTGCACGCGCGGAGGGCGCCTGCGCGAGCTCCTGGGCGAGCGCCGCGTCCAGCTGCAGCACCGCCTGCCCGCGGTTGCCGATGACCAGCTGGCGCGCCACGTTGCGCAGCTGGCGGATGTTGCCCGGCCAGGGGTGGCGCAGCAGCTGCGCGGCGAGCGGGGCGGGCAGCCAGGGCTCGGCGTAGGGGTCCTCGGGCTGCAGGCGGTGCACCTCTCCGAGCAGCTCCAGCTCCTCGCGTGCGAAGTGGTGGAAGAGCGGCCCGACGTCCTCGCGGCGCTCGCGCAAGGGGGGCACGCGGATCTCGTAGCCCGCGAGCCGGTGCAGCAGCGGGGCCTTGAAGCTGCCGCTCTGGATGCGCTCCTCGAGGTCCGCGTCCGTGGCGGCGATGATGCGCACGTCCACCGGGACGGGGCGGGTGGCGCCCACCGGGAACAGCTCGCCGGCCTCGAGCACCCGCAGCAGCATCACCTGCACCTCGGGCGGCGCCTCGCCCACCTCGTCGAGGAAGAGGGTGCCGCCGTGGGCGGCGTGGAAGAGCCCCTCGCGGTCCTTCAGCGCGCCGGTGAAGGCGCCCTTCACCGCGCCGAACAGCTCCGCGGCCGCGAGCTCGCGCGGGATGGCGCCCAGGTTCACGCTGATGAAGCGGCTGCCGGGGCGCACGCTGCGCTGGTAGATGGCGCGCGCCACCAGCTCCTTGCCCGTGCCGGTCTCGCCGCGCAGCAGCACCGGCACGCGCAGGTCCGCCACGCGCTCCACGTGCCGGCGCACCTCGTGCAGCGCCGCGCTCTCGCCCACCATGCCCAGCGCGTAGGGGGTGGGCGGCGGGCCTTCCGCCGGGGCCAGGTGCGCGAGCAGCACCACGCGGCCCGCGAGCTCCAGCGCCACGCCCGCCTGCAGCGCCGCGGCCGGGAGCACGCACTCGCCCGCGAGCGGCCGGCCGTCCACCACCACGCGCGTGCCGCCCTCGGGCGCCGCGAGCCGCAGCGCCCCGCCCTCGGCCGCCGAGAGCACCAGCGGCTTGCGGCTCACGAAGGGGTCCAGCAGCGGGGTGCCCAGCAGCGAGCCCGGGGCCGTGAAGTCCGGGCTGCTGCGCGCGAGCAGCACCTGCCTTCCGCCGCCGAGCCCCGTGAGCAGCAGCCGCTCACCCACGCGGCGCGGGACGGGGTGGGAGGCGATGGTGAGGGCCGGGACGAGGTGCGCGCCCGGCGCGTGCGCACCGCGCTCGTCGCCGATCGCCGTCGACACCTCGCCCATCCCTTCGCCCGGCATGTGGTCCCCCTCGAAACGTCGAGAGGCGGACTATGGCGCAAGCCCCACCGGGCGGCCAACTTCCAGGCACACTGGACGGACCCCGGGCGGGGCCTAGCGCGCGCGGAGGCGGCGGCGCGTCTCGCGGTGCGCGAGCGCCGCGCCCGGCAGCAGCGGGAGCCAGAAGGAGAGGCCGCGGAACACCAGGGTGGCGGCGAGCGCGGGCACGGCCGGGATGCCGAAGGCCACCAGCGCGCCCACCGAGCCGGCCTCGAAGGTGCCCAGGCCCCCGGGCACCACCGCCACGCTGCGGAAGGCCGAGGCGAGCATGAAGGCGGCGAGCACCGGCAAGAGCGCCCCGCGCTCGCCCACCGCCGCGAGCCCCGCCCACAGGGTCGCGGCGTCCAGCACCTGCACCGCGAGCTGCAGCCACGAGGCGCGCGCGAAGAGCGAGGGGGACTGCATCACCCCTGCGTCCGCCGCGAGCACCCAGCGCACCACGCCGCGCAAGGGCTTCACCCGCTCGAGCAGCGGGTGCGCCTTCTGCGGCGGGCTCCACATCAGCCACACCAGCAGGCCGGAGAGCGCGAAGAGCCCCAGGGTGAAGAGGGCCGCCGCGCCCAGCGCCGCGTCCGGCAGCTTCGACCAGGCCAGCGCTGCGCCCAGCGCGAGCAGCAGCGCGAGCGCGTAGGTGAGCCAGCGCGTGGCGAGCCGCAGCACCAGCGCCGCGGACGCCGTGGAGGGGGCGACCCCGCTGCGCGTGAGCGAGCGCACCACCAGCACCGTGCCGCTCACGCCCCCGGAAGGGAAGGCCTGGTCGAGGAAGTACTTGGCCACGGTGAGCTGCAGCAGCCGGCGCAGCGGGCGGTGCGTGCCGGCCTCCACCAGGATGTGCTCCCACAGCCGCGCGTCCGCCACGTAGGTGAGCGCCTGCAGCGCGAGCGCGAGCAGCAGCCACGCGGGGCGCGCCTCGCGGGCGATCTCCAGCAGCTGCCGCTGCTCGCCGAAGCGCGCCACCGCGATGCCCAGCGCCACCAGGATGGCGCCGCCCACCCCCCACTGGCCCACGCGCAGCCAGAAGGTGCGCCGCGGCGAGGGCGCCTCCGCCTCCGCGACCAGCGCCTCCATCTCCGGATCCGCCGGCAGCTCGGCCTCGTCATCGATGGTGTCATCGATGTCGTCTGGCCCACCGGAGGGCGGCGTGGGAGGGGGAGCGCTCACGGCACCCCGGCGTCCGGCGCGGCGGAGGGCGGCGGGGCCGCGGGCGGCGTGCCCGGAGCCGCTGGAGCCGCCGGAGCTGCGGGCTGCGTCAGCTTCCCGGTGTCCTCCACCCGGCCGCGGTTGCTGATGGAGTAGCGCACCAGGGCGCGCAGGATGCGGTTGCGCTTCACGTTGCCCAGCACCGTCTTCAGGTCCTCGTACACGGTGGGGTCGTTGATGATGCCGCCGAGGCTGCCCTCGCCCTGGGCCACCTTCGCGGTGATGCTCTTGATGTCCGCGGCGGCGCTGCTCAGGTCCTTCATCATGCTGCCCGAGTCGCCGTAGGTGAGCTCGTGCAGCGCGCTGCCCTGGTGGGTGCGCGCGTCGGCGAGCAGCTTGGAGACCTCTTCCGCGGCGCTGCCCAGCTGCTCGACCGCGCGGATGCCGCCGCGCTCGTACAGCAGCGCGTGGGCGCTGCCCTTGCCGCTGCGCACCTGCTCGAGCAGCTGCTGCACCTCGCCCGCCGTGGCGTCCAGGCGCTGGGCCGCGCCGGCCGCGTTCGCCATCAGCGCGGGCACCTGCGCGCCCGCCTTCTTGTCGTAGATGAGCGCGTGCAGCACGCCGTTGCCCGTGCGCACCTCGCTCAGGATGCCGTGCAGGCTGTCCAGGGTGCCGGCCACGTCCTCCACGAGGCGCGGGTCGGTGTACGCGTCCACCGCGCGGCGCACCTGCGCGGTGATGGCCATGGAGTCCTCCATCAGCTGCCCGGCCGTCTTCATCAGGCTGCTCAGGTCCGAGCTGGGCCCGGTGGGGATGAGGCTGCCGGGCTGCAGCCGCTCGCCCTTCGCGGTGCCCAGGCTGATGTCCACCGCCTTCTCCCCCAGCACGCCGAGGCTGGTGAGGCGCGCGACCGAGTCCGAGCGCACGCGGTCCGCGAAGGCCTCGCTCATCTCCAGCGTCGCCTCGATGCGCGTGTCGTCCAGGTCCTGGGCAAAGTGGATGGCGCTCACCTTGCCCACCGCGCGCCCGCCGATCCACACCGGCGACTGCTCGGTGAGCCCGTCCACGTTGGTGAAGAGCACGCGGTAGGTCACCTGCCGCTCGAAGAGCCGGTTCTCGCGGCCGATCAGCACCACCACCAGCCCCGCGAGCACCAGCCCCGCGAGCACGAAGAGCCCCACGCGCAGCGTGAGCCGGCGCTCGCGGGGGGTGAAGGACGGGGCGCTCATGGCTCCTCCGGCGGCAGCTGCACGGGCGGGCGCGCATCCAGGAACGCGCGCACCTCGGGCACCGTGGAGGCGCGCATCTGCTCCGGGGTGCCCACCTCCAGGATGCGGTGGCGCGCGAGCATGGCGATGCGGTCCGAGACGTCGAAGGCGCTCGACATGTCGTGCGTGACGACGATGGAGGTGCAGCCGAGCTGCTCCTTCATGCTCTTGATCATCGAGTCGATGGTCTCCGTGGTGAGAGGGTCCAGCCCCGTGGTGGGCTCGTCCCAGAGGATGACCTCGGGGTCGGTGGCGATGGCGCGCGCGAGCCCCACGCGCTTGCGCATGCCGCCGGAGAGCTCGCTGGGCTTCTGGTGCTCGATGCCCGGCAGGTTCACCAGCGCGAGCTTCTCCGCCACGCGCTTGCGCACCTCGGCGAGCTTCATGCGCGGGAAGTGCTCGCGCAGCGGGTAGGCCACGTTCTCGCCCACGGTGAGCGAGTCGAAGAGGGCGCTGCCCTGGAACACCATCGCCACCTTGCGGCGCACCTCGAGGAAGTCCTCCTCGCGGAAGTCCGTGAGGTCGTGGCCCTGGAACACCACGCGGCCTGCGTCCGGGCGCAGCAGACCGATGAGGCACTTGAGCAGCACGCTCTTGCCCGTGCCCGAGCCGCCGATGACCGTGAGCGTCTCGCCCGCGTTCACCGTGAGGTTCAGGTCCTCGTAGATGACCTTGGGCCCGAAGGCCTTCTTCAGGTGCTCGAAGCGGATGAGCTCCGCGCCCTGGGGCACGGGCTGGAACTCGGGCGGTGGGTGACGGCGGGCGAACAGCATGGCGGCGGGAGGCACGGGGCCTTCGAGGGTCCTAGAGGAAGAGGGTGAGCTTGGTGATGAAGAAGTCCGCGAGGCACACCGCCACGCTGGCGATGGCCACCGTCTGGGTGGTGGCGCGGCCCACGCCCTCGGTGCCGCCCTCCACCTCGAGGCCCTGGTAGCAGCCCACCAGCCCCACGATCGCGCCGAACACCGCCCCCTTCACCACGCCGGAGACGAAGTCCGTCATGCTCAGCACGTCCAGGCAGCCCTGCAGGAAGGTGGCGTAGGGGATGCCGAACTCGCTCTTCACCACCGCCATGCCGCCCACCACGCCGATCACGTCCGCGAGCACGGTGAGGCCGGGCAGCACCACGAGGCAGGCGAGCACCCGCGGCAGCACCAGCTTGCGCAAGGGGTCCGCGCCCAGCGCCCGGATGGCGTCCACCTGCTCGGTGACCGCCATGGCGCCCAGCTCCGCGGCGATGCCCGAGCCGATGCGCGCGCCCACCGTGAGCGCGGTGAGCACCGGCGCGAGCTCGCGGAACAGCGTGAGCGCCACCACGCGGCCCACCGTGTTCGCCACCCCGAAGCGCGCGAGGAAGAAGGCGAACTGCAGCGAGATGACCAGGCCCGCGAAGGTGGAGGTGAGCAGCGCGATGGGCAGCGAGCGGATGCCCAGCACCTCGATCTGCCGCGCCAGCTCCGTGATGGGCCAGGGCGGCGTCACCGCGCGCCGGGCCACCTTGCCCGCCATCACGCTCATGCCGCCCACGCGCCACAGCATGCGCTCGAAGCGCTCGCGCACGCTGCGCTGGCCGCGCCCCAGGGCTCGCGGGCTCGCGGGCTCCGGGGTGGACGCCGTGGTGAGCGCGCTCACGACGCGCGCCCCCCGGCGTGGAAGCCCGCCACCAGCTGCTCGAAGTCCCGCAGGCGGCTCTCGAAGAGCGCGGGGGGCGAGACGTAGCTGAAGTCGTAGACGCAGCCGTCCTTCTTGAGCACCAGCAGGTCCAGCTCCACCGGCACCCCGTCCAGCTTCGCCCCGTAGCGCGAGCGCAGCGCCTCGCGCCCGTCCACCGGCACGCGGGCTTGCGCGCGCAGCTGCTGATCGGTGAAGCCCATCAGCAGGTGGCGGGTGAGCACGTCCAGGGGCGGGTCGCCGTGCTCCTCGCAGGTGGCGTTGGCCTGCAGGAGCTGTCCGGTGCCCTCGATGGCGTAGGCGCGGTCGTTGTCCTTCACCCCCAGGGGCCGCCACGGGGCGCCGGGCAGCCCCACCTGGTAGCCGCCCTCGGGGCGGGGCCGCGGCGCGGCGCAGCCGAGCAGGGGCAGCAGCAGGAGCAGGAGGGAGGGGCGGGGGCGGAGCATGGGCGCGAGGACGTTAATAACGGGCGCGCAGGGGGGAACTGCCGCGGGAGCTTCTGTCCGCTGGCGAGCAGGGAATCAACCGGTCCGCGGTGGGTTGAGAGGGTCTCCTCTCCCGGTCTGGGCGAGGCTTGGTCCCCCCTCCAGCAAGCGAGTCCCCGCCCATGCCCTGTGCCTCTCGCCGCTCCCTCCTCGCCGCCCTGCTGCTCGCGGGCGCCGGCCCCGCCCTCGCCGCCCCGCCCAAGGGGGCCGGCGGCGCCGCGCCCTCCGCCGCGGTGGCCAACGCCTGGTGGAGGCACGTGCAGTTCCTCGCGGACGACTCGCTGCAGGGCCGCGACACCGGCAGCGAGGGCTACGCGAAGGCGGCCGCCTACGTGGTGGAGCAGCTGAAGGCGGCCGGGGTGCGCCCCGGCGCGGGCGGCGACAGCTACCTGCAGCCGGTGGCGCTGCAGTCGCGGCGCCTGGACGAGTCGCGCTCGCGCCTCGCGCTGGTGCGCGACGGCCAGGAGCACCCCGTCACCCTGGGCAAGGAGGCCGTGCTCACCTCGCGCACGGGCGAGCCGGGCAAGGTGGAGGCCCCGCTCGTCTTCGTGGGCTACGGCCTCACCATCCCCGAGGCGGGCTACGACGACCTGAAGGGCGTGGACCTCAAGGGCAAGGTGGCGGTGCTGCTCTACGGCGGGCCGGGCACGGTGAGCGGGCCCCTGCGCGCGCACCACGCCTCCTCGTCCGAGCGCTACAACGCGCTCAAGGCGGCGGGCGCCGTGGGCGTGCTGATGCTGCAGAACCCGAAGCAGATGGAGGTGCCGTGGTCGCGCGTCGCCGGGGCGCGCAAGATGCCCGCGATGATGTTCGAGGACGCGGCGCTGAACGACCCGTCCCTGCAGCTGGGCGGCGCCTTCGACCCCGCGGCCGCCGAGCTGCTCTTCGAGGGCAGCGGGCACAGCTTCCAGGAGGTGCTCGCGCTCGCGGACGCGGACAAGCCGCTGCCGCACTTCCCGCTGCCCACGCGCGTGCGCGCCGAGCTCGCCTTCGACACCGCGCCGGTGCAGGCGCACAACGTGGTGGGCGTGCTGCCCGGCTCGGACCCCGCGCTCGCCCAGGAGTACGTGGTGCTCAGCGCGCACCTGGACCACGTGGGCGTGGGCGAGCCGGTGAAGGGCGACCGCATCTACAACGGCGCCATGGACAACGCCTCGGGCGTGGCCGCGGTGCTCGAGGTCGCGCGCGCGCTGCACGCGCAGGGCACCGCGCCCAAGCGCTCGGTGCTCTTCCTCCTGGTGACGGGCGAGGAGAAGGGGCTGATGGGCTCGAAGTTCTTCGCCGCCCACCCCACCGTCCCGAAGGGGGCGCTGGTGGCGGACCTCAACCTGGACATGTTCCTCCCGCTCTTCCCGCTCACCCACCTGACGGCGTACGGCGCGGACGAGTCCACGCTCGCGGAGCCCCTGAAGCGCATCGCCGAGGCGCGCGGCGTGAAGCTCACGCCCGACCCCGAGCCCAACCGCATGGCCTTCGTGCGCAGCGACCAGTACTCCTTCATCCGCGCCGGCATCCCCGCGCTCGCCTTCAAGTTCGGCTTCGAGAAGGGCTCGGCGCAGGAGCGGCTGCAGAAGCGCTGGTACCGCGAGCGCTACCACGGCCCCGCGGACGACCTCTCGCAGCCGGTGAGCAAGGAGGGCGCGGCGAAGTTCGTGGGGCTGCTCGCCGAGCTCACCCGCGCGGTGGCGGACGCTCCCGAGCGCCCCCAGTGGAACGCGCAGAGCTTCTTCGCCCGCTTCGCGCAGGCCCCGGCCGGCAGCAGCAGCGGCGCGGCGGCGCCCGCGGCCCACTAGCCTGCCTGCCCCACGGGCGAGGGGCCGGGGGGCCCCGTCTTCCCGGTGCGGGCGGGTGCGGGGATGATGCGTCCTCCCGTGGCCGAATCCGACCCTCTCCTCGCTCCCGCCCAGGGCCTCGACGCCTACCACGCCTCGCTGCAGAGGCGCTGGGTGCCCCGCGCCCAGCTCATCGGCCGGCTCGCCCTCGCTGCGAGCCCCTTCTTCCTGCTGATGGACGCGGTGGGGCGGCAGGTGGCGGGTGAGTCCGTGAGCTGGGGCCGGCTCGCGCTGCTGCGCCTGCCCTGGGCGCTGCTGCCACTGCTGGGGCTGGTGGCGATGGCGCTGCCCGCCGCGCGCCAGCGCGTGGCCGCCCTCGCCGTGCCCCTCTCGCTCGGCTACTGCCTGGGTAACGACTGGGTCTTCTACCGGCTGGGCGAGGCGCTGGGCACGCGGCACCTGGTGGTGCTGCTCGTCACCTTCATCGCGCCGCTGTCGCTGCTGCCCCTGCGCGGGCGCGACCGCTGGCTGCTGTGCGGCCTCTTCGGCGCCGGGCACCTCGCGGTGGAGCTCACGACGGCGGACGGGCGCCCGCTCGCGGTGAAGCTGTGGGGCGCCTTCCTCCTCTTGCTCGGCTCCGGTGTGCTCGCGGTGCTGCTCAACGGCGTGTTCCGCCAGCACCGGCGCATGTTCCTCCTGCGCCAGGAGATGCAGTCCACGCTCGGCGCGCTGAAGGCGAGCCGCGGCCAGGTGTCGCAGGCGGTGACCACGCTCGCGGCTTCCGTGTTGCAACTCACCGAGGGCGCGGCAGAGCTCTCCCAGGGCAGCGCCGAGAGCCGCAGCGCGAGCGAGCAGATGGCGGCCGCGACCGAGCAGATGGCGCGCGCGGCGCGGGCGCTGCAGGAGCGCAGCCGCGGCGGCGCGAGCACGGCGGCCGGGGCGAGCGCGCACGCGCTCGCAGTGCAGCAGCTGCTCGCCGGCGTGGAGGAGGGCGTGCGCGAGATCGACCAGGCGGTGGCGCGCAGCGAGGCCTCCTTCCGCAAGCTGCAGGCGCACGCGGAGCGCATCGGCCGCTTCGTGGACGGGGTGCAGGAGATGGCGGCGCAGACGCAGATGCTCGCGGTGAACGCGGGCATCGAGGCGAGCCGCTCGGGGGCGCAGGGGGCGGGCTTCGCCGTCATCGCGGCCGAAGTGCGCCAGCTCGCGCAGGCGAGCGCGGCGAGCAGCCGCGACGTGGGCACGGTGGTGCTCGAGCTGCAGCGGCAGATGGACGGCACGGTGGCGAGCGTGGACGCGGTGCGCGAGCGCACCGGGCGCTTCCTCGCCATCTACGGCCAGACGCGCGACACGCTGCAGGACGTGCAGCGCAGCGTCTCGGAGACGGAAGGGGCGATGCGCGAGAACGCCCAGGATGCCGCGGTGCAGGCGGGCGCCACCGAGGCCATCTCGCAGAACACCCTGCAGCTGCTGCAGCGCATGGAGGCCCAGGCGCTGCTCGCCGGGCAGGTGACCCGGACGAGCCAGCAGCTGGGCGAGCTCGCCGCGGGGCTGCGGGCGCTCTTGCCCGAGCAGAGCTAGAGCAGCGTGCGGCGCACGCCCCAGTACAGGTCCTTCGCGCGGCGGTAGGCGCTCGAGTCCGGGCGCAGCGCGCGGCGCAGCGTGTTGGCGCTCTTCTGCTGCAGGGGCAGCAGGTAGTTCGCCTCGAGCCTGTGGCGCAGGAAGCCCAGCGGGTCGCGGGCGCGGTACACGTCGAAGTACGCGTCCACCTCCTCGGCCGTGCGGGCGCGCCCGTTGTCCGAGTACTTGGCCACGTAGGGGGTGAAGTCCGGGTACAGGCCGCGCTCGCCGAAGGGGCCGTGCAGCGTGGTCTTCATGAAGTTGCCGATGAGCAGGTCGTCGAAGATCTCGTAGCGCACGGCCGTCATCAGCGAGTGGCGCGGCACCTCGAAGGTGATGCCCTTGTGGAAGTGGTCCTTGCGGAAGGTGATGACGTGCTCCTGGCCGCCCACCTGGAAGCGCAGGTAGTCCAGGCTCCTCTCCAGGTGGCGCACCTGGCGGAAGTAGCGCTCCAGGGCCTCGGGCTCCCCGGGCTCGAGCCGCTCGCTCCAGTCGTCGCCGAAGTCCGCGGGCGGGCGCGCCACGATGTCGCGCTCCTTCGGGTGGATCTCCTCGAGCTGCTCCTTCGCGCAGTCGTAGCGGATGAAGGCGGGCAAGAGCTCCACCGTGCGCGAGGCGAAGCCGCGCGGGTAGTCCTGCAGCGTGGTGGTGTACTGCCCGGCCCAGGCGCTGTCCGCGCGCTGGTACTTGTGCATGGAGCTGAAGGGCACGAAGTACTTCACCCCGTAGAGCTCCGCCTGCCGCGCGATGGTCTGCCCCACCGGCGTGCGCTGCGCCGCGGGCGGCGGGATGCGGCGCCCGTCCTCGGTGAAGTAGTTGATCATGTCCGCGTCCCCGTACCCGGAGAGCGCGAGCAGGAAGCTCTTCGGGTAGGCGCGGATGATGCCGCGCACGAAGCGACCCCAGCCGCGGTCGCTCGCGTCGTTCAGGTTCACCACCAGCGTGCCGCCCACGTCGATGAGCAGCACCGCGTCCTGGTTCACGTCAGGGATGCACATCGCGCGCACCCGCGGAGAGAGCTGCATCCAGGTGCGGTCCTCCATCACCTGCACCCGGTAACCCTGCGCCATCAGATCGTCGCGGATGCGGTGGCCGAAGTGGTTGGGCACCAGCACCGTCTTGTCCTTGAGCAGCGCGAGCGAGTCGCCCGAGAGGTGGTCCGGGTGCCCGTGGCTCACCCAGACGTAGGGGCAGGCGAGCAGCGCCTCGCGCTGCTCGGCGGGCACCTCGTGGCTCAGGGTCCAGCTGCCGAAGTAGGCGTCTCCCTCGAACCACGGGTCCGTGGCCAGCACCGGCCCGCCGTCGTGCGCAATCACCGTCGCATTGCCGATCGTCTCGAAGCCCAGCTCCATGCGCTGCTCCCCCTGGTAGGTCTCCGGCCAAGGTGCGCGGAGGGGCAGGGGGTGCCCACGCCCCCGGAGCGGGGGTCGGTGTGGGGCGCTGAGCAGTCGTGACCTGCTGGCTGCAGGGCGGGCGGGCGGGCTTCTAAGGGCGCTCGCCTCAGCGGTCCGCGGGCTTCGCGCGCTGCCTCGCGTAGTGCCGGCGCGCCTTCGCGCGGTTGCCGCAGTCCTTCATGCTGCACCAGCGCCGCCGCCCGTTGCGCGTCTCGTCGAGGAACACCCAGCCGCAGCCGTCCTCGTAGCTCAGGCCGCACAGCCGCACCCGCGCGCGCTCCTCCGGCTGGGTGAGCAGCTGCACGGCGGAGACCGCCACGCGCCACAGCGGCGCCTCGAGCCGCTCGCCCACCGGCTCCCACGCGAGCGCGAAGCCGCCCTCCCTGGCGCCCTCCGCAGCCGCGACCAGGTGCTGCCGCTCGACTGCGCGCGCATGCCACGCGTCCAGCAGCGCGAGGTCCTCCGCCTGCGCGGGCTCCCCCTCCGCGAGCACCACGTAGAGCCGGAACAGCGCCTCGCGCAGCTCGAGCGCCTCGGCGAGCACCCGCTCGGCCTCCCGCGGCGAGCGTTCCGCCCGCGCGAGCAGCGCCCGCGCGCCCGCCGCGTCCACCACCCCCACCTGCTCGGCCCAGGACACCAGGTCCGCGTAGCGCAGCAGCCGCTCCACCGGCGCGCGCAGCCGGCTGCCGCCCACCGTGTTCGCGAAGTCCAGGCACAGCCTTCCCCCGAGCAGGTCGAAGTGGGGGGAGGGCGGGGCGGGGTCGGAAATCGTCATCTCACCACCAAAATAGGGGTTGAAAGGTTAGGGCGCCAGCCTTACTTCTCTAACTGATGAAACGACACTAGCTGGTTAGAGAGGCCTGCCATGAAGACCCCCCTGCTTTCGACCCCTTCGCCCGCCGCCCCCCGCCTGGAGGGCACGCTGCTGGCGGGCCTGCTGCCGCTCGTGCTGTGGCTGCTGCTCTGGGTGGGCGTCACCTTCGCAGTGCTTGCGCCGCTGGGGCAGCTGCTCGCGCAGCCGCCCGTGGCGGGCGCGCTGACGGCCTGAGGCGCGCCCGGGCTTCGCGAGACACGCGAGAGTGGCGCGAGGGGCACGGCCTCGAGAAGGAGAGGCCGGGAGGAGACGGGGCTTCTCCGGGTGGGAGAGGCCGTCCACGCGCGCGCGGGACGGCTGTCCCGAGCGGAGACGCCCCTCCCGGGCGCGGACGGGCGCGCGATGCAAAAAGGTAAAATCCTATTTTACGTTTTTGCGCGACGCGGGCCGCCGCTCCCGAGCGGGGACACACGCAGAGTGAAGGGCGCCTTGGAGCCGGAGGGCTCGCGCGTGGAATGGACGTTTCGCTCCATACGAGGGCCCCTCGGCGGGCAGCGCGGACGAGCATGGAAAGGAGCTTCCTTCCAGGCGACGGCCGCGGAGGCGCGAGGAGGTGGACGCCCGCGTGTCACCCCTGAGCGCTGCGGAACCGGCGACGCCCCGCCGCGAAGGGCCGCCGCGCTCCGTCACCCTTCCGGTCCTGACGCCTCCACCGGCACGCCAGCGCACGCACACGAGGCGACGCGCGTGCATCCCGAGGATGCGCACGCTGCGGGACGTGCCGTTGTGCGGGCTCTCCCCGCGGGGGCCGGCGACCGCTTTCGGGCGATGGGCTCGGCGCTGCGGAGCGCATCCGCACCTGTTCGAAGCGCGATGCTGCGCTCGCACTGGCGAGCGAATGGTGCGGGGCTGGCCTGAAGCGCAACTGTCCGGGCTCCTCCTTCCAGCCTGGAGCCTCCGCGCATGTCCCTGCCGTCCTGCCGCACCGTGCTCTGCTGCGCTGCCCTGCTCGTCCTCGCCGCCTGCGAGCCGGACTTCCCCGGGCCCGGGAGCCCGGGCTACTTCCGGGTGGACACGCTCGTGGACGGGGCGGACCCCACGCCCGGCGACGGGCTCTGCGGGGTGGGCGCGCGCGGCTCGTGCACCCTGCGCGCGGCCGTGATGGAGAGCAACGCCCGGCCCGGCCCCAACACCATCGAGGTCCCCGCGGGCACCTTCACCCTGCGGGCCTCGGGCAGCGGCGATGCGGAGCGCGGGGACCTGGACGTGCACGGCAGCATCCGCGTGCTGGGCGCCGGCATGAACGCGACCCTCATCGATGCGGGCCCCATCTTCGACCGCCACTTCGAGCTGCACGACGGCCGCCTCGAGCTCCTCGACCTCACCCTGCGCCACGGGCAGGGCGAGGGCGCGGCGGTGGCGGTGAACGCAGGCCTGTTGCTGCTGCGCCGCGTGGCGGTGCGCGACAATACCGCCGACTTCAGCGGGGGCGCCCTGCGCAACAGGGGCGTCGCCACGCTCGAGGACTGCCTCTTCGACGGCAACGCGGGCCCCCGCGTCGGTGCGGTGGCCAACCTGGCCACGATGGGGGTCGAGCGCTGCACCTTCAGCCACAACACCAGCGGCGCCACCGGAGCCATCACCAACGAGGGCGGGTTGACCCTCTCCAACAGCACCGTGAGCGGGAACAAGGCCAACAGCGGCACCGGCGGCATCACCAACCTGGGCCCCGCCTCCCTCACCCTCGTCAACGTCACCATCACCGACAACGAGGCGGGCAGTGACGACACGGATCGCGCCGGCGGCCTGGCCAACAACGGCGTCGCGCGGCTGAGCAACACGCTCATCGCGGGCAACCGCAACCGGTTCGGGGGCCAGGTGGACTGCGCCGGCACGCTGACCTCCGGGGGCTACAACCTCGTCCAGAACCCAGGCACCGAGTGCAAGCTCGTGGGGGACCTCACCGGCAACCTGCTGGGCAGCGTGGCGGAGCTGGGCCCCCTGCAGGACAACGGCGGCCCCACCCCCACGCACCTGCTCGCCGCCCGCAGCCCGGGCCGCGACGCCGCGAACCCGGCCGCCCCCGGCAGCAGCGCCACCGCGTGCCGGACGGTGGACCAGCGCGGCGTGGCCCGGCCCCAGTCGGGCCGCTGCGACATGGGCGCGACCGAGCAGTAGGCTCCCCGCCCATGCAACTGCACGCGCTGGGTGAAGGGCTGTGGTCGCTGGAGCAGACGCTGCGCTTTCCCGGCGGCGTCACCCTGCCGCTGCGCGGGCTCGCAGTGCGGCTCGCGGACGGCGGGCTCGCGCTCATCAGCCCGCCGTCGCAGCTCGCCCAGGGGCGCAGCGGGCTCGAGACCCTGGGCCCGGTGCGCGCGCTGGTGGCGCCCAACCTCTTTCATCACCTCGGGCTGCCGGCGGCGCAGCGGCTGTTCCCCGAGGCGCGCGTGTTCCGCCGCCCGGGGCTGGACGCGAAGCGCAAGGAAGTGCGCTTCACCGACCTGCTCACGGAGCAGCCGCCGGAGCTGTGGGCGGACGTGCTCGCGCACGTGGAGGTGGGCGGCATGCCGCGCGTGCAGGAGATGGCCTTCGTGCACGGGCCCAGCCGCACGCTGCTGCTCACCGACCTCTGCTTCAACGTCCACCGCGCGCCCAACCGGCTCACGCGCTTCTTCATGAGGCTGAACGGAGCCTGGGAGCGCTTCGGCCCCTCGCGCATCGCGCGCGGCGCGATGAAGGACCGCGCCGCGGTGCGCGCGGCGGTGGACCGGATGCTCGCGCACGACTTCGAGCGCATCGTGGTGGCGCACGGAGACGTGGTGGAGACGGGCGGGCGCGCCGCGCTCGAGCGCGCCTTCGCCTCCCTCTAGCGCTTGATGGCGCGCTCGAAGCCCGGCTCCTGGCGCAGCGCCTCCAGGTCCGGGTCTCCGCGCGCCTGGTGGGCGAGCTTGGGGTTCCCCTTCACCGCGAGCTGCAGCGCCTGCAGCGCCTCGGCCTTCTTCCCGGCGCTGGTGCGGATGACGGCGAGGTCGTAGCGCACCTCGGGGAGGATGCTCTTCGCACCCGTCTCGGCCTCCTTCGCGGTGCGCTCGATGAGGGGCAGCGCGTCCGCGGGGCGCTTCTGGGTGTGCGCCGTCCAGGCCATGTTCCACAGCCCGTTCACCCGGCCGATGCCCACCAGCCGCCGCAGCTCCACGAGCGGGCGCGGGTGGTCGTCCACGCGCACGTCGATGTAGCGGTCCGTGTAGCCGCCGAAGCCGCCGTGGGGGCGCGCCACCACGAGCGCCGCGGACTGGCGGCCGCGCGAGTCGCCGCCCTTCGCGTCCCCGGCCTCCACCGCGGCGAGCATGCGCGCGGCGAGGTCTCCCTTCGTGCCGAGGAAGGCCTTCTCCATCGCCTCCACCACGTCTGCACCCGTGAGGATGTTGCCCTGCACGGCGTAGTTCGGCCCGTGCCGGCCGCCCGCCCAGGCGTTCGCCGCGGGGCCGGTGTAGGTCGCGGACTCGCCCTTCGCGGACACCATGCCGAGCTGGCGCGCGGAGGGGTCCGCGTCCTCCTTCGTGAGCCGCTGCACCACCTGCTCGGGGGGCAGCCCCTGCGCGAGCAGCTCGAGGCCGTGCGTGCCGTACAGGCCGTTCACGTTCGCCTGCGTGGCGACGGCGCCCACCCCTGCGCGCACGTAGGGCACGGCGGTGCCCACGGCGAAGAAGCGCGAGGCCACTGCGACGCCCACCTCGCCGGACTCGGGGTCCGCGGCGACGATGGAGAAGGTGGCCACGTTGTCCGGGCGCTTGGGGTCTCCCGCGTGCGCCACCGGCACGCACAGGAGCGAGAGCAGCAGCAGCGCGCGCGCCATCACTTGGCACCTCCCCGGCCGAGCACGCGGTAGCGCAGCCACACCACGCCCTTGGGCAGCTGCCGCACGCTGGTGAGGCGCAGGTTCATGGGGCCGTGCTTGCGGCGGCCCGCCACGTCGAACACGGTGGGCACCTCCATGGTGCCGTCCACCACGGGGGCGAAGACGAGGCTCAATTCGTCGATGAGGCCAGCGTTGAGGAAGGCGCCGTTGATCTTCCCGCCGCCCTGGATGGACACGCGCCGGATGCCGAAGTGCGCGCGCAGCTTCTCGAGCGCGAGCGCGAAGTCCACGTCCTGCTTCCCCGCGAAGAGGTAGGAGATGTTCCGCTCGCGCAGGAAGTCGAGGTAGGCGCCCGTCGCGCGCTCGGTGAGCACCACGATGAGCCGGTCGCCGTTGACGTCGTTGGAGCGCCAGTTGAGGCGGCCGCTCGCGTCGATGGCCACCGCGAAGCTCTTGGCTCCGTCCTCGACGACCCAGTCCGTCTTCGGCGTGCGGCTGCGCGAGGCCCGGGCGCCCGCGCGGAAGCGCCCCGGGCCCGAGAACTCCTGCATGGTGACGGTGCCGCACACCCAGGCCTGGGTCTTCAGCTGGTCCGCAGTCTTGTCGTACAGCCCCGGCGTGGCGACGCCGCGGGGCCACTCGTCGATGACGATGCGGCCGTCCACCGAGGGCATCATGTGGCAGATGACGTAGGGCTTCATGCGAGGGCCTCGAGGTGAGGGAGATGCCCAGTTTCACCGAGCCCCCCCGGGCCAGCTGCCCCTTCTGTGCCCTGCGGTGGACTGCCGGACAGCTCAGGCCTGCGGCAGTGCGCAGGTGCCCAGGTCGCGCAGCACCTTCTTCGCCTCGTTCACCGCCTCGCGGCCCTTCACGCCCTCGGGCAGGCGCGCCACGAGCTTCATGTCCGGCGTGAGGCGGTACAGCCCCTTGGAGCGCTGCACCAGCGCCGCCACGCGGTGGCCGTCCAGCAGCGCGTCACCGCCCAGGGTGACGACGAGGCGGCCGGGCCCGGCCTCGAGCGCGCGCAGGCGCAGCTCGCGCATGTCGATCTTCAGCAGGGTGGTCTCGCAGAGGTTGTCCACCTCGTCGGGCAGCTCTCCGTAGCGGTCCACCAGCTCGTCGCGCAGCTCCTGCACCTCGTCCGGGGTGCTGGCCTGGCTGAAGCGCTTGTAGAAGACGAGCCGCTGGTGCACGTCCGCCACGTAGTCGTCCGGGATGAGGCTCGCGAACGGGAAGGTGACCTCGGGCTCGATGTGCGTGCGCGGCGGCTCGCCGCGCATCTCGCTCACCGCCTCGTCCAGCAGCTGCGTGTACAGGTCGAAGCCGATGGCGGCGATGGAGCCGGACTGGTCGGGCCCGAGCAGGTTGCCCGCGCCGCGGATCTCCAGGTCGTGGCTCGCGATGCTGAAGCCCGCGCCCAGCTCGGTGAAGTTCTGCAGCACCTCGAGCCGGCGCTGCGCGTCCTTCGTCACCCCGCGGCGCGCGGGCACCATCAGGTACGCGTACGCGCGCTCCTTCGAGCGGCCCACGCGGCCGCGCAGCTGGTAGAGCTGCGCGAGGCCGAAGGTGTCCGCGCGGTTCACGAGCATGGTGTTCGCGCTCGGGATGTCGATGCCGCTCTCGATGATGGAGGTGGCGAGCAGCACCTGGAACTTCTTGTCGGTGAAGGCGAGCATCACCTTCTCCAGCTCGCCCTGGTGCATCTGGCCGTGGGCCACGCCAATGGAGACCTGGGGCACCAGCTCCTTGAGCGTCTGCTCCATCGCGTGGATGGACTCCACGCGGTTGTGCACGAAGAACACCTGGCCGCCGCGGGCGACCTCCCGCTCGATGGCCTCCTTGATCTGCGGCGGGTCGTACTTGATGACGAAGGTGCGGATGGCGCGCCGGTCCTGCGGCGGCGTCGCGATGATGCTCATGTCGCGCACGCCGGACATGCTCATGTGCAGGGTGCGCGGGATGGGCGTAGCGGTGAGGGTGAGCACGTCGATCTGCGTGCGCAGCCGCTTGAGCTGCTCCTTGTGCTTCACGCCGAAGCGCTGCTCCTCGTCCACGATGAGCAGCCCCAGGTCCTTGAAGGCCACCTCGCCGCCCAGCAGCTTGTGGGTGCCGATGAGCACGTCCACCTTGCCCTCCTTCGCGCGCTGCAGGATGGCGCGCACCTCGGGGGGCTTCTTGAGGCCGCTGATGACCTCCACGGTGACGGGGTAGTCCTTGAAGCGCTTCTTGAACGACAGGTAGTGCTGCTGGGCGAGCACGGTGGTAGGCACGAGCACCGCCACCTGCTTGCGGTCCAGCGCCGCCTTGAAGGCCGCGCGCATGGCGACCTCCGTCTTGCCGTAGCCCACGTCGCCGCAGACGAGCCGGTCCATCGGCTCGGGCTTCTGCATGTCCGCGAGCACGTCCTCGATGGCCTTGAGCTGGTCCGGCGTCTCCTCGAACTCGAAGTCCGCCTCGAACTGGCTGAAGTAGCGGTCCGGCGCGCTGAAGGCGTGGCCGGGGTGCGCCTTGCGCGCGGCGATGATCTGCAGGAGCTCCGCCGCCATCTTCAGCAGCTGCTCCTTCACCCGCCGCTTCGTCTTCTCCCAGCTGGTGCCGCCCAGCTTGTCGAGCGCGACCTTGTCGGGGTCTCCGCCGGTGAACTTCTGGATGAGCCGCATGCGGCCCACCGGCAGGTAGATCTTGTCCTTGCCGGCGTACTCGAGCACGAGGAAGTCCCCGGGCACGCCGTTCACCTGCATCTTCGTCAGGCCCGCGTAGCGCCCGATGCCGAAGTCGGTGTGGACGATGAGGTCCCCCTCCTTGAGGTCCCCGAAGCCCGCGCTGAACGCGTCCGTCTTCTTGCTGCGGCGCACGCGGCGCCGCGCGCGCACGCCGAAGATCTCCTCGTCCGCGAGCAGCGCGAGCCCGCTGCGCGCCCCCTCGAGCTGCGGCGCCACGAAGCCCGCGCTGATCTCCATGGGGAACAGGTGCGCGCTCACGCTGGGCTCGTAGAGCGCCGCGGGGTCCCCGAGCGGCTCCTGGTGCACGCGCACCATCACGTTGCGGTCCAGGAGCAGTCGCTTGAGCCGGTCCGCCTGGGAGAGCGTGCCGCAGGCGACGGCCAGCGCCACGCCGCTCTCGCGCCAGCGCTGCATGCGCTCGATGAGCGGGCTGAGCGCGCCCTCCTCGCCGTGGTGCGCGAGGATGGCCTCGCGCACGTCGTGGGTGGTGCCGAAGGAGAAGGCCACCGGCGCCGCGGCGTCCTCGGCCGCGGTGAGGCTGAGCCCGCCGCCCTCGAGCACCCGGAAGGCCTGCAGCTGCGCGCGCACCTGCTCGGGGGAGAGGAACAGCTCGGGCGGAGGCTGGGTGAGGTCGCCGCGCGCGTCCGCGTCCGCGCTCTCGCGGGCGAGCTCCTCCCAGAGCTCGCCGGCTGCCCGGTCCACGCTGACGGGGTCGTCCACGTAGAAGAGCGGCGCCTCCTTCGTCCACAGCCCCAGGTACTCGAACACCGTGCCCAGGCCGCCCTCGAAGAAGCCGGCGAGCAGCCCCTCCATGCCGAAGGGGGGAAGCCCCTCGCGGATGGCATCCAGGCGCTCGCGCAGCTTGATGGTGGGCAGGTTGATGCGCTCGGCGGCGGCGCGCGCGGCGGCCTCGGCGCGGGGGCGCGTCTCGTCGTTGAAGAGCACCTCGCGCGCGGGGGCGAGATGGACCTCCTGCAGCGCGTCCGTGGTGCGCTGGGTGTCCGGGTCGAAGAGGCGCACGCTCTCGATGGTGTCGCCGAAGAACTCGAGCCGCACCGGCTGCGTGTACAGCGGGCTGAACACGTCCAGGATGCCGCCGCGCACGCTGAAGGTGCCCGGGTCCTCCACCAGGGGGCTCGAGAGGTAGCCCATCGCGGCGAGCTTTCGCGCGAGCCCGTCGCGGTCGTGGTCCTCGCCCACGCGGATGCGCGCACTGAGGCTCGCCATCACCCCGGGCGGCACCATGCGCCGCATCAGCGCGCCCACGCTGAGCACCAGCGCGGGGAAGCGCGTGCCCTGCGCGAGGTGGAAGAGCGCGCCCAGCCGCTCACTCACCGTGACGGGCTCGGGGCTGAGCTCGTCGTAGGGCAGCACCTCGTCCGCCGGCAGCCGCACCACGCGTGGCGCGAGCGGGGTGCCCTCGCCGCCCAGGAAGAACGCCAGGTCGTGCGCCAGGCTCTCGGCCGAGTCCTCGTCCGCCGTGACGCAGACGAGCGGGACTTGGAGCTGCCCGGCGAGCTGCGAGAGCGCGAGCCCGCGCGCGGCGCCCTTCAGGCCCTGGGTGCGCACCCTGCGGCCCGGGCCGAGGAGCGCGCGCACGCGGGCGATGGGGTCCGAGACCTGCGGCAGTGCCCGGAGGCCCGCCGCATCACCTGTCACCTGGAGCTTCTGCGAGAAGGGAGTGTCCATCCGTCGGCCGGGGGCCGTACGGGTAAATAGGAGCCGGGCAGGGGTGGGTCAACGGAAGAGCAGCCCGCAGGGGCACCCCCGCGCGAGCTGCCTCCCCAGCGGGCGACTAGTGCCGGGCGGCCAGGCGCAGCCGCAGCACGTCCTGGGCGGCGCCCGGGTCCACCAGCTCCAGCGCGGCGCGGCCCGTCACCCGCAGCTCCTCCTCGTCGCGCTCGTCGTCGTCGCCGCCCTTGTCCCCGCCCTTGTCGCCGCCGCTGCCGCCGTCCCCCTTGCCGCCGCCGTCCGCCAGCAGCTCAGGCGCCGCGAGGCCCCCGGGCGCGGAGGTGATGGCCACGCGGCTGCGGGCCTCGGCGCGCGCGGCGAGGCCCGCGCTGCACAGCGAGAGGGCGAAGAGGAGGGCGACGGCGAGGGTCTTCATGGGCGGGGCTCCGGGCTCTGGGACCTGGACGGCCCCATGCCCTGCGTATTCACGCGGGCCCGCGCTAACGGCTGCGGCCGTCGTAGGGATGGAGCTTCAGCCCCTCGAGCGCCACGCCCTCCAGGCAGCGCACGTTGACCGCGCGCATCTCCCGGCCGTCCGGCGTACGGCCGGTGGAGTAGGAGCGCACCCCGCAGGTGCGGCAGAAGAGGTGGTGGATGCTCTTCTTGCCGAACTGGTAGTCGCTCACCGCCTCCTCACCGGACTTCAGCTCGAAGTTCTCCACCGGCGCGAAGGCCAGCATCGAGCCGGTCTTCTGGCAGATGGAGCAGTTGCAGGTGACCACGGGCTGGCTCAGGTCCAGCTTCACGCTGTAGCGGACCTGGCCGCAGTGACACCCACCCTCGTAACGCTGGAGCTCGCTCATGGGCGGCATCTTGCCTGCGCGCGCCTAGCGCAGCCACCACGTCCAGTGGTCGGTCGTGGGGTCCTGGCTGAAGCCGCTGAAGTTGGCGCGCGTGTCGGTCATGAACGGGTGGTAGAGGTGGCAGCCCTCGTACCACCAGCCGATGTTGCGGTGCACCGAGGCGCAGCTGCTCCCGGAGGTGTCGCTGTCGGTGGTGCTGAAGGGCGGCGCGAAGTTCAGGAAGCAGCCCGGGCTCTGGCCGCACAGGGCCGCGTTGACCTCGGTGGTGTTGGAGCCCGAGAGCCCGAGGTTCTCCGCCATCTTCACGTCGTCGAGCTGCGCGAGCCGGGGCGTCGCGTCCGACTCGAAGCGCAGCGTGGAGGCGCCGTCCGCGAGCTCGCGCCAGGTGTCCAGGGGCATCACGTAGAGGGGCGCGCTGCGGTGCCCGCCGTAGTCCGTCGCCTGGCCGACGCCGCTGCTGCGCCACGCGGCGATGCCCTGGGTGAGCGCCGGGTGCGCGGGCACCACGCCGGTGAAGGCGCTGTGCAGCACCAGCGTCCAGCCGCCGCCGTCGTAGTTCATGTTGCAGTAGACCTGCAGCTCCCGGCCCCCGATCGTGAGGGTGTGGAGGCCCGTCGCGGCGTCGGGCTGGGTCTGCTTCAGCGTGCGGCAGCTGCCCACGAAGGGCGTCACGGTGTCGGAGGCCTCCGAGGTGGCCTCCCGGGTGCCCTCCGGCGTGCGCGCCGTCACCGTGAAGGCGTAGGGCTTGCCCGGAACGAGGCCGGTGAGGCGCACCTCGTTGTCCAGCGTGGTCAGCGGCTCCAGGGCGGTGGAGCCATCCGTCGTGCGCACCGTGTAGGAGTACCAACGGGAGGGGTTCTCCCGGCTCCAGCGCAGCCGCACCTGACCGTCGCCCGCCACCGCCGAGGTGATGACCGGCGTCTGCCATCCCGGCTCCGTCGACGGCTCGGTGGGCGGGGGCGTCTGCTGCTCGGGCTGCGCGGGCTGGTCGGGAGGCGACTGCGTCTCGGGCTTCTCCGTGGGCGGCGGCGCGAGGCACGCGGCGGTGAGCAGCGGGAGCAGGAAGAAGGCAGAGACTCGGAAGCTGCGAAAGCCGGGCATCATGGGGAGTGCGTTTAGCATCTCCCGCTGCGGGTTGCTCCCGGGGGCCCTGGCCTGCGGTGGGTGGAGGTGCGCGGTGTGCGATGCGGGTCGCCGGGGACCTCCCGGCCCCCTGTCGATTCCCGCACACTTCTATGGCTAGAGTGCGCGGCGTGGCGGCGGGCAGGCTCCGCGGCCAGCACCGGGGGGGAATCCATGACGCAGGCCGCAGTGGAGCTGCAGCTGCCCGAGGGACACGTGAAGCAGAGCGTGTTCGAGGGGCTCTTCGTGCACGTGCTCAAGGTGCAGCCGGGCTCCCCGTTCGCGCGGGACCTGAAGGCCGTGGGCTTCGACCTCGCGCACCAGGAGGTGAGCTACCCCACGCCGGTGCTCAAGGCCGTGCTCGAGGTGGCCGCGCGCCACGTGCTGCCGGGCCGCCCGCTCGAGGAGGCGCAGCGCGAGCTGGGCCGGCGCTTCCTCGAGGGCTTCCTGCAGACGCTCGCGGGCAAGGCGCTGGGGCTGCTGCTGCCCGTCTTCGGTCCCGAGGGCATCATCAAGCGCCTGCCGCGCTTCTTCTCCATGGGCACGGTGGGCTCGGAGATGACCGTCTATCCGGACAGCCCGCAGTGCTGGCGCTTCGAGCTGCGCGACCGCCATCCGCTCGCGGACTTCGACGCCGGCATCATCGAGGCGGCGCTGCTGCGCGTGGGCGTGCAGCCCGACATCACCGTGCACGCGCGCGGCGCACAGCACTTCGCCCTGCTGCTGCGCTGGAAGTGAGCCTGCGCGCGCGCTAGTCCGCGCGCACCAGCCACACCGACTGCAGGAAGCGCACGGCGCCCGCGTCCGCCGCATCGTGGCGGGCGCTCGCCGCGTGCAGCACGAGCACCGCCGCCACCACCGCGAGCCCCGCGGCCACGGCCGCCGGCGTGCGCGAGAGCCGCAGCAGCGCCCACGCCGCCATCGCGACGACGCCGAGCACGAGCAGCGCCCCGGGCAGGGCCGACGCCACGCCGAAGAGCGAGAGCACCGTGGGCGGCAGGGACCCCGCGCGAAACAGCGGCAGCGCGAGCGCGAAGAGGCCGTCCGACACGTCGTCCGGGACGTAGTTCACGAGCGTGAGCAGCCCGGTGACGAGCACGCTCGCGGCGCACAGCCCCGCGCCCACGCCGGCCCACGGCCCCCCTCGCCGCTGCAGCCCCGCGAGCGCGAGCCCCACGGGCAGCATCAGGAAGGGCACGAGCCCCGTGAGGTGGCGAGGCCCCGTCGTCCAGCCCCAGGACGCGTAGGAGAAGGACGCGGTGAAGTACGCGTAGCCGAGGCAGAGCACCCCCGTGAGCCAGAACAGCGCGCGCCCCTCGCTGTCCTTGCGTCGCCCGAGCAGCCACAGCCCGGGCAGCGCGAGCAGCAGCACGGGCGAGAGCGCGAAGAGGCCGCGCAGCGGGCTGAAGAGCGAGAGCTCGAGGGCGCGCGGGTCCGGCAGCCGGATGCCGAGGAAGCCCCCCAGGTGCCAGGGCTGGTAGGCCGCGTCCGCCAGGTGCTTGTAGCCGCTCTCCAGCGGGTGGCCGAAGGCGGCCTGGTGGTAGGCCATCAGTCCCAGCACGAAGGGCAGGGCGCCCACGAGCGCGAGCCCCCCTCCTCGCGCGAGCCGCACGAGCCGCTCGCGCAGCGGCAGCTCCGGGCGCAGCAGGACCTGAAGCGCCGCGTAGAGCACCAGCGCGAGCACCGCGAGCGCGCCCGTGTACTCGGCCGCGAGCGCCGCGCCCGCGCACGCGCCCGCGGCCAGGTAGCCGCGCTCGCGCCACGCGCCGCGCCCCACCTGCCACAGCGCGTAGAAGCCCGCGAAGAGCAGCACCGCGCTCGCCTGGTGGCTCATGAAGAGCAGCGAGTAGCTGAAGGCCAGCGTGCCCAGCGCGTACGTCGCCGTGAGCAGCAGGGGCAGGGGCCAGGGCAGGCCTTGCGCGGCGAGGAAGCGGTGCAGCAGCAGCAGGAGCGGCAGCGTGGGGGCCACCGTGAGCAGCAGGCGCGAGAGGTACACGAGCCACAGCTCGGACACGCGGTGCCCGTCCCCGCCCGCGAGCGCCTCCAGCGCCGCGTACACCGGCACCGCGGCGAGCGAGAGCAGCGGCGCCTTGGACGAGTAGTAGCGCCCGTCCTTCACCGAGAGGTCGCCCACGCGCCCGTAGTCCTGCAGCGCGCCGTTCATCTCGAGCGTGCCGTGGTCCACCCACGCGCGCGCCTGCCACAGGCGCGCCAGCTCGTTGGGGGAGCGCAGGCCGGGGTGGTACGGGAACGCGAGGACGTAGAGCGCGAGCAGGAGGGCCACGGGCGCTCGCGCTGCGCCCCTGCCGCTCACCCCTGCGTCCCGCCGGTCACGCGCGCCACCGCGAACAGGCTCATGCCCACCGGCAGCTTCACGTGGCTCTCGGCCTCGGCGAGCAGCGGCGCGAGCCGGTCGTAGAGCTTGAGCTGCAGCTTGGGCACGCTGCGCCGGCGCATCACGCGGCTGTTCATGAACCAGCCGGGGATGCCCACCAGGTTCATCCACTCCAGCTGCTCCACCTCGAAGCCGTTCGCCTCGAGCAGCCCCTGCAGCTGGGGCCGGGTGTAGCGGCGGTGGTGGCCCACCGCCTCGTCGATCGCCCCGAACAGCGCGGGCAGCGCCGGCACCAGGATGAGCACCCGGCCGCCCTCGGGGAGGATCTGCCGGAAGCGGCGCAGCGCAGCGGCGTCGTCCGGGATGTGCTCGAGCACGTTGGACAGCACGATGGTGTCCAGCTTCTCCGCGCGCAGCTGCTCCCAGTCCGCGAGCGCCACGTCCGAGAGGTAGGGGCGCACGTGCGGCTTGCCGCGGAACTTGTTGCGCAGCCGCTCCACGTAGAAGCGCTCCACCTCCAGCGCGATGAGCAGCTCGAGCCCCGGCTCCAGCTCGCGGGTGATGGTGCCGATGCCCGCGCCGATCTCCAGCACGCGCCGGCCCACGTGCGCCTTGAAGCGCCGGGCGATCCACTGGTTGTAGTTGACCGCGCCGTCCATGCGCTCGAGCGTGTTGTAGCCCTCGTGCTGGTTGTCCGCGTCGTTCTGCACCGTGGCGTAGCGCACCAGCGCCTTGAGCCGCGCGAGCTGCGCGCTCAAGCCCTGGCGCGGCGCGGTCACCAGCTCCACCGGCACCTCGGCGAGCCGGTACAGCTGCGCCGCCAGCTTCACCACGATCTCGGCGTCGATTGCCTCGTCGTCGCTCGAGAGCGCGAGCCCCTGCAGCGCCTCCGTGCGGAAGGCGCGCAGGCCGCTGAGCGGGTCCTGCAGCGCGAGGTCCGCCACGAAGCCCGTGAAGCGCCCCAGCGCCCGGTCCGCCACGGGCCCGCCCGCGCCCGAGCGGCACGCGAACACCGCGTCCGCGCTGTCCTGCTCCAGCGGGCGCAGCAGCTCGTCGTAGGCGGAGATGGGGTACGCCACGTCCGGGTCCTGCACGATGGTGAAGCGGCCCGCCGCCTGCGCGATGGCGCTGCGGATGGCGGCGCCCTTGCCGCCGGTGGCCGGCACCTGCAGCACGTTCGGCTGCTCGGGCATGGCCAGGGGGGCATCACCCGCGAGCAGCACCTGCGCGCGCGGGGCCAGCTCGCGCGCGAAGAGCGCTGCGGCGCCAGAGGAACGGTGGCTGTAGGGGATGATGACGGAGAGCGTGGGTTCCAAGGTGCCGCCTGCCTATCACACGCCGGGGCCGCCGCGCCTGCCTGCCTGTGCCGGGGGACCCCTCGCGCGCTTGTGCATTGCACCCGTGCGCCGTGCCCCGTAAGAGCCATGCCCCATGGCGCCGCCCAGCCTCCTCGACACCGTCCGCGTCCTCGCCTCGCTCGACCCGCCCCGCACGGACCTGCGCGGCGCCCCCTGGGAGCAATACGTGGACTGGTCCATCGGCCAGGGGCTCGCCCCGCTGGCCGCCTACAACCTGCAGTACCGGCTCGGCGCCGCGGGCGCGCCGGAGTGGGCGCGCGACCGGCTCCTGAGCATCTACCAGGGCTCGCTCAACGACAACGTGATGAAGCTGGTCAACTTCAAGCGCGCCGTGGACGAGCTCGAGGGGCGCCGGCTGCTCATGCTGGGCGGCGCCGCCTTCGCCGAGGCGCTCTACCCGCACGTGGGCTTCCGCCCGGTGCTGGAGATCCAGCTGCTGCTGCAGCGCACGGACCTGGACCCCTTCGCCGCCTTCCTCGGCCAGCACCAGTTCAAGCCCGAGCCGGACGACATGGGCTCGGGCGCGGCGCGCGTGCTCTCCGACGGGCGCACCCCCGTGTTCCTCTTCTCGGACGTGCTGGGCGCGCGCGGGCGCGAGGCGCTGCGCGGCGTGTTCGAGCGCGCGCGCCCCATGCGCGTGTACGGGCCCTCCTTCTTCCGGCCCGAGCAGGAGGACGCGGTGCTGCTGCTGTGCCTCGAGCACGCGCGCCAGGGCTACGAGGTGCCGCTGCTGTCCTTCGTGGACCTGCGCGAGCTGGTGACGGGCGCGCAGGGGCTCAACGGCCCCTACTCGCGCCCGCTGGACGCAGCCAGCCTGCAGGAGCGCGCGCGCGCCTGGCGCCTCGAGCGCGCGCTCTACGCCTCGCTCGCGGTGGTGGCCGGGCTCTTCCCCGAGGCTGCCGCCGCCGCGCGCGCCGCCCAGCCGCCCCTGCGCGGCGCCACGCGCCAGCTGCTCGACCGGCTGGTGGTGGCGCCCACGCTCGCCCTCGGGCGCACCCGCACCCTGCGCGGCGGAGACCGCCTCCGCCGGCTGCTCACCGGGCAGTAGCCGCACCCCTCCCGGGGGGCCCTTGGCGCAGCCCCGTCCCGGGCGTATACCGCCCCCGCGCCGCGCCCCCCTGGCCGGCCCCTCGCTCGCTCCTGGAGTAGGAACACCATGAAGATCTCCGTCATCGGCACCGGCTACGTGGGCCTGGTGGCCGGCACCTGCCTCGCGGACAGCGGCAACGACGTCGCGTGCGTGGACATCGACGCCGGCAAGATTGCGCGCCTCAACGCGGGCGAGGTGCCCATCTACGAGCCGGGGCTCGAGGAGCTCATCCGCCACAACGTGAAGGAGGAGCGCCTCTCCTTCACCACGGACCTCGCCAGCGCGGTGGCGCGCAGCCAGGTGGTGTTCATCGCCGTGGGCACGCCCGAGGGCGAGGACGGGGAGGCGGACCTCACCTACGTGCTCAGGGCGGCCGAGCAGGTGGGGCGCGCCATGACGGGCTACACCGTGGTGGTGGACAAGAGCACGGTGCCGGTGGGCACGGCGAAGCGGGTGCGCGAGGCGATTCGCGCGGTGACGAAGCATGACTTCGACGTCGTCAGCAACCCCGAGTTCATGAAGGAGGGCGCGGCGCTCGAGGACTTCCTCAAGCCGGACCGCGTCGTCATCGGCGCGGACAGCGAGCGCGCGGCGAAGGTGATGGGCGAGCTGTACGCGCCCTTCGTGCGCACCGAGAACCCCGTCCTCTTCATGGACACCGCGAGCGCGGAGCTGACGAAGTACGCGGCCAACGCGATGCTCGCCACCCGCATCTCCTTCATGAACGACATCGCGGCGCTCTGCGAGAAGGTGGGCGCGGACGTGGACTTCGTGCGCAAGGGGCTGGGGAGTGACAGCCGCATCGGCTACCCCTTCCTCTTCCCCGGCGTGGGCTACGGCGGCTCCTGCTTCCCCAAGGACGTGAAGGCGCTCGTCAGTACGGCGCGCGAGCACGGGGTGGAGTTCGACCTGCTGCGCGCGGTGGAGCGCACCAACGAGCGCCAGAAGCGCCTGCTGCTCAGCCGCGCCCTCAAGCACTTCGGCAGCCTCGAGGGCCGCCACTTCGCCGTGTGGGGCCTCGCCTTCAAGCCCAAGACGGACGACATGCGCATGGCGCCCTCCATCGAGCTCATCGAGGGGCTGCTGGCCAAGGGCGCGCGCGTGAGCGCCCACGACCCCGTCGCCCACGGGACGGCCGCCCGCGTCTTCGGCAACCGCATCACCTACGCCCCCACGCCCTACGCGGCCCTCGAGGGCGCGGAAGCCCTCTTCGTCGTCACCGAGTGGAACGAGTTCCGCCACCCCGACTTCGAGCGCATGAAGCGCACCCTGAAGGCGCCGGTGGTGTTCGACGGCCGCAACGTCTTCAGCCCGCAGAAGATGCGCGAGCTGGGCTTCGAGTACTTCGGGCTGGGGCGCAAGTAGCGCCCGGGTGGCGCCTCAGCCTCAGGGGGTCCCGGCGTCCGGGCCCGCTGCGGTGAGGCCGCAGGCCACCTTGCGGTCCACACTGCGCTCGAGCTCGTCGCAGAGCGCCACCCGGTCCTTGCCGCCGTTGGCGGCCGGGTCCGGGCAGGTGTCCAGCTTCTGCTCGCACAGGTCCTGCTGCTCGCTGCTGGGCTCGAGCCGCCCCTCGTTATTGCCGGCGTTCTGGGCGCAGGCCTCGCGCTCGATGCGCGTGTCGCGGCACTCGCACACCCGCTGGGACAGCTCGCGGCAGGGACTCGTGCACGCGGCGAGCGAGAGGAGGGTGAGCGGCAGCAGGAGGGCGAGCGGGCGGCGGTGGAGCATGAGGGCCGGCACGATGCCAGAAGGGGCGCGGGACGCAAGCGCACCTTCTCGGGGGCTCGCTGCTCCCTAGCGCTGGAAGTCGTACACCGGGCCCAGGCGCAGGATGCGCGTGAGCTCGTCGAGCGCCGTGAGCACCTCGCGCGCGAGCGCCGGGTCCTGCAGGTCTGCGGCGCGCAGGCTGTCGCGGTAGTGGCGGCGCACCCAGGCGGCGAGCTCCTGGTGCAGCGCCTCGCCGTAGAACACGTTCGCCCGCACGGCGCCGCGCTCCTCCTCGGTGAGCCAGATGCGCTGGCGCAGGCAGGCGGGGCCGCCGCCGTTGTTCATGCTCTGGCGCACGTCCAGGTAGTGCACCGCCTTCACCGGGTTGTCCTCGGCCACCACGCGCTCGAGGAAGGCGCGCGCGGCCGGGGTCTCCTTCGCCTCGAGCGGCGCCACGATCGCCATGCTCCCGTCCGGCAGCGTGAGCACCTGGGAGTTGAAGGGGTAGGCGCGCACCGCGTCCGCCGCGGGCAGCTCCTCGCGGCCCGCCATCGCCCACCGGAAGCGCTCGCCCAGCAGCGCCCGCAGCCGCGCGAGCAGCCCCTGCGCGTCCACGAAGGCGAGCTCGTGCAGCATCAGGAAGCTGTCGTTGCCCACCGCGAGCACGTCCGTGTGGAAGGCGCCCGCGTCGATGCCCTCGGGCGCCTGCTGCGGAAAGAGGCTCTGGGCCGGGTCCACCTGGTGCAGCCGCGCCAGCGCCTGGCTCGCCTCCAGCGTCTGGCGGGCGGGGAAGCGCTGCGGGCCCACCACGTCCTGGAAGGCGCTGCGGCCCCAGGCGAAGAGGTGCACCGCCTTGTGGCCCGGGGTGGCGAGCCGGGTGTGGTTCGCCGCCCCCTCGTCCGCGAACTGGCCGCCGCCCGGCAGGGGCTCGTGGATGGCGAAGCGCGCCTCGTCCGCGAAGATGGCGCGGAAGACCGAGTGGGTGGTGTCCGCCTCCAGCATGCGGTGGAACATCTGGTGCAGGTTCGCCGGGGTCGCATGCATGCGCCCATCGGCCGTGTCGCAGGAGGGGGCCACGGTGGCGGCGTTCGCCGTCCACATGGCGGCGGCGCTCGAGGTGAGGCGCAGCAGGTGCTCGGCCTCCTTCGCCGCGCGGGTGATGACCTGCTCGTCCGTGCCGCTGAAGCCCAGGCGCCGCAGCATGCGCAGGGAGGGGCGCGGCTGCGGCGGGAGCACCGCCTGGCCCACGCCCAGCGCCGCCACCGCCCGCATCTTCTCCAGCCCCTGCAGCGCCGCCTCGCGCGGGTTGCTCGCGCTGCCGCCGTGGCGGGCGCTGGCGAGGTTGCCCACCGAGAGGCCGCCGTAGTTGTGCGTCGGACCGACGAGGCCGTCGAAGTTGTATTCGCGCATGGCTCAGGCCTCCCTTAGCAGACCCGCCCCGGACGGTGTACACCCGGGGCCGCCCGTGTCCTCGTCCCCACCCCTCAAGCGCCTCAAACGCCTGCTGCGCTACGGCCTCGTGCGCCTGGCGCTCGCCCTGGTGCGCCCGCTGCCGCTCTCGCTCGCCCGGCCGCTGGGGCTCTGGCTCGGCGCCGTGGCCTACCGGCTCGCCGGGGGCGAGCGGAGGAAGGCCCTCGCTTCGCTCGCGCGCGCCTTCCCGGAGGCGGCGCAGGCGGAGCGCGAGCGGCTCGCGCGCGCCTGCTTCGGGCACCTGGGGCGCGCGCTCTTCGAGGCGGCGTGCGTGGACGCGGCGGACCGGCACCTCGCGCAGCTCGTGCGCTGGGAGCCCGCGGACCGCGCCGTGCTGGACGGGGCGCTCGCGCGGGGGCGGGGCGTGGTCTTCGTCTCCGGGCACGTGGGCAACTGGGAGCTGCTCGCGCGGCGGGTGGCGCGCGCGGGCTACCCCTCGCAGAGCATCGCCAAGGAGACGAGCGACCCGCGCCTCACGGGGCTCGTGGAGCGCTTCCGGGCGCGCGGCGGGGTGCGCAGCATCTGGCGCGGCCACGAGGGGGCGGCGAAGCAGATGCTGCGCGCGCTCAAGGCGGGGGAGATATTGGGCCTGCTCATCGACCAGGACACGCGCGCCCAGAACCTCTTCGTGCCCTTCTTCGGGCTGCCGGCCGCCACCCCCCGCGCCGCCGCGGACCTCGCCCTGCGCACGGGCGCCGCCGTGGTGGTGGGCTTCTGCCAGCGCGAGGGGGGCCCCGTGGGCCGCGAGCCCGGCTACCGCCTGCGCATGGAGGAGGTGGCGGTGCCGCAGGCCGGCCCGGACGCGGCCGCGCGCGAGGCGGCGGCGCTCGCGCTCACCGCGGCGCTCTCCGCGCGCATCGAGGCGGCCATCCGCCGCGCCCCCGAGCAGTGGGTGTGGATGCACCAGCGCTGGAAGACCCGCCCCAGGGGCGGGGCGGGGTGATAGAGAAGAGCGCCGTGCCCTCCTGCCTCCGCCCCCTCGCCGCCTTCCTGCTGCTGCTCGGGCCCGCCGCCTGCGGCCCGGGCGCGGGGAGCGCGGCCGGCGGCCCGCCGCCCGAGCAGGTGCCGGACGTGACGCTGTACGGGGTGCGGCTGCAGTCCTTCGAGGGCGAGCAGCTGGTGGCGGCCGGCCGCGCCGAGCGCGCCACCTACCAGCGCGGCACCGGCGGCGTGGTCGCCTCGCAGATGGTGCTGCGGCTGCCCAGCCGCCCCGGCGCGGGCGGCGCCGCGGCGAGCTCGTCCCATGCCGGCCTGGAGGTGCGCGCGGTGCGGCTCGAGGGCAACCTCGGCAGCCGCCAGGCGGTGGCGGGCGGGGGCGTGGTGCTGCGCACCAGCACCGGCATCGTGGCGCGCAGCGCGAGCGCCGCCCTGGTCACCTCGCCGGACGGCCACCAGCGGAATATCCGCGGCCAGGAGCCCGTCACCGTGCAGGGCCCGAACTACCGCCACCGCGCGGACGCCTTCGACCTCGCGCTGGGCAGCGAGGTCTTCACCTTCTCGGGCAACGTGCAGAGCGAGTTCGAGGGCGTGAGCCCCACCGCCTCGAGCGGCCCGAAGCCTGCTGCGGGTCCGGCCCCCCGGTCCCAGAACGGAGCGATGCAGTGATCGAGTTCTTCGCCTCGGCCCTCCTGCTCGTGCAGCCCGGCGCCCCGGGCGGCGCGCCGGCCGCTGCCGCCGTGGCCGCGCCCGCCGCGGCCGCTTCCGCCCCGGCTGCGGCCCCGGGCACCCCGAAGGCCGCCGCCACCCCGGCCCAGCGGCTGAAGAACCCGGTGGACATCAAGGCCCAGCTCTTCGAGCTGCTGGGCAACAAGAACCAGGCCTCCTACAAGGGCAACGTGGTGGTGCGCCACCGCACGCTGGTGCTCAAGTGCGACGAGCTCACCAGCTTCTACTCCAACGGCAACGCCCAGCAGGTGCGGCGCGTGGAGTGCGTGGGCAACGTGGAGGCGGTGGACGGCGACCGCACCGCCAAGGGCGAGCGCGCCGACTTCGACGTGGCCAGCGGCATGCTGGTCGTCACCGGCGCTCCCGAGGCGCGCCAGGGCAACAACTACATGCGCGGCACCAAGGTGACGCTCACCCTGGGCAACCGGCGCATCCTGGTGGAGAACGCCGAGACCCTCTTCGAGACCACGCCGGGGGGGATGCCGCAGCTGCCCGCGCCGGCGGGTGGGGCCAGCCGGCCGTGAGCGCGCTGCTGCAGGCAGAGGGCCTGCACAAGGCCTTCCGCGGCCGCAAGGTCGTGGACGGCGTGAGCTTCCAGGTGCGCCAGGGCGAGGTGGTGGGCTTGCTGGGCCCCAACGGCGCGGGCAAGACCACCAGCTTCAACATGGTGGTGGGGCTGGTGGCGGCGGACGCGGGGAGGGTGCAGCTGGAGGGCGAGGACCTCACCCGCCTGCCCATGCACCGCCGCGCGCGCCAGGGCCTCGGGTACCTTCCGCAGGAGGCGAGCATCTTCCGCAAGCTCACCGTGCGGCAGAACTTCCTCGCGGTGCTCGAGCTGCAGCGCCGCTACGACCGGCGCGCCCGCGAGGCGCGCGCCCAGGAGCTGCTCGAGGAGTTCGGCCTCACCCACGTGGCGGACAGCCTGGGCGAGACGCTCTCGGGCGGCGAGCGGCGGCGCGCCGAGATCGCCCGCTCGCTCATCCCCGGCCCCCGCTTCATCCTCTTCGACGAGCCCTTCGCCGGCGTGGACCCCATCAACGTGGGCGACCTGCAGCGCCAGATCTTCCTGCTCAAGCAGCGCGGGCTCGGGGTCCTCATCACCGACCACAACGTGCAGGACACCCTCGGCATCTGCGACCGGGCCTACATCATCGCCCAGGGCCGCATCCTCGAGGAGGGCACCCCGGAGCAGATCGCCGCGAGCCCCCGCGCCCGCGCCGTGTACCTGGGAGAGCGCTTCCGGCTCTACTCCTGAGTCGCGAAAGCCCCGGGCCCGGCCCGGGCTGCCGCCCGGTGGCGCGAAGCCCCCGGAGTGTTCAGCGGCGGGCCCGCTACAGCCCTTGGCCCGGCATTTGCGTTGCCTGTTGAACGTCCAGGGGGTGTCCAACCAGGGCCCGCAAGTGCCCGATTCTCAAGAGGAATCGGGGCTATGCAAGCAGGGGACCAGGCGGTGGTGGGCTTTACGCCCTTGCGCCGTCTTGATAGCTTGGCACGGTCCTTGAGGCGGTGGTCGCCATCAGGGAGCACGGACTGCAGCCGTCCGCACACCGAGGTCGAGCAAGCCCCATGGCGATGGAACTCAAGCAGAGCCTGAAGTTGAGCCAGCAGCTGGTGATGACGCCCCAGCTCCAGCAGGCGATCAAGCTTCTGCAGCTGTCCCGGATGGAGCTGCTCGAGCAGGTGCGCGAGGAGATGGAGCAGAACCCCCTGCTCGAGCAGCCGGACGAGCAGGCGGTCGGCGACGTCACGGACAAGGAGCCCGGCGAGGCCTCGCTCGAGGCGGAGAACCTGGAGGCCCCCCGCGACCTGGAGGCCCCCCAGCCCGAGACCGCCCAGGAGTTCAAGCCGGAGAACAGCGACGGCCCCCCCGAGATCGACTGGGAGGCCTACCTCAACAGCTACCAGTTCAACGAGCAGACCACCGCGTCCAACAAGGGCAACGTGGCCACGGACGACCTGCCGTCGTTCGAGGCCAACCTCGTGGAGAAGGAGGACCTGGTCGACCACCTGCAGGAGCAGCTGGGCACCCTGCGCCTCAACGAGGCCGAGCGCCGCATCGGCATGCTCATCCTGGGCAACCTGGACGACGACGGCTACCTCAAGCTGCCGGACGTGGAGGGCGACCCGCTCATCCGGCTCGCCAACGAGGCGGACGTGCCCATGCACGTGGCCGAGCGCACCCTGCGCCGCATCCAGAGCCTGGACCCCAAGGGCTGCGGCGCGCGCGACCTGCAGGAGTGCCTCCTCATCCAGGTGACCGCGCTCAAGGACCCGCACTCGGCGCTGCTCGGCACCATCATCAAGCGCCACATGCGCCACCTGGAGAGCAAGAACCTGCCGGCCATCGCCAAGGAGCTGAAGGTCTCCCTGGACGAGGTGGTGGCCGCCGCGAAGCTGCTCACCAAGCTGGACCCCAAGCCGGGCCGCAACTTCAGCGGGGACGACGCGCAGTACATCTCCCCGGACGTCTTCGTCTACAAGATGGGGGAGGAGTACACGGTCGTCCTCAACGACGACGGCCTCTCCAAGCTCCGCATCTCCGGCACCTACCGCAACGCGCTGAAGAACGGCGCCGTGGGCCCCGGGCAGACCAAGGACTTCATCCAGGACAAGCTGCGCAGCGCGATGTGGCTCATCCGCTCCATCCACCAGCGGCAGCGGACCATCTACAAGGTCACCGAGAGCATCGTGAAGTTCCAGAAGGACTTCTTCGACAAGGGCATCGCCCACCTCAAGCCGCTCATCCTGCGCGACGTGGCCGAGGACATCGGGATGCACGAGTCCACCGTCTCGCGCGTGACCACCGCGAAGTACGTGCACACCCCGCAGGGCATCTTCGAGCTGAAGTACTTCTTCAACTCCTCCATCGCGCGCGTGAGCGGCGAGGACACCGCGAGCGAGGCGGTGAAGCACCACATCAAGCAGCTCGTGGCGCAGGAGGATCCGAAGAACCCCTACTCGGACCAGAAGCTGGTGGAGCTGCTGCGCGCGCAGGGCACCGAGATCGCCCGGCGCACCGTGGCCAAGTACCGCGAGGTGCTGGGCATCCTCCCCAGCAGCAAGCGCAAGCGCTACTTCTAGCCGGCGCGCCCGGCGCTCAGGCTGCGGCCGGGGCGCCTGCGCGCCCGTGTCTTGCCCCGGGCCGCGCCCGTGGCCACCGCGAGGGCAGGAGGACCTGCCCCATGCCCCGCAAGATGATCGACTGTCGCGACCAGCCCAGCGAGTCGAACTGCACCCTCACCATCGCCGGCGAGCCCGACGAGGTGCTGCGCGCCGCCACCCAGCACGCCATCTCCGTGCACGGCCACCAGGACGGCCCCGAGCTGCGCGAGGGGCTGCGCGCCGCGCTCAAGGACGACCCGTCGGCAGACGCGGCGAGGATGCCGGGCCGCGGCGCCCCCGCCGCCTCGCCGGACCTGTCCGCCCGCCACTAGCAGGTGCTAGAGGAGGCGCATGAAGCCTGCCTCGCTCACCGCGCTGCTCCTCCTCGCCACCGCCTGCGGCTCGGCCGCCCAGCCGGAGCCCACCTCGCTCGGAGCGCTCTCCGGGCGCAGCGTGCGGCTCGTCCTCAACGACACGGACGTCGCCGACCGGGCCACCGCCGTGCTCGGCGACCACCGGGTGACGGTGGTGCTGCAGGACCTGCCGGACGGCACCTGCACCCGGCTCGCGGAAGGGGTGAGCGCCACGCTCGGCGGCGAGCCGATGCGCCTGGAGCGCGGCGGAGTCGCCAGCACCCCCGGACGCACGGTGTGCGTGCAGCCTGCCGCGACCTTCGACTTCGACCCGGCGGTGTGGGCCGCCGAGCCCGCGGCGGACCTCGAGGTCCTCCTGCAGGAGGCGGGGCAGCCCACCGTGCGCCTGCGCGTGCTGGGGGGCAAGGCCAAGCGCCGCTTCACCATCGTGCCGCCCACCCCCGCGGGCACCGTGCGCCCGGGCCAGACGCGCCTCTACACCTACGCGCCGGGCACGGACGCGGGCGGCGAGGTGGCGGCGAGCCTCAGCCAGGTGGGCAGCAGCGTGGGGGGCCCGCTCACGGCCTCGCTGGACCCCGACGGGCGGGTGCGCGTGGGGGTGCCCACCACGGTGCCCGCGGGCACGCAGGAGCTGCACCTGAGCCGCACCGCGCCCGCCACCTTCCTCGCCTGCGAGGGGCTCGCTGCGTGCGAGGGCGCGCTGTTCCACGCCGAGACGGTGCCCGTGGATATCGTCCCCTGAAGGGCTTCCTGAGCCGGGCCGCAGGCCAGGGGGGCAGGGTGCACCCCCCGCGCGGGGCCACCGTTGCCCGCCCCGGCGCGCGCGCTCAGCTTCAGGGGCATGGCCAAGAACCCGGACCCCCGCAGCGTCGAGCAGAAGCCTCCGTTCCCCCCGCAGCACCAGGACTCCCCCGGGAGCGAGGCGGCGATGCGCCCCGCGCCGGACTTCGGAGAGCAGAGCTACAAGGGCATGGGCCGGCTCACCGGCCGCGTGGCGCTGATCACCGGCGCAGACAGCGGCATCGGGCGCGCGGTCGCGCTCGCCTTCGCGCGCGAGGGCGCGGACGTGGCGATCGCCTACCTCGACGAGCACGAGGACGCGAAGGAGACGCAGCGGGTGGTGGAGGCCGCGGGGCGCAAGGCGCTGCTCTTGCCCGGTGACCTCGGCGACCCCGCCCACGCCGAGCGCGTGGTGAAGCAGACGCTCGAGCGCCTGGGCAAGCTGGACATCCTGGTGAACAACGCGGCCTACCAGGGCGAGGCGGTGCAGAAGCTCGAGGAGATCACCCCCGAGCGCGTGGAGCGCACCTTCCGCACCAACATCATGGCGATGTTCTTCCTCACCCGCGCCGCGCTCCCGCACCTGAAAGCCGGCGCCTCCGTCATCAACACCGCGAGCATCCAGGCCTACCAGCCCTCGCCCAACATCCTCGACTACGCCAGCACGAAGGGCGCCATCGTCGCCTTCACCAAGGGGCTCGCGGGCGAGCTGGTCGAGCGCGGCATGCGGGCGAACGCGGTCGCCCCGGGCCCCGTGTGGACCCCGCTCATCGCCCAGTCCTACGACGCCAAGAAGGTGAGCGAGTTCGGCAAGCAGTCGCCCATGGGACGGCCCGCCCAGCCCGCCGAGCTCGCCCCCTCCTACGTGTTCCTCGCCTCCGACGAGAGCCGCTACGTGAACGGGGACATCCTGGGCGTGACGGGTGGAATGCTGCTGGCCTGAGGCGAATTGCTTTCGGTGGGCCGAAGGTCTCTGATCCGTCCCGCAGCGCTTGGACGGGTCTTCAACCTCGCAGGCATCACCGGAGGCAGGCACGCATGCAGCTGACCATCACGTTTCGCCAGTTCGGTACGTCGGAGGCGCTCAAGGAGTACGCGAAGGAGCGCGTGGAGCGGGTGAGCCGCCTGCTGGACCGGGCCAGCGAGGCGCACGTGGTGCTCTCGCTCGAGCGCCACCTGCACCACGCGGACATCACGCTGCACTCGGGCGCCTGGGTGCTGCGCGGGCGCGACAAGAGCGACGACATGTACGCCTCCATCGATCTCGCGATGGACAAGATCGAGCGCCAGCTGCGCCGCTACAAGGACAAGCTCAAGACCCGCCACGGCCCCGAGCGCACGCACCACCACCACGGGGTGATGAACGCGCTGCGCGTGCGCCACGACGTGCTCGAGCTGCCGTTCGAGGTGGAGGAAACGGAGGCCATGGCGGCCGCCGACGCCCCGGCCCCCGCCGCGCCCGCCTCCCCGCCGCGCGTGGTGCGCTCCAACGAGTTCCTCGCGCGCGCCATGACGGTGGAGGACGCGCTCATGCAGATGGACCTCATGGGCAACGACTTCCTCGTCTTCCAGAACGTCGCCTCCAACGAGATGAACGTCGTGTACCGGCGCAAGGACGGCCAGTACGGCCTGCTCGAGGCCCGGCCCGCTGCGGCCGCCGCCACCGCACAGCCCGGCGCGCCGGCGGGAGCCGCGACGGCCGCCGCCGCTCCGCCCCCGGCCCGCTGAGCGCGCCCGTTCCGGGCGCCCGTTGCTCACGTTGGCCCACCTCGGCGCTGATCGCAGGCCGCAGGCGCCTGCGATAGGCTGTCCGCTGCGCAACAGGCTCCACGGGGGTGGACGTCGTGCGCGACGGGAGCCGTGCGGTGGGTTCGTGGAGGCACCAGGCGAGGGACGGAGGGTGCTGCGGCGCCTGGCTGCGGGCACTCGCGTGCCTGCTGCTGGTGGGCGCTGCGGGCTCGGCCCGGGCGGCCGGAGGGGTGCTGGTGGTGCGCTCGCAGGACCTCCCCCCCTACGCCGCGGTGGACCAGGCCTTCACCCAGAGCATCGGCCAGAGCGTGACCCACCTCACGCTGGGCGGCGCGAAGAACGAGCTCGCGCGCGCGCTCGCCGAGCGCCCCACGCTGGTGCTCGCGCTGGGCCAGGAGGCGGCGAGCCGGGTGGCCGCGCTGCGGCCGGCGGCGCCCGTGCTCTGCGCGCTGGTGCCCTTCCCGGCGAAGATCGACGGGCGGCTGCTCCCGGTACCCATGTTCGCCTCGCCCCAGCGCCAGGCGCAGGCGCTGCGCCAGGCGGTGCCCTCGGCGCGGCGGGTGGGGCTGGTGTACGTGCCGGGCAACAGCCGCGCCCTGGCGGACGCGTACGCGCGCGCCGCCGAGACCGCGGGGCTGGTGCCGGTGCGCCACGAGGTGGCGGGGCTCAAGGACTTCGCCGGCGCGGTGCGCACGCTGGTGGGGCGCGTGGACGCGCTCTGGCTGGTGCCCGACCCCAGCCTCATCAACGCCGAGACCTTCAAGTTCCTCGTGCAGACCTCCTTCGAGTCGAAGCTGCCGCTGCTCGCCTACAGCCAGGCGATGGTGAAGGCGGGGGCGCTGATCGCGATGGAGGCCGGGTACGCGGACATGGGCAAGCGCGCGGGGGCCACCGGCCGGCGGCTGCTGGGCGGCGATGCCGGCGCCACGCCCGAGCACCCCGAGGCCGCGCTCTACGTGAACCGCCGCAGCGCGCGGCTGCTGGGCGTGGACCTGCCGGACGCGGTGCGCGCCCAGGCCGCCCAGGTCTTCGAGTAGCGCACGCTCCGCGGGGTCCGGCCGCACCCTTGCGTTTCGCTCGCGGCGTTGCCCTCCGGACGCTGGACAGCGCGCGCCGCGCCGCGCTTGCGCTCTGCGGGGACGAGGAGTAATTGCCCGGGGTTCGCAGCAGCGCCATCGCGGGAGCGCCCCGTTTGAGAATCGCCGAGTTCCTCAGCCCCGAAGCGGTCGTTGCGAGTCTCTCCGCGCGCAGCAAGCAGGACGTCCTGCGCGAGCTGAGCGCGGCGCTGGCGCGGGCCCACCCCTCGCTCCAGGAGGAGCGGCTGGGCACGGTGCTGCGCGAGCGCGAGAAGCTGGGCTCCACCGGCATCGGCGAGGGCGTGGCCATCCCCCACGGGAAGCTGCCCGGGATGGACCGGCTCCTGGCCACCTTCGGCGTCAGCCGCGAGGGCGTGGACTTCGAGTCCATCGACGGCAAGCCCACGCACCTCTTCTTCGCGCTGGTGGCCCCGGAGAACAGCGCCGGCGTGCACCTCAAGGCGCTCGCGCGCATCTCGCGCCTCTTCAAGAACCCGCGCTTCCGCAGCTCCATCCTCGGGGCGAAGAGCGCCCAGGAGATCTACGCGCTGATCCTCCAGGAGGACGCGGGACCCTGAGGTCTGCTGCAGCCCGGGCGCAGCCCTAGAGCGCGCGCCAGCGGCGCCACACCTGGGCGTCCTCGCGCGTCTCGGCGGCGCGGTAGTTGGTGAGCACCCACACCGCCGCGACCGCGAGCCCCATCCCCACGAAGAAGTTGCGCGCGCGCGGCTCGCCCCCGAAGCGCAGCAGCCACGGCGCGGCGACGAGCGCCGCGGCCACCACCGCCTCCAGCCGCCCGTGCGCCACGAAGGGCACCCGGTGCACCCGCCCCAGCGGGAAGTGGGTGAAGAGGGTGAGCCCCAAGTGGACGAGGGCGAGCAGCCAGCACAGTGCCCCGGGCAGCCCCCTCAGCCCGAAGGCGAGCGGGCCCAGCGCGAAGAGCGCGGAGGTCGCATAGTCGAGCAGGCCGTGGGCGCGCGGGGTGAGGAGGCGGTGCATGGGCCCAAGAATTCCGGGGAGCCTGCCGCCGCGCAGCGCTTTCAGGCAGGGGGGCGGGCAGGGGGCGGGCTGTCCAGCAGCAGGGTGACGGGACCGTCGTTCACCAGCGCCACCTGCATGTCCGCGGCGAAGCGGCCCGTGCCCACGCTGAGGCCGCGCGCGCGCAGCCCCGCGCACACCTGCTCGTAGAGGGCACGCGCCCGCTCCGGCTCCTCCGCGTCCGTGAAGCTGGGGCGGCGCCCCTTGCGCGCATCCGCATAGAGCGTGAACTGGCTCACCACGATGAGCGCGCGGTGGGTGTCCTCGAGCGAGAGGTTCATCTTGCCCGCGGCGTCCTCGAAGATGCGCAGCGTGGCGAGCTTCTCCACCATCCACGCCACGTCCGCGCTGCCATCGCCCCTGCCCACGCCCAGCAGCACGAGCAGGCCCGGGCCCTGCGCGCTCACGCGCTCGCCCTCCACCGTCACGCTCGCCTCCTTCACCCGCTGCACCACCGCCCTCATCGCGCGCTCCTGTCGGCTCCGGCTCTCACGCCTGGCTCCCCACACCGTGCGTGGGGGCGCGCAGGTTGCGGCACCCGGGGGCGTCCCTGCAACCGCGCAGCGGCCCGCGCGCGGGCGGAAGAGAACGCGCGCGGGCGGGGTTTGTCCGCAGCCTCAGCCCCCGAACGCACGGCCGCTCTTCGTGCGTACCGGAGCTTTCCAGTCCGGCGGCAGGACAAGCACTCTGCCAAGCACGCGGGAATGGGGCGCGCTTGCTCTGAAACGTCTTTCATCTTCTCATCCGCCCGTGAGTTTCCCCTTCGGAGTGCGAGTGCTGCGCCCCCGCCTGACCCTCCCCGCCACCGCCCTCGGAGTTGCCCTCGCGCTGGGCAGCGCCCACGCCGCCCCGGCCCCCGCGCCCATCGCCGCGGCGACCGCCTCCCCGTCGGCCGCGTCGAAGGCCGCCGAGCGCGAGGCGCTCAAGGCCACGCTGCTGCAGGTGCTCGAGCGCCAGCCGCTGAAGCAGAGCCACGTGAGCATCCACCTGCAGAGCCTGGATGACGGCAGCGTGGTGTTCAGCCAGAACGCGGACGACCTGCTCAACCCCGCCTCCAACGTGAAGCTGGTCACGGCCGCCGCGGCCCTGGTGACGCTGGGGCCCGAGTACCGCTTCGACACCGAGTTCCTCGTGGAGCCGGAGCTCTCCGGCGGCCGCGCGAAGACGCTCTACGTGCGCGGCAAGGGCGACCCCTCCATGACCACCGAGCGCCTCTACGGCGTGGTGGGAGAGTTGGTGCACGCGGGCCTGCGCGAGGTGGGGGACATCGTGCTGGACGACACCTGGTTCGACGCCGAGCGCACCGCGCCCGGCTACGACCAGGAGGACACCGACCGCGCGTACATGGCGCCCACCGGCGCGCTCAGCCTCAACGCGAACACCGTGGGCATCTACCTGCGCCCCGCCGAGGCCCCCGGCCAGAAGGCCTCCGTGGAGGTGGAGCCCGCGAGCGAGTTCTTCCTCGTGGAGGGCGGCCTCGCCACCGGCAGCCGCCGCGCGCGCCGCATCAGCGTGAGCAGCGAGGCGGCCGGCGACAAGCAGAAGCTGGTGGTGCGCGGCGTGCTGCCCGCGGACAAGAGCGGCGCGGTGAGCGTGTGGAAGAAGGTGGACAACCCGCCCATGTACTTCGGCTACACGCTCAAGAGCCTGCTCGCGCAGCGCGGCGTGAAGGTGAAGGGCAAGGTGAAGCTCGGCGGAGTGAGCGCGAACGCGCGCCTGCTGCACGTGAGCCAGAGCGAGACCTTCGACCTCGTGCTCAAGCGCCTCAACAAGCACTCCTCCAACTTCGTCGCCGAGACGCTGGTGAAGACCATGGGCGCCGAGGTCCACGGCGCGCCGGGCAGCTTCATGAAGGGCATCGACGTGGTCGAGGGCTTCCTCGAGCGCGACGTGGGCATCCCGCGCGGCAGCTACGTGATGAAGAACGGCAGCGGCCTCAACGACACCAACCGCTTCAGCAGCAGCCAGCTGGACCGCATCCTGCGCCACATGTGGGTGCGCTTCCCGCTCGCCCCCGAGTACCTGAGCTCGCTGGGCATCGCGGGCAAGGACGGCACGCTCAAGTACCGCTTCGAGGGCTCGGACGCGGTGGGCCGGCTGCGCGCCAAGACGGGCACGCTCGCCAACGTGTCCGCGCTCAGCGGCTACGTGCAGGCGGCCGGCGGCGAGCGCTTCACCTTCTCCATGATGGTGAACGACTTCCCGGGCCGCACCGGCGCCGTGGTGCAGGGGCTGGACGCGCTGGGCGCGGCGGTGGCCGCGGCGGGCAGCGCCAGCGGGCCGCAGCGCGCCGTGGCGCAGCTCACCCCGGGTGCGGGCGACGTGAGCCCGCTCGCGCAGGTGAAGGGCCACATCGTCACCTACCTCGCGATGAGCAAGCAGCGCGACCCGCGCAACCTGGGCTTCCTGCGCACCGCGTGGCGCAGCGAGAAGGACCCCGCCGTGCGCGCCGTCGTCGCCGAGGCGCTCTACCAGTCCAGCTCGAGCGACTACCAGGGCGTGCGCGCGCTGCTGGACAGCTTCAGCGCGGGCGACGAGGTGTACGGGCGGCTGCGCGCGGTCGCCCGCGAGCTCAACGTCGAGGTGCCCGGCGTGGGCAGCGTGATGGAGCTCGCGGCGGGCGGCAACGCCGAGGCGCTCACCCGCGCGGTGGAGCTCTCGCGCGCGGCGAACAAGGACGCGCAGGCGCAGGGCGAGCTCGCCACCAGCCTCGCCGAGGTGGCCCGCACGGCGCCCCACGAGCTGCTGGGCACGCTCAAGGGCGCCGCCGAGGCGGACCGCACCGCGGCCGTGGCGCTGCTCGCCCAGGGCCTGGTGCGCAGCGACGACGCGGACCACCCCTTCTGGCGCGCGCTGCGCCAGAGCCAGGGCGCCCAGGACGCGGAGCTCGCCACCTTCGCGCGCAACCTGGACGGCTCGCTCTCGCAGGCCGTGGCCCAGGCGAAGGCGCCCGCGGCAGGAGGCTCTACCGTCACGGTGAGCGCCACGGCCGGCGCGGTGCCGGTGCTCACCCCGGACCTCAAGGGCTTCCTCAACGCGCTGCCGCAGACCACCGCGGTGGACCGTCCGGGCGGGTAGCAGCGAGTCCTCCCTGTGAGGGTGCCGGGCGAAGCCGCGTCAATGCGCCACTCGCCCGGCGCTGCGCGTCCGGCGCCTCGCATGGGGCAGCATGCTGCGGCCGCTGCTGGACGAGCGCCGCACCGGGGCCTCCTGCTCGATGGCCGTCGCGGGGTAGGTGACGCGCAGTCCGCGGATGCGGGCGAACGCCGTGGGCACGTGCTCGCGCACGCGCGTGAGGCTCTCGATGTGCCCCACCACCACCCCGCGCGCCCACAGCGCGTCGGCGAGCAGCGAGCGGTGGCAGCGCCAGCGCAGCGCCTCGGCGCACATCACGGCCACCGGCCCGTGCTGGGCGAGCTCGCGCAGGCGCTCGAGCCCGCGGGCGAACTCCTCCGTGAGCATGTGGTCCGCGTAGCCCTGGAAGCTGCGGTTGCGCCACGCGCCGTTGGGAGAGCCCGGCTGCGGGCGGCGCAGGCCTCCGAGCTCCGCGAGGTGCAGGTGCCCCAGGTCGTGCGCCGCGAGCGTGCGCGCGAAGGGCTGCAGGTTGAACTGGGGGTTGGTGCGCGAGCGCGGCACCGTGCGGATGTCGGCGAGCGTGCGCACCCCGTGCGCCTCGAGCAGCGCGATGAGCTCCTCCGCGCTGCGGGTGGAGTGCCCTACGGCATACACGCGCACGCCCTCCCAGCCGTGTGCGCACTTTCGCCTCCGCGCTGCCATCGTCCCGGGAAGGTGCGCCCTGCGGAGGCGTGTTGCAGCGGCCTGCCCGCCCGCCGCGGGCCCCGGGCCATCAGTGGCCTGCCACACGGCCGGGCAGACGACCGCGCGGCGCCCGGGTGTCACGCCCCTCGCATCCCCCTATAGTCGGCCCCCTCCGTGCCCCAGCCCTCCATGCCCTCCTCGTCCCCGTCCGCTCCGCGCTCCGTCTACCTCAGCCCGCGCGTGTGGCTCATGTTCGCGCTCGGCTTCTCCTCCGGGCTGCCGCTGTACCTGACGCGCACCACGCTGACGGCGTGGCTGACGACCATGGGGCTGAGCCTCAAGACCATTGGCTACTTCTCGCTGGTGGGCACCGCCTACACGCTCAAGTTCCTCTGGGCGCCGCTGATGGACCGCTACGTCCCTCCCTTCCTGGGACGGCGGCGTGGCTGGATGCTCGTCACCCAGGTGCTGCTCGCGGTGGGGCTGCTGGTGATGGCGTCCATCAACCCGCAGGCCACGCCCGGCCTGATGGCGGCCGTCGCCGTGGCGGTGGCCTTCTTCGCTGCGAGCCAGGACATCTCCATCGACGCCTTCCGCACCGACTCCCTCACGGAGGAGGAGCGTTCGATGGGCATCGCCACCTTCAACGTGGGCTACCGCGTGGGCATGGTGGTGGCGATGTCGCTCGCGCTGATCATCGCGGCCAAGGCCAGCTGGCGCGTCAGCTACAGTGTGATGGCCGCCTTCATGCTCGTGGGCGTGGTGGCCACCTTCCTCGCGCGCGAGCCGCTCGCGCTGCGCCCGCCGCGCAATCTGGTGCAGGCGGTGGTGCTGCCCTTCCGCGAGTTCATGTCGCGCGGCTGGGCTGCGCTGGTCGCCATCGCCTTCATCCTCATCTTCCGGGTGGGCGACGCGGTGGCAGCGGCGATGAATACGCCCTACGTGCTGCGGCTGGGCTTCACCCTCATCCAGGTAGGCACCATCCAGAAGGGCGTAGGCATGGCCTGCGCCATCGGCGGCGCGGTGCTGGGCGGCATGCTGGTGAGCCGCCTGGGCGTGCGGCGCAGCCTGCTGCTCTTCGGCTCGGCGCAGGCGGCCACCAACCTGCTCTACATCGCGCTGGGCACGCGCGGAACGGACGCCGTCTTCCTCGGCTTCGCCGTGGGCGCGGACAACTTCGCGGGCGGCCTGGGCAGCGCGGCCATCACCGTGTTCATCACGGCGCTGTGCAACAAGAACTTCTCCGCGACCCAGTACGCGCTGCTCTCCAGCCTCTCCGCGGTGCCGCTGCAGCTGCTGGGCGGCTTCTCCGGCGTGCTCGTGGAGTGGCTGGGCTGGCCCGCCTTCTTCACCGCCACCGCGCTCGCCATGGCGCCCGCGCTGCTGCTGCTCCTGCTGCTGCCGCCGGACCTGGGCGCGCCGAAGCCGGACCCGGAGCTCGCCCCCGAGCTTCCCGAGGCGGACGACACCGGCACCGCCGCGGCCCCGCGCCTGGGCGAGACCGGCACCGCGCGCCGCTAGCGCCCCCGCTGCACCACAGCCCTGTAGCGAAAGAGGGGGCAGGCAGCCGACCGGACGCTTCCGGAGCCGATTTACCGGCCTGGAATTCGCGGCGTGTCAGCCCCCGCTGCTATAGCTCTCCTTCAGCCGCCGGGGAGGTCCCGGCGGTACGTACAACCGGCCCGCAACGGACCGGTTCTCGAAAGGAAGGGCAGTCATGGCTGGAGGCGTGAACAAGGTCATCCTCATCGGCAATCTCGGCGCGGACCCGGAGGTGCGCTTCACCCCAGGCGGGCAGGCGGTCGCGAACTTCCGCATCGCCACGAGCGAGAGCTGGCAGGACAAGAATGGCCAGAAGCAGGAGCGGACCGAGTGGCACCGCATCGTCGTCTGGGGAAAGCTCGCGGAGCTCTGCGGCGAGTACCTGAAGAAGGGGCGGCAGTGCTACATCGAGGGCCGCCTGCAGACGCGCGAGTGGACGGACAAGGAGAACAAGAAGAACTACACCACCGAGGTGGTGGCCAACACCGTCCAGTTCCTCGGCAGCCGTGACGGCGCGGGCGCAGAGGGTGGCGGTGGCTTCAGCCGCGGCCCGCGCACGGGCGGCGGTGGCGGCGGCGGGGCCTCTCGCGGCGGCGGGGACGACTACGGCGCGCCGCCCCCCGGCATGGACGACCACAACCAGGGCGGCCACGGCGGCGGGGACGACGACATCCCGTTCTAGGCGCCTCCGCCCTCTCCTCCGGGAGAGGGCACCGAACCCCTGAAAAGCGAAACGGCCGCTCCGGACTCTCCGGGGCGGCCGTCTTGCTTTCGGACCCTCGCGGGAGCGACTACCCGCCGAAGGCCTCACCCGCGCGGTACAGCGCGTAGACCGCGCCCCAGCTCATCGCGAGCAGGAGGGCGAAGAAGCCGAGCGCCACCGGCTCGAAGCGGCGCATGGAGCGCTCGGTGGCGAGGATGCCCCAGCTCATGCAGAAGCCCTGGATGCCATTGGCCAGGTGGTAGCTCACGGCGAGGGTGCCCAGCAGGTAGACGATGAGCGTAGGGGTGTGGTGGTGCATCTCGCCCGCGATGTCGCTGAAGGCCTCGGGGGCGCCGCCGCCCAGGCGCGGGTGGAGGAAGGCCAGGTAGATGTGCGCGCAGAGGAACGCGAGCAGGCCCACTGCGCTCAGGCGCTGCAGGATGTACTTGGTGTTGCCGTAGTTGTTGTAGCTGCCGTTGTTGGGGCGGAAGCTGAAGAGGCGCTGGATGCCCCAGCCGGTGTGCATGAGCAGGGGCAGCAGCACCACGAGCCAGGTGAGCACCTGGGCGAAGGGGTGCTTGTACTCGGTCACCGAGCGCTGCCACGCGCTCGCGCCCTGGAAGGCGGCGAGGTTGTTCCACAGGTGCACCACCGTCCACACGCCCAGCGGCACCACCGAGAGGAAGCTGCCCAGGCGGGAGGTGAGGAGCGAGTTCTTCTGCGGGACGGCGGAGGCGGCAGGGGTGCTCGGGGTGCTCATCGGAGGCTCCAGCGAGGCCGGGCGCGCGCGCGGGGGCGCTCGCCCGGGGATGACGTCGTACGGGGCTTATATCCGCACCCCCCGGCCGCCCTGATCGCCTTTTTCGCGCCGGGCGCCCGCAGTGCCCGTCCCAAGCATTAGCCCCACCCGGGGGCTCCAATGAGGCTTGAACGGGCCCTGGGTGAGCCCCCGCCCTCCAGGCACAAGGGCGGCAGGGCGTGCTTTCGCGTTGGCGGCGGGGCAGGGCGCAGGCTAGTGAACCGTCCCTATGGCCGACGAACTCGTCAGTGGACTTCTCAAGGACGTGGACCTGCGCGTGGTGCTGGTCACCGCCGGGACCCTCGTGCGCAAGGCGCGCGCCCTGCACTCCGCGGAGCCCGCGGCCGCGGCGCTGCTCGCGCAGGGGCTCACGGGCGCCGCGCTGCTCGCGGCGCTGCAGAAGGAGAAGGGCCGCATCAACCTGCAGCTCGAGTGCGACGGGCCGGTGCGCGGCATGTTCGCGGACGCCGAGGCGGGCGGCACCGTGCGCGGCTACCTCAAGAACCCCTACGTGAGCTTCACCGGCGGCGAGGGCCGCTACCACTGGCGCCCGGTGCTCGGGAACAGCGGCTTCCTCTCCGTGCTGCGCGACCTGGGCAAGGGCGAGTACTACCGCTCGAGCGTGGAGCTGCAGGCCTTCGACTTCCCGCAGGACCTCGAGCGCTACTTCACCACGTCCGAGCAGGTGCAGACGCGCCTCGCCATCGAGCTGCTGCCTTCGGGCAGCGAGCCCCTGGGCCAGGTGGTGGGCGTGCTCGTGCAGCCGCTGCCGGACGGGGACCTGGAGGCCTTCCGCGAGCTGGGCGCCGGGCTCTCGGAGCGGCTGGTGCGCGCCGCGACCGAGCAGGCGGGCGAGGGCGGGGCGGCCGGCCTCCTGCGCGCGCTCTTCCCCCGGCCCGACCTCGAGGTGATGAGCCGCTACCCGCTCGACTTCGAGTGCGGCTGCAGCCGCGAGCGGGTGAAGCGCGCGCTGCTCGCCATGGGCCGCGCGGAGCTCGAGGACGTGCTCGCCACGGACAAGAAGGCCGAGGCCACCTGCCAGTTCTGCACGACGCAGTACGTCATCTCCGAGGAGGAGATCCGCGAGCTGGTGGAGAGCGCCACCAAGCCCTGAGCAGGGCGGGAAAGGGCTCCGGGCAGGCCTGCCGGCGCCCGTGCGTGGGCGATTGACTCGCGGCGGAGCGCCCGCTACAGCGCGCCGCCATGAACTACTTCACGCACCTGCTCGAGGGCAGCTTCGAGGCCCTCCACTTCCTGAGCGACAAGAAGACGGGCCTGCGCGCGCTGGTGGGCGTGCACTCCACGAAGCTGGGCCCTGCGCTCGGCGGCACCCGCGCGCTCGCCACCTACGCGTCCGAGGAGGACGCGGTGATCGACGTGCTGCGGCTCGCGCGCGGCATGACCTACAAGGCGGCGCTCGCGGGGCTGCCGCACGGCGGCGGCAAGGCCGTCATCATGCTGCCCAAGGGCAGCTTCGACCGCGCCGCGCTCTTCGAGGCCTTCGGCCGCGGGGTGGAGTCGCTCGGCGGGCGCTACATCACCACCGAGGACAGCGGCACCAGCCCGGACGACATGGAGTTCGTGAAGCGGCGCACCGACAGCGTGGTGGGCCTGCGCGGCAAGTCGGACGACCCCTCGCCCGTCACCGCCTACGGCGTGGTGCGCGGCATGGAGGCCACCGCGAAGCACGTGTTCGGCACCGCGGACCTCAAGGGGATGCGCGTGACGGTGCTCGGCGTGGGGCACGTGGGCATGCCGCTGGTGAAGGAGCTGCACCAGCGCGGCGCGAAGATCTTCGTGAGCGACATCAACGCGGCCGCCGCCGAGCACGCGGTGAAGACCTACGGCGCCACCGCGCTGAGCGCCGAGCAGCTGCTGCGCCAGGAGGCGGACATCTTCGCCCCCTGCGCGCTGGGCGGGGCGATCAACGACAGCACGCTGCCGCTGCTGCGGGTGAAGGCGGTGGCGGGCGCGGCGAACAACCAGCTGCTCGAGCCGCGCCACGGCCAGCTGCTCGCGGAGAGGGGCATCGTGTACGCGCCGGACTACGCCATCAACGCCGGCGGCCTCATCAACGTGGCCCAGGAGGTGGTGGGCTACGACCGCGACAAGGCGTACGCGCGCGCCGAGAAGATCTACGACACCATCGAGATGGTGCTCACCCGCGCCAAGTCGAGCGGCCAGCGCCCCGAGCAGGTGGCGGACCGCATCGTCGAGGAGCGGCTCGCGGCCTGAGTGCCCAGCGCCGGGCACTCGGGCGCCCCCGCCCCCCGCACGGCAGTGGCGGGGGGCGCGCCCCGCGGCTAAGACTGGGGCCTCCACCCGACGTTCAGAGGCGACACAGCCGTGGCGATCAAGCGGGCATTGACGAAGGGCAAGACCTCCGGGGCCAAGGCTCCGGAGCAGAAGGCGTCCCGGAAGGTCTCCGAAAAGGCCGGTGGGCGCGAGCAGGCCCAGCGCATCGTCTCCGTGCCTGCGGACTTCGTCTACGCGCCCCAGGTGGAGGTGCCGCGCCAGCTCACCGGGCGCGACCAGAGCCGCCAGAAGACGAGCGTGCAGGAGCTGACCTGGGCGGACTTCGACCGCCACGTGCAGGGGCTCGCGCGCTCGGTGCAGGCGGTGTTCAAGCCGCAGGCGGTGGTGGGCGTCGCGCACGGCGGGGTGTTCGTGGGCGGCGCGCTCTCCAGCGCGCTGGGCTGCGAGTTCTTCCCCGTGCGCATCAGCCGCCGCAGCCGCGACAAGGCGGTGCGCAAGCAGCCGCGGCTCGCCGGCGAGATGCCCGCGGAGCTCGCCGGCAAGCGCGTGCTCGTGGTGGACGACGTGGCGAGCAGCGGCGACACGCTGGAGCTCGCGGTGGAGCTCGCGCGCAAGGTGGGCGCGAAGGAGACGCGCACCGCGGTGATGGTGGCGCGCCCCGGCGGCTTCGCCCCGGACCACCACGCGCTGAGCACCCAGGGGCTGGTGGTGTTCCCCTGGGACTACGAGCAGGTGAGTGAGGACGCCCGCTTCGACGTGGACCCGGACAAGGCGGGCGCCTGACCCTCCCGCAGCGCCACACCCGCCCATGATCATCGGGACCGCCGGCCACGTCGACCACGGCAAGACGGCGCTGGTGAAGGCACTCACCGGCGTGGACACGGACCGGCTGCCCGAGGAGAAGCGGCGCGGCATCACGCTGGAGCTCGGCTTCGCGCAGCTGCGGCTGCCGGACGGGCGGCTCGCGGGCGTGGTGGACGTGCCGGGCCACGAGCGCTTCGTGCGCGCCATGGCCGCGGGCGCGGGCGGCGTGGACCTCGCGCTCTTCGTCGTCGCCGCGGACGAGGGCGTGATGCCCCAGACCCGCGAGCACCTGGACATCTGCCGCCTGCTGGGCGTGCAGGCCGGGGTGGTGGCGCTGACCAAGAGCGACCTGCTGCCGGAGCTGGGCGAGGAGTGGCTCGCGCTCCTGCGCGCAGACCTCGCGGAGCTCACCCGCGGCAGCTTCCTCGAGAGCGCCCCCGTGCTCCCGGTCTCCGCGCGCACCGGCGAGGGGCTGGACGCCCTGCGCGAGGCGCTGGGCCGCGCCGCCGCGCACCCGGGCGCGCGCCCCGCGGAAGGGCCCGTGTTCCTCCCGGTGGACCGCGCCTTCAGCCTCAAGGGCTTCGGCACGGTGGTCACCGGCACGCTGCTGTCCGGCACGCTCGCGGCCGAGGACGCGGCGGCGCTGCTGCCGGGGCTGGGCGGCCCTTTCCGCGTCCGCGGGCTGCAGCAGCACGGCGCCGCGCAGGCGCGCGTCGCGGCTGGCTCGCGCGTGGCGGTGAACCTCGCCGGCGTGGAGCCGCAGCAGGTGCGGCGCGGCATGGTGCTCACGCGCGAGGGGGAGCTGCCCGAGGTGCGCACCCTGGACGTGGAGCTCACGGCGCTCGCCGCGCTCGAGCGCCCGCTGCCGCGCCGCCAGAAGCTGCTGCTGCACCTGGGCACCGCGCAGGTGCAGGCCTCCGTGGCGCTGCTGGACCTGCCCCAGCTCGCCCCCGGGGAGACGGGGCTCGCGCAGCTGCGGCTGGAGGAGCCGCTCGCGGCGCTGGTGGGCCAGCGCTTCATCCTGCGCGCCGCGCGCGCGCTGCCGGGGCGCGGCGCCACGGTGGCCGGAGGCCGCGTGCTCGCGGTCGGCACGCCGCGCCGGCGCCGCGGCGCCTCCGCGCTGCTCGCGCCCCTGCAGGCGGGGGACGCGGGGAGCCAGCTGCAGTGGCTGCTCGAGCAGGCCGGCTACCGCGGCCTCACCCAGGCCGAGCTGTTCGGGCGCTCGGGGCTGGCGCCGCGCACCCTCGCGCGCACGCTGGAGCTGCTGGGCGCGCGCGGCGCCGCGGTGCTGGTGGACCGCGAGCGCCGCCTCTACCTCGCGGGCGCCGTGCTCCACGCGCTGCAGGCGCGCGCGCTCGCGCTGCTCGAGCGCTTCCACCAGGAGGCCCCCGCGGCGGAAGGGCTGCCGAAGGAGGAGCTGCGCCAGCGGCTCTCGGACGCGCTGGACCCGCGCGCCTTTGCCCGCGTGCTCGCGGCGCTGCAGGAGGGGGGCCGGGTGGAGCTCGCGCACGAGCGGCTGCGGCTGCCGGGGCAGGGCGGGAGGCTGAGCGGGGACGAGGCGGGCGTGCAGGCCCGGGCGCTCGAGCGCTTCCGGGCGGCGCAGCTCGCCCCGCCCACGCTCGCCGAGCTCGCGGCCGCCCTGGGTCAGCCCGGCCCCCGGCTCCTGCCCCTGCTGCTGCAGCTCGCGGGCACGGGCGCGCTGGTGCGGGTGAGCGAGGAGCTCTTCTTCGATGCGGCCGCGCTCGCGGCCTTGCGCGAGCGGCTGGTTGCTCACCTTCGTGAGAAGAAGGACATTTCCACCCAGGCGTTCAAGGAGATGGTGGGGCAGACGCGCAAGTACGTCATCCCGCTGTCCGAGTACTTCGATCGGGAGAAGGTGACCTTGCGGGTGGGCGACAAGCGGGTCCTGCGACGCGGATGACGACCAAGCGCTACAGCCGGGAGGAGCTGGCCGCGGGGGTGGAGCTGATGCCCAACCCCGTGGTCTGCGTCCACGAGGAGCGCATCTGGGTGGCCAACGCCGCCTGGCTGCAGCTCGTGGGCGTCACGCGCGAGCAGGCGCTGGGCCGGCCCTACACGCAGTTCACCGCGCCCGAGGAGCGCAGCCGCCTCGCCGCGCAGCACGCCGCGCGCAGGGCCGGCGAGCTCGTGCCCGCGCCGGGCCCGGTGGCCTACACGCTGCGCACCCCGGACGGCCGGCTCGTCGACCTGTTCATCGAGCACCGCCAGGTGGAGGTGGAGGGCGGCGGCAAGGCGGTGCTCGCGAGCCTCGTGCGCACCGCGGAGCAGCGGCCCGAGGTGGGGCTCGCCGAGCACCTGGTGGAGATGTCCGCCTCGCTCGTGTCCGCGCACTCGGAGGCGGCGGTGCGCCGCGTCGCCTGCGACACGCTCTCGCGCCTGGGCTTCACCTGCCGCTTCTTCCCCTTCGACGGCGGAGCGCTGGTGGCGCAGGACGGCGGGCCGCTGCCCGAGGACCTGGGCCTGGGGCTGGAGGCGCTCGCCGAGGAGCGTCCTACCTTCGGCGGCACGGAGGGCGCGCAGCCCGGGCACGTGTACCTGCCGCTGGTGAGCGCGCAGCCGGAGGTGCTGCGGCTCGAGGGGGCGGGGCTCTCGCTCGCGCACACCAGCGTGCTCAGCCTCTTCGCGAAGGTGGTGGCCGCCTCGCTCTCGGACGCGCGGCTGCTGGGCAGCGTGGAGCGCAGCAAGTGGGAGATGGAGGCGGTGGCGGACGTGGCGCGCTTCGTCGCGCAGCCGGTGCCGCCCGCGCCCGAGGCCTTCCTCGCGCGCATCGCGGGGCCGCTCGCCGCGGACGCGGTGGCGCTGCACCTGCCGGAGGCCGGCACGGGCGACTACGTGCTGCTCGCCGAGTACTGCCTGGACGCGGACGAGCGCGTGGCGCTCGAGCGCGAGCGCAGCGGGCAGGGGCTGTCCGCGGCCGCCGCGGCGCGCGAGGGCGGGGTGCTCTCGGACGTGCTGGGCGAGGCCGAGCGGGCGCGGGCGCTGGGCACGCGCTTTCGCTCGGGGGCGGCGGTGCGCCTCACGCGCGGCGGCCAGGTGCGCGGCGTGCTGCAGGCGCTGCGCGGCCCCGGGTCGCCCCCCTTCGGCCCGGATGACCTGCGCCTCATGGGCACCTTCGGGGACCTGCTCGTGGCGCTGCTCGAGCAGCGGCGGCTGCGCAGCGAGAGCGCGCGCCAGCTCTCGGACACGCGGCTGCTGCTGGACCTCGCGCGCACCACCTCCGGCACGCTGGAGACGGCGAGCATCCTGGACGTGGCGGCCGACTTCCTGGTGAAGCTGCTGGACGTCTCCAACTGCTTCATCATGCTCTACGACGAGAAGGCCAACCTGCTGCGCGGCGCGGCGGCGAGCGCGGCGCACCGCGAGGGCTTCCGCGACGTGGTGGCCCCGCTCACCGCGAACACGGTGGCGGCGCGCGCGGGGCGCGAGCGCCGGCCGGTCGCCGTGGAGGACGTGTCGCGCGCGGGCGGCCAGGTGAACCAGGAGCTGGTGCAGCGCTACGGCGAGAAGGCGCTCCTGGGCGTGCCGCTCACCAGCCGCGAGGAGCTGATCGGCGTGGTGATCGTGGACGACGTGCGCGGCCCCCGCGCCTTCACGCCCGCGCTCATCGAGCTCGCCGAGGCCACCTGCGGCCAGCTCGCGCTCAGCATCGCCAACGCGCGCCTCTACGAGAGCCTGTGGGCGAGCTACGCGGAGCTCGCGGCCACACGCGCGGAGATGGTGAAGCGCGAGCGGCTCGCGGCGCTCGGCGAGCTCTCCGCCATCGTGGCCCACGAGGTGCGCAATCCGCTGGGCGTCATCTTCAACGCCGTGTCCAGCTTGCGCCGGCTGCTGCACCCGCACGGGGACGCGGCGATGCTCCTGGACATCCTCGCGGAGGAGAGCGACCGGCTCAACCGCATGGTGGGAGACCTGCTGGACTACACCCGCCCGCGCGACCCGGTGCTACAGCCCGAGGACCTCGCGCGGGTGCTGCAGGACTCGCTGGACGCCGCCTGCCAGCAGACGCCCGGCGCCGGTGAGCGCCACGTGACCATCGACCAGGAGGTGGAGCCGGGGCTGCCGCACGTGCCCATGGACCGCCGCCTCATCCGCCAGGCGCTGGTGAACGTGGCCGTGAACGCGCTGCAGTCCATGCCCCAGGGCGGCAAGCTCCAGGTGCGCGCGAGCCGCGAGGACCGGGACGGGCGGCCGCTCCTGCGCATCGACGTGGCGGACGAGGGCCCGGGCATCCCCGCCGAGCTGGTGCACCGCGTGTTCGAGCCCTTCTTCACCACCAAGGCCCAGGGCACCGGCCTCGGCCTCGCGGTGGTCAAGCGCATCCTGGACGAGCACCACGGGGAGATCGCCGTGGCCAGCACCCCGGGGCGCGGCACCACCTTCACCTTCCGCCTTCCCCTCGCTCCCCCGGAGGCCCCATGAGCCCCCTCACCCCCGTCCCCTTCAGCTCCGGCGACCCCGGCGAGACCGGGGGCGGCGCCGGCCCCCTTCCCAAGGGCCGCATCCTCGTGGTGGACGACCAGCGCAACATGCGCGCCACCACCGCCATGCTCCTGCGCGCCGAGGGCTACACCGTGCTCGAGGCCGCCACGGGCGAGGAGGCCCTGGGCGTGCTCTCGCAGGGCGGCGTGGACCTGCTGCTCACGGACCTGAAGATGGAGCCCATGGACGGGCTCACCCTGCTCAAGCGCGGCATGGAGACCAGCCCGCGGCTGCAGGCCATCGTGATGACGGCGTTCGGCTCCATCGAGAGCGCCGTGGAGGCGATGCGCCTGGGCGCCTACGACTACGTGACCAAGCCCTTCAAGGAGGGCGAGCTGCGCTACCGCGTGGAGCGGGCGCTCGAGCGCGCGAAGCTGCTCAGCGCGGTGGACCTCTTCGCCGGCGAGTTCAACAGCCGCCACGGCCTCTCCAGCCTCGTGGGGCGCTCGGCCGCGATGCGCGAGCTCACCGGGCGCCTGCTGCGCGTGGCGCAGTCGGACGCCACCGTGCTCATCCAGGGCGAGAGCGGCACCGGCAAGGAGCTGGTCGCGCGCGCGCTGCACACGCACAGCCGGCGCAAGGCGCGCCCCTTCGTGCCGGTGAACTGCGCCGCCATCAGCGAGAGCCTCCTGGAGAGCGAGCTCTTCGGCCACGCGAAGGGCGCCTTCACCGGCGCGGTGAAGGCGCGCCGCGGCCTCTTCGAGGAGGCCCACGGCGGCACGCTCTTCATCGACGAGGTGACCGAGACCAGCCCCGCCTTCCAGAGCAAGCTCCTGCGCACGCTGCAGGAGGGAGAGGTCCGGCGCGTGGGCGAGAGCACCGCGCTGAGCGTGGACGTGCGCACGGTGGCCGCCACCAACCGGGACATCGAGCAGGAGGTGGAGGCCAAGCGCTTCCGCCAGGACCTCTACTACCGCCTCAACGTGGTGACCCTGCGCGTGCCCCCGCTGCGCGAGCGCCTGGACGACGTTCCGGCGCTCGCCGAGCACTTCCTCGAGCGCGCCAACGCCCGCAGCCCCCGGCCCAAGCGCCTGTCCGCCGCGGCCGTGGAGCACCTGATGGGCTACGGCTTCCCGGGCAACGTGCGCGAGCTGGAGAACCTGGTGGAGCAGGCGGCCGCCCTGGGCGAGGGCGAGGAGCTCCTGCCCGAGGACTTCCCGCTGCGCCCCTCGGGCCGCTCGGGCGCCGGGGGCCGGACGGAGACGCCCATCCAGGGGCTCTCGCTCGCGGCCATCTCGGGGGCGACCGGTGGGCTCGGCGGAGGGGCCGGGGGCGCCTCGCTCGCGGCCGCGGTGGAAGAGGCCGAGCGCCGGGCGATCGCCCAGGCCCTGGAGCGCAACGGGATGGACCTCGCCCGCGTCGCCGAGGAGCTGCAGGTCTCCAGCACCACCCTGTGGCGCAAGATGAAGCGGCTCAACCTGCGGCCGCCCGGAGGGCGTGAGGGAGAGCCCTGATCCGGCTGTGGCGCGGGCGCTGCAAACGTGAAAAAGCCAAGTGCCCGAGATTGCTCGAAATTTTCAGAGTTGAAACCCCATTGCAGCGATGAAATGGGGTCGGGGGGCCCCTTCAGTGTCGCTTGCTGATCTAAACCCTTGAGATCGCTCGGGTGGGCCACTTCCGGGGCGCTGGCACGCAGCCTGCTAAGACACTCCCCGGGACACATCGAAGGCCCGCTGAAGGCGGTTCCCCCCCACCCCTTCAGCACTTCAGGTGCGTTTCCTGTAGAAGACCCGCGGCCCGACGCTCCTCGTGAGTGTCGGGCCGCCTTCTTTTTCGGGGCCTGGGTCCTACCACGCCCCCCTGTCAGTGCCGCGCCCGCGCCGCCTGGCTCTCGCGGTAGGGCAGCACCCGCAGGGAGTGCACGAAGCCCACCGGCCTCAGCCCCCGCCCGCTGCGAAAGGGGCTGAAGCGCAGGCGCGCCGGGTCCAGCTGCAGCTCGCGTCCCAGGACGAGCTGGACGACGGGGGACCACACCCCGGCGCTCGCTCCGCCCAGCGGCTGCACCTCCAGCGCGAAGCGGGCGTGGCCCTCCCCGGCCGCGGCGAGCAGGCGCTGCACGCGGCTCGTGCCCAGCGCCCCCTGGGAGCCCGGCCCCTGGGCGACGAGCCTCAGCTTCGCGCGGCCCAGGCCCTCCACCTCGAAGGGGGACACGCCGTAGTAGTCGTTGGCGAGCCAGTCGTGCACCTGGGTGGTGAGGGGGGCGAGCCCCAGCGTCCAGGGCGAGCGAAGGGTCGCGCAGAGCAGGTCCTGGTCGCCCGGCTGCGCCTCCTCGGTGAGGGGGCCTTCCTTCCGGAAGCGCACCGCGAGCCCGAGGATGTCCGGCCACTCGCGCCCCCCGCGCCAGAGCGCCGTGGACAGGCGCACCAGGGCCGCGCCCGAGAGCCGCTGTGCGAGGGGCGCGAGGGCGGGGCGAACCGGCACCGGCTGCACGTGGGCCTGCATCATCAGCCCCTCGGGGTGCAGCACCCGCGCGTGGCGCAGGGTGGAGCCCACGCGCGCGGCCGGCGCCCACGTCGCCCCCACCCACTTGCCCAGCGTCTCCTGCACCCCCATGCGTGCGCCTCCCGCGCGGACCGTGGGGGGAAGGTGGCGTGGGAACGGCGGGGGAGGAAGGGGAGCGCCCTGCGGGGTCGGCTGCTCGCCCGACGGCCGGCACCTGAGGGGCACGCGCGCTCGACGCGCCGAGCGCGCTCGGAGGCGGCGCTACGTCGCGCCATCTCCCGGGACGCAGCGGAGTGGGGGCTGCGTCGATGCGGGGATGCGGTGCGCGCCCCTCCGGTGTCGCAAGTCGAGCCCGGGCCGCTTCGGCTCGATCGGTTTCCGCGCTTGAGCGCAGAGTTCAGGGCGCTGACGGCACAGACGCGCGAGAGTGGCGCGAGGGGCACGGCTCAAGAGGGAGAGGCCGGGTAGGGGACGAGGCATCTCCGGATGGGTGAAGCCGTCCGCGGAGGCCTCTCTCAAAGTGAGAGCCACCCCTCGGACGCCCTTCTCAAAATGAGAGGCCCCTCCAGAGGCCGAGGGTCGCGTGATGCAAAAACGTAAAATCCTATTTTACGTTCTTGCGCGAGCCGGCCGTCCGCTCCCGAGGGGGGACACACGCAGCGTGAAGCGCGGCATCGAGGCGCAGCCCTCGCGAGGGGAACGGACGTTTCGCTCCACGCGGGAGGCCGCGCGCGCGGGCGTGTCACCCCTGAGCGCGGCATGCGGGCAGCGCCCCACCGCGAGGGGCGCAGGCGCTCCGCCACCCTTCCGGTCCCGACGCCCCATCGGGCAGGTCAGCGCCCCGTGCGGGAGACGACGCCTGGGAAGCGGCGATGCCTGCGCAGACTCGCCGCGGTGGCGAGCGTCTGTTGGACGAGCCTTCCAGTCCGTGACGCCGGTGCTCCTTTCGCGACCCACCTGAAGCGGGCCAGCGCCATCGCATGTGACCCGCCCCTCGCGATGCGGGAGTCGGAAGACCGAAAGCAAGAGCCCCGGGAGGCCTCCGCGAAGAGGCCTGCCGGGGCTCGGGGAGCTGCGGCCCGCTCGGGGCTAGCGCGTGAAGATCGTGCTCGCGGTCTGCAGCCAGCCGGTGAGGGGGCCGGGGAGGATGCCCAGCACCACCACCGCGAGCGAGCACGCCACCAGCGCCACCTCGGTGGCCACGCTGCGCTCGAGCGCATGCGCGCCGTCCGCCACCGGGCGCATGTACATGTAGACCACCACGCGCAGGTAGTAATAGACGCCCGCGGCGCTGGAGAGCACGCCCACGATGGCGAGGCCCACCAGGCCCGCGTCCACCGCGCTCTGGAAGATGAGCAGCTTGCCCAGGAAGCCGATGGTGGGCGGGATGCCGCCCAGCGACAGCATGAACACCGCCATCGCCAGCGCCCAGCCCGGCTTGCGCTGCGCGAGGCCGCTGAAGCGCTCCAGGTCCCACGCAGTGCCGCGGTCCTCGTCCTCGCGGCGCTCGAGCGCCGAGAGCAGGCCGAAGGCGCCCACCGCGCTCACCGTGTAGGCGAAGAGGTAGAAGAGGATGCCGCGCAGCGCGTCCGCGCGCATCCCGGCGCCCTGCAGGCTGCCGGTGAGCTGCGTGCTGCCCAGCAGGCTGAACTTCTCGCCGGGTGCCGTGACGAAGAGCGCCGCCACCGCCACCAGCACGTAGCCCGCGTGCGCGATGGAGGAGTAGGCCAGCATGCGCTTCACGTTGCGCTGCGGCAGCGCGAGCAGGTTGCCCGCGATCATGGTGAGGAAGGCGAGCGCGCTGAACAGCATCATCGGCGCCTGCGGATCAAGCCCCGCGCCCAGCGTGACGAACACGCGCACCAGCGCCGCGAAGGCGGCCGCCTTCACGCCCGCGCTCATCAGCGCGGTGACCGGGGTGGGGGCGCCCTCGTACACGTCCGGCGTCCACATGTGGAAGGGCACCGCCGCCACCTTGAACGCGAAGCCCGCGCCCACCAGCAGCATGCCGCAGTACACGAGCGCCGCGTTGTCCTGCAGCGCCGCGCGAAGCGGGCCGCTCATGTTGCCCAGCAGCGTGGTGCCGGTGGCGCCGTAGAGCAGCGCCGCGCCGTACAGCAGCACCGCGGAGGAGAAGGCGCCGAGGATGAAGTACTTGAAGCCCGCCTCGGAGGGGCGCGTGCCGCGGCGCAGGTAGCTGGTCAGCGCGTAGGTGGCCACCGAGAGCACCTCGATGTTCACGAACACCGTGATGAGCTCGTTGCTGATGGCCAGCAGGCTCATGCCCGCGGAGGCGAAGAGCATCAGCGCGTAGAACTCACCGCGCTCGGCGCCGCGCCGGCGCAGGAAGCCCTGCGCGGTGAGCGTGGCCAGCGCGAGCCCCACGCACACCGTGAAGGTGAGGAAGGAGCTGAAGGGGTCCAGCACCGCGAAGCCCAGCAGCACCTCGCGCGCCGGCTCGAACACCAGCTTCAGCGCGAGCGCCGCGGCGAGCGCCGCCGTGACCGCGGTGAGCACCGCCTGGTAGCCGCGGCTGGAGCCCGGGCGGAGGAAGACCTCCGAGAGCAGCAGCACGCAGGCCCCGACGACCAGCAGCAGCGCCGGCAGCAGCGGGAGGAAGTCTGCCTGGGAGAGAGAGGGGAGGTTCATGGCAGGTCGGCTTTCGGGGCGCGAGCCTTACGGCCGGGTAGAGGGGAGGTGGGGGGCGGCGTCCGCAGCCACGGCGAGGCCGGGCGTGCCGGAGTCCTCGGCGGGCAGCGCCATCGCCTGGATGCGCAGGGTGTCGTCCGCGGCGGGGCGGGCGCCCTTCAGGCCGAGCCCCGCGCGGGCGATGAAGCGCTCCGTGGAGGGGTTGAGGCGGTCCAGGAAGGGCTGCGGGCGCAGGCCCATCACCAGCACCAGCACGAGGAAGGGCAGCACGGTGACGAGCTCGCGGCCGTTCATGTCCCGCAAGGACATGTTCTCGCGGTGGGTGAGGCTGCCGAAGAACACCTTCTGCACCATCCACAGCATGTACGCCGCGCCGAGGATGACGCCCGTGGCGGCGAAGACGCCGAAGGGCAGGTGCAGGCTGCTCTTGAAGGTGCCCAGCAGCACCAGGAACTCACCGACGAAGCCGTTGGTGCCCGGCACCGCGATGGAGCTGAAGGTGGTGATGAGGAAGGCCGTGGTGAACACCGGCATCACCTTGGCGATGCCGCCGTAGTCGCTCATCAGGCGCGTGTGGCGACGCTCGTAGAGGAAGCCGAAGAGGAGGAAGAGCGCGCCCGTGCTGATGCCGTGGTTGAGCATCTGGTACGCGCTGCCCGTCGCGCCCTCCGCCGTGATGGCGAGCATGCCCAGCATGCAGTAGCCCAGGTGGCTCACGGACGAGTAGGCGATGAGCTTCTTGATGTCGCGCTGGGCGAGGCACATCAGCGCCCCGTACACGATGCCGATGACGGCGAGCGTGGCGAGCAGCGTGCGCGCGCCGGCGGTCGCGTTGGGGAAGAAGGGCATGGCGAAGCGCCAGAAGCCGAAGGTGCCCATCTTCAGCATCACGCCGGCGAGGATCATGGAGCCTGCCACCGGCGCCTGCACGTGCGCGTCCGGCAGCCACGTGTGCACCGGGAACATCGGCACCTTGATCGCGAACGCGAGCGCGAAGGCCGCGAACATCCACGGCCCCCAGGTGTGCAGCGTGCGCGCGAGCCCGGTGAGGCTCTCGCAGGTGCCGGCCGCGGCGCAACCCGCCACCTCGCGGTTCGCGGGCAAGAGCGCGTTGTAGATGCTCGCGTAGTCGAAGGAGCGGCCGCCCGGAGGACCCGAGAGGAAGTAAAGCGCCACCACCGCGACCAGCATCACCAGCGAGCCGGCCAGCGTGTAGAGGAAGAACTTCATCGCCGCCATCTGGCGGTCCTCGCTGCCCCACACCCCCACCAGCAGGTACATGGGGATGAGCATGGCCTCGAAGAAGATGTAGAAGAGCAGCACGTCCAGGCTGACCAGCGCGCCCAGCATCACGGTCTGCAGCACCAGCAGCGCGAGGTGGAACTCCTTGCGCCGCTCGGTAATGTACGTGGTGGAGGCGAGCACGACGAGCGGCCCGAGGAACACGGTGAGCAGCAGCAGGCTCGCCGCGAGCCCGTCCACGCCCACGTGGTAGCTCACGCCCAGGCTGTCGATCCAGCGCGCGCGCTGCTCGAGCTGGAACTCGGGGCCCGCGGGGTCGTAGGCCAGGTAGGCCCACACGCCGAGCGCCGCGTCCACCAGCATGCCGATGAAGGTGACGGTGCGGATCTGCCCGTGCTCGCTCGCCGGCAGCAGGGCCACCAGCAGCGCGAACGCGAGGGGGACGAAGACGACGAGGCTGAGCAGGTGGGAGTCGAAGAAGCTCATGAGAGCACCCGGATGAGCGCGTAGGCCACCCCGCCCAGCAGGGCGAGCGCCATCACCGCGGCATAGGACTGCGCATCCCCCGTCTGCACGTAGCGCAGCGCGCTGCCGACGCGGGTGGTCACCCAGGCCGTGCCGCGCACCATCACCGTGTCGATGAGGAGCGCGTCGAACACCCGGTAGAGGATCATGCTGAGGAACTTGAGCGGGCGGATGACGACGAACTCGTACGCCTCGTCCACGTAGAACTTGTTCTGCGCCGCGCGCCGGATGGCGCGCGCCCACGCCGGAGCGGGCTTGCCCGCCTGCGCCGGGAAGAAGCGCATGTAGAGGAAGGCCGCCAGCGCGCCGCCCGCGAGCGCGATGAGCCACGCGATGAAGTAGTCCAGCGCGTGCGGCAGCTCGTGCTCGAGGCGCAGCTCGCGGCCCGCCGCCGCGATGCGCTCGGCGCTCGCGAACACCGGGTTGAGGAAGTTCTCGAACACCGGCTGGTGCTCACCCGAGGGCAGCTGCATCAGCGGGAAGGCGTACACGGCCGCCACCACGCTGAGCACCGCGAGGATGACCAGCGGCAGCGTCATCAGCCAGCTGCTCTCGTGCGCGTGCGCGAGCCGCGCTTCGCTGCTGCGGCGGCCCTCGAAGGTGAGCAGGTAGAGGCGCGTCATGTAGAACGCGGTGCTCGCGGCGATGACGTAGCCGAGGATGCCGCACAGGTGGCTCACCCACTCGAGGCTCTCGCCCAGCTGGTTGTGGTGCACGCCGTGGAGGATGGCGTCCTTCGAGAAGAAGCCGGAGAGCGGCACGATGCCGGTGATGGCCAGGGTGGCGATCATGAAGGTCACCCAGGTCCAGCGCATCTCGGTGCGCAGGCCGCCCAGCTTCTTGATGTCCGTCTCGTCCCCGTTGCCGTGCATCACGCTGCCCGCACCGAGGAAGAGGCAGGCCTTGAAGAAGGCGTGCGTCACCAGGTGCAGCGCCGCGGCCCAGAAGATGCCCGCGCCCACGCCCATGAACATGATGCCCAGCTGGCTCACCGTGGAGTAGGCGAGCACCTTCTTGATGTCGTCCTGGGCGAACGCGATGAGCGCCGCGAGCAGGCTGGTCAGCGTGCCGATGATGAGGATCACGGCCATGGCCGTGGGGCTGAGCACGAGCAGGAAGCTCATGCGGCAGAAGAGGTACACGCCCGCGGTCACCATGGTGGCCGCGTGGATGAGCGCGGAGACCGGGGTGGGGCCGGCCATCGCGTCCGGCAGCCACACGTACAGCGGCAGCTGCGCGCTCTTGCCGCTCGCCCCCAGCAGGAAGAGCAGGAGGATGGCGGTGATGACGCCGCCGAAGGTGTAGCCCGCGAGCGGACCCTCGACGATCTCGGAGTGCAGCGTCACCTTCGCCGCGCCCTCGTGCGGCAGCGCGTTGGCCATGGCCTCCAGGCCCTGGAAGGTGAGCGGGCCCTTGGCGGACAGGCCCTGCGCGTAGCGCTCGGGGCGGTTGTTGTCCGGGGCGAAGTTGGTGTTGTCCGCCTGGCGCTGGAAGGCGCCCACGGTGAGCACCAGCAGGAAGGTGGCGATGAGGAACGCGAAGTCACCCACGCGGTTGGCGATGAACGCCTTGCGCCCCGCCCAGGCCTTGGCCGCGTCGTTGTACCAGAACCCGATGAGCAGGTAGCTGCACATGCCCACGCCCTCCCAGCCCACGAAGAGCAGGACGAGGTTGTCGGCGAGCACCAGCGTGAGCATCGCGGCGACGAAGAGGTTGAGGTACGCGAAGTAGCGCCAGTAGCCTTCGTCGTGCTCCATGTAGCTGGTGGAGTACAGGTGGATGAGGAAGCCCACGCCGGTGATGACCAGCAGCAGGATGGCGTTGAGGTGGTCCACCATCAGCCCGAAGTTCACGCGGAAGTCGCCCGCGCTGAACCAGGTGCCGAAGTCGTGCGCCATCGCGTAGCGCACCGAGTTGAAGCTGAAGGAGCTGGTGAGCGACACGGGGCGGCCGCCCTGCACGTGGCTCACCGCCCAGAACGCGAGCACGCTCAGGACGAAGGAGCCCGCGACGGCGCCCAGCGCCACGAGGTGCACGTTGCCGCGGCCCAGCTTGCGGCCGAACACGCCGCAGATGAACGCGCCGAGCAGGGGCAGCGCGATGATCAGCCACAGCGAGGGCGCCAGGGTGTCGGGAGGCACCGGGGCGGTCATGAAGAACTGGCGGATTGCGTCCATGAGGGGGCTCTGGGGAGGCGCAGAAGGTTTCGACTAGTGCTTCATCGTCTTCATGTCGTCGATGTTGACGCTGCCGCGGCTGCGGAACACCGCGATGACGATCGCGAGCCCGATGGCAGCCTCCGCGGCAGCCACCGCGATGACGAAGAAGGCAGAGATGTGGCCGATGCTGTCACCGCGCTGGCGCGCGAACGCGAGGAAGGTGAGGTTCGCGGCGTTGAGCATCAGCTCCACGCACATGAACACCACCAGCGCGTTGCGGCGGGTGAGCACGCCGAACATGCCCATGCAGAAGAGGGCCGCGGCGAGGAAGAGGTAGTATTGGGTGGGGACCATTCGCGCGCGCTCGTTGAGGGTCGTTGAAGTTTAGATACGGCTCTTGGAGACGACGACCGCGCCGACCATGGACACCAGCAGGAGCAGGCTCACCGCCTCGAAGGGGAAGAGCCAGCGGGTGTAGAGGTCCACGCCCAGGGCGCGCAGCGTGCCGAAGCTGGCGGCGCTGCCCGCGTCCATCACGCCGGCCACCTGCGGCGCATGCGCGATGGCGAGCGCGAGGCCCGCGAAGAGGCCGAGCGCCGCGAGCCCGCCCGCGATGCGGCTGAGCGTGAGGCGAGGGGCCCCCAGCTCCGTCTCGCCCAGGTTCAGGAGCATGATGACGAAGAGGAAGAGCACCATGATGGCGCCCGCGTACACGAGCACCTGCAGCGCCGCGATGGTGTGCGCCCACAGCAGCACGTAGATGCCGGCGAGGAAGAAGAAGCTCGCCACCAGGCTCATCGCCGAGTTGATGGGGTTCTTGGCGAAGATGACCAGCCCCGCGGACAGCAGGGTGGCGACCGCGAAGACGAAGAAGAGGACCAGCTCGACGTTCACGACCACTCTCCGAACTCGCCCCACGGCTTGTCGCCGAACGGGCAGCGCTTCTCGTGGATGTGCGCCTCGAACTCGGCGCGGAACCGCATGAGGAACGAATGGGTGGGCAGCGCCGCCGCATCGCCCAGGGCGCAGATGGTGTTGCCCAGGCCGATGGGGGGGTAGGGCGCGATGGAGGTGGCCACGTTGGAGAGCAGCTCCAGGTCCTCCATGTCCGCGCGCCCCTCCTCGATCTTGCGCAGCAGGCGCGTCTGCCACGGGGTGCCCTCGCGGCAGGGGGTGCACTGGCCGCAGCTCTCCTCGGCGTAGAAGCGCGCCACGCGCCACAGGCTGCGCACCATGCAGGTGCGGTCGTCCATGACGATGACGCCGCCGCTGCCCGCCATGCTCTGCAGGGGCTTGAGCGCCTCGAACTCCATCGCGGTGCCGAGCTCGTGCGGGCTGAGCACCGGCGCGCTGGAGCCGCCGGGGATGACCGCCTTCACCTTGCGGCCGTTGGGCAGGCCCCGGCCGTACGCGTCCCCGAAGATGAGGTCGTTGAAGGTGGTGTGCATGCTGCACTCGTAGACGCCCGGGCGGTTCACCGTGCCCGAGAGGCAGACGAGGCGCGTGCCGCCGCTCTTGTCCGTGCCCAGCTTCGCGTACTTCTCCGGGCCCATGGCGAACACGTGCGGCACGCTCGCGAGCGTCTCCACGTTGTTCACCACCGTGGGGCAGCCGAAGAGGCCGACGACGGCGGGGAACGGAGGCTTGAGCCGGGGCCAGCCCTTCTTGCCCTCGAGGCTCTCGAGCAGCGCCGTCTCCTCGCCGCAGATGTACGCGCCCGCGCCGCGCACCAGGTAGCAGTTGAGCTCGAAGTCCTTGCCCAGCACCTTCTTGCCGAAGATGCCGGCCTTGTAGGCCTCGTCGATGGCGGCCTGGCAGCGCTCGGCGGGGAACTTGAACTCGCCGCGCAGGTACACGTAGCAGGTGTGCACGCCCAGCGCCCACGCGGCGATGGCGATGCCCTCGAGCATCATGTGCGGGTCCAGCTCGAGGATGTAGCGGTCTTTAAAAGTCCCCGGCTCGCTCTCGTCACCGTTGACGGCGAGGTACTTGGGCTTGGGGCTGTCCTTGGGGACGAAGCTCCACTTGAGGCCGGTGGGGAAGCCCGCGCCGCCGCGGCCGCGCAGGTTGCTCTTCTTCACCTCGTCGATGACGGCGGCCGGGGCCATCTCGAGCGCCTTCTTCAGGCCCTCGTAGCCGCCGCGCTTGCGGTAGGCGTCCAGCGTCCAGGACTGGGGGCTGCCCCAGTACTTGGAGATGAGCGGTTCGATCACGGGTGCCGCCATGGGATGGGTCTTCCTCGGCTGAGCTGAAAGGAAAGGAATGCGCTACGGGAGCTTGTCGATCAGCGCGTCCAGCTTGGCGCGCGTGAGGCTCTCGTGGTGGTCTTCGTTGATCTGCAGGCAGGGGGCGGTGCCGCAGGAGGCGAGGCACTCGGTCTCGCGCAGGAAGAAGCGCTCGTTGGCCTCGCCCGCCTTGAGGCCCAGCTTCTGCTCCAGGTAGGCGAGCATCTTCTCCGCGCCCCAGAGGCTGCAGGAGAGGTTGGTGCACACGTCCACCGTGTACTTGCCGGGCTTCTTCAGGTGGTACATCACGTAGAAGCTGGCCACCTCGTAGGCGCGCTCGCGCGTGGTGCCGAGGCGCTCGGCGACGAGCGCGAGGCCCTCGGGAGGGCACCACCCCTTGATGGCCTGCAGCGCGCGCAGCGCGGGCAGCATCGCGGCGCTCTTGCGGTCCGCGGGGTAGTGGCTCAGGAGCTCAGCGATCTCCGCGTCGAACTTCTTCTGCTCGTCGGGAGTAAAGAGGGGGGTGTTCAGGGGCTCCGCCATGGCGGGCGGGTACGTAGGCCCCCGGGCCCCGCCTTGTCAATGAAAAGCCTGATCGCCCGGGCGGCATTCCATCAGTGATTTGCCCAGGGATTCCAAGCCCTTGTTATGGAAGAGGGGCGGGGAGGCCCGGCGGCGGGGGCGCATTCCGTGACTTTCTTTCCCGAAGGGCGCCTATCGGGTACAAGGCGGGTCTCCCCGTACACGGCGCGGCGGCGGGCAGGCCTCCCGACGCCCGTTTTGGCAGCTGTAGAGACGCCCTCTGGCGCCGAGGCCCGGCAGGTAGGACCCCTTGAGCTCGGCAGGATCTGACGCGCGCGGAAGCAGCAGCCCGGCCCTCCCGGCCGAGGGCTACCGCGTGCTCATCGTCGAGGACAACCCGCACATCATCGAGATGTACAGCTACGTGCTCAAGAAGCTGGCGAGCGGCGAGCTGGCGGGCAAGGTGCCGCTCGAGGTGCACTTCGCCCCGGACGGGCACCACGCGCTCTTGCAGCTGCGCGAGGGCACCTTCCACCTGGTGATGACGGACCTCTACATGCCGGTGATGGACGGCTTCGCCCTGGTGGAGCGCATCCGGCACGAGGAGGCGCTCAAGAACATCCCCATCATCGCGATCAGCGCGGGGGGCAAGGAGGCGCAGGAGCGCGCGCTCGAGCTCGGGGTGGACATCTACCTGCGCAAGCCGGTGCGCTTCGTGGAAGTGCTGGAGACGGTGAAGCAGCTGTTGCGCATCAAGTAGGGTGGCGGCCATGTCCGCGCCCTCCGGCTCTCCCTCCGCTCCGCTGCTGCTCACCGTCACCGGGCGCGACCACCCGGGAATCGCCGCGCGCCTCACCGGGCTGCTCGCGCACGCCGGGGCGCAGCTCCTGGACGTGGAGCAGGTGGTGGTGCAGGGGCAGCTCACGCTGTGCCTCCTGGTGCGCCTGCCCAGCGCGCGCAGCGTGCTCGCCGAGCTGCTCTTCGCGGCGAAGGAGCTGGGGGTGGCGCTGGACTTCCAGGTGATGGACGCGCCCGCCACGCCCCCGGCCCCGCGCGGCCGCTACGTGGCCACGCTGGTGGGCCGCGGCCTGGGCGCGGGCGCGCTGCACGCGTTCGCCACCTGCGTGGCGGAGCACGGGGGCAACATCGTGCAGGTGAGCCGGCTGAGCGACGGCGAGGCGCTGGAGCGCGGGGCGCTCGCGGCGGTGGAGGTGCGGCTCACGCTCGCGCCGGGAGCGAGCAGCGAGCCGCTCAAGCGGGGGCTCTTGCAGCTGGCCATGGCGGCGCAGGGCGCCACCCAGGGTGCCTTCGACGTGGCGCTGCAGCGCGAGGGGCTGTACCGGCGCAGCAAGCGGATGGTGGTGATGGACATGGACTCCACGCTCATCCGCATCGAGGTCATCGACGAGCTGGCGCGCGCGCACGGCGTCTACGAGCAGGTGAGCCGCATCACCGAGCGCGCGATGCACGGGGAGATGGACTACGACGAGAGCCTGCGCCAGCGCGTGGCGCTGCTCGCCGGGCTGGAGGTGGGCGTGCTGGAGCAGCTCGCCGCGCAGCTGCCGCTCACCGAAGGAGCGGAGACGCTGGTGCGCGTGCTCAAGCGCCTGGGCTACCGCACCGCCGTCATCAGCGGGGGCTTCTCCGTCGCGGCCGAGGCGCTGCAGCGGCGGCTCGGCATCGACTTCGCCTTCAGCAACGTGCTGGAGGCGAAGGACGGCAAGCTCACCGGGCGCACCGTGGGCCCCATCGTGAACGCGCGGCGCAAGGCGGAGCTGCTGGAGAAGCTCGCGGCCGAGCAGGGGCTCTTGCTGGACCAGGTCATCGCCGTGGGGGACGGCGCGAACGACCTGCTCATGCTGCAGCGCGCGGGGCTGGGCATTGCGTTCCGCGCGAAGCCCAAGCTGCGGGAGGCGGCCGACACCTCCATCTCCGCGGGCGGCCTGGACACCATCCTGTACCTCCTGGGCCTCAGCGCCCGCGAGCTGCAGGAGGTGGGGTAGGGGCCGTGAGCGCCGCGCAGGAGGCCGCGCTGCAGGAGGGCGTGCGCCTCTTCAACGCAGGCGCGCACTGGGAGGCGCACGAGGCGTGGGAGGGGGCGTGGCGCGAGGCCGGGGGCGAGCGGCGCGCGCTCCTGCACGGGCTCATCCTCGCGGCCGCCGGCTGGGTGCAGCGGGGCCGCGGGCGCGAGGCCGGTGCGCACACGCTGTTCGGCCGGGCGCTGCAAAGGTTGAAGGGGCTGCCCGCGGACTGTGGCGGGCTCGACGTGGCGGCGCTGCGCGCGGACCTCGAGGCGTGGCGCGCGGGGGACCTCGCTCACCCCGCCCGCGTCCGCGCGTCCGTCCATCCCTCACCCTGACCCTCTCCCAGAGGGAGAGGGGACTCTCCTGCTCACGCCTCGAGCAGGAAGCGCAGGGTGCGGCGCAGCGGCTCGGCGGCGCCCCACAGCAGCTGGTCGCCGATGGTGAAGGCGCCCAGGTACTCGGGGCCCATGGCGAGCTTGCGCAGGCGGCCCACCGGGATGGTGAGGGTGCCGCTCACGGCGACGGGGGTGAGCTCGCGCAGCGTGGCCTCGCGGTCGTTGGGCACCACCTTCACCCAGGGGTTGCCGCCCGCGATGAGCGCCTCGAGCTCGGGCAGGGGCACGTCCCGCTTGAGCTTGAAGGTGAGCGCCTGGCTGTGGCAGCGCATCGCGCCGATGCGCACGCAGAAGCCGTCCACCGGGACGGCCGGCGTGCCGAAGCCCTCGCCCTGGCCGAGGATGCGGTTGGTCTCGGCCATGCCCTTCCACTCCTCGCGGCTGGTGCCGTTGCCGAGGTCGCGGTCGATCCACGGGATGAGCGAGCCGCCCAGCGGCACGCCGAAGTTCTTCGTCTCGCTGGCACTCAGCGCGCGCTGCTTCGCGACCACCTGGCGGTCGATGTCCAGGATGGCGCTCGCGGGGTCCGCGAGCAGGTCCTTCACCTCGGCGTGCAGGGTGCCGAACTGGGTGAGCAGCTCGCGCATGTGCTGCGCGCCGCCGCCGGAGGCCGCCTGGTAGGTCTGGGTACTCATCCACTCGACGAGCCCCGCCTTGAAGAGCGCGCCAAGGCCCATGAGCATGCAGCTCACGGTGCAGTTGCCGCCGATCCAGTTGCGGCCGCCGCGCTCGAGCGCGCGCTGCATCACCGGGAGGTTCACCGGGTCCAGGCAGATGACCGCGTCGTCGCGCATGCGCAGCGTGGAGGCGGCGTCGATCCAGTGGCCGTTCCAGCCCGTGCCGCGCAGCTTGGGGAACACCTCCTGGGTGTAGTCGCCGCCCTGCGCCGTGATGACCACGTCGCAGGCCGCGAGCGCCTTGAGGTCGAACGCGTCCTGGAGGCGGGGCTCGCCCTTCGCGAAGGCCGGCGCCGCGCCCCCGGCGTTGCTCGTGCTGAAGAACACGGGCTCGATGACGGCGAAGTCGCCCTCCGCCTGCATCCGCTCCATCAGCACGGAGCCGACCATCCCGCGCCACCCGACGATTCCTACGCGCTTCATCCCGGCCATGGGCTCCTCAACACGCGGGACCTGCCCCGCGTTCGCGGCCCGCATGCTCTCCTCCGGGGCACCGGCAGGCAAGCACGCGCAGGGGGAGTTCCTTCCCGCCAGGCGGCCGAGCCCCCGGGTGTCCTCGCGGCCAGGGCCGGGCCCGGGCGCGCAATCGGGGCAGCGGACCCTGCGTAGGGAGCACTGAGGCGCCCCCGCGCCCCCTTGCCCCTCTCGAGGAACGCCGTGCTCCAGCTGCAGAACGTCACCAAGACCTACGGGAAGAGCGTGCACGCGGTGGCCGGCGTCTCGCTCACGCTCGAGCGCGGCGTCATCGGGCTCATCGGCCACAACGGGGCGGGCAAGACCACGCTGATGCAGATGGTGGCCACGCTCACGCGCCCCACGAGCGGCCGCATCCTCTTCGACGGCGTGGACATCGCGGCGAAGCCGGAGGCGATCCGGCGCCGGCTGGGCTTCCTGCCGCAGGACTTCGGCGTGTACGCGAACCTCACGGCGCTCGAGTTCATGCAGTACTTCGCGGCGCTCAAGGGCGTGCGCGACCCGGCGCGCATCCGCCAGCTGCTCGAGCGGGTGAACCTGCACGACCAGGCGCACCGGCCCGCGGCCGCGTTCTCGGGCGGGATGCGGCGGCGGCTCGGCATCGCCCAGGCGCTGCTCAACGACCCGGACATCCTCGTGGTCGACGAGCCCACCGCGGGGCTCGACCCCGAGGAGCGGCTGCGCTTCCGGCACCTGCTCGCCGAGGTCGGCTTCCAGAAGCTGGTCATCCTCTCCACGCACATCGTCTCGGACGTGGAGAGCATCGCGAGCGAGCTGGCCATCCTGCGCGCGGGGCGGCTCGTGGCCTTCGAGACGCCCGAGGCCATCCTCCAGAACGCGCGCGGCCAGGTCTGGTCCGCACGCGTGGAGGCGGAAGCCTACGAGGCGCTGCGCGAGCGCGTGCACGTGCTGCAGGCCCAGCGCCAGGGCAGCGCCATCAGCCTGCGCATCGCGCACCCGCGCCAGCCCTGCCCCGGCGCCTCGCTCGCAGAGCCCACGCTCGAGGAGGCGCTGATGGCCCAGCGCTACGCCGTGCAGGCGGTGGCGGCGTGAACCTCCCGCTCCTCGCGACGCTCGCGCATGCCGAGGTGCGCCTGCGCATGCGGCGCCTCTCGACGCTGGTGGTGCTGCTCGGCGTGGTCGCCCTCAGCTGGCTGATGATCGGAGACCCCGCGGACGGGGTGACGCTCATCTCGGTGGGCAATGCGCGCGTGCTCTACACCAGCTCCGCGCTCGCGCTGGGCGGCGCTGGGCTCGGAGGGATGCTCTTCAGCCTCGCGGGCTTCTTCCTCGTGCGAGGGCGCATCGCGGAGGACCTGCGCAGCGGCACGGGCGGCGTCATCGCGGCCACCCCGGTGGGCAACGCGGGCTTCCTCCTCTCGCGCTGGCTGGGCGGCGTGGCCTACCTCGGGGCGCTGGTGCTCGCCTTCCTCGGCGCCCTGCTCGTGTGCCACGCGCTGCGCGGGGACGGCCCCATCCAGCCCGGGGTCTATCTGGCGACCTTCCTCCTGGTGTTGCTGCCCACCGTGCTCTTCGCGGTGAGCTGCGCGGTGCTCTTCGACGCCTGGGCGCCCCTGATGGGCAAGCGCGGCGACGTGCTCTACTTCCTGCTGTGGATGGCGCAGCTCGCGCTCGCCTCGCAGCTCGCGGGCGCGGTCCACGGCGAGGTGCCGGGCGGGTTCGTCTTCGACTTCCCGGGCATCGCGACCGCCGGAGTCCTCTTCCAGGCCACGCTGCACACGGACCAGCTCATGCTGGGCGGCGCGTCCTTCGATCCACACGTGGCGCCCGTGACCCTGCCCGCGCAGCTGTGGACGGGGTCCGCGGTGCTCGTGCGCGCGGTGTGCGCCGCGCTGGCCCTGCTGCCGCTGCTACCGGCCGCGGGCCTGTTCCACCGCTTCTCTCCGGACCGGGCGAGGCCCGCGCACGCGCGCAGGCGCCGCTCGCCGCTCGCGCTGCTGAACGCGTGGCTGCGCCCGCTCGCGCGGCTCGCGCAGCCCCTGTTCCGGCTCGCCGCGCTGCTGCCCGGGACGGCGGGGCAGGTGCTCGCAGACGTGGCCCTCACGCTCACGATGGCCCCCGCGGCCATCGCCGCGCTGCTCGGGTTCTGGCTCGTCTCGCTGTGCGCGGCGCCGGCGTCCCTCGGGGGCGTGCTCGCGGCGGCGGTGGCCGTGTGGGGCGTGCTCGTCAGTGAGCTGGGTGCGCGCGATGCGCAGGCAGGCGCGCTGGAGCTGACGGGGGCGGTGCGCGGCGGCCTGCAGCGCAGGGACCTGCGCCTCACCGCCGCCACCTTCGTGCTCGGGCTGCTCTTCACGGGCGTCATCGCCCTGCGCTGGGCCCCGCTCTCCCCGGTGCGTGCGTGCGCCGTGGTTTCCGGAGTCTTCGCGCTGAGCGCGGTTGCCACCCTGCTGGGCCGCCTCACCGAGACCTCGCGCGCCTTCCTCGCGCTGTTCCTCTTCGGCCTCTACGTGGCGCTCAACGCGACCCGGGTCCCGGCGCTCGACGTGGTGGGCTTCAACGGCGTGGCGCACGCGGGCACGGTGCTGGGCGTGCTCGTCACGGGGCTGGCGGCGCTCGCGGGTGCCACGGCCTGGAGCCAACGTCGCTGGGCCTGAATCTGCTGCGCTGCCGGGTTGCCGAGCAGGCGGGGGTGCCCTATGTGTGCGCCCATGACGACCTACGAGAGCGGCAGTGGAGGTGGCGTATGAGCGCGCAGGAGCAGACGGAGGCCCTGCAGCGGCTGCGCGACGGCAACGCGCGGTTCGTGGCGCACGTGCGCAGCGCCGAGACGCTCGCGCGCCAGCTGCTGCGCGCCGAGCTCGCCCTGGGCCAGAAGCCCTTCGCGGTGCTGCTGGGCTGCTCGGACTCGCGGGTGCCCGCGGAGCTCGTCTTCGACCAGGGGCTCGGCGACCTCTTCGTCATCCGCGTGGCGGGTAACATCGTCGCGCCCTCGCAGATCGGCAGCGTGGAGTTCGCCGTGGAGGCCTTCGGCACCCAGCTGGTGGTGGTGCTCGGCCACACGCTGTGCGGAGCCATCACCGCCACGCTCTCGACGCTGCTGGACGGCGCCACGCCCTCCACCCGCAACCTCAACTCGATCGTGAACCGCATCCGCCCCGCGCTCGAGGGCTGGGTCACCAAGGGGAGCACGGAGTCCCGCGAGGAGCTGCGCACGCGCGCGGTGCGCGCCAACGTGCGCGCGTCGGTGAGCCAGCTGCGCCACGGCTCCGAGCTGCTCGAGGCCCGCGTGCTCGCGGGCGAGCTGCTCATCGTGGGCGCGGAGTACGACCTCGAGACGGGCGTGGTCGACTTCTTCGAGATCCCCTGAGCGCCGGGCGGCGGCGTGCCCCGGCGCTGGCCCTCAGGCCGGCTGGGGCCGCCGGCGCCGCCGGATGTAGTAGGGCGGGCGCGGCTTCTTGTGCTCGCCGTCGTCCTTCCCGGCACTGCCCTCGTCGAGGTCGCGCGCGGCAGCGCTCTGCTCCTTGCGCTGGTGGGCGAGCACGTCGTTGATCTCCGCGCCCAGCAGCAGCGAGAGGTTCGACAGCCACAGCCACGTGAGGAAGACGATGACGCCCGCGAGCGTGCCGTAGGTCTTCTCGTAGCTGCCGAAGTGCGACGCGTAGAGCGCGAACAGCTTGCTCCCCGCGAGCCAGAACAGCACCCCGACGAAGGCGCCCACGGTGAAGACCTTGAGGGGTGCCTTCGTGTTGGGGAGCCAGCGGTAGAGCAGGGCCCAGACGAGCATGATGAGTGCTCCAGCGCCTACCCAGCGCACCAGGCCCCAGACCACGTCGAAGGCCGTTCCCAGCCCGAAGCGGTCCGCGAGGGCGTGGCCCACCAGGGGCCCGGCGAACAGGAGCCCCAGCGCGAGCAGGATGAGCGCGGCCACGGCGAGCGTGGTGCCCACCGCGACGAGCTGCCGCTTCCACCACGGCCGCGTCTCCTCCTTGTCGTACAGGTCGTTGAGCGCGACGGAGAGCGACGCGGAGCCGCGCGAGGCGCTCCACAGCGCGAGCAGCGCGCTGCCGATGGCGAAGCCGCCGTGCGCCGCCTCCTTCATCCGCGCCATCTGCTGGGCGAGCAGCTGGCCGGCGTCCCCCGGGATGGCGCCCTTGGCCAGGTTCAGGCCCTGGTCGAACACCGAGTCGGGCATCACCAGGAGCCCCACCGTGATGACGAAGACGATCATGGGAAGAGGGCAAAGAGGGCGTAGTACGTCATCATCGCGGCCACGTCGCCGATGCGGTCGTCCGTGGCCTCCTGCTTCAGCTGCTTGAGGAAGGGGCCGAGTTTCATGCGTTCAAGGTGTGACCGCGCCCGCCCGTGCAAACCCTGGCCGCGCGGCGGGGACGCGCTTCCCACGCCCGTCCGTCCGCCGGTGCGGGGCGCAGGCGGCCAGAGGGGGGGTGAGGCCCCGGGAATACGCAGCGGCGACGCTGCGATGCGCTCAGGGCATTACCTCGCAGGTAATCGCGGCTGCGCTGCGGGGTGGCGAGAGTAGCGCCGTCACCCTCTCAGGAGCCCTCGATGCCCTCTCTCCAGACCTCCGATGGAACCCGCCTTGCGTACGAGGACTACGGCAGCGGCCCCGTGCTGGTGTTCGTCTCCAGCTGGGCGCTCAACGCGGACATGTGGGAGTACCAGGTCCCCTTCTTCCTCGAGCGCGGCTACCGCTGCGTGCTGCTGGACCGGCGCGGTCACGGCCGCTCGGAGCGGCCCTCGCGCGGCTACGACGTGGACACGGGCGCGGACGACCTCGCGGCGCTGCTCGCGCACCTGGACCTGCGCGGCGTGACGCTCGTGGGCCACTCGGTGGGGGGCGCCGAGGCCGCGCGCTACCTCGCGCGCCACGGCGAGGCCCGCGTGGCGCGCGTCGCCTTCGTGTCCGCGCTGCTGCCCTTCCTGAAGCAGACGCCAGACAACCCCGAGGGCCTGCCCGCGCTCGCGTGCGACGCCACGATTGCCCAGTTCCACCGCGACCGGCCCCGCTGGTTCGCCGACCGCGCGCAGGGCTTCTTCGCCACCCACCTGGGCAACGACGTCTCGCCCGCGCTCATCGAGCACACGCTGCGCCAGTGCCTCTCCGCCTCGCCCGTGGCCACCTCGCAGCTGTTCCGCTCCGCCTTCGAGACGGACCACCGCAGCGCCCTGCGCGACCTGCGCCTGCCGACCCTGGTGCTGCACGGCGGCGCGGACCAGTCCACGCCCCTGGAGCTCACCGGCCGGCGCACCGCGGCGCTGGTGCGCGGCGCCGAGCTCAAGGTCTATCCCACCGCCGGCCACGGCCTCTTCGTCACCCACCGCGAGCAGCTCAACGCGGACCTGCTCGCGTGGATGGAGGGCTGAGCGTGAGGACGAGTGCAGCGACGCGCAGCCGACAGTGACGGTGTAGGCACCGTGATGCGGGTGTCCAGCCCCAGGCGCTCGCGGCCGGCCGGCGCTGGGGAGTGCGCCGCGCGCGACCTAGGTTGAACGGTGGGCGCACCCCTCGCACCGGGTGCGCCGGAGGCCACGCGTATGCAGCCCTTCGTCGCGGACGAGAACGTGCAGCAGTGCCCCTACTGCGGCGAGCCGGTGGACGTGACGGCCGACGCCGTGGGCCCCTCCTCGGAGACCTACGTGGAGGACTGTCCCGTGTGCTGCCGCCCCTGGCGCGTGCACGTCACGCGGCAGGGCGAGGACGTCCTCGTGCGGCTCGAGCACGAGGACTCCTAGCGCTCGTCCTCCCGGTGCTTGTTCTCCGCGTGGGTGGCCTCGTCGTGCTCGGCGTCCTGGCTGTAGTCGCTGCGCTGGTAGTCCACGCCGTAGTCGCCGCTGTTGAGCGCGTCGCGCAAGGAGCCCTCCACCACCTCGGGCTCGGTGCGCGCCGGGCCCTCCGCCGCCTCGCCCTGCTGCTTCTTCTCCGCCGTCGCCATCACGTCCTCCGGTTCCGGGTCACTGCTCCTGCCCTCAAGGTGAGGGCGCAGCGCGCGCGGCGGCAGCGGCCGCGGGACGTACCTGCCCGGGCGTGGGGCAGGCGGGCGGGCCTAGTGGCCTGCGCGGGCGAGCGCGTCGAAGGCGCTCACCACCTCGGGCGGCGCCTGCACCAGCTCGATGAGCACGCCCTCGCCGGAGAGTGGGAACTGCTCGTTGCCACGCGGGTGCACGAAGGTGACGTCGAAGCCCGCCGCGCCCTTGCGGATGCCGCCGGGCGCGAAGCGCAGCCCCTGGGCCTCGAGCCACTTCACCGCCGCCGCCAGGTCGTCCACCCACAGCCCCACGTGGTTGAGCGGGGGCTCGTCCACCTTGGGCTTCTTCGCGGGGTCCAGGGGCTGCATCAGGTCCACCTCGACGCGGAAGGGGCCTGCGCCGGCGACCGTGATGTCCTCGTCCACGTTCTCCTTCTCGCTGCGGTAGGTGCCGTGCGGGGCGAGCCCCAGCAGGTCCACCCAGAGGCGGCGCAGGCGGGTCTTGTCGGCGGCGCCCACGGCAATCTGCTGCAGGCCGAGGACGCGGAAGGGGCGGGCGGCGGGGCTGGTCATGGCGCCGCACCCTGCCGCAGCGCCCCGGGCCTTTCCAGCGCCCCGTGCGCCGCCCTGTCCGGAGCAGGCAGGCAGGCGCGGTCAGCGGGGGACGCCGGACGCGCGCCCTGCGCGCCTTGACAGGTCCCGAAGCATGGTTCTGTTGAGGGTGTCGGAGCGATGCCCCCGGCGCCGGCCCCCGACAGCCGGCGCCCGCGGGGGCGACACGAGAGACACGCAGTCCCTTCTTTTCCACGCACCCCTCTTCACCCACCGCGTGCGCCCTGCTGCGCGCGCGCGACAGGAGACGTCCATGCTCAGCCGCTACAACAGCCGCACCGCCAACACCCCCGACAGCACCCATCCCTTCGACGCGCTGCTGCGCGACTTCGCCCTGCCGTTCAACAGCGCCTGGGGCTTCGCCGAGCCGCGCTCGCTCGCGCCGGCCGCCGACATCCAGGAGACCGAGGCGGGCCTCACGCTCGAGCTCGACATGCCCGGCCACGCGCCCGAGGGCATCGAGGTGAAGGTGGAGAACGACCGCCTCACCGTGCGCTCCGAACGCAAGAGCACCCGGAATCCCGAGCAGAGCGGGCAGCTGCTGAGCGAGCGCCGCTTCGGCACCTTCGAGCGCGCCTTCGTGCTGCCGCGCACCGTGGACGCAGGCCGCGTCGAGGCCCGCTACGAGCACGGCGTGCTCACCCTGGTGCTGCCGCGCCGCGAGGAGTCCAAGCCCCGCACCGTGCAGGTGCAGGTGAAGTAGTCCGGCGCACCGGGCGCAACCGGGTTGCAAATGCGAACGGGCCGCGGGGGTTCTCCCTCGCGGCCCGTCGTGTCTCTGCAGGGGTTTCCCGCCTACTTCTTGGGGGCGTTGAGGGCGAGCGGGACGCGGAACAGCTCGAGCACCTGCTGCACCTCGAAGGGCTTGGCGAGGCACGCGAGCGCGCCGGCCTCGCGGCTCTGCTCCTCGAGGTCGGGGGTGAGGTTGCTCGTCATGGTGATGAGCCGCACGCTCTCGAGCGGCTTGCGCGCGCGGATGCGGCGGCACACCTCGAGGCCGTCGATGTCCGGCATGTTCAGGTCGATGAGCATGCCGTGCGGCTTGTTCTCGCTCACCACGAGCAGCGCCTCGACGCCGCTGCTGGTGAGCGTGAGCTCCACCTGGCTCGCGTAGGGCTTGAAGGCGCGCTTGATGGCATCCAGCTGCTGGCGCTCGTCGTCCACCACCAGGAGCTTCACCGTGCCGCTGCCCAGCTCCTCGGGCACCGGCATCTGGTGCGTGATGAGGAAGGTGCGCAGGTCCGCGGAGCGGACGCGGCGGTGACCGCCCGGCGTGCGGAACGCGAGCAGGATGCCCCGGTCGATCCACTTGCTCACGGTCGAGGGATCCACCTGGAGGAGGCGGCTGATGTCGTGCGTCGTGTACAGCGTGTCCGTTGCCATTTTCCTGCTCTCCCTCGGCCCCCCAGGCCTACAGCACTGTCGCAATTAGTGGATAATGCAGGATTGCGCAAATGCTCGCGAATGGGGGTATCCCCTAGCCTCTCAGGTCGCTCGCATGAGATCCAGTACGGCGGACCAGCGCCCGGTTGCCCTTAAGCACAATTCCACCAGCTCCCGGACCGCGCCATGGCCGCCGGCGCTGCGGGAGACGAGGTGCACGGCCTGGCGCACCTCGGGCACGGCGTCCGCCGGGCAGGCGCTGAGCCCCACGCGCGAGAGTACGCCCAGGTCGTTGAGGTCGTCGCCCATGTAGCTGCAGGCCTCGGGGGGCACCTGGAGCTGGGCGCACAGCTCGTCCAGGGCCTCGCTCTTGTGGCGGCGGCCCTGGAGGATGGCGGCGAGCCCCAGCTCCTTGCCGCGCACCTCCACGATGCGCGAGGTGCGGGCGGTGATGATGGCCGCGGGCAGGCCGGTGAGGCGCGCGAGCACGAGCGCGTGGCCGTCCTTCACGTCGAAGCGCTTGAGCAGCTCGCCCGCGTCCCCGTAGTACATGCCGCCGTCGGTGAGCACGCCGTCCACGTCGAACACCATGAGGCGCACCTGGGCGGCGCGCCTCATCAGCTCGTCGGCAGAAGGCTTGTCGGGGCCCATGGGCGGGGTCGGCGGGCTCAGGCGGGCTCGTGTCCCAGCACGCGGCGGATGGCGAGCACGTCCTTGATCGTGTCCTCGAACATCTGGGGATTGAGCGAGCAGGGCCCGTCGCACAGGGCGCGGTCCGGGTCCTCGTGCACCTCGGTGAAGAGGGCGTGGATGCCGGCGGCCGCGGCGCTGCGCGCGAGCAGCGAGACGAACTTGCGGTCGCCGCCGCTCGCGCCGCCCGCGGCGCTGGGCAGCTGCACGCTGTGGGTGGCGTCGAAGCAGACGGTGAGCCCCGCCTCGCGCATCTGCGCGAAGCCGCGCATGTCCACCACCAGGTTGTTGTAGCCGAAGGTGGCGCCGCGCTCGGTGACGAGCACGTTGGGGTTGCCCGCCTCCACGGCCTTGCGCGCCGAGTGGACGATGTCCTTGGGCGCGACGAACTGGCCCTTCTTGAGGTTCACGCCCTTGCCCGTGCGGGCGACCGCCTCCACCAGGTCCGTCTGGCGGCAGAGGAAGGCGGGGATCTGGATGATGTCCACCGCCTCCGCGGCCGGGGCCACGTGGGAGATCTCGTGCACGTCCGTGAGCACGGGCACGTCCACCTCCTTGCGGATGCGGGCGAGCACGCGCAGGCCTTCCGTCAGGCCGGGGCCGCGGAAGCTCTTGCCGCTGGTGCGGTTGGCCTTGTCGTAGCTGCACTTGAAGGCGTAGCCGACGCCGAGCTTCTGGGCGATGCCCTTGAGCAGGCGCGCGTGGCGCAGCGCCATCTCCTCGGACTCGATGACGTCCGGGCCCGCGATGACGAAGAGCTTCTGCCCGTCGCCGACCTTCTGTCCGGCGAGCTCGATGAGGCTCATGACGCCTTCACCGAAGAGAGCGCGGGGGCCAGCGCGGGTGCGGCCGCCGCGGGCTTCGCGGCCCCCTGCGCGTCGCGGTGGCTGCGGGCTGCCGCGATGAAGCCGCTGAAGAGCGGGTGGGGCGCGAAGGGCTTGCTCTTGAACTCGGGGTGCGCCTGGGTGCCCACGAAGTAGGGGTGGTCCGGCAGCTCGATCATCTCCACCAGGCCCAGCTCCGGGTTGTGGCCGCTGATGACCAGGCCGGCCTCCTCGAGGCGGGCGCGGTAGGCGTTGTTCACCTCGAAGCGGTGGCGGTGGCGCTCCTGCACGGCGTCCTGGCCGTAGAGCTTGCGCGAGAGGCTGCCGGGCTTGAGCGCGCAGGCATAGGAGCCCAGGCGCATGGTGCCGCCCTTGTCCTTCACCTGCACCTGGCTCTCCATCAGCGTGACCACCGGGTGCGGGGTGCGCTCGTCGAACTCGAGCGAGTTCGCGCCGGCGAGCCCCAGCACCGAGCGGCTGAACTCCACCACCGCCATCTGCAGGCCGAGGCAGATGCCGAAGAAGGGCACCTTGTTCTCGCGCGCCCAGCGCACCGCGGCGATCTTGCCCTCGGTGCCGCGCACGCCGAAGCCGCCGGGGACGAGCACCGCGTCCACGCCGGCGAGCAGCTTCTCGGCTCCCTGCGCCTCGACGTCCTGGCTGTCCACGAAGTGCAGGTTCACCTTCACGTCGTTGGCGATGCCGCCGTGGAGCAGGGCCTCGTTGAGGCTCTTGTAGCTCTCCTTGAGGTCCACGTACTTGCCCACGATGCCGATCTGCACCTCGCCCTTGCCGGGCGAGTAGATGCGCTCGCAGATCTGCTCCCAGCGCTCGAGGCGCGGGGCGCGGCTCCAGATGTTGAGGACCTCGGCGAGCCGCTCGTCCAGCCCCTGGCGGTGCAGCTCGAGCGGCAGCTCGTAGATGCTCTTCACGTCCGGGCTCGTGAACACGTTGCCGTTGTCCACGTTGCAGAACATCGCGATCTTGTCCTTCAGCTCGCGGCTGATCTCGCGGTCGGTGCGGCAGAGCAGGAAGTCCGGCTGGATGCCGATCTCGCGCAGCTTCATCACCGAGTGCTGGGTGGGCTTGGTCTTCACCTCGCCGGCGGCGCCGATGTACGGCAGCAGCGTGAGGTGCACGTAGACCACGTTCTGGCTGCCCACGTCGTAGCGCATCTGGCGGATGGCCTCGAGGAAGGGCAGCGACTCGATGTCGCCCACGGTGCCGCCCACCTCGACGATGACTACGTCCACGCCCTGGGAGGCCTGGTGGATCATCGACTTGATCTCGTCCGTGATGTGCGGAATCACCTGGACGGTCTTGCCCAGGTACTCGCCGCGCCGCTCCTTCTGGATGACGGAGTTGTAGATGCGGCCGGAGGTGAAGTTGTTCAGCCGGCTCATCTGCGCGCCGGTGAAGCGCTCGTAGTGGCCGAGGTCCATGTCCGTCTCGCCACCGTCGTCGGTGACGAAGACCTCGCCGTGCTGGAACGGGCTCATCGTGCCCGGATCCACGTTGATGTAGGGGTCCAGCTTGAGCAGCGTGATGCTCAGGCCCCGGTTCTCCAGCAGCGCCCCGATGGAGGCGGATGCGAGACCCTTGCCGAGAGAGCTAACCACACCGCCGGTGACGAAGATGAACTTGGTCTTCTTGCTGCGCATGCGCCTTCCTGCCAAACGGGCGGGGCGCGCGTCAACTTGATCCGTGTAGGGCCATGGCGGCCGCAGGCGGCCGGTGGGCCGCCCGCCCTGGCCGGCCCTCCGGCGCTAGCAGCCGCTCATCAGGGCGCCTCGTAGCTGCGCGGGCGCGAGTGCGCGAAATCCTTGGCCGTGGGCTCGTGCCCCTTCTGGCCGTGGAACACGCAGGCGCGGCAGGTCCAGCCCTCCCAGCCCTTCTTCACCGCCACGTGCAGGCAGGTGTCGTAGCTGGGGCAGAAGAGGTTGCGCTCCTGGTGGACCGCCGCCTCGTCGCGCAGGGCGGCCGAGAGGGGACTGGGACAGGGAGTAGTGGACACGGAATTCTCCAGACGGAAAGAAGCGGGCCCCCCCACTCGTACCGGCCGCGACTGAACGCGGCCGTCACGGGTTCATTCCCGGGTGCCGGTGGCCCGGCGAGAGTGTGGGCAAAGAGCGGGGTGCAGCGGGAGGGGGAGGCTCGGACATAAAAACGGGCCCGCTCCGCCTGCGTATCGCTACGCGAGAAGGAACGGGCCCTTGCAGCTCTTTTGGCGTCAGCCTTCCGCTGGGCGGTCTTAGCGAACCGTGCCAGCGGAGGTGGACGCCTGACAGTTGCTATCGGTCAAGGCATCACCTCCTTTGCGGCCGCATGTGTAACGGAGCGCGCCGCGCCGCGCCAATGAGTCGCGCGCGACCTGTGCGCCCGGCTACGCACAGGGCAGGCGGGCAGGCGTGCAGGGCGGTGTAGGTGGATGGGCGCTCAGGCCGCGACGAACTGGCGCTCGACGAGGCGGCGGTAGAGCCCGTCCTCGGCCATGAGGCTCTGGTGGCTGCCGCTCTGCACCACGCGGCCCTTCTCCAGGACGAGCACGCGGTGGGCGCCGGCCACGGTGGAGAGGCGGTGGGCGATGATCAGCGTGGTGCGCCCACGCATCAGGTGGTCGAGCGCGTCCTTCACCAGGTGCTCGCTCTCGGCGTCCAGGGCGCTCGTCGCCTCGTCCAGGACGAGCAGGCGCGGGTCCTTGAGCACCGCGCGCGCAATGGCCACGCGCTGCTTCTGCCCGCCCGACAGCTGCACGCCGCGTTCGCCCACGCGCGTCTCGTAGCCCTGCGGGAAGTGGCTGATGAACTCGTGCGCATGCGCGGCGCGCGCGGCCGCCTCCACCTCCGCGTCGCTCGCGCCGGGGCGCCCGTAGCGGATGTTCTCCGCGAGGCTCGCGCTGAAGAGCAGCGGCTCCTGCGCGACGATGCCCAGCTGCCCGCGCAGCCACGCGGGGTCGAGCTGCGCGAGGGGCCGGCCGTCCAGCAGGAGGCGGCCGCCCTGCGGGTCGTAGAGGCGCGCGAGCAGCGCCGCGAGCGTGCTCTTGCCCGCGCCCGAGGGGCCCACCACCGCCACGACCTCTCCGGGCGCAAGCGAGAGCGACACGTCCTGCAGCACGGGGGCCGCGGGGCGCGAGGGGTAGGCGAAGCGCACGCGCTCGAACTCCACCCGGCCCTCCACGCGGGAGGGGCGCTCGCCGCCGCCGGGAGGAATGGCCGGCGTGCGGTCCACCAGCTCGAAGACGCGCTCGGCCGCGCCGCTCGCGCGCATGAAGTCTGCCCACAGGTCCGCGAGCGCGCCGAGCGAGAAGGCGACGAGCAGCGAGTACACGAGGAAGGAGGTGAGGCCGCCCACGCTCAGGCGCCCGTCCACCACGAGCCGCCCGCCGTACCAGAGCACGATGGCCGCCGCCGCGTAGCCGCCGAAGGAGGCCGCCCCGAGGAAGGTGGCGGACTGGCGCGCGCGCCGCCGTGCGAGCTCGTAGGCGTGCTCCACGCGCGCCCCGTAGCGCGCCACCTCCGCCGGCTCCGCCGCGAAGGCGCGCACCGTGCGGATGCCGGCGAGGCCCTCTTCTGCCACCTCGTTCGCACTCGCGAGCGCGTCCTGCACCTCCTTGGAGAGCCGGCGCACGCGCCGGCCGTAGGTGACCGCGCCCACCGCCACCGCCGGCACGATGGCGAGCATCAGGAGCGTGAGCACGGGCGAGGTGTAGAAGAGCAGCGCGACGGCGCCCACGGCCGTGGCCGCGTTGCGCAGGCCCATGCTGATGTTCGTGGACACCGTGCTCTGCAGCACCGCGGTATCGCTCGCGAGCCGGCTCGTGAGCTCACCGGTGCGCCGCTCGTCGAAGAAGGCCACCTCCTGGGACATGAGGCTCGCGAACAGCCTCTGGCGCAGCCGCGTGACGACGCGCTCTCCCGCCGTGTTGAAGAGGTAGGCGCGCAGGGCCACCGCCACCGCCTGCACCGCGAAGATGAGCGCCATGCCGAGCGCCGCGCGGTCGATGAGCTGGCGGCTGCGCGCCCCGAGCGCCTCGTCGATGATGAGCTTCATCGCCTGCGGGTAGAGCAGGCTCATCCCGCTGCCGATGACCAGGAACAGCGTTCCCCAGAGCAGCCGCCGGCGCTCGGGGCGCGCGAGCGAGAGGAGGCGGGCGAGCGTGGCGCGCGAGGGCGGGCGGGGGCGGGCGGGGGTTTCGGTCACGGCCGGGGGTGTAACGCGAAGCGGGCGGGCGTGCAGCGCGGCCGCGTGTGAAGAAGTGCGGAGCGCTGCGCAGCTTGAGGCGCACACGGGAGGTTTGGCGATGCAGATGCGCGCGTGGGGCCGCACGGGACTCGAGGTCCCGGTGCTGGGGCAGGGCACCTGGCAGATGGAGGAGGACGACCGCGCGGGCTGCATCCGCGCGCTGCAGGCGGGACTCGACGCGGGCCTCACCCACGTGGACACCGCGGAGCTGTACGGCCACGGCGAGGTCGAGAGCCTGGTGGGCGAGGCGCTCGCCGGCAGGCGCGACGCGGTGTTCCTCGTCTCCAAGGTGCTGCCCTCCAACGCAAGCTACGAGGGCACGCTTCGCGCCTGCGAGAAGAGCCTCAAGCGGCTGCGCACCGACCGGCTCGACGGCTACCTGCTGCACTGGCCCGGCTCGCACCCGCTCGAGGACACCGTGCGCGCCTTCGAGAAGCTGCAGCAGGACGGCAAGGTGCGCAGCTGGGGCGTGAGCAACTTCGACGTGCCCGAGCTCGAGCAGCTGCTGCGCCTCGCGGGGCCCGGGCGCATCGCGTGCAACCAGGTGCTCTACCACCTGCTCGAGCGGCGCATCGAGCACGCGGTGGTGCCGTGGTGCGAGGCGCACGGCGTCGCCGTGGTGGCCTACAGCCCCTTCGGCAGCGGGCAGTTTCCGAAGGCGACGTCCAAGGGCGGGAAGGTGCTCGCGGAGATTGCCAAGGCCCACGGCGCGAGCGAGCGGCAGGTGGCGCTCGCGTTCCTCGTGCGCAGGCCCTCGGTGCTCGCGATTCCCAAGTCGAGCAAGGCCGAGCGCGTGCGGGAGAATGCGAAGGCGGCGGAGGTGCGGCTCTCGGACGCGGAGCTCGCGCGGCTCGATGCGGCGTTCCCCGTGGGCGAGGACACGGGGGAGCTGCCGGTGCTCTGAGGGACACGGTGGGGCGGGCACGTCCCTCACCCCGACCCTCTCCCAGAGGGAGAGGGAGGACACGGTCAGCGCAGTAACACTTCGACCTTGGCGACGTCCTCCGGCACGTCCACCGCGACGGTGTGGCCCTGCACCTGGCCGCAGCGGATGCGGATGCCGTGCTCGAGCGCGCGCAGCTGCTCGAGCTTCTCGGCGCGCTCGAGCGGGGTCTCGGTCAGCGCCGCGAGCCGCAGCAGCGTGTCGCGCCGGTAGCCGTAGAGCCCCAGGTGCGCCCAGCGGCGCACGCTGCCCACGTCCGCCGCCTCGCGCACGAAGGGCAGCGTCGCGCGGCTGAAGTAGAGCGCGTCGCCGTCGAGCGCGAGCACCGCCTTCACCACGTTGGGGCTCACCGCGTCCGCGGCCTCGAGCGGCCGCACCAGCGTGGCCATCTGCACGTCCGCGTCCTCGAAGAGCCCCGCGAGCGTGCGCAGCGAGGCCGGGTCCACGAGCGGCTCGTCGCCCTGCACGTTCACCCACACGTCCACGTCTGGTCGCCCGCGCGCGACCTCCGCCACCCGGTCCGTGCCCGTGGGGCACGCGGGGCTGGTCATCACCGCGCGCCCGCCGAAGCCCTGCACCGCGTCCGCGATGCGCGCGTCGTCCGTGGCCACCAGTACCTCCGTGAAGCAGCCCGCCTCCTGGCAGCGCGTCCACACGTGCTGGATCATCGGGCGCCCGCCGATGAGGGTGAGCGGCTTGCCCGGAAAGCGGGTGCTCGCGTAGCGGGCGGGAATCACGGCGACGGTGGAGGAGCCCATGATCCTCCGCCTCTATCAAATTCAGGACGCTCGGGGGGCCCTCGACGCGCGCCCCCTAGGCAGCCGCGGGGGCGTGCCTACCTTCGGTCTCGCCATGAAGAAGGTCCTCCACATCGTCGGCGCGCGCCCCAACTTCATGAAGGTGGCGCCCATCTACAAGGCCATTGCAGCGCGTGGCCTCCTCACCCAGGTCCTCGTGCACACGGGGCAGCACTACGACGTGAAGATGAGTGACGTCTTCTTCACGGACCTGGGGCTGCCCGCGCCGCACATCCACCTGAACATCGGCTCGGGCAGCCACGCCGAGCAGACGGCGCGCGTGATGATGGCGCTGGAGAAGGTGTGCCTCGAGGAGAGGCCCGACCTCGTCTCCGTGGTGGGCGACGTCAACTCCACCGTGGCGGCCGCGCTGGTGACGAGCAAGCTGCACATCCCGCTCGCCCACGTGGAGGCGGGGCTGCGCAGCGGCGATCGGCGCATGCCGGAGGAGATCAACCGCCTGGTGGTGGACCGCATCGCGGACCTGCTGCTCACGCCGAGCCCCGACGGGGACGAGAACCTCCTCAAGGAGGGCGTGGAGAAGAGCCGCATCCACTTCGTGGGCAACGTGATGATCGACTCCCTGCTGCAGAGCCGGGAGGCGGCCCTGCGGCTTCCGACGCTCTCGGGGCTGGGCCTCACCGCGGGCCAGTACGGCGTGTGCACGCTGCACCGCGCCTCCAACGTGGACGACGTGAAGACGCTCAGCGGGCTGCTGGGCGCGCTCGCCTTCGTGAGCCACCGGCTGCCCATCGTCTTCCCCGTGCACCCGCGCACCCGCAAGATGATTGCCGAGGGGGGCCTGTCGGCCCTGCTGGAGGCGGCGCCGGGCCTGAAGCTCGTGGAGCCCCTGGGCTACCTGGACTTCCTGTGCCTCACCTCCCAGGCGCGCCTCATCCTCACCGACTCCGGCGGCCTGCAGGAGGAGAGCACGGCGCTGGGCGTGCCCTGCCTCACCCTGCGCGAGAACACCGAGCGCCCCATCACCGTGGACGTGGGGACGAACCTCGTCGTCGGCGTGGACCCCGAGCGCGTGAAGACGGAGGCGCTGCGCATCCTCGATGGCCAGGGCAAGAAGGGCCGCATCCCGGAGAAGTGGGACGGCAAGAGCGCCGAGCGCATCGCGGACATCTACGCCGGGTTCCTCGGGGTCTCGGCGCCGGTGCCGCTCGCGGCCATCGGCTGACGGCGCGGGCCCCCGCGAGAGCGGCACTCCAGGCGGCGCCCACCCGGCGGAAGGGGGGCGCCGTCGTCGCGTGCGGGGTGCGTCGCGCCGGACCCTGACCCACGGGTGGGACGCGCTGCCCTGCACCCGACGCTCTCCCGCGACTTCGGGGGCATGGCCCGGAAGGCTCCCCGCACCCACCTCTGCTCGGCAGTGAGGTGGACTGCAAGGCGGGGCAGGGCGAGCCTCGCCGGGGGGAGTACATGCAGGGGACCTTCCTGGGAGAAGCGGGACCGCTGCTCGCGGCCGAGGGCGTCGAGCGCGCCGAAGAGGAGGAGGGGGCAGGGCTGCACGCCTACCTCACGGCGTACGCGGCCGGGGCGCGCAACGTGGCCGTGACGTCGGCGGAGCCGCAGCAGGTGCTGCAGCGGCTGCAGGGGGCGCTCGAGGACCGGCTCGCGCTGCTGGGCCCCCCGGGGCGCGCCGCGGCGCCGCTCTACGTGGAGCTGGAGGAGCTGCCGCACCACTACCTGCGCGTGGACTTCGAGCTGCAGCTGGTGGAGCACGTGCCGTGGGTGTCCGACCCGCGCCGCTACGCGTTGAGGCTCCCGGTGGCCGACGTGCTCCCGGTGCTCGACGGCATCGTGGCGTGGGACGACCTGCTGAGCTCGCTGCGCCAGCGCCTGGGCGCACCGCCCCTGCGCTGAGCAGAGGTGCTAGAGCAGGGGCGCGCCATGGAAGACGACGCCCGCTACGTGGACATCCCCTTCGTCGTCGAGCCGAACTACGCCGGCTGGCGGCTCGACGACTACCTGCTGGAGAAGCTTCGCCGCATCCCGCGCGAGCGCCTGCACGGCGTCATCCGCCGGGGCGTGCGCGGAGCGCGGCCCCTCAAGCCCTCCACGCTGCTCGTCCCCGGGCTCGCCTTCCACCTGCGCCGCCGCGCGAGCGAGGAGCCCGAGGTCCCCACCGACCTGCGCGTGGTGCACGAGGACGCGTGGCTGCTGGTGCTCGACAAGCCCGCGGGGCTGCCCGTGCACCCCACCGCGCGCTACCACCGCGGCACCCTGGTGTCGCTGCTGCGCGAGCGCTTCGGGCTCGCCTACGCGGAGCCCGTGCACCGGCTGGACCGCGAGACGAGCGGCCTGGTGGTGTGCGGCCGCACCACCGAGGCCTGCCGCGTGCTCGGCCGGCTCTTCGTCAGCCGCGACGTGCACAAGGAGTACCTCGCGGTGTGCGAGGGCCACCCGCCCCGGGACGCCTTCGAGGTGGACGCGCCCATCGCCGAGGGCACCGAGCAGGTGCGCATCGCGGTGCGCATCGACCCGGCGGTGGGCAAGGAGAGCCACACCCACTTCGAGGTGCTGCGCCGCTTCACCCGCGCAGGCGCGCCCTTCGCGCTGCTGCGCTGCCGCCCGCGCACCGGGCGCCAGCACCAGATCCGCGTGCACCTGCAGCACGCGGGCTTCCCGCTCGTGGGCGACAAGATGTACGGCCCGGACCCCGGCTACTTCGACCGCTTCAGCCGCCACTGCCTCGAGCCCGAGGCCTGGGAGCGCCTGCGCCTGCCCCGCCACGCGCTGCACGCCTGGCGCATCGCGTTTCCCCACCCGGAGCACGGCCGGACGGTGCACTTCGAGGCGCCCCTGCCCGCGGACCTGCAGGGCTTCATGGGGGACGCCGCTCCGTGACTCAGCGCGTGCGGTAGACGCCCACTCACCCGGGACGGTGCTCGAGCGCGAGCCGGACGGCGAGGCCGCCCAACACGCTGCCCATCAGGTAGCGCTGCACCCGTACCCACGAGGGGCGCGTCTGGAACCAGCCCGCCACGGTACCGGCGCTCCACACGATGAGCGTGTTGACCGTGGCGCTGACGGCAATCTGCGTGCTGCCGAGCACGAGGCTCTGCGCGAAGATGCCGCCGCGCCCCGCGTCGATGAACTGCGGCAGCAGCGAGAGGTAGAGGACCGCGACCTTGGGGTTCAGGAGGCTGGTGAGCAGCCCCATGCCGAAGAGCCTCCGGGGCGCGTCGATGGACAGCTGCTGCGGGGCGAAGACGGTCCCGCTCCCACGCACCGCCTTCACCGCGAGGAAGAGGAGGTACGCCGCACCCGCGAGCTTCAGCGCCTCGTATCCGTAGGGCACGGCGAGCAGCACGGCCGTGATGCCCAGCGCCGCCGCGAAGAGGTAGAACACGAAGCCCAGGACGATCCCCGCGAGCGAGACCAGTCCCGCCCGCCGCCCCTGGGTCACCGAGCGCGAGACGAGGTACAGCATGTTGGGGCCGGGCGTGCACACCATGCCCAGCGCGACGAGGGCGAAGCCCACCCAGCGCTCCCACGAGACCATGGTCGCTCCCTAGGTCCGCGGGGCGAGGACGGCCGCCCACCGGGTGAAGAGCAGCCGTGCGTTGGTCAGCAGCACGCCCCCCAGCACCAGCACCGCGCCGGCGAGGCTCGTGGCGGGCAGCGGCTCGCCGAGCGCGAGTGAGCCGAGGAAGAGGGCGATCATCGGCGAGACGTAGAGCCAGGTGGAGGGGAACACCGGGCCCGTGCGCTTCACGAGCCAGAAGTAGATGCCCGAGGCGACCATGGAGCCCATCACCGTGAGGTAGGCGAGGGCGCCCAGGGCGCGCGGGGCATCGGCGAGCACGAGCGGCCCGCGCTCGAACGCGAGCGAGAGCAGCAGCAGCCCGGACGATCCGAACACCATCTGGAAGCCGTTCATCGCGAGCGGCTCCACGCCGCGCGAGAGCACCCGCTTCGAGTACACGCTCGCCCCCGCCACGGCCACCTGCGCGAGCAGCACCGAGCCCGCCGCGACCCAGGTGGCGCGCCCGTAGCTGCCCGCGTCCACCGATGGCCCCACCAGCAGCCACACCCCGAGCAACCCCAGGCCCAGGCCCAGCCACTGCAGCCGCTCGGGCCGGCGCCGCTCGAGTGCGAGCAGGAACAGGGTCACCAGCGCGGGCCCGGTGGAGGTGAGCATCGCCGCGATGCCCGAGGGGATGAAGCGCTCGGCGGAGTAGAGGCAGGCGAAGGGGATGAAGGTGTTGCCCGCGCCGATGAGCGCGAGCGAGCCGAGGGTCCGTCGCCCCCGCGGCAGCGCCACGCCGCGCGCACGCAGCAGCCCCAGCACCATCAACCCCGCGACGAAAAAGCGCACCCCCGCGAAGAGGAAGGGTGGGAAGCCTGCGGACAGCCCCATCTTGATCGCCAGGAAGGTGGTTCCGTACACCAGGCACATCAGCAGGTACGCGGGCAGCATGTGGACTCCCCGGGCGCTGCGCCAGATTGTATCGGTACAATCGCGGCAGACTTCCCGGGGTATGGGTACAATCTGCAGCGCCGGCGTACAAACGAAACGAGTGTCACCGTGACAATGTGGGTGCCGAAGCTGGGAGACCGACGGGGCCCGCTGTACCGCATCATCGCGGCGGCGCTGGTGGAGGACATCCAGACCGGGCGGCTGCCGGCGGGCACCCGGCTGCCCACCCACCGCGAGCTCGCAGAGAGGGTCGGGGTGACCGTGGGCACCATCACCCGGGCCTACGCCGAGGTAGAGCGGCAGGGCCTCGTGGGCGGGGAGGTGGGCCGCGGCACCTTCGTGCGCGGCCGCGAGAAAACGCGCTTCCCGCCCCCGGTCGCCGAGTCGGAGGAGGGCGGGGTGGTGAACCTCGAGCTGAACTGGCCGGTGCCGGCCGCCGGCCAGTACGACGCAACCGCGTTCGAGCGCACCCTCGCGGAGATTGCGAAGAGCCCACAGCGCAGCGCCCTGCTCGCGTACCAGCCGCACGTGGGCCTCGCCGCCCACCGCGCCGCGGGCGCACAGTGGATGGGCCGGCAGGGGCTCGCGGTGAGCGCGGGACAGGTCACCGTGTGCTCCGGCGCCCAGCACGCGATGGAGGTCGCGCTCGCCGCCCTCACGCGCCCCGGTGACACGCTGCTCACCGAGGCCCTCACCTACCCGGGCGTGAAGAAGCTCGCCGAGCGGCTGCAGCTGCGGCTGCAGGGGGTGGCGATGGACGCGGAGGGCCTGCGCCCCGACGCGCTCGAGGCGGCCTGCCGGGGCGATGCGAAGGTGCTCTACGTCATCCCCACGCACCAGAACCCCACCGGCGCCGTGATGTCCGAGGAGCGGCGCCGCAAGCTCGCCGCCGTGGTCAAGGCGCGCAAGCTCGCGGTCGTCGAGGACGATGCGTACGGGCTGCTGCTCGAGAAGCGGCCGCGCCCGCTCGCGCACTTCGCGCCCGAGCACACCTACTTCATCGCGGGCACGTCCAAGCTGCTGTCTCCCGGCCTGCGCATCGCGTACCTCGCGGCGCCGGAGGGGAAGGTGGAGGCGCTCTCCCAAGGCATCTGGATGACCACCTGGATGGCGGCGCCTCTGAGCGCGGAGCTCGCCACGCGGTGGATCTCCGACGGGACGGCGGACGAGCTGGTGCTGCGCCGCCGGCGCGAGGCCTCCTGGCGCTTCGCGCGGGCGCAGGCGCTGCTCGGCAAGCACCTGCCGCGCGCCGTCCCGGGCCCGGCCCTGCACCTGTGGCTGCCCTTGCCGGGACGCTGGCGCGCGGACGCCTTCGCCGCGCAGGCGCGCCGCGCGGGCGTGGCGGTGGGCTCCGCGGAGCTGTTCGCCGTCCCGCCCCATGCCTTCTCGCCGGGCGTGCGCGTGTGCCTCGGCCCGCCCACCACCCGTGAGCGCTTCGAGGAGGGCTTGCGCCGGCTGGTGTCGGTGCTCGAGGCCGGCCCCGAGTCCATCCCCTCCATCGTCTGAGCCTCCACGCGCCTGGCCGGGGCGCCTGCGCGCGCGGGGCCTGCGCGTTAGCTTCCGGGGGCATGACGCCCGCCACCATCCTGCCCGCCGAGGCCTGTGACCCCGCCGCGCTGCAGTCCCTGGCCGAGCTGCTGCGCGGCCGCCGCGTCGCGGTGCTCACCGGGGCCGGCTGCAGCACCGAGTCGGGCATCCCGGACTACCGCGGCCCCGCCTCGCGCGGCCGCCTGCGCACCCCCATCCAGGACCGCGACTTCCTGCGCAAGCCCGAGGTGCGCCAGCGCTACTGGGCGCGCAGCCTGCTCGGCTGGCCCCGCTTCTGCGCCGCCGAGCCCAACGCGGCGCACGCCGCGCTCGCCCAGCTCGAGGCGCGCGGCCACGTCTCCGGCGTCATCACCCAGAACGTGGACCGCCTGCACCAGCGCGCCGGCAGCCGCCAGGTCATCGAGCTGCACGGCGCGCTCGCCGAGGTGCTGTGCCTCGGCTGCGGCGCGCTCACCCCGCGCGACCGGATGCAGCAGCGGCTCCAGGCGCTGAACCCGGACTTCGCGCAACAGCTCGTGGAGGTGCGCCCGGACGGCGACGCCGAGCTGCACGAGGAGGCCGTGGCGAGCTTCCGGGTTCCCACCTGTGACGTCTGTGGCGAGGGCCTGCTCAAGCCGCACGTGGTGTTCTTCGGCGGCTTCGTCCCGCCGCCCACCGTGGAGGCCGCGTACGCGCTCGTGGAGCGCTCCGAGGCCCTGCTCGTGGTGGGGACCTCGCTCGCGGTGTACTCGGGGCTGCGCTTCGTGCGCCGCGCGCGCGAGCGGGGGCTGAACGTGGCCGTGCTCAACCTGGGCGAGACGCGGGCCGATGCGCTCGCGCACCTGCGGGTGGAGGCGCGGCTGGGGGAGGCGCTGCCGCGGCTCGCCGAGGCGCTGGGGTAGGGGAGGGACATCCCTCACCCCGACCCTCTCCCAGAGGGAGAGGGAGGACACGGGAGCGCTAGGCGCTCACGAGGCCGGCGGCGCGGGCCGCGGCGGGCGCCGGGACCGAGGGCTCGAGGGCGGCGGGCGTGGGGTGCGTGAGGTCCGCGCGCACCGGGGCGTTGAGCTCCTCGGTGAGGTACTTCCCGCTGAAGCACGCGGTGCAGAAGCTCGAGCGCGCCTTGTCCCCCACCGCGATGCCCAGGCCCTCCTCGGTGAGGTAGGCGAGGCTGTCCGCCGTGACGTAGCGGGCGATCTCCTCCACGCTGTGGCTGCTCGCGATGAGCTCCTGCCGGCTCGGCGTGTCGATGCCGTAGTAGCAGGGCCACTGGGTGGGCGGGCTGCTGATGCGCAGGTGCACCTCGAGCGCGCCCGCGGCCTTGAGCAGCTTCACGATCTTGCGGCTGGTGGTGCCGCGCACGATGGAGTCGTCGATGACCACCACGCGCTTGCCCTTGAGCACCGAGCGCACCGCGGACAGCTTCAGCTTCACGCCGAAGTGGCGGATGGACTGCTGCGGCTCGATGAAGGTGCGCCCCACGTAGTGGCTGCGGATGAGGCCCACGTCGTAGGGGATACCGCTCTCCTGCGCGAAGCCGATAGCGGCGGGCACGCCGGAGTCCGGCACCGCGATGACCAGGTCCGCGTTCGGAGCCGGGGCCTCGCGCGCGAGCTGCTTGCCCAGCTGCTTGCGCGTCTCGTACACGCTGAGGCCGAAGAGCACCGAGTCCGGCTTGGCGAAGTACACGTGCTCGAAGATGCAGCGGCCCAGCTTCCCGCCGGGCGCGAAGGGCTGCAGGCTGCGCATGCCCTTCTCGTCGATGACCAGCATCTCGCCCGCCTCGATCTCGCGGATGAACTCCGCCTCGATGAGGTCCAGCGCGGTGGTCTCGCTCGCCAGCACCCAGCCGCCCTTGAGCTTGCCCAGCACGAGCGGGCGGATGCCCAGCGGGTCGCGCACGGCGACGAGGCGCTTGGGGGTGATGAGCAGCAGGCTGTAGGCGCCCTTCACCCGGCCCAGCGCCTCGACGAGCTTCTGCTCGAAGGTGGGCTTCTGCGAGCGGGCGATGAGGTGGATGAAGACCTCGGAGTCCGAGTCCGACTGGAAGATGGCGCCCGCGCTCTCGAGCTCCTCGCGCAGCTCGGTCGCGTTCACCAGGTTGCCGTTGTGCGCGAGCGCGAGCTGGCCGCCCGCGTACGCCACCGAGAGCGGCTGGGCGTTCTTCAGCCCCGCGCCGCCCGCCGTGCTGTAGCGCACGTGGCCGATGGCGCTCTCACCGGGGAGGTTCTCCAGCACGCGGCTGGTGAAGATGTCCGCGACGAGGCCCTCCTCGCGGTGCGCGTGCAGGCGCGTGCCGTCGGAGGCGACGATGCCGGCAGCCTCCTGCCCGCGGTGCTGCAGCGCGTGCAGCCCGAGGTAGGTCAGGTTCGCTGCTTCCGCATGGCCACTGATTCCGAAGATGCCGCACATGCCGTTTGCCTTCTCCCCTTCTCGCCTGTGAAACGGATCAGGAACGTGCCCTCTCGTCAGGGCATTCCGCTCTGGGACCCGGTCCGATGCCGCAGGGCTGGCCGCGATGCGGGGCTCCTATAGCGCGCTGCCCGCCCGGCGGCCAGGGATGGGAGCGGGAGGGGTCGATTGGGGTAGGGTGCCCCCACATGCCCCCCTCCCGGCGCCGCCTGCTGCGCCTCCTCCCCCTCCTGCTCCTGTGTGGGCTGGCGCTCGCCTGGGCGCTCGCCTCGCTGGACTGGTGCGGGCCCTGGCCCGAGCGCCCCCCGAGGGTGGTGGCCGAGGCCCACGGCCGGGGGGCCCTGAGGGCAGGCGCCGCGCGGGTGGCCCTGCAGCCCCCGCGGCCCGCGCCCGGGGGGGCCGGCTACCGGCCGCCCCTGCCGGACATGGAGGCGGGGCCCGTGCCCCTGCAGGCCCGGGCGCTCGTCGTGGAGGCGGGCGGCGCGAGCGTGGGGATGGTGCTGCTGGATCTGCTCAGCGCGCCCGAGCCGCTGGTGGCCGCCGTGCGCGCGCGGGTGGCGGGGCTCGGGCTGCAGGGCGTGCTGGTGCTGGCCACCCACACCCACTCGTCGATGGGCGGCTACGACCCGCGCCTCGTCGCCGAGGTGGCGGGGATGGGGCGCTACCGGCCCGAGCTGCAGGAGGTGGCGGTGGTGGCCGCCGCCCGGGCGCTCACCGAGGCCCACGGCGCCCTTGCGCCCGCGCGGCTGCGGCTGGGCGAGGCGCGGGCGCCCGGGCTCGTGCGCTCGCGCTCCGGAGAGGAGGCCCCCGACGGGCGGCTCCTGCGCGCGGTGCTGCAGGGCGAGCACGGGGGCATCGCCGAGCTGCTCGTCTTCTCCGCGCACCCCACGCTGGTGCAGCGCCACCTGCGCACGCTGGACCCGGACTACCCGGGGCGCCTCGCCCGGGAGCGCGAGGCCCGGGGGGCCGGCGTCAGCCTCGTGCTGCAGGGGGCCGCGGGCAACGCCTCGGCGGCGCTGGACGGCGGCGAGGATGCGCCCGGGGCCTTCGCGGGGGCGCTCGCGCAGCTCGCCGCCGGGGCGCCGCTCGCGCCGGTGGAGGTGGCGGGGCTGGACTACGCGCGCGTGGAGCTGGCCCTGCCGCACCCGGATGCCTCGCGGCTCGCGCCCCTGCCGCTCGAGCGCGCGGGCGAGACGCTGCTGTGCCGCAGCAGCCTGCAGGTGGCCGAGGTGGGCGCGCTGCGGCTCGGGCCGCTGCACCTGCTCGCCATCCCGGGCGAGCCCACGGTGGCGGCGGGCGAGCGGCTCTCCGGGGCTGCGGGGCCGGGCACGGTGGTGCTGGGGCTGGGCGGCGGCTACGTGGGCTACGTGGAGACGCCCGAGGCGGTGGCGGGGGACCGGGGCGAGGCGCGGCGGCAGTACTTCGGCCCCGCGCTGCTCGAGCGGCTCGGCGCGGGCGCCCGGCTGGCGGGGCGCGCGGCGCGGTTCTTCTAGCGGTTCTACTGGGGGCTCTTCTGGGGGCTCTGGAGACGCGCCCTAGAACTTCTCGAACTTCGAGTCCTCGTCGCGCTTCTTGAAGAGCAGCGCGGTGCGGCCCAGCAGCTGGGCGAGCTCGGCGCCGGTGGCCTCGGCGAGCCGCTGCGCGGCCTCCTTGCGGTCCTCGGGGCCCTCGTTGACCTTCACCTTGATGAGCTCGTGATCGTGGAGGGCCTGGTCCACCGCGGCGACGACGGCGTCCGTGACGCCGTTCTGCCCGACGAGGACGACGGGATCGAGGTGGTGGCCGAGGGCGCGCAGGGCGCGGCGCTGCTTCCCAGTGAGGGGCAAGGGGACTTCTCCTGAAGCGAAGAGGGACGGCGATCGGGCGCGCGGGGGCTCGAGGGCCCCCGCGAGGGGAACACCGGAGGGGGTGTACCCTACTTCTTCTGCGCCGCCATCCGAAGCTCTCGCTGGGCGTCGATGTGGTCCGGCTGCAGCGCCACGGTGCGCTGGAAGTGCTTCTGGGCCGCGGCGGCGTCCCCGCACAGCTTGGCGATGACGCCCAGGAAGTAGTGCGCCGGCACGCAGCGCTCGTTGCGCGAGAGCGTGAGCTGCAGGTCCTTGGAGGCCTCGGCCGCGCCCGCCTTCTTGTCCGCGAAGGTGAAGAAGCGCGCGTAGCCGCGCCAGGCGAAGAACTCGGGCTCGTCGGGGTTGAGGAGGATGGCCTGGTCGAGCATCTCCACGGCCTCGGGGAACTTGCGCGCCTTGACCAGGATGCAGCCCTTCTGGAACAGCTCCTCTGCCTTCAGGATGTTGCCGATGTCCACCTCGCCCTCGCCGCCGCTCTGGAGCACCTCGAGGTACTGGGCGCGCGAGGCGTCGTCGAGCAGCGTGCGGTAGGCCTCGCCGATGTAGCCGAAGACCTCGGACTTGAGCTTCTGCAGCTCGGCCGCCGCCCCCGCGGGCAGGGTGTCCGGGTGGTGCAGCTTGGCGAGCTTGAAGTAGGCGACCTTCACGCTGCTCGCGTCCGTCTTCTCGGAGAGCTCGAGCCGCTCGAAGTGGTTCTGCTTCTTGAGCGTGGCCGCGTACGCGCGCAGCTGCGCGAGCTCCGTCTCGGGCGAGAGCGTGGGCGGCGGAGGGCCGGGGCGGGCCGCCGCCGGCGCAGGTGCCGCGGCGGCGGGGGGCGGGCGGGGCGCCGCAGGCGGGGGCGCCGCGGCGGGCGGGGGCCGCGGGGCGGCAGCGGGCGCAGGCCGCGGGGCGGCGGCGGGAGGCGGGGGACGCGGGGCTGCCGCCTGAGCGGGCGGCGGAGCGCTGGCCTGCGGAGGCGGGCGAGGGGCTGCGCCGGGCGCCGCGGCGGCGGTGCCCGTGGGCGGCGTGGCGGTGCGCGCGGGGCGCGAGGGCAGCGCCGCGAAGCTCACCGCGTCCAGCTCGCGCAGGAGGAAGGCGAGGCGCAGCACGTGGTCCGCCTCCGCCGGGAGCTCCTGGGTGAGCTGCGCGAGCGAGCGCACGCCGTCGACGAAGCCCAGGGCGCGCACCTCCTGCGGCGTGAGGCGCAGGTCGCTCACCGGCACGAGGCCGCCGGACTTGAGCATGGGCAGCTCGAGCACCGGCTGCAGCCGCCGGCGCAGCTCGGGCGTGGGGATGCGGCGCACCAGGTCGCTGAGCACCGCCCAGCGGTTGCCGAGCGGCATCGCCTTGTGCGCGGGCAGCTCGCTCGGGACGAAGGTGAAGCGACCGCTCTCGGCGAGCAGCGCGCGCAGCAGCAGCCCCTGGGAGCGCTGCGCGAGCTGCGCGAAGGCGACGGCCGGGTTGAGCAGGCCGAGCCCGAAGAGCGCGCCCACCAGCTCCCCGCCGAAGCGCTCGCGCGCCTCCTCCGCCTGGGCCACCTGCGCGGCGCTCAGCAGCCCCGCGCTCACGAGGAAGGTGCCGAGCGCGTCGTCCGGGTGGCTCGAGGCCACGTGCTCGGGGGCGCCGCGCCGGAAGTGGAGCTCCAGCACGCGGTCGGAGAGGTGCAGCGTGAGCAGCGCGCTCTGGTCGCCCGCAGCGGCGCGCGCGTAGAGGCGCACCGGCGAGAGCTCCGAGAGCTCCCCTTCCGCGGGCGGCAGCTCGACCGCGGGCTCCGCAGGCGCTGCGGCCGGCACCGCCGACGAGGAGGTGGTGCGAGGCGGCGCAGCGGCGGCCGCGGGTGAGGGAGGCGGCGCAGCAGGGCGCGGGGCTCCGGGCTCCGACGGGGTGAGCTTCGGGGGGCCGCCCGGAGGCGGCGCGGCGCCCGCGGGCGCGGTGGAGCCGGGGGCGCGGGTGCCGGGGCCCGCGATGGGTGCTCCGGCGGGCGCCGCGCGCGGAGCAGCGGTGCCCGGTGCAGGAGGTGCCGAGGGCGTCGGTGCTGCCGCAGGCGCTCGAGGCGCGGCTGCAGCGGTGCCCGGAGGAGGGGGAGCGTTCGCGGCCGCGGGCGTCGGCGGCGTGAGGACGGGCGGAGGCCGCGGCGCGGCGGTGGAGGCAGGCGACGGCGGTGCAGGTCGCGGCGGCGCCGCGGCGGCGGGCGGCGGCGCGATGACGGGCGGAGCGCTGGCGGCCGGCGGAGGCGGCGGCGCAATCACCGATGCCGGCGGCGGCGGCGCGAGCGCGGGGCCGGAGCCCTGCGCGCCCGTGCCCCACTTCTCGCGCGGGATGAGCTCGCGCACCGCGGGGAAGTCGCCCGGCGGCGCGAACGCGGTGCCGTCCTCGGACACCTCGAGGCGGCCCTTCATCACGCCGTTGGCGAGGAGCAACTCGATCGTCGACGGCGCGAGGGGGCCCCAGACGGTGCCGGCCTCGTTGCGGACGAAAAACTGTCGGACTTCCCCTTCGGCCATCGCGCGCGCAGCTCCGTTTCCGAGGGGCGAGACCCTACCGCTGTGCAGGGCAGGGGCAAAGCAGCCGAGCAGGGGCGCCGACCCGGGGCCCGGCGCCTGCCCGCAGCCCTGCGGGAGGCTCAGGGGAGGTGGGCGAGGAAGGTCGTCACGTCCCGCTCGAAGCGCTCCGGCTCCTCGAGGTAGGGGAAGTGGGCGCTCTGCGCATACTCCCGCAGGGTGGCATGGGGCAGGGCCTGCGCGAGGGCGCGCGCGGTCTGGGGCCCGATGGCCCGGTCGTGCTGACCGATGATCACCAGCGCAGGCGCCTGGATGCGCTCGGCGGCGCCGAAGCGGTAGTGCAGCAGCTCGCCTGCGAAGAGCGCCCGGGACAGCTCGCCCGTGTTGCGCAGGCCGCTCTGCGCGTCCACCCGCTCCATCTCCGCGAGCCGCGCGGGCTGGTGCCACTGCATCCGGTCGAAGAAGGCCTTGGCATCCAGGCCCTGCAGCGCGGTGGTGACGCGGGTGAAGTCGGAGTCGGCGGGCGGCGCCTTCGCGAGCCGACCCGGGTACCACTCCTCCAGGGTCTGTGCCCAGCTCGCATAGGAGCCGGGGCCATCCCACAGGCCGTCCACCACGATGAGCCCGGCGACCGCCTCGGGGTGGCGCGCGGCGTACTCGAGCGCGAGCGCGCCCCCGAAGGAATGGCCCATCAGCACCCAGCGCGGCACGCCGAGCGAGCGCCGCAGCGCCTCGAGGTCCTCCACGAGCGTGGCCAGCGCGTAGTCGCCGGTCCATGGCCGCTCCGAGCGGCCGCACCCGCGCTGGTCCAGGTATATCCACTGCGCGCTGCGCTCGAGCCGAACGCCTGCGAGCCGCGCGAAGCTCTCGCTGTTGTAGCCCGGGCCCCCGTGCAGGAAGAGCACGGGCGGCCGCTGCGCCGGGCCGCTCCCCGCGACGCGGTAGTACAGCCGTACGCCGTTGAGCACCTGCTCGTGCGAGCCCTGCTGCAGCGCCGGAGGCGCGGCGGGGGCGTGCGCGCAGGCACACAGGAGCAGCAGGAGACCCGGAACGTGGAGAGCGCGGACCATGGTGCGCCGCATTCAACACCATCGGGCCCCGCCCCCGTCACCTGAACACGTGCGCTCGGGCTCCAGGGGAACCCTTCCCTGCACTAGGGCGGGCGCCCAGGCCAGCGCGCAGCACTCCGAGGTGCTCACGCTCGGGTGGGCCTGCTCCTGATCCACCCAGACGCAATCCGGTTGCATCTGGGGGGCTCGGCCTCACTCAGGCACGAGGCGGCGGCATGGGCGCGGGCTTCATCACCGCGAGCGAGGCGCCGGTGGGGTCCGTGAGGATGCCGAAGCGGCCCACGCCCGGGATGTCCGTGGCCTCCATGCACACCTTGCCGCCCAGCTGCCGCGCGCGCTCGAGCGCCGCGTCCGCGTCATCCACCGACACGTAGGGCAGCCAGTGCGCGGGCGCCTCGCCGGGCAGGTGGTTCGTCACCCCGCCGCGGTCCGCGCCGTTGCGGTGCAGGACGTGGTAGGCGCCGGCCTCGCCCATGTCCAGGGCCTTCGAGGAGAAGCCCGCGACGGCCGCGTAGAAGGCGAGCGCGCGCTTCGGGTCGTGCGTGTGCAGCTCGTTCCACAGCCAGTGGCCGTGGTGGGCCCAGCCGTCCGGCGGGTCGCCGCCGAGGCTGCGGAACAGGGTGAGCTCCGCGCCCTCGGGGTCCGCGATGCGCGCGAGCCGCCCCACCTCGGGGATGTCCAGCGGCCCCTCCAGCACCCGGCCGCCGCGGGCCACCGCCTCCTTCGCCGCCGCGTCCACGTCCTCCACGGACACGCACGCGACCCAGCGCGGGGGCTGCCCCCGTCCGGGAGGCAGGTAGCCGCCGATCATCGCCTCGCCGGCGGTGATCATGTCGTACGTGCCGCCCGCCATGGGGTGGGGCTGCACGCCCCAGCCGAGGAGCTGGGCGTAGAAGGCCTGCGCCCTCTTCGCGTCCGGCGTGACGAGCTCGAACCACACGAACTTCCCGGGAAGCTGCTTCTGCATGGCCATGGAATGGCTCCTTTCTCCATGGCGACGAACCGGCCCCCGGGATTTCGACAGGCCCGCTAGGGCCCCTCGAGCGCCGCGAGCCCCAGCAGGCTGAGGCAGCTGCTGTCCGCGGGGGGCAGCAGCGGCGGGTCGAAGCAGGTCACCTGCGCGTCGCTCACCTTGCACAGGCCGTAGGGGGTGCGCGCGCAGGCGGCGCGGCTGAAGGCCGAGGTGCAGGCGTAGCCACACACCGCCTGGCCGTCGCTCGAGCGGCACTGCTGCGGCGGGAGGCTGCGGCCCAGCGCGCAGATGGCGGAGGGGGCGGGGTCGAAGCAGAGCACCCGGCCCGCCTCGCTGCGGCACACGCCCGCGGGCGTCGCCGCGCACGCGACCCCCTCCGTGCCCGACACGCAGCCGTAGCCGCACGCGAGCTTCTGGCCGTAGGCGCGGCACTCGGCCGCGGGCGTGGCGCTGCCCCAGCTCGCGTAGACGACGGGCGGCGGGTCGAAGCAGGTCACCTTGCCGCTGCGCGCCTGGCACACCCCCTTCGGCGTGCGCGCGCACTTCACGTCCCCGAAGTCCGCGGCGCAGTGGTAGCCGCAGGCGGCCTGGCCCTCGAGCCCCTTGCACTCGGGCTCGGGCAGGCTCGCGCCGTAGATGCGCACGAGGTAGGCGGGCGGGTCGAAGCACACCGCCTTGCCGTCCACCACCTTGCAGCGGCCCTGCGGCGTCTGGGCGCACTGGGTGCCGAAGGAGTCGGTGACGCAGCTGTAGCCGCACACTGTCTTGCTGTCCGCGGTGCGGCAGACGGGACCGCCGGGCTCGCCGGGGTTCGCGGAGAGCAGCGTGAGGAGCAGGGGGAGCAGGACCACGGGCGGGAACCTCGGCAGGGCAGGGGAGACGGCCCCGATTGTGCGCCGGGGCGGGGTGGTAGGGGCAAGTTCCCGGCAGCGCTCGGGGGCCGAGGCGTGGTACTCGGCCGGTCGACTTGCACGCCCTCGCGCCGCTCCAGCTCCTGCTGCTGTGCTTTGCCGCCCTGTGCGCAGGGATCGTGGACGCCATCGCGGGAGGGGGCGGGCTCATCACCCTGCCCGTGCTGCTCTCCACCGGGCTTCCGCCGCACCTCGCGCTGGGCACGAACAAGGGCCAGAGCGTGTTCGGCTCCTTCGCCGCCCTGGTGCGCTTCAGCCGAGGCGGCATGGTGGACGGAGGGCTCGCGCGCTGGACCTTCCCGCTGGGCCTGGTGGGCTCGCTGCTGGGCGCCGCGCTCGTGCTCGCGCTCAAGCCCGAGGTGCTCAAGCCGCTCGTGCTCGTGCTGCTCATCGCGGTGGCCGTGTTCCTCACCTTCCGCAGGGCGCCCCCGCCCGGCGGCCACCCGCAGCCCCCGCGCCAGCGGCTGCTCGCCATCGGTGCGCTCGTGGCGCTCGCCATCGGCGCCTACGACGGCTTCTTCGGCCCCGGCACCGGCACCTTCCTCATCATCGCGTTCTCGGGCCTGCTCGGGCGCACCCTGAGCCGTGCGAGCGCGGACGCGAAGGTGGTGAACTTCGCGTCGAACCTCGCGGCCGTGGGGCTGTTCGCCAGCCGCGGTGTCGTGCTCTGGCAGTACGCACTTCCCATGGCTGCCGCCCAGTTCACCGGCGCGTGGATCGGGGCACACCTCGCCGTGCGCGGCGGGGACCGGTTCGTGCGCATCGTCGTGCTCGGCGTGGTGCTCGCGCTGGTGCTGAAGCTCGGGCACGACGTGCTGGCGGGGTAGGCAATCCTTTGAAGTCGCTCTAGCGCCGGCCGCCGCTGCGGGTGCCTGCGCCACCGCCCGCGCCGCGCGAGTCCTTGCGCTTCTGCTGCCGCGCCTGCTCCGCGCGCAGCGCCCCGCCGATGCGCTTGCCCGCCACCTTCGTCATCTTCCCCACCTCGTGGCCGGGGTGGCGGTACTTCTGCGGGAGCTGACTCGCGTCGAAGCGGGAGGGGGGCTTGAAGTTCATGCCGGCACGGTGGGCATGGAGGCGGGGGCGCGCAGCAGGCAGCCAGGCTCCCTCACCCCGACCCTCTCCCAGGGGGAGAGGGAGGACGCGAGCCTACGAGAGGACGACGAGCATCCCGTGGCCCTGCGCGCTCACGCGGGCGAGGAAGGTCTTGAGCTCGGCGAAGTAGCTGAGCACGTAGCCGAGCGGGTCCTTCTCCCCCTGCTGGCCGTCCCAGATGTCCGGGTAGATCTCCAGCATGCGCATGCGCTCGGGGTCGAAGCGCGAGCGCAGCGCCGCGCCGTCCACGGGCGCGAGCGCCTGGGCGATGGCGCGCACGCCCGCGGCGTCGAAGCAGCGCGCCGGGCCGTAGCCCAGGTCCACCTCGCCCACCTCGCGCCCGCCGCGCTCGAGGAAGTCCAGGGGCGCCTGGCCCTCCACCGCGGTGCCGGTGAGCAGGAAGTGGATGCCGTGCCAGGCCTCGTCCAGGTCCAGCTCGAGGAAGGCGGCGCCCGAAGCGTCACCGAAGTCCTCCTCGTCCTCGAGGAAGGCCTCCAGCTGCTCGGGGTCCTTCAGCAGCGCGCGCAGCTGGGCATCCGTGGCGCTGCGCAGGTTGCAGATGATCGCCATCCTCGCGCGCTCCCTACAGGACGACGTGCTCTTTGTGCTCGCCGAACACGCTGCGCATCGCGTCCGAGATCTCCCCGAGCGTGGCGTAGGCCTTCACCGCGTCGAAGATGAAGGGGACCAGGTTCTCGTCCGGCTTCTCCGCGGCGCGCTTGAGCGCGTCCGTGGTGCGGGTGGCGGCCGCGTTGTCGCGCTCGCGGCGCAGCTGCTTGATCGCCTCCACCTGGCCGTGCTCCACGCTCTCGTCCACGCGCAGGAGCCCCGTGGGCGGCGGCTCCTGGATCTGGAACTGGTTCACGCCGACGACGACCTGGCGCTTGTCCTCCATGTCGCGCTGGGCCTGGTAGGCGGCGTCCTGGATCTCCCCCTGCGGGTAGCCCTGGGCAATGGCCTCCACCATGCCGCCCATGTCGTCGATGCGCTGGATGTACGCCTGCGCCTTCGCCTCGAGCTCGTCGGTGAGCTGCTCGATGGCCCAGCTGCCGCCCAGCGGGTCGATGATGTCCGCGACGCCGGACTCGTAGGCGATGACCTGCTGGGTGCGCAGCGCGAGGCGGGCCGCGGCCTCGGTGGGCAGGGCGAGCGCCTCGTCGCGGCTGTTGGTGTGCAGGGACTGCGTGCCGCCGAGCACCGCCGCGAGCGCCTGCAGCGCCACGCGCACCACGTTGTTGTCCACCTGCTGCGCGGTGAGGGTGCTGCCCGCGGTCTGCGAGTGGAAGCGCAGCATCATCGAGCGCGGGTCCTTCGCCTTGAAGCGCTCCTTCATGATGCGGGCCCAGAGGCGGCGCGCCGCGCGGAACTTGGCGATCTCCTCCAGGAAGTTGTTGTGCACGTTGAAGAAGAAGCTGAGGCGGCCGGCGAACTCGTCCACGTCCAGGCCGGCCTTCTGCGCCGCGTCCACGTACGCGATGCCGTCCGCGAGCGTGAAGGCGATCTCCTGCGCGGCGGTGCTGCCCGCCTCGCGGATGTGGTACCCGCTGATGCTGATGGGGTTCCACTTCGGAATCTTCTTCGCGCAGAACGCGAACATGTTGGTGATCAGCCGCAGGGAGGGCTGGGGCGGGTAGATGTACGTCCCGCGCGCCATGTACTCCTTGAGGATGTCGTTCTGCACCGTGCCGCTGAGCTGCTCGAGCGGCACGCCCTGCTTCTCGCCCACCGCCGCGTAGAGGCACAGCAGCGTGCTCGCGGTGGCGTTGATGGTCATGGAGGTGGAGACCTCGCCCAGGGGGATGCCGTGCATCAGCACCTCCATGTCCTTGAGCGAGGCGATGGACACGCCCACCTTGCCCACCTCACCGCGCGCCCTGCTGCTATCCGGGTCGCGCCCCATCTGGGTGGGCAGGTCGAAGGCCACCGAGAGCCCCGTCTGCCCGCTCTTGAGCAGGTAGTGGTAGCGCTCGTTCGCGTCCTTCGCGGTGCCGAAGCCCGCGTACTGGCGCATGGTCCAGAAGCGGCCGCGGTACATGGTGGGCTGCACGCCGCGGGTGAAGGGGTACTCGCCGGGCAGGCCCAGCTTCTCGGCGTACCCGGGGTGCTCGGCGTCCTCGCGCGGGGTGTAGACGGGCTCGGGCTCGATGCCGCTGGAGGTGGCGAACGAGCTCTTGCGCTCGCCGCCCTTGCTCTTCGCCTTGCCGTACACCGAGGCGGCCCAGCGGGCCTTCTGGTCCTTCACGTCTGCCATGACGAGCTACTCCACGACTACGAGCTTGGCGTTGATCTCCACGGCGCTGCCTTCCTTCGCGTGCAGCTCGGTGACCTTGCCGGCCTTGGGGCTCTTGAGCTCGTTCTCCATCTTCATCGCCTCGACGACGACGAGCCCCTGGCCCTCCTTCACCTCGTCACCCACGGCGACCAGGATCTTCACCACCTTGCCGGGCATGGGCGCGACGATGGTCTGCTTGCCCTCGGCGCTGAAGGCGGCGCCGGCGGCGCGCAGGCGCAGCTTGCGCTCGTTGGCCACGTCGATGCGGGTGATCTGGCCCTTGACCAGCACCGCCACCTCGTCGCCCACGTCCTCGAACTCGACGCCGTAGCTCTCGCCGTCCACCAGCATGCTCACCGCGCCGTGCTCGAGCGTGAGCGCGTCCACCAGGTGGGTCTTGCCGTTGAGCGTGAGCTTGTAGCGGCCCGGGCCGGCGGGCTCGATGTCCACCGGCGCGGGCTCCTTCTGGCCCTGCAGCTTCGTGAAGTAGCGCATTGGGAAGTCTCGGGAGAGGGAGATTTAACGGAGCGCGCGGCGCCAGGGGCTGATGGCGCCGCCGGTGCCGCTGCCCGCACCGGCCTTCTCGGTGAGGGTGCGCTTGAGCTTCTCGTCGCGCTCGTAGGCGTGCACCACGCTGGCCATGAGGGCGATCTCGGTGAGGTGCGGGTCCTCGCCGTGGGTGAGCGCCTCGTGGTGGCGCACGAGGAAGCTGGTGTCGTAGTCGCCGGCCTTGAACTCGGGGTGGTCGAGCACGGCCTTGAGGTAGCGCACGTTGGTGGTGATGCCCTTGACCACGTACTCGTCCAGCGCGCGGCGGCAGCGGGCCACGGCCTCGGCGCGGGTGGGGGCCCACACGCTGAGCTTGGAGATCATCGGGTCGTACGTCATCGGCACGGTGTAGCCGGCGTACACGCCCGAGTCGTCGCGCACGTTGGGGCCGCCGGGCACGCGCAGGTACTGGATCTTGCCCGGGCTGGGCATGAAGTTCTGCAGCGGGTCCTCGGCGTAGATGCGCACCTCGATGGCGTGGCCCTGGGGCTCGGGCGCTTCGCTCAGCGGGAGCTTCTCGCCCTCGGCGACCTTGATCTGCAGCGCCACCAGGTCCAGCCCCGTGACCCACTCGGTCACCGGGTGCTCCACCTGCAACCGGGTGTTCATCTCGAGGAAGTAGAAGTTGCGCTTGGAGTCCACGAGGAACTCCACCGTGCCCGCGCCCACGTAGTTCACGGCCTTGGCGGCCTTGACGGCGACCTCGCCCATGGCGCGGCGCATCTCGGGGGTGAGGATGGGGCTGGGCGTCTCCTCCACCACCTTCTGGTGGCGGCGCTGCGCCGAGCACTCGCGCTCGTTGAGGTGGATGGTGTTGCCGTACTGGTCGGCGAACACCTGGATCTCCACGTGGTGGGGCTTGTCGAGGTACTTCTCGATGTAGACCGCGTCGTTGCCGAACGCGTTCATCGCCTCGCTCTTCGCGCCGCGCCAGGCGGAGTCGAAGTCCTCGATGCGGTCCACGCGGCGCATGCCCTTGCCGCCGCCGCCGCCCGCGGCCTTGAGCATCACGGGGAAGTCGATCTTCTGGGAGTAGGCGCGCGCCTCCTCCAGCGTGGCGATGGGCTCCGCGGTGCCGGGCACCACGGGGACCCCCGCCTTGATCATGTTCTGGCGGGCGCGGGTCTTCTCGCCCATGGCGTCCATGGCGGAAGCCGGCGGGCCGATGAACGTGATGCCGGCCTTCTCGCAGGCGCGCACGAAGGACGCGTTCTCGCTGAGGAAGCCGTAGCCGGGGTGGATGGCATCCGCGCCGCTCTTCTTGGCGGCCTCGAGGATGCGCTCCTGCACGAGGTAGCTCTCGCGGCTGGGCGGGGGACCGACGAGGAACGCCTGGTCGGCGGTGCGCACGTGCAGCGCGGAGCGGTCCGCCTCGGAGAAGACGGCCACCGTGGCGATGCCGAGCTCCTTGCAGGTGCGCATCACCCGGATGGCGATCTCCCCGCGGTTGGCGACGAGGATCTTGCGGATCTTGGGCATGGGGCGCCCCCTTAGCACACCGAAGTGCAAAGGGGGCGCGCGCTGCGGGGGACCCGGGAGGGCCCGCCCCGGAGTGTTACGCGCTGCGCTACTTGCGGCTGCTCCTGTACTGCTCCATCAGGGCCTTGGCCTGGGCGAGCTTGGCCTCCACGAAGCGGTCGTCGTCGTCCGGCTCGGGGGGCAGCAGGGGCTCGTCATCGCCGGGGGCACCCGGGGGGCGGGGGGCGCCGGCGGCCTTGGCGAGGTCCGAGCCGAAGTCCGCCTCGGCGGCGAGCACGTTCTTCGCCGGCTCCCCGAGCAGGCGGGCGAGCGACACGGGCTCCACGGCGAGCCAGCGGGCCACCTGGCGCATGACCTCGGGGTACTCACCCTCGCGCACGCGCGGGGGCTGGCCGGGGCCGCTCACGCTGGCGCGCGCATAGCTCATGGCGCGGTCCGCATAGAGCCCCAGCGCCATGTCCCGGAAGTCCTGGGAGAGCGCCGCGGTGACGGCCTCCAGATGGGCCTCGAGGCTGGTGCCGCGGGGCTTGCTGCCCTGGGCGGGGCGAACCTCGGCGACGTGCCAGCCGGCGTCCGCGAGCGGGCCGGGAGCCTCGGCCCAGGCCACCTCGGGCATCGTGGCCTCGACCTCGGCGCACACCCGCTTCAGCGTCTGGCGCAGCGCGGTGAGGTTGCCTTCGACATCGGACAGGAACAGCAGCAAGCGGGGGTGGGACAAAAGCGAGCTCCTTGAGGGGCTTCTGCGGGGGCTTCGTGAAGAAGTGCCCCCAAGAAGCCCCTGCGCCGCGCGAAAATTTCCCCGCATCCCCGGCTCCCTGCCTGGTCTGCAGGCCTGCACGCTACGCCGGGGCGCGCCGGCCGCAGGCGCGCAGCAGCGCCGCGGGCATCTCCGGGAGCCCCACCACGGCCTGGGCCGCGCCGCTCTCGATGGCGACGCGGGGCATGCCGAACACCACGCAGCTCGCCTCGTCCTGGGCGAGCGTGGTGCTGCCGGCCTCGCGCATGGCGAGCAGGCCGCGCGCGCCGTCGTCCCCCATGCCGGTGAGCAGCAGGCCCACGGCGCCTGCCCCCGCGCAGGCGGCCACGGACTCGAAGAGCACGTTCACGCTGGGGCGGTGGCGCGAGACGAGCGGCCCCTGGTCCAGCTCCACGCCGAGGCCGCCCTCCGGCAGGCGGCGCACGCGCAGGTGGTGGTTGCCCGGGGCGATGAGCACCTGGCCCGCCTGCACGCGGTCTCCCGCGGCCGCCTCCTTCACGTGCAGGCGCGAGGCCGCATCGAGCGAGCGCGCGAACGCGGCGGTGAAGCCCTCGGGCATGTGCTGGGCCACGACGATGCCCGGGGTGTCCTCGGGCAGCGCCGCGAGCAGCAGCCGCAGCGCCTCGGGGCCGCCGGTGGAGGCGCCCACCGCGATGACCTGGCGCGCGCCGCCGGGGAGGGCGAGCGCGGCGGGGGAGGCAGCGGGGAAGGGGGCGCGCGGCAGCGGCGCGAGGGCCGGGCGGCGGCGGCGCGTCTGGGCGGCGGCGCGCAGGGTGTCCAGCAGCAGCACCGCGGACTCCTCGAGGAAGCCGCGCACGCCGAGCCGCGGCTTGCCCACCACGTCCGCGGCCCCGGCCTCGAGCGCTTCCAGCGCGCGCGCGGTGCCGGCCGCGGCGTAGCCCGAGCAGATGACCACGGGGACGGGGTTGGGCCCGCGCCGCAGCTGGCGCAGGAAGGAGAGCCCGTCCATGCGGGGCATCTCCAGGTCCAGCAGGATGACGTCCGGCTCCAGGCGCCGCATGCGCTCCATGGCGAAGAGCGGGTCGGCCGCCACGCTCACCTCCACGTCCGCGTGGCCGGAGAGCAGCTGCAGCATGCCCTGGCGCACCACGGCCGAGTCGTCGACGACGAGGACGCGCAGGGGCAGGGTCCGGGAGGGCGGGGGCGGCGCGGTGCTCATCGGGCCCGTCCGTAGATGGTGGGGGCGCGCGGCGCGACGCCGATGCCCGCGCCCAGCCCCAGGAGGCTCTCGGCGTGGCCCACGAAGAAGAGGCCGTCCGGCGCGAGCCGCTCCAGCAGCCTGCGCACCACGCGCGCCTTGCAGTCCGGGTCGAAGTACATGAGCACGTTGCGGCAGAAGACGAGGTCGAAGGGGACGTCGAACAGCGCTTGCGGCCAGGGCTGCTCCACCAGGTTGAGGCGCGCCCAGCGGATGCGCTCGCGCAGGGCCGTGCAGGCGCGCATGCGCCCGGCCTGCGGTCCGGTGCCCTCGAGCATGTAGCGCTTCAGGTAGGCCTCGGGGATGTCGCGCGCGCGGGCGAGCGGCCAGGTGGCGGCCTCGGCGGCGCGCAGCACGCGGGTGGAGAGATCCGTGGCGAGCACCTCCACCTTCCAGCCCTCCTCCGCCGGCAGGTGCTCCATCAGGAGCATGGCGAGGCTGAAGGGCTCCTCGCCGGTGGAGCAGGCGGCGCTCCAGGCGCGCACGGTGCGCGAGCGGGTGCCCGCGGCGGCCTGGGCGCGCCAGGCGGGCAGCACGCGCTCGCACAGGTACTGGAAGTGCTGCGGCTCGCGGAAGAAGTGCGTCTCGTTGGTGGAGACGCAGTCGAGCATGTGCACCCGCTCCTCGGGGCTCTGCTCCACGCGGGCGTAGTAGGCGTCGAAGCTCTCCAGGCCCAGCTCGCGCACGCGCCGGGTGAGCCGGCCCACCAGCAGCGAGCGCTTGGCGTCCGTGAGGGAGATGCCCGCTGCCTCGCGCACGAGGTGCTGGAAGCGGGCGAACCCGGGGTCGCTCAGGGGCGGCAGCTCGGTGGGCCCCCAGCTCACGGCTCGCCGGCCTCGGACGGCGCGGAGGGCTGGGCCGGCTCGGCCGGCGCTTCGGCCGAGGCCTCGGTCGCAGCGTCAGGCGCTGCCTCGGGCGCGGTGATCGTCCCGGCGAGCTCCAGCTCGGAGGCGGTGAGGACGCGGTCGATGTCCAGCAGGAGCACGAACTGCTTGTCGCGCTTGCCCAGCCCCTGCAGGTACTCGAGCCGCAGCCCGGCGCCGAGCGCGGGCGGGGGCTGGATGTCCCCGGCGCCGAAGTCCAGCACCTCCTCCACCGTGTCCACCAGCGCGCCCAGCAGCACCGTCTCCCCCCTGGCCGGGGTGCCCGGGGGGCCCGGGGGGCCCGGGTCGACGGCCACCTCGAGCACCACCACGCAGCTCCACTTGCTCAGCGGGCTCTGCGGCCGGCCGAGCTTCACCGCGAGGTCCACCACGGGCAGCGCGCTGCCGCGGCGGTCGAGCACGCCGCGGATGAAGGCGGGGGTGTTGGGGACGGGCGTGACGGTCTCGAACTGCAGGATCTCGTGCACGCGCAGGATGGGCACCGCGCAGGTGTCCGCGCCGAGGCGGAAGCTCAGGAACTGCTGGACCGGCGCCGGCGCCTCCAGGTCCCTCGTGTCGGCGCGCCTCGCTCCCGGGCGCCTCACTTGGCGGCTCCGAAGGGACGGAAGTCGGCGTCGTCGCTGTGCGGCGCGCTCGCCGTGGCGCTGCGCGTGGGCAGGTAGGTGGGAGCGGCCGGGGCCGCGCGCGGGGGCGGGGCGGAGCGGGGCGGCGCGGAGGGCGCGGCCGGGGGCCGCTCGGCGAGCTCGAAGAAGGAGATGAGGCTGCGCAGGCCGTCCGCCTGCTGGGCCATCTCCTCCGCCGTGGCGCTGAGCTCCTCGGCGGCCGAGGCGTTGCGCTGGGTGACCTCGTCCACGGTGCCCATGGCGCGGCTGATCTGCGCGACGCCGGTGGCCTGCTCGCTGGAGGCGGCGCTCACCTCCTGCACCAGCTCGGCGGCCTTGCGGATGGTGGGCACCAGCGCGCCGAGCAGCTGCCCGGAGCGCTCAGCGGTCCGCACGCTCGAGTCCGCGACGCCGGCGATCTCCTTGGCGGCCTTCTGGCTGCGCTCGGCGAGCTTGCGCACCTCGGTGGCCACCACGGCGAAGCCGCGGCCCTGGTCGCCCGCGCGCGCCGCCTCGATGGCCGCGTTGAGGGCGAGCAGGTTCGTCTGGTAGGCGATCTCCTCGATGATGCCGATGCGCTCGGCGATGCTGCGCATGGCCACCACCGTCTCCTGCACCGCGCGGCTGCCCTCCTCCACCTCGAGCGCGGCCTGGCGCGAGCTGGCCTCCGTCTGGCGGCCCACCTCGGCGTTCTGGGTGATGGAGGCGTTCATCTGCTGCAGGCTCGCGCTGGTCTCCTCCACCGAGGAGGCCTGCTCGCTGGTGCCCTGCGAGAGCGCCTGGGAGGCGGACGAGATCTGCTCGCTGCCGGCCGACAGCGCGCTCGCGCCGGTGCTCACCTCGCCGATGATGCGGGCGAGCTGCTCCACCATGGCGCGCATCGCACGCTGCAGCTTGCCGGTCTCGTCCCCGCGGTCCACCTCCACGCGCTCGCGCAGGTTGCCCTGGGCGATGCGCTCGGCGTGGCGCACCACGGTGTCGATGGGGCGGGTGACGCTGCGGGTGGTGAGGACGGCGAACACCGCCGCGAAGCAGACGGCGAACAGGGTGAAGGCGAAGAGGAGGGCGCGCGTGCGCAGGAAGCGCGCGTCGTTGGCGTTGTCGGTGTCCACCATCAGCGTGTGCTCGTGCTCGATGAGGGCCTTCCAGGTCGCGCGGTAGGCGTCGAGGGCGGGCACCATCTCCTGGTTCATCAGGAGGATGGCGTCCGGGCCCTCGCCGCGGGCGAAGAGCAGCTTCACCCGCTCGCGGCTCTCGATGTAGGGCTTGCGCGCGGCCGTCACCGCCTTGAGCAGCTCGCGCTCGCGCTCGGTCTCGAGCCGCGCCTCGATCCTGCTCACGCGCTCGGTGATGCCCTTCGTGTTCTCGGCCATGTGGGCGGCGAGGCGCTGCTGCTCCTCGGCGTTCGCCCCCACGTTGCTCATGAGGATGAGCCGCATGGTGTTCAGGGCGTTCTCCTCGTGCAGGCTCGCCGCCTCGCTCAGCAGTGCGATGGTCCCGTAGCGCCCGTCCACGAGCTCGGTCGAGGCGTCGTTCATGCGCCCCATGGTGTCCACGGCGAAGAGGCCGGCCGTCAGCAGGATGGCCACGAGCGTGGCGAAGGCGAGGCCGAGGCGGGTTCCGATGCTCCAGTTGTTCCAGTGACTCATGGTGTGCTCGGGCGAGGGGGGGAGGAGGGGAGGACGGGCTGCAGCGCCTGGCGCAGCAGGGTGGGCACGTCCAGGATGAGGGCAACGCGGCCGTCGCCGAGGATGGCGGAGCCGGCGATGCCCGGGAGGCGGTGGAAGAGGCGGCCGAGCGGCTTGACCACGGTCTGGCCCTCGCCGAGCAGCGCATCCACGGCGAGGCCGGCGTGGCCGCGCCCGTGGCGCACCACCACCACGCACTCGCGCGCGGGCGCCGGGCCCGGGACGCGGAAGTGGCTGCGCAGCCGCAGGTAGGGCAGCGCCGCGCCGCGCAGGCTGAAGAGCCCGCTCGCGCGCCCGCGCCCCTCGGCCTCGAGTGGCAGGTCCAGGCACTCGGTGACGCTCTCGAGCGGTAGCACGTAGACCTCGGGGCCCACCTGCACGCGGAAGCCCTGGATGAGGGCGAGCGTGAGCGGCAGGCGCAGGGTGATGCGGGTGCCCTGGCCCGGGGAGCTCTCCACCGAGGCGCTGCCGCGCAGCTGCTCCAGGTTGCGCCGCACCACGTCCAGGCCCACGCCGCGGCCGGACAGCTCGGTGACGGTCTCGGCGGTGGAGAAGCCGGGGGCGAAGATGAGCGCGTCCAGCGCCGCGGGCTCGGGCGTCTCGTCCGGGCCCACCAGGCCGCGCTCGCGGGCGCGCGCGAGCACGCGCCCGCGCGCGATGCCCGCCCCGTCGTCGCTCAGCTCCACGCCCACGGTGGAGCCCTCGTGGAAGGCGCGCAGCATCAGCCGGGCGCAGGGGTCCTTGCCCAGCGCCTGGCGCAGGGCGGGCGCCTCGACGCCGTGGTCCAGCGCGTTGCGCACCATGTGCTGGAGCGGGTCCTTGAGCTGCTCGAGCACCGCGTTGTCGATCTCCACGCTCTCGCCCTGCAGCTCGAGCCGCGCGCGCTTGCCCAGGGAGGCGGCGAGGTCGCGCACGGTGCGCACGAGCGGGCGGAACGCGGTGCCCACCGGCACCATGCGCGCGCGCAGCACCAGCTCCTGCAGGTCGAGGAAGAGGCGGTCGGTGCCGCGCTGGGCCTCGAGCGCGGCCTCGGCCGAGGCGCTGCCGCGCTCCATCAGGTCCGTCACCCGGGCGCGGGCGATGGCGAGCTCGCCGCACAGGTCCAGCATGCGGTCGAGCCGCTGCGCCTCCACGCGCAGGGAGCGGCCCCGGGGCGCGGGCGCGAGCGGCTCGGCCGCAGGGGGCTCGGCCGCGGGAGGCGGGGCGGGGCGCGCGCCGGGCAGGTGCCCCGCGGCCGCGGCGGCGAGCCGCGCGCGCAGCAGGGCGAGCGAGGCGGGCTCGGCGTCCGCTTCGGAGTGAGCTTCGGAGTGAGCTTCGGCGTCACGGCCCTCGATGGCGAGCGCGCCCAGCTGGCGCAGCCCGTCCGCCGCGTCGAGCAGCAGGCTGACCAGGTCCCGGTCCGCGCGCAGGCGCCCGGAGCGCAGGGGCTCGAGCACCTCCTCGAGCGCGTGGGCGAGCGCGCTCACCGCGTCGAAGCCGACGAGCGAGGCGGAGCCCTTGAGGGTGTGCGCGGTGCGGAAGAGCGACTGGAGCAGCTCCGCGTCGTCCGGGCGCGCCTCGAGCAGGAGCAGCCCCTGCTCGAACTCGGCGAGCCGCTCCTCGGCCTCGGCGGCGAAGGTGCGCACCAGCAGGTCGTGGTCGAACTCCATGCTCAGCGGCCCTCCATCAGAAGGCCCTCACGCGGGCGGCGCCGTCGTCGGTGTGGAAGAGGAGCTGGCGGCCGCGGGTGCCCCCCGTCTCGCGCGAGGCGACGGGGATGTTCAGCGCGGCGAGGAAGCGCAGCGCGAGCTGCACGTTGTCCGCGCCCAGGTGGCGCGCGTGCTCCAGCTCCTGCATCACGTGCGCGCCGCCCACCACGTGGGCCTGCAGGTGCGCCGGCGCCGAGCCCAGCGCGGCGAGGCGGGTGACGAGCTCGGGCAGGGCGGCGTCCCCGTAGCGGGCGGAGGGGGCCTCGCCCGCGGGGGCGAAGGGCAGCATGTAGTGGTTGAGCCCGCCCACTCCCAGGCGCGCGTCCCAGAGGCACACCGCCACGCAGGAGCCGAGCACGGTGGTGACGGCGGTGGGCGTGGCGGTGGCGAGCACGGCGCCCGCGTACAGGTAGTGCGCGGCGCGCTGCGGCGCCGGGGCCGCGTGCTGAAGGGAGAGGCCGCGCACGGCGCTCACCGGACCCGCGACTGCTGCTGCAGCTCGTGCAGGCGCGCGCAGTAGAGGGCCGTGGAGGCGTGGGTGCCCAGCTGCTGGAACAGCGCGCGGTCCACCGCGTCCAGCCGCTCCTTGTGGGGCAGCAGCCGGAAGATGGCCACCGCGCCCACCGGCACGGGGCCCACGCGCAGCGGCACGCAGGCGCTCAGGGTGCGCTCGTGGGGCAGCGCGCCGATGTCCGTGTCGTCGTCCGCCACCCACACCTGGCCGCTGCGCAGCGCCTGGCCGAGCAGGCCGCGCGCCGCGCTCACCCGGCGCAGGGGACCAGCGTCCACGCCGAGCGAGCGCGCGAGCTCGAGCGCCTGGCCATCCTCGCTCGCCTCGAAGAGGGCCACCTGCTCGGTGCCCACCAGGTTCACCACGATGTCCTGCAGCGCCTCGAGCACCTCCTGGCGGCTGAGCAGGCCGTGCAGGCGGCTCGCGGCCACGGCGCCGTTGAGCAGCTGGAAGCCCTGCTGCTCCACCGCCTGGAAGCGCTCGGTGAGCTGCTGGTTCTCCGCCTGGATGCCGTCCAGCAGCTGCTGCATGCGCGCGAGCTGGGTGTCGCGCGCGCGCAGCGCCTCGCGCAGCGGGTCCGGCGCGGCGGCAGCGAGCGGGAGGGAGGCCGGGGCGGCGAGCGGCGGGGGCGTGGGCCGCGCGGGCGAGACGGTGCCGAGCCGGTCGCTCTCGCGGCGCAGGGTGGCCACCAGGTCCCTCAGGCCGTCGTTCACCCGCTGCAGGTTCTCCGCCTGGGTCTTCTGTGCGGCCTGGCTCTTCTCGAGCAGGGCGGTGAGGGGCAGCTCCTTCATCGGATCCTTCATCACGGGGGGCTTCAGGAGCCGAGGTGGTTGCGCACCTTCGCGAGCAGCTCGGGGGCGTTGATGGGCTTGAAGACGTAGTCGTTGCAGCCGCTCTCGTAGCCGGCCGTCACGTTCTCCAGCTCGCTGCGGGTGGTGACCATGATGACGGGGATGCGGCGGGTGGCCTCCTGCGCGCGCAGCTCGCGCAGGGCCTCGAAGCCGCCCAGGGTGGGCATCATCACGTCCATCAGGATGAGGTCCGGCCGCTCGCTCAGCGCCTTGTCCACCGCCTCGCGCCCGTTGGTGGCGGTGAGCAGCTCATAGGGCTCGCGGCCCAGGCACATCTGCTCCATGAGGAGCACCGTCCTCGAGTCGTCGACGAGCAGGACCTTCTTCTTGGTGGGCACTCGGGTGCTCCGGGGAGGGCCGCCGCTGCGGGGCAGGGCGGAGCGGAGCTTCTCGATTGCAACAGCCGTTCCCCGCAGGGTCAGGAGCGCCCCGCCCGGGGGCGCCCGGCCGCGGCGGCGCAAGTGCCCGCAATCTCTCGCCGCAGCAGGCCCACAGGGGGCGCGGCTGCGGGGTTCCGGTGGGTCAACCGCGACACGGTGGGGGGTCAATGACCCGCTCCGCGGGACAGGGCAGAAACGACACACCCGCGCACCCGCGGCGAGGCGGGGCGCGGGTGTGGGCGCGCAGCGGGCGCGGGGTGTGCGCTAGAGCGGGATGTTGCCGTGCTTGCGCGGCGGGTTGGTCTGGCGCTTGTCCTTGAGCATCTCGAGCGCGCGGATCACCTTGTTGCGGGTCTCCTCGGGGCGGATGACCTCGTCGATGTAGCCGAGCTCCGCGGCCTTGAAGGGGTTGGCGAACTTCTCGCGGTAGTCGTTCACGAGCCTGGTGCGCTCGGCGTTGGGGTCGGACGCCTTCTGCAGCTCGTTGCGGAAGATGATGTTCACCGCGCCCTCGGGGCCCATCACGGCGATCTCCGCGGTGGGGTAGGCGTAGTTGATGTCCGCGCGGATGTGCTTGCTCGCCATGACGTCGTACGCGCCGCCGTACGCCTTGCGGGTGATGACGGTGACCTTGGGCACGGTGGCCTCGGCGAAGGCGTAGAGCAGCTTGGCGCCGTGGGTGATGATGCCGCCCCACTCCTGGTCGGTGCCGGGCAGGAAGCCGGGCACGTCCACGAAGGTGACGAGCGGGATGTTGAAGCAGTCGCAGAAGCGCACGAAGCGGGCGGCCTTGATGCTCGCGTCGATGTCCAGGCAGCCGGCGAGGAAGGCCGGGTTGTTGGCCACGATGCCCACGGGCCGCCCGTTCATGCGCGCGAAGCCCACGACGATGTTCTTCGCGTAGTGCTCCTGCACCTCGAAGAAGTGCTTGTGGTCCACCACCGCCCGCACCAGCTCCTTGATGTCGTAGGGCTTGTTCGGGTTGCTGGGGACGATGCTCTTGAGCAGCTCCTCGGCGCGGAAGGCGTCGTCGTCACAGGGCTGGACGGGCGGGTCCTCCTGGTTGTTGGACGGGAGGAAGCTGAGCAGCTCGCGGGTGAGGCTGATGCTGGCTTGCTCGTTCTCCGCGGCGAAGTGGGCCACGCCAGACTTCTGGTTGTGCGCGAGCGCGCCGCCCAGGGCCTCCTTGGAGACCTCCTCGTGCGTCACCGTCTTGATGACGTCCGGGCCGGTGATGAACATGTAGCTGGTGTCCTTCACCATCACGATGAAGTCGGTGATGGCGGGGGAGTACACCGCGCCGCCGGCGCAGGGGCCGAGGATGAGGGAGATCTGCGGCACCACGCCCGAGGCGAGCGTGTTGCGCAGGAAGATGTCCGCGTAGCCGGCGAGGCTCTCCACGCCCTCCTGGATGCGCGCGCCGCCCGAGTCGTTGAGGCCCACCACCGGGGCGCCCACGCGGGTGGCCATGTCCATGATCTTGCAGATCTTCTGCGCGTAGGCGCCGGAGAGGCTGCCGCCGAAGACGGTGAAGTCCTGGGCGAAGACGAAGACCTTGCGGCCCTCCACCGTGCCGTAGCCGGTGACCACGCCGTCGCCGAGGATCTTCTTGCCGCCCATGCCGAAGTCGTTCGAGCGGTGGGTGACGAACTTGTCCAGCTCCTGGAAGCTGCCGGGGTCCAGGAGCAGGTCGATGCGCTCGCGGGCGGTCAGCTTGCCGGCCTCGTGCTGCTTGGCGATGCGGTCGGCGCCGCCGCCCAGCTCGGCCTGCTGCTCCATCTTCTGGAGCCGTGCGCGAAGGGGATCGTTCTCAGGGGTTCCGTCCATGGTGCCGCGCACTTATCACGACTGCGGGCGGCAGGAAGGGCCCTGCAAGTGGGAGTGCCTAGCTCAGGAAGGGGCGCAACACCTGGGCGAGCCGCTCCGGGGCGTGGAAGGCCACCCCCACCCCGGCCGGCCCCAGGGCGCTGCCGGGGCTCAGGTGCACCACGCGCCCCTCGAAGGCAAAGCTCTTCTCGAGCCAGGCGAGCTGCACCTGCACCTCCACGTGGGCGTCGCGGGCGAGGCGGTCCTGGGTGGGCACGAAGGCGCCCCCCACGCGCAGCTCGCGCGTCCAGGCCTGGGCGAGCGCGGTGGGGCTCGCGAAGCGCAGGAGCAGGGGGCCGGGCGCCACGCCCAGCACCTCGGTCATCGCCTCTGCCGGAGGGAGGAAGCGCACGCTGAAGCCGCCGCGCGCGGCCGCCGTGAGGCCCGCGGGCACCTGCTTGTGCCGCCGCACCTCGCCCTCGAAGTAGAGGCTGCGCTCGGGGCCGAGCTGCAGCTGCAGGTGCAGCCGCGTGCCCAGGGGCGGCAGGCGCGCCGCGGTGACGAAGCAGCCGCCGCTCGACACGTCCGTGGTGAAGGCGGTGTGGCTCAGGTCCTGCTCGCCGTAGCGAACGGAGAGCCGGCGGCTCAGCCGCCGGTGCCTGCGCTTCTCGGTCATGGTGTCCCCCCGTGCTGCCGCTGCTGCGGGCGGGCACCCTAGTCCGGCCGCGGCGCGCGGGGAAAGCCGATTCGGCGGGGCTTGCGGGAGCTCCGGCCGGAGCGCCGCCGGAGCTCACGGCGCGCCGGCGAGGCGCCAGCGCAGGGCGAAGCGGTGCGGCGCGCTGCCCCCGCCGTCCACCCAGCCCAGGGCCGGCTCGCTGCCGCGCAGCAGCGGGCCCAGCTCGGCGCCCGCGGCGAAGAGGGCCGCGAGCTCGCGGCTCCCCACGACGTCCATCAGCGACACCTGCGCGAGCGCGCGCGCCACGAGGCGCGGGTCCAGCGCGAGCTCCACGCCGTGCGCGGCGGCGGCGGGCGCAGCGCCGGCGGGCGCGGCGGAGAGCTGGCGCACCAGCGCCTCCGAGACGGCCGCGTCCGTGCCCACCACGAGGTGGCGCCCGCCGGCCCCCTCCACGACGCGCAGCTGCAGGGTGCCCGCGGGCAGCGCCACCGCCCAGCCGTCCGGCAGCGCGCTCGCGCCGGGCAGCTTCGCGAGCGGGGCGAGGGCGGCCCTCACCGCGGCCGCGTCGGTGATCTCGGCGGCGAGCGCCTGGCGCGGAGCGAAGAGGCGCGCGGCGGGGCTGCGCAGGGCGCCGCGCGTGCGCACCTCGGCCACCTGCACCAGCACCTGCCCGGTGAGGCGCGCGGCCACCGCGTCCGCCACGGAGGTGAGCGCGGCCCTGGGGCACTCGGGACAGGCCTCCTGCACCTGGAGGCGCAGGGCCGTGACCACCGCGGGCAGCGCGCCCTTCAGCACGTGCGCGCGCGCCTGCAGCAGCTGGGGGCCCGCGGCCGGGGCGGGGTAGGGGCTCGCGCCAGCGGAGGCGAAGGGGGGCAGGGGCAGCGCGCGGCTCTGGCCCTGCAGCTGCAGCGACTGCGCGTCGCCCTCGAGCCCCACCGCGCCCTCCTGCTCGCCGGTGCGCAGGACGAAGAGCGCGCCCGGCAGCTTCGCGAGCCGCGCGTCCGGCCGGGGGCTCGCGCGCACCAGGCGCTTGGCCTCCGCGAGCAGGCGCTTCGTTCCCTCGGGCGTGGGGCCCGCGAAGGCGCAGGCCTCGGCGCCCTGCAGCGCGTAGCCCGCCTGCAGGCCCGTCGTCTCCAGCGTGAGGGTGCTCAGCGCGCCCGTGCGCCGCAGGGTGAGGGGCGCGTGCAGCGCAGCCTCCGCGGCGCGGCGGAAGAGGGCGGCGTCGGAGAGCCGGGTGCAGGTGATGCGCCCCTCGGCGCGCAGCGAGGTGGTGGCCGCGCCTGCGGGGTCGATGCCGCTGGCGCGCAGGCTCTCGGGCTGGAAGGGGTCCACGGGGAGGAAGGGGTGGAAGTCGCCCGTCCAGGCCTCGGGGCGCAGCAGCGGGGCGAGCGCGCCGGCGCGGGTGAGGAAGGCCGCCACCCCGCCGAGCCGGTCCAGGCGCGGCGCGTGGACCACCGTCTGCGCGCCGGCGGCGGCGCGCGGGGTGGGCGTGGGGGCCGCAGGCGCGGGGGAGGGAGCGGCGGCGAGCAGCGCGAGCAGGGGCAGGAGCATGGCGGCTGGTGAGAGCAGCGCCCACCCGGGGCTGTCAAGGCGCGAGGGCGCGCGTGTGGGCGGGTGAAGGCATTGCGAAACGGAGCCCGGCCCCCTTGCTGCGGGCGTGGCGCACGTCACAATCCGCGCGTCCGCCCCGCACGTCTTGGGTCGGCGGACGCTCCCCTCCCCCGTTGTGACGCACGCCTTCGCCTCTCCTCCGCCGCTGGGCCACGGGGGCGGCGCGTGCGCAGAGGAACCCGAGCTTCCGTGAACACTCATCCCCAGGGTTGGAACGTGCACCTGCGCCGCGCCGCGCTGCTGCTGCTGGTGGGCCTGGGGCCCGCGAGCGCGCGTGCGGCCGGTGCGGCCCAGAGCGACGCGGCCGCGCCGAAGGCACCTGCGACTGCAGCGCCGGCTCCGGCGAAGAAGCGCGCGAAGAAGAAGCCGGCGAAGGCGCCCGCGCCGCAGGCCGCGGCGTCCGGGGAGCCCGCGGACGCGGAGGCGCAGGCGCCGGGGATGGACGAGACGGCGCTGTTCGCGCTGGATGAAGTCCTGCTGCAGGAGACGCAGGTGGCGAGCTCCCGGCCGCAGAGCGTGGCGCTGACCCCGGCGGTGGTGAGCCTGGTGGAGCGCGAGGAGATCCTGCGCTCGGGCGCGCGCGACCTGGTGGACGTGCTGCAGCTGGTGCCCGGCTTCTTCTTCGGCGTGGACGTGAGCAACGTGGTGGGGGTGGGCTTTCGCGGCAACTGGGGCCACGAGGGCAAGGTGCTGCTCCTGGTGGACGGCCAGGAGATGAACGAGGGGATGTACTCCACGCTGCCGCTGGGCAACCGCTTCCCGGTGGATCAGATCCAGCGCGTGGAGGTCATCCGCGGCCCCGGCTCCGCGCTGTACGGCGGCAACGCCGAGCTCGCGGTGATCAACGTGGTCACCCGCGGCGCCGAGCAGCTGCAGGGCGGCGCGGCCTCCTTCAGCTACGGCCAGGCGGGCAGCGGCTTCATGCGGCGCAACCTCAGCCTCGCCGCGGGCCACGTCTCGCAGAGCGTGGAGGGCTTGAGCGCCTCCGTCTCCGGCACCTTCGGCCAGGGCCAGCGCAGCACCCGCACCTACGCGGACGGCTACGGCCAGAGCTTCTCGCTGGACGGCGCGAACCGGCTGGACCCGCGCCAGCTCAACCTCGGCGTGCAGTACAAGCAGCTGAAGCTGCGCGTGCTCTACGAGGACTTCGACACCACCACGCGCGACCTCTACGACCGGGCGCTGGCGGCGCCGATGACCATGGGCTTCGGCTCGCTGCTGGCCGAGCTGCGCCACGACCTGCCGGTCTCCGAGCAGCTCACGCTCACCACCCGCCTCAACTACAGCCGCCAGGTGCCGTGGCAGAACGCGGAGCCCGGCGACGCCATGCGCTACAACAAGCGCTTCGCGCGCTACCGCGGCCGCGTGATGCTCGGCTACGCGCCCCTCGAGGGGCTGCACCTGAGCGGCGGCGTGGACGCCTTCGTGGACCACGCGGCGCTCAACGACCTGGACCTCACCGGCTTCCAGACGCTGTTCCGCGACACGGGCACCGCGTCCGTGCAGTACACCAGCGTGGCCGCCGTGGCCGAGGCGCAGCTGGACACCGAGGTGGTGAACGTGGTGGCCGGCGCGCGCCTCGAGCACCACAGCGCCGTGGGCAGCTCCTTCGTGCCGCGGCTCGCGCTGACGAAGCAGCTGGGGGACTTCCACGCCAAGGCGATGTTCAGCCGCGCCTTCCGCGCTCCCGGCGTGGAGAACCTCAACTACGGGGTGGACGTCCGTCCCGAGCACACCACCGCCCTGGAGCTGGAGGCGGGCTACCAGCTGCGCGAGGACATGGCGCTGGTCGCCAACGTGTTCGACATCACCATCCGCGACCCCATCGTCTACTTCTACGAGGAGGGGACGAACGTGGACGGCTACCGCAACTTCGAGCGCAGCGGCACGCGCGGCGCGGAGCTGGAGTACCGCGTGGAGGGCGCGTGGGGGCGCGCGGACCTGCGCTACTCGCTGTACACGGCGGCCGGGAAGGCGCAGCCCAGCGCCTACGCCACGGACCGCAAGGGCTCGCTGCTCGGCCTGCCCAACCAGCGCGTGAGCCTCTCCGGGTACGCGAAGCTGCCCGCGGGCTTCACCCTCGCCCCCACGCTGCACCTGTTCGGCCCGCGCGCGCGCACGGACGGCCTGGATGCCGCAGGCGCCACGCAGTACGCGCGCGAGCCCACGCAGCTGCTCGTGCACCTGTTCCTGCAGCGCCAGGACGCCTTCGTGAAGGGGCTGGACCTGGGGCTCGGCGTCTACAACCTGCTGGGCGCGGACTTCCGCTACGTGCAGCCCTACGACGGCGGCCACGCCCCGCTGCCGGGCCAGGACCGCGAGCTGATGGTCCGCGCGGGCTACACGCTGCCCTTCTAGGCAGGCCCCATGCGCTGGCCCGCGGCCTGCAAAGGCCTGCGGGCACCTGCATCCGGGCTCCGCCCCTTGGTGAGCGGGGAGCGAGAGCCCTACAGTGATGCCGCAGATGACCCCCCACAACTGGATCTCCGTCATCGCGTGCGTGGGCCACCTCACGCTCGCCGTGCTCGCGGTGTGGCGCGACGTGCGCAGCCCGCTCGCGCGCCCGCTCGCGCTGCTGAGCATCGACATGTTCCTGTGGAACTTCGCGGCGCTCGCGCACGCGATGTCGGGGGAGCGCGCGTGGCGCTGGCTCGAGGCGTCCACGTCCCCGCTCGCCACGGCGCTGGTGCTGCACTTCATCCTCACCTTCGTGGGACAGCGCCGCGCGCTGCGAGGGGTGCTCTACGCGGCGTACGCGGCGAGCGGGTCCATCGCGGCGTGCTCGGCCCTGGCCTTCTGTGGCGTGCGCTGGGCGCAGGCCTTCGCGGGCTCGGCCACCTGGGGCGCGGTGCACCTGGCCGTGCTGCTGCCCGTCTCGGTGGGCAGCGCGCTGCTCTTCGTGCGGCACTGGCACGTGGCGCCGAGCCCCGCCGAGCGCGCGCGCACGCTGCTCCTGCTGGTGGCGCTCTCGGTGGCCTCGCCGCTCGCGGTGCTCGAGCTGTGCACCGACTTCGGGGTGCCCGCGCTGCGCTGGGCGAACCTGGGCACGCTCCTGAGCTCGTGCGTGATGGGACTGGTGGCGCTGCGGCTGCACCTGCTGGAGCGCGAGCTGGAGCGCCGGGCCATGGTGCAGGGCGTGGCGGTGGCGCTGGCGAGCGTGCTCGCCTACCTCGCGCTCTTCGAGCTGCTGGGGGCGAACACCGCGCTGCTGGCCTTCGGCACCGTCGCCGTGACGGTGGCGCTGCTCGCCGCGGCCCGCCTCCTCTTCGCCCCCTTCGCCGTGCACAAGGAGCGCCTGGAGCACCTGGCCACCCTGGGCCGCTTCTCCGCGCAGCTCGCCCACGACCTGAAGAACCCGCTCGCGGCGCTGCAGGGGGCGACCCAGTTCCTGCAGGGGGAGGTGGAGCGGGGGGCGCCGCTGCAGCAGCAGCAGGAGTTCCTCGGCCTCATCCTCGAGCAGGTGGGGCGGGTGAACGCCGTGGTGGCCACCTACCAGCGGCTGGGCCGGGTGGAGGCGCTGCGCGCGCCCCACGACCTGAACGCGCTGGTGCGCGACGTGCTCGCGCTGCAGCCCTTCGCGGCGGCCCCCGGCGTGCGGCTCGAGGTGGAGCTGGGCGAGGCCCTGCCGCCGGTGGCGCTGGACCGTGACCTGCTCTCCGGCGCGCTGGAGAACGTGGTGCGCAACGCCTTCGAGGCCCTGCCGGGCGAGGGCTGCGTCACCGTGCGCACGGCGCCCGCCACCCCCGAGGAGCCCGAGGGGGTGGTGCTCACCGTGCGCGACACCGGCGTGGGGATGAACGCGCGGGTGCTCGAGCGCGTCTTCGACGACTTCTTCACCACCAAGGCGCAGGGCAGCGGGCTGGGGCTCGCGTTCGTGCGCCGGGTGGTGGAGGCGCACGAGGGCCGCGTGCAGCTGACCAGCGCGGAAGGGCAGGGCACCACCCTGCGCCTGCACCTGCCGCGCGCGGCCTGAGGCGCAGGTGCCCGTGTGCAGGGCGCTGCACAGCGGGCGTGCAGCGCGCTGCACAGGTGCTCAGCCGCGCTCGCCCAGCCCGTGCTCCTCGAGCTTGTTGTAGAGGGTGCGCCGGCTCACGCCGAGCAGGCGCGCCGCGAGGGTGCGGTTGTTTCCCGCGCGCTTGAGCGCATCCTCGAGCGCCGCGCGCTCCGTCTCGCGCCGCTGGGCGTCCAGGCTGCTGCTGCCGGGCTCGGCAGGGGACCTCGGCGCGGGCGGCTGCGCGACGCCGGGCTGGCGCGAGAGCTCGCGCGTGAGGTCCGCCGCGGTGAGGGTGGGACCGTCCGAGAGCACCACCAGGCGCTCGACGAAGTTCTGCAGCTGGCGCACGTTGCCGGGCCAGGGCTGCGCCTCGAGGAGCGCGAGCGCATCCGGCGTGAGGGTGAAGGGGGGCCGTGCGTTGGCCTTCGCGTGCAGCGTGAGGAAGTGCGCGGCGAGCGGCGCGATGTCCTCGGGGCGCTCGCGCAGGGGCGGCAGCCACACGGGCACCACGTTGAGGCGGTAGAAGAGGTCCTCGCGGAACTCGCCGCGCTTCACCATCTCCTCGAGCGGCCGGTGGGTCGCCGCCACGAAGCGCACGTCCACGGTCTGGGTCTGCGTGCCGCCGAGGCGCTCGAAGGTGCGCTCCTGCAGCACCCGCAGCAGCTTCACCTGCACGCTGGGGGGCAGCTCGCCGATCTCGTCCAGGAACAGCGTGCCGCCGTGCGCGAGCTCCACGCGGCCCGGCTTGCGCTGCACCGCGCCCGTGAAGGCGCCCTTCTCGTGGCCGAACAGCTCGCTCTCCAGAAGGCTCTCCGGCAGCGCCGCGCAGTGCAGCTTCACCAGGGGACCGGCGCGGCGCGCGCTGCCCTCGTGCACCGCCTGGGCGGCGAGCTCCTTGCCCGTGCCGCTCTCGCCGCGCAGCAGCACCGTGGCCTGGCTCGAGGCGGCGCGCGCGAGCAGCGCCTGCACATCGGCCATGGCCGGGCTGCGGCTGACGAAGGCCCCTGCCCGCGCGGGCTCGGGAGCGCGGGCGGCGGCTTCCGCGCGGGCGAGCGCCTTGCGCACGCTGAAGAGCAGCTCGTCGCGGTCGAAGGGCTTGAGCACGAAGTCCGCGGCGCCCGCGCGCATCGCCTCCACCGCGAGCGGCACCGTGCCGTGCGCGGTGAGCAGCAGCACCGGCAGCTCGGGCGCGCTGCGCTGCACCTCGGCGAGCAGCTGCAGGCCGTCCATCCCGGGCATGCGCACGTCGCTCACCACCACGTCGATGGGCTGGCGCGCGAGCACCTGCAGCGCCTGTGCGCCGCTGGTGGTCAGGTGCACGCGCAGGCCCGCCTGCGTGAGCAGGGCGCCGAGCACCTTGCCCACGGCGACGTCGTCGTCCACCACGAGCACGGTGCCAGAGAGAGCGGGAGAGGAGGACATCGGGGCTCCGGAGAGGGAAGGGGCTCGTTGTACCCCGGGGAGCCCTGCAGGAGCAGTGCCGCCTCAGTCCTAGAGGACGGCGAGCCGGCGGGCGCGCTGCGGGTCCTGCAGCGCGGCCTCCCAGCGGCGCACCGCGGCCTCGCGCTCGGGCTCGGAGCCGTCCGCGAGGTAGCCCAGCGAGTCGTTGAGCGCCCGGCTCAGCTCCTCGAAGGCGGCGAGGCGCACGTCCAGCTCGCGGTGGCGCAGCGCGGCCACGAGCCAGTCGGCGCGGCGGCGCGTGCGGTTCTCCGCCCACCACGCCGTCCACTGGCGCGGCTGCAGGCCGAAGGTGGCGCGCGTCACCTCGCGCAGCGCCTCGGCGGCGGCCTGCGCGCACATCTCGTCGTCGCTGCCGGTGAGGTTGATGAGCCCCTCGATGGACTCGCGGTCGTGCAGCGATCCGAGCGCGCGCGCGGCGAGGCTGCGGCGCAAGGGGTCCCGCGCGGCGAGCTCCTGGCGCAGGTCCTTCATCGCCGCGTCGAAGCGGGGCAGGCGCTTGAGCGCCGTGGCCGCCACGCGCGCGGCGCTGGAGATGTCCGGCTCGAGGTCGAAGAGGCCGCGCAGCACGCCGGGCACCAGCTCGGCGAAGGGCAGGCTGCCCGCGGTGAGCAGCGCGAGGTAGCGCGCGTCCGCGTCGTTCGCGTCCAGCAGCGGCGCGAGCGCGAGCGCGGCGGGGCGGCCGAGCCGGCTGAGGGCGCCGGGGATGGGGCCCAGCTCGTCCGCGTGCGGCAGCTCGAGCACCGGCAGGCGGCTCCACGCGGTGGGGCCGGGGAAGCTCCCGGCGAGCACCTTCGCGCTCGCCTCGGGCGTGCGCGCGAGCTCCGCCATCGCGCGCGAGCGCTGGGCCGCATCCGGGCCGACGAGGCGCGCGAGCAGGGGGCTGAAGTCGGGCGGGGGGCGCTCGCTCTCGGACTGGATGCGCGGGCTCAGCGACGCGGCGCGCCCCATGCCGCTGCCGCTGCCGGCGCCCGTGGGGCCCCAGCCCAGCCCGGCGAAGAGCGCGGGCGTGGCCACGGGCGCGGAGGGCGTCGCGTCCTCGGGGACGTTGAGCGCGTGCGCGCGCACCTCTCCGAGGCGCTGCTTGCGGTGCAGGATGAGCTCCTGGAAGGCCGCGCCCAGCTCCTGGCAGAAGAGCGTGAAGTCGCTCAGGCGCCGCTGGCTCACCGGCTTGCTGCCGGCGTCGCCGTACAGCACGCACACCAGCCGGCCGCGCACCTCCACCGGGTAGAGGCACACGGTGCGCGGGGACACGCGCCCGAACAGCTCCAGGTAGTGGCGGCTGAGCGCGTCCGGAGGCAGGGGACCTGCGTAGCTGCCGCGGGTGACGGCCACCGTGCGGAACACGCTCGCCGCATCCAGCGGCACCGAGACCTGCGAGAGCGCGAGCGCGTCGGCGCCCTCGCCGCGCGCCTCCCAGCCCACGGCCGCGCCGCGGATGACGGCGAAGGCCGCCACGTACTCGAAGGTGCGGCGCCCGTAGCGCAGCGCCGTGTCGATGAGCCGGCCGCGGTCGCGCGAGGCGTCCTTCAGCGCCGCGCGCGCCTGGGCCAGCGTCCAGTCCGGCACGTCGGCCGAGCCCGGGGCCGAGCCCGGGGCGGAGCCCGCGCTGGAGCTCGCTGCCGCGCTCGTCGCTGCGCGCGGGGGCGCAGCGGCCGCGGGAGGCGCGGCGGGCGCGGGGGCCGCGGGCGCAGGGTCACTGAAGACGAGGAACTGGGGGTCCGCCGGGCGCGGCGCGGCGACGGGCGGGCGCGCGGGCTCGGGGGCCCGGGGGGCGTTGAGGCGCAGCGGCTCGCGCACGAAGGCGGGCGGCGGGATGGGCTCTGCAGTGGGCGCAGGCGGCGCCGAGGGCGCGGGCGGCTGCTGCGGCGCCGGCGCGTTGAGGCGCAGGGGCGCGCGCACGAACGCGGGTGGGGGGATGGCGTCCGGCGCGGGGGGCGGCGGCGTCGCGGCAGGCGGAGCGACGGCAGCGGGCGCGGGCGGCGATGCAGGGGCGGGAGCCGGAGGCGGGGTGGGGCGGGGCGCGGCCGCCTCGGTGCGCGGGCTCTTGCGCACCTCGAGCGGGATGGGCTCCTCCATCACCTGGCGGGCGATGCGCTCCACCATGTCGCGGGTGAGGTCCTCCTCCAGCGTGCGCTCCTCGACGGGCGCCCTTCCGGGCGGGGTGGCGCCGGCGCGCGGGGCCTCGGGCGTGGAGGCGGCGCGGGGCGCGGGGGCGGCAGGAGCGCGAGGCTCCGGGGCCGGACGCGGCGCCGCGGGCTCCGGCGCGCGCGCGGCAGGGGACGGGGCGCTGGGCTGCGGCACGGCCGGAGACGAGGCGGTGCGCTGCGGCGCGGGCAGGGGCGGCGCCTCGGCGGCGCGCAGCGGGTCCAGCGCGGCGAGGAGGCGCGCGTGGCGCGGGAGGAAGGGCTGCTTGTAGATGAGCGAGATCCACTCGCGCACCCGCACCTCGAGCGCCACCCACAGCTCGAGGGGCTTGCCGAGCAGGAAGCCCACCTCGTCGAGCTCCTTGCGGGGCACCGGGTAGCCGCACGCGACGTGCAGCGTGTTCCCGTCGAGCGAGAGGGGCACCACGCACAGCCGCTCGGCGATCTTCGGCGGGATGAAGGAGGCGACGTCCGGGTTCGGCTCGAAGTCCGCCAGGTTCACCGGCCGGTAGCCGGAGGCCTCACCGAGCGCCTGCAGCAGCCCGGCCTCGTCCATGAGGCCGCGCTCCACCACGCCCAGCTCCAGCAGCACGGTGTCCAGCGCGCCGCCCTCGGCCGCCTGGCGGCGCACCGCCTCCTCGGCCCTCTCCGCCGGGAGAAGGCCGCGCGCGACCAGGGTCTGGGCGAGGCGGGCGGGCATGGGGCGGGCGCGGCCATCTTACGGCTGCGGCCGCAAGGGACAAGGCTGCTTTAGCTCGGTTGCACCACGAAAGTGGAGGTGAGCTTGTCGTGCAGCGTCTGGCCGCGGCGGTCGAAGAGCGCGAGCCAGAAGCCGCCGAGGAAGATCGCGAAGGAGACGCCCGCGAGCACCGCGCGCACCACCGCGCGCGTGGGCGCAGGGGCGAGGCCATGGGTGTCCACCAGGCGCAGGCCGAGCAGGCGGCGCCCCAGGGTGCGGCCGTTCCAGAGGAAGGCGGCGACCGCGCAGTACACCAGCGCGAGCAGCACGGTGAGCACGAGCCCGGGCAGCAGGATGGACTCGTAGGCGCGCGCGCGCAGCACCAGGCCGTCCAGCCCGCCCAGCTCCGCGCGCGGCCCCTGCAGGCCGGTGATGGCCGAGGCGGCGACGAGGTAGAGCGCGGCGAGGCCGAGGATGACGGCCGCGTCCACCGTGAACGAGAGCAGCCGGCGCCACAGCGAGGCGGGGCGCGCGTGCACCTCCACGCCCGTGGCGGGCGCGGGGGCCGGAGCGCTCACGGCCGCCACGACCGGGGCCGGCGCGACGGGCGCGGGAGGGGGCGCGGCCATGGCGGGCGCGGCGGCGAGCGGGAGCCCACTCGCGGGGGCGCGCGCGGCAGGGAGCGGGCCGGCGAGCGGGAGCGCGCTCGCGGGGGCGGCGGCCGGCGGCGTGCGCACGGACGGGGCCGCGGGGTTGCTGCTCCACGCGGGCTCGTTCGCGGCGCGCTCGGGGCCGCGGCGGCGGTCCAGCTGCAGCTCACGGTCGAGCAGACCGGGGGGCGTGGCGGGAGGGGGCGTTCCGCGCGCGGCGTGCGCGCAGCTGGAACAATCCCCGGTGAGGGGCAGGGGGGCGCCGCACTTCAGGCACTTGGACAACGTTTCCTCCGGGATGACGGACGGCTCGAACCCGGATGAAAGAGCCTCCTGGCCCCGGCGGCAAGAAAAGGACAGGCCCCTGGCCCCTCCCCGAGCGAGGAGGCGTCAGGGGCCCACCAGAGGGTCCTGGATGTGTCGTCCGGCTTACGCGTGGACGCGGCGACGGCCGGCGGCGCCCACCAGGAGCAGCACGACGATGGCGCCCACCACGGACATCAGGATGCCGGTCGGGTGCAGGTCGAAGAGCTGACCGTCGCGGCGGAAGAGAGAGCCGATGAGACCACCGATGAGGGAGCCGACCATGCCCAGCAGCGTGGTGGCGACGAGCCCCATGCTCTGACGGCCCGGGAGGATGGCGCGCGCGATGAGCCCAGCGATCAGACCGATGATGATGAATGCGATGATGCCCATGAGTGTCACTCCTTGCGGTGAGTGGGACCCTCGGGTCCCGGACGAAAGAAACGTAGGAACGGGGAATGCAACGCGGCACCAAGGGAAAGGACGGGCGCTGTCTGCCCGCTTGCCCTCCAGGCGTCCCGGTTGACGCGAAGGCCCCGCGTGCCTAGCCGAGCTCGCCGTCCAGGTGGCCCATCACCGCGAGCGCGGCGAGCGCCGCCGTCTCGGTGCGCAGCACCAGCCGCCCGAGGGTGACGGCGCGCGCGCCCAGGGCCTCGAGCGCCTGCACCTCTTCCCGCGCGAGCCCGCCCTCCGGGCCCACCACCAGCGCCACGGGCGCGTGGCGCTCGAGCTGGCGGAAGGCCTCGCCCAGGGGCCGGGCGCGCTCCTCCTCGTCGAGCACCAGCAGCTGCGTGCCCGCGGGCAGCGCGCGCGCCGCCTCCAGCAGGGGCTGCGGCGGGTGCACGCGCGGCACGTCGCTGCGCCCCGACTGGCGCGCCGCCTCCTCGGCGATCTTCTGCCAGCGCGCCGTCTTGCTCTCGGCGCGCTTGTCCCCGAGCGCCTCCACCTTCACCACGCTGCGGCGCGTGGCCACCGGGTAGAAGGCGGCCGCGCCCAGCTCGGTGCCCTTCTGCAGCACCAGCTCCAGCTTGTCGCCCTTGGGCAGCCCCTGCAGCACGGCGAGCGCGCGGCGCGCGGGCGCCTCGCGCGCCGGGCCCAGGCTGAGCCGCAGCGCGCCGTCCGCCGCAGGCGCCAGCACGCGCGCGTCGAAGGCGCGCCCCGCCCCGTCGAACACCTCGAGCGCGTCGCCCTCGGCGAGCCGCAGCACGTGCACCAGGTAGTGGCGGCGCTCCTCGCCGAGCACGAGCTCGGCGGGCGCGTCCGCGGGCACGGGGGCGAAGAGCCGGACCACGGCCTAGGCCTCGCGGTGGAAGTCCAGCCGCACCCAGTCGCCGATCTGCCCGCCCGCCTCGGGCACCAGCCCGTGCGCGCGGTAGGCCGCCTCGACCTCGGCCCGCTGGTGCGCGAGCACGCCGGCGAGCACCAGGCGCTTGCCGACGCGCGGCGCGATGAGCGGGGCGAGCTCCACGAGCGTGTTGGCGAGGATGTTGGCCACGACGAGGTCGAAGGGCCCCTGCACCTCGGTGAGCTCCTTGCCGCTGAGCTCCACCGTGGGCGTGCCGTTGAGCTCGGCGTTCTCCTGGGCGAGCGTGACGGACATCGGGTCGTTGTCCGTGCCCACCACGCGGCCCGCGCCGAGGCGCTTGGCGGCGATGGCGAGCACGCCGGTGCCGGTGCCCACGTCCAGCACGCTCGCGCCCGGGTGCTCCGCCATGAAGGCGTCCACCGCGGCGAGGCACAGCGAGGTGGTGGGGTGGTCGCCGGTGCCGAAGGCCATCTTCGGCTCGATGACCAGGCGCGCCTTGTCCTTCGGCGCGCCTTCCGCCTCCCACGGCGGGCCCACCCAGAGCCGGCCCACCTGCACGCTCTTGATGAGCGCCTTCCAGGCGTTGCTCCAGTCCTCCTGCGCCTTCTCCTCGAGCACCAGGCGCGCCGTGGGGAAGCCCTCCGCGACGAGCCCCTCGGCCCCTTCCGCCTCCTCGCGCGAGTCGTAGAAGGCGACGACGATGCACTCGCCGGGGTTCGGGCCGCGCACGCCCGGCATGGGCGGCGCCTCGCGGTCGCGCACCTCGAGGCCGGTGGCCCCGGTCTCGTGCAGCAGGTCCTGGACGGACTCGCCCTGGTCCTCGGGCAGCTCCACGGTGAGAGAGAAGTAGGTCGAAGCCATGGGCGCGCCCTCTATCACGGGCCTACGACTGCGAGCGCGCTCTTGTCGAAGTCGATGACCCGACGCGCCGCCTCGCGCACGTCCTCGGCCGTGACGGCCGCCACGCGCTCGGCGTAGTGCAGGAAGTTGTCCATGCCCAGGCCGTAGGCGGCGTCCAGCGCCATGAGCGCCGCGCGCGCGCCGTTGCGCTGCAGGCCGATCTCGTGCGTGCCGATGAGGTGCTGGCGCGCGCGCGCGAGCTCCTCCTCGGGCACCGGCTCGTCGCGCACGCGCTCGAGCTCGCGGCGGATGCCCTCGAGCGCGGCGTCCAGCTTCTCGGGGCTGGTGCCCATGTAGACGGCGAAGTAGCCCGGGTCCACGCCCTCCACCGCGAAGGCGCTCACGCTGTAGGCCATGGAGCGCTTGTCGCGCAGCTCCACGAAGAGCCGGCCGCCCTGGCCGCTGAGCAGCGTGCTGAGCACCTCGAGCGCGTGGCGCCACGGCTCGTCCACCCGCGCGCCGGGAAAGCCCATCACCAGGTGCGCCTGGGCGCGCGCGAGCGGGCGGTGCGCCTTGCGCGGGCCCTCGAGCGCGGGCTCGGTGGGGATGGCGGGGGGCGGCTTCGCGCCACCGCGCGCACGGCCAAAGGCCTCGTGCGCGAGCGCGAGCACCTCGTCCGTGCGCACGTCGCCCACCACGGCGAGCGTGAGCTGGCTCGGGTCCATGTACGCCGCGTGGTAGGCGCGCAGCTGCGCGGGGCCGAGCGCCGCCATCGAGGCCTGCTCGCCGAGCGAGGGCATCCGGTAGGGATGCACCCGGTAGAGCGTCTTGGCGAAGAGGTCGAAGGCGAGCCCGCTGGGCTTGTCCTCGCGGGTGAGGATGTCCTGCAGCAGCAGGGTGCGCTCGCGCGCGACCTCGGCCTCGGGGAAGGCGGGGTTCGAGAGGCAGTCCGCGAAGAGCTCGAAGGCGGGGCGCAGGTGGCGCGAGAGGAACTCGCCGCGCAGGCCCACGCTGTTGCGACCGCCCTGGCCCGCGAGCGAGCCCGCGTACTGGTCGATGAGGTGGCTGATCTCCTCCGCGCCGTGGCGCGCGGTGCCGCGGGTGAGGCAGCGCCCCAGCAGCGTGGTGAGGCCGTTGTCCGCCTCGCGCTCGTAGCGCAGCCCGCCGGGGTACACCGCGCGCAGGGCGAAGAGCGGCACCGCGCGCTCCTCGCGGATGATGAGGCGCGCGCCGGAGGGCAGCCGCTCCTCCACGATGCGCCCGGGGCTCCCCACCGCCTTGCCGGCGATGCGCAGGGGCTCCTCGGAGCGCGCCGTGCGGGGCACGCGCCGCTCGGCCGGGGCCGCGGGCGCCTCGCGCGCCACCCGCTCGAGCACGGCCTCCGCCGCGGCCGCATCGAAGGGGCTGCCCTCGGGCAAGAGGCCCGTCACCACCGCGCGGTCGAAGCGGAAGTAGCGCTCGGCCACCTCGCGCAGGCGCTCCGGGGTGAGGCGCGCCACCTCCTCGTAGTAGCGCGCCTCGGCCTCGAGCCCGCCCAGGCCCGTCTGGTAGTAGCCCATCTTGCGCGCGAGCCCCTGCACCGTCTCGCGCTGGTACACGGCCTCGCTCTCCACCAGGGCCTTCACCGTCGCGAGCTCCTCCTCGCTCACGGGCTGCGCTCGCAAGGACGCGAGCACGCGGGCGCTCTCCTCGAGCGCGCGCGGCAGGTGCTCCTTGGGCAGGGTGGCGCTCACGGTGAAGAGGCCGGGGTCTCGCGGCGTGTACGCGGAGGCGTGCACGTCGTTGACCAGGTTGTACTTGCGCTTCACCTCGAGCGTGAGGCGGCTCGCGTCCCCCTGGCCCGCGATCATGGCGAGCACGTCCAGCGCGGGCACGTCCGCGTGGTCCGCCTGCGGGATGGGGAAGCCCAGGTACAGGTAGGCCTCCTTCACCTCGTCCGGCTTGAGCGAGACGCGCCGGCCTGTGGCGGCGGGCTCCTGCGGCCGCGCGACGGCGCCTGCGTAGGGGCGGCCCCAGTCGCCGCCGAAGATCTCCTCCACCCACTGGCGCAGGTCCGCCTCCTGCACGTCGCCCGCGACCGAGAGCACCAGGTTCGCCGGGGTGTAGTGGCGCCGGTAGAACTCGAGCACCTTCTCGCGCGTGAAGCTGCGCACGCTCGCCTCGGTGCCGATGACCGGCAGGCGGTAGGGGTGGCGCGCGTACGCGGTGGCGAAGAGCTCGCGGCTCGCGCGCCGGCTCGGCGTGTCCTGGCTGCGCTTGATCTCCTCGCAGACGACCTCGATCTCGCGCGCGAGCTCCTCCGGGTCGAAGGCGCTGTGGCGCACGGCGTCCCCGAGGATGTCCAGGCCGGTGCGCGCGAACTGGCTCGCGATGACGATGTGGTAGACGGTCTGGTCGAAGGAGGTCCAGGCGTTGATCTCCCCGCCGTGCGCCTCCACGTCGCGCGCGACCTCGCCCGGGGCGCGGCGCTCGGTGCCCTTGAAGAGCATGTGCTCGTGCAGGTGCGCGAGCCCCGCCTGGTCCTCGCGCTCGTCCGCGCTGCCTACCTTCACCCAGACCTGGAAGGCCGCCACCTTGGCGGCGTGTTGCGGTTCGAAGACGACGGTGAGGCCGTTGGGCAGGGTGTAGCGCAGGGGCATGAGGCGTCGGAACCTGTCACCCGCCCCCAGGTGGGGCAAGGTGAACCGCAGGGGGTGTCCCACTCCCTAACGCCACCGGACGTCCGCGGCCCGGGCGCGCGCCCTCTGCCCGTCCGCCCTGCAGGCGGCCGAGTGCACGCGCGTCCCACACGGTGCGAATCTGGAGAATGCGCTGTCCCGGCGCTAACCTGCGCGGACTCATGGCGTCCCTTCCCACAGAGCTGGAGCCCGATCCGCTCGCCGAGCTGCGCGAGAGCTTCGATGCGCCCGCCCTGGCGCCGGTGACGCCTCCGCCCCCCTTGCGCGCAGCGGCGCCCGCCCCGGCCAAGGCCCCGCCGCCCCTGCCACCGCGCCGTCCCGCGACCCTGACGGGCACTGCGCCCGCGCCGGCCGCCGCGAGCACGCAGGCCGCCGCGAGCATGTCCCGGCCGCAGGGCTCGGAGGATCCCTTCGCCGAGCCGCCCGAGCCGCGCATGCCCAAGACGGGCGCGCCGGAGGAGAAGGTCGAGTTCTTCCGCGCGGTGCTGCGCCAGAAGACCGAGACGCTCGCGCGCGCCCGCGCGCTCTACGCCGACCGCGACCTCGAGGCGGACACGCTGCGCCAGAAGCTCGAGGCGGCCACGCGCGCGCTCGCGGATGCACAGGCGCAGCTGCTGCCGCTCAAGGACCTGCCCGCGCGGCTCGCCAAGGCGCAAGGGGCGCTCGCGCGCGAGAGCGCCCGGGCGCAAGGGGCCGAGAAGCGCGCGGCCGCGCTGCAGGCGGAGCTGGACGGCAGCGAGGGCGACCGCAAGGACCTCGCCCGCGCGCTCGCCGAGGTGGAGGTGCAGCTGCCGCAGCTCACGAGCGCGCTGGAGGCCGAGCGCGCGGCGCGCGGCGGGCTCGCCGAGGAGCTGGTGGGCGCGAAGGAGGCGCTCGCGCACGCGCAAGACCGGGTGAGCGAGCTCGCGGCGCAGAGCGCCGAGTCCAGCGGCGCGCTGGAGGCGATCCAGGAGCAGTACCAGGCGGTGCTCGCGGACCTCGAGCGCGTGGGCCAGGAGCACGAGGCGCTCGCGCAGGAGCGCGCGCAGCTCGCCGAGGCGCACGAGGCGCTGGAGCGGCGCGCGGCGCAGCTGGAGGCCGCGCTCGCCGAGACGCAAGGGGCGCTCGGCGCGCTGGAGAGCGAGAGCGAGTGGTCCCGCAGCTCGCTCGAGGAGGCGCAGGCGCGCGCCCAGCAGCTCGAAGCCGAGCGCGACCGGCTGGCCGAGGAGCGCGCGGAGCTGAGCGGCCAGGTGCAGGCGCAGGCCGCGGAGCTCGCCTCGCTGGGGCAGTCGCTCGACGAGCGCGACGTGTCCCTTGCCGAGCTGCGCGCCCAGGCCGCCGAGCTGCAGGAGACGCTGGACCTCACCGCCACCGAGCGCGAGACGCTGCGCATCGAGCTGCTCGAGGCGCGCGACGCCGGAGCGCACGCGGTGGAGGAGGGCGCGGCGCTGCGCGAGGCGGTGGAGCGCCAGGGCGCGGAGCGCGCGCAGCTCGCCGAGCAGGTGGAGCGGCTCGAGGCGCAGCTCGCCGAGGAGCGCGCAGAGAGGGCGGAGCTCTCGGGCTCGCTCGAGGCCGCGCAGGGCGCGCTGGGCGAGGGCGGCGCACGCGAGCGCGCGCTGCAGGCGGAGCTGGAGAGCCTGCAGGCGGCACTGGGCGAGGCGAGCACCCGCGAGCTCGAGCTGCAGGGCACGCTCGAGGCGGTGCAGCAGGAGCTCTCGGGGGCGCAGGGCGGCCTCGAGCTCGCGCAGCAGGAGCTGGGCGAGACGCGCACCCGCGAGGCGGAGCTCTCGGGCTCGCTCGAGGCGGCGCAGGAGGCGCTCTCTGCCGAGCGCGCGCAGGTGGAGGCGCTCACCGCGCAACTCGAGGAGTCGCGCCACCAGGCGGAGGCGCAGCTCGCTGCCCTCAGCGCAGGGAAGGGCGACGCCGAGGGCCGGCTGGGCGCGGAGCTGCAGCGGGCGCGCGGCGAGGCGGAGCGGGCGCAGAAGCTCGCCCAGCGCGTGGCGCAGCTGGAGACCGCGCTCGAGACGGCGCGCCAGGAGGCCTCTGCCGCGAAGCGCGGGGCGGCCGGCGACGCGAGCGCGGCGCAGGAGCGCGCGGCGGCGCTCTCCGCGCAGGTGGCGAAGCTCGAGACGGCGCTCGCCCGCGAGCGCGACGCGCGCGAGGTGGCCGAGCGCAAGGCGGCGAGTGCTCCGGCGCCCGCGGCGGCCGCTGCCCCCTCGCCCGAGCTCACGGCGGAGCGCGACCGGCTGCGCGCGGACGTGGCCGCGATGAAGCGCAAGCTGGTGGCCGCGGAGGCCGCGATCGAAGCGGCCGCGAGCCTCAAGGCGAAGGTGGCCCGGCTCGAGGCGGCGCTGAAGGGGGCGAAGTAGCCGGCCCCTGCCGGCGTGCCCCATGGCCCCTTCTCCGGCTCCCTTCTCGGCACCGGTCGACCCCTACACCGGGATGTCGGCCGCCCGCTTCGGGCTCTACCTGCACTTCCCCTACTGCCTGGCGAAGTGCCCGTACTGCGACTTCGCCGTGGCGGTGGCGCGCGAGCTGCCCGAGGAGCGCTACGCGAAGGCGGTGCTCGCGGAGCTGGAGCTGCGGCTGCAGGCCGAGCCGCACCTGCGCGGCCGCCCGCTCGAGTCGGTGTTCCTGGGCGGCGGCACGCCCTCGCTGTGGCACCCGCGCTACGTGCAGCGCGTGCTCGAGGGGCTGCACGCGCGGCTGCCGCTCGCGCCCGGCCTGGAGGTGACGCTGGAGGCGAACCCCACCGTCGCGGACGCCGAGCGCTACGCGGGCTACCGCGCGGCCGGGGTGAACCGGCTGTCGCTGGGCGTGCAGTCCTTCCAGCCCGAGACGCTGAAGGCCCTGGGCCGCGACCACGACGCCGCGCAGGCGGAGGGAGCCTTCCGCAAGGCGCGCGCCGCGGGCTTTCCCAGCGTGAGCCTGGACTTCATCTACGGGGTGCACGGCCAGAGCCTCGCGCAGGCGCGGGCGGACGCAGAACACGCCGCGGCGCTCGAGCCCGAGCACCTGTCCACCTACGCGCTGACGGTGGAGCGCGAGGAGCTCGCCGAGGACACGCCGCTCGCCAAGCAGCTCGCGCGCGGCCAGCTGCACCTGCCCGAGGACGACGTGGTGGTGCAGATGGCCGCGGCCGTGCGCGAGGCCTACGCCCGGCGCGGCCTCTCGCGCTACGAGGTGTCCAACCACGCGCGGGCAGGGCACGAGAGCCGGCACAACGCGCTGTACTGGACGGGTGGCGAGTACCTCGCGCTGGGCGTGGGGGCCACCGGCATGCTGCACGCGCCTGGCAGCGGCGGGCTCGCCGGCAGCCGCTATACGAACCTGCGCAGCCCCGAGCAGTACCTGCGGGCGGTGGAGGCGGGGCGCCTGCCCGAGGCCTCGCGCGAGGCGCTCGGCGCGCGCGAGCTCTTCGAGGAGCGCTTCGCCATGGCGCTGCGGCTGCGCTCGGGGGTGCAGTGGGAGCCCCTGCTGCGCGCCTACGGCGAGGACCCCGCGGCGCGCGAGGCGGAGCTGGGGCGTCTGGTGGCGCACGGGCTCGCTACGCTAAGAGAGGGGCGCCTCACCCTCACCGACGCCGGCGCGGACGTGCACTCGGAAGTGTGCGCGCGCCTCATCTAGCGGCCTGAACGGGACCTGCGATGCTCTCCAACTGGATGATGTGGATGCTGATCTCGCGCCTGACCGGCAGCCCGCTGCTCACGCTCGGGGCGATGGCGGCGCTGTACTGGGGGCTGGACAGCTTCACGCTGCAGCTGCTGCCCAGCCCGCTGCGCGCGTGGAAGCGCTGGCGGCGAGAGCACTCCCTGCAGCGCCTGCTGGAGGTGAACCCGCACGACCGGCGCGCGCGCTACGAGCTCGCGGACCTGTGGCTCGCGCGCGGGCGCGCGGCCGCCGCGGTCCAGGTGCTCAAGCCCAACCTGGAGGCGGGCGACGAGGACGTGGCCACGCTGTACCTGCTGGGCGCGGCCTACCTCGGCGCGGGCCAGGCGGCGCAGGGCGAGCTGCTGCTGGACGAGGCGGAGCGCCTCGAGCCGGGCTACGGCCTGGGCGCCATCGACCTGGCGCGCGGGCGCTCGCGGCTGCGGCGCGGCGAGCTCACCGGGGACAAGGGCGCGCTCGCGGCGCTCGAGCGCTTCTGCCGCACGCGCCAGGGAAGCGTGGAGGGGCGCGTGCTGCTGGCCCAGGCGCTCGAGCGCACGGGCCGCGACGGCGAGGCGGCGCTCGCGCGCGCGCAGGCCTGGAGCGACTACCGCGCAGCGCCCACCTTCCAGCGCCGCCGCGAGCGGCTGTGGGCCTGGCGCGCGAAGCCCTCGCGGCCACTCGCCTACGCGGCCGCGCTCGCGCTGCTGCTGCTCGCCGGCGCGCTCATCGCCAAGCGGATGCCGGCGGCAGCGCCTGCCGCCCAGCAGAGCGGCTGGGCGGAGGACGGGGACTAGCGCCTACTGGAAGTTGCCCTGGCCCGTGTAGAGCTGGGCCCCGGCCGTGTAGCTGGGGAAGTCGTCCACGTGCTGCTGGCCGTCCACGGCGGTGAGGCGCACGGAGAAGGCGCCGAGCCCGATGCCGTCGTCGTCGTTGAAGGTGCCGTCCGTCTCGCGCCGCAGCGTCTGCCAGCTCGGGTTCTTGCTGCTCTTCACCTCCACCTTGGAGAGCGGCAGGCGCGCATCGCGCACCCAGAAGCTGGTCCAGTCCTGGTGGCTGCCGCTCTGGAACTGGTAGCGCACGGCCTGGCCGTCCGGGCACTTGGCCACCTGCCAGGTGATGGGGGGCGTGGGGTCGCTCTCGCCCTGCGTGAGCAGCGAGTACAGCGTCTGGCTCGTGTCCAGGTAGCCCTCGCCCGTGGTGTCCCCGAAGGTGACGACCCTGCCCACGGCCTGCTTCCCGGACGCCGTGGTGAGGAGGACGCACGCGTCGCAGAGGTTCTCCGTATTGGGGATGAGGTTGCTCAGCCCCACGAGCAGCTCGCCCATGTCCTGCTGCACCTGGGAGGGGTAGGGGCTGCAGGCGTTGTGGAAGGAGCCCGTCCACTCCACCGGGCCCAGGTACAGCTTGCCCGAGTAGGTCTTGCCGAAGGGCTGCACGTCGCCGGCCTGGGCCGCCGGGCCGCCGCCGCCCTCGTCGCCGCCGCCGCTGCACGCAGCGAGGGCGAGGGTGCCGAGGAGACCGGAGAGGAGGAGCGCGGGAGAGGGTCGCATAGGGGCCCAGACCCTAGTGCGCTGCGCCCGGTGCGGGTCAACCCCACGCACCCTGCCTGCCCGGCCGGCGACCGCGACACTTGACGGCGGCCGCGAAAAGGGAATGATTAATTCGCTTTTCGCGGTTCACGGAGCAGGAGGTGTCCCATGGCGAAGCTCGGTGGTCTCTCGCGCCTGGACGGCGTGGCGCAGGCGGAACTCGTGGCAAAGGGCGAGGTCAGTGCGGCGGAGCTCCTGGAGGCGTGCGCGGAGCGCCTCGCAGCGCTCGAGCCGCTCTTGCACACGGTGGTGACGCTGGACCTCGAGCGCGCGCGCGGCGTGCGGCCCGCGGCGGGGCCCTTCTCGGGCGTGCCCTTCCTGGTGAAGGACGTGACGCCGTACCCCGGCCTGCGCTGGGGTCTCGGCTCGCGGCTCTTCGCGAAGAACCTGGCCGCGCCCCCCACGCCCTACGCCGCTCGAATCGACGCGGCGGGCCTGGTGACGGTCGGCAAGAGCGCGACGTCGGAGCTGGGCATGCTGGGCAGCACCGAGACGCTCGCAGAGGGCGTCACCCACAACCCGTGGGACCTGTCCCTCTCGGCCTCGGGCTCCTCGGGAGGCGCGGCGGCCGCCGTGGCCGCGGGGCTGGTGCCCTTCGCGCACGCGAGCGACGGCGGGGGCTCGGTGCGCATCCCCGCCTCGGTGTGCGGCCTGTTCGGGCTCAAGCCGAGCCGCGGCCGCTGCGTGCCGGCGAGCCTCGGGCCCTCCGACTTCGGCGCGCTGGTGAGCGAGCACTGCGTGAGCCGCTCGGTGCGAGACAGCGCGCTCTTCCTCTCCCTCACCGAGGACCGCGAGGGGCCGCTCGCGCCGTTGGGCTTCGTGCGCGAGCCGCTGCGCCGCAGGCTTCGCATCGGGACCTGGACGCGCACGCTGATGGGCGAGGAGCCCACGCCCGAGGTGCGCCGGGCCTACGACGAGGCGGTGGCGCTGTGCACGGAGCTCGGCCACGAGGTGCAGCCCGTGGTGCCTCCGGACATCGACGGGGCGGCGCTGAGGGACGGCTTCTTCCTCATGGGCGGCGCGGCGGTCGCCGGCGTGGTGCAGATGATGGGGCAGATGCGCGGAGCGCCCGTGCAGCGCGGGGAGCTCGAGCCCTTCACCTGGGCGCTGGTGGAGGAGCTGCAGCGCCTCGGGCCGGACGCCCTGCCCACGGCGCGCGCCGCCTTCGCCGCCTGCGCCGAGCGCTACCTCGCGGCGGTGAAGGGCTTCGAAGTCATCCTCACCCCCACGCTGGCCACCGCGCCCTGGCGCCTCGGCCACCTCTCGCCCGTGCTGCCGCGCGAGGAGCTGCTGCGCCGCACGGCGGCGAGCGTGGGCTACACGCCCATCCACAACATCGCGGGCCTGCCGGGGATGAGCGTGCCGCTGCACTGGACGCCCGAGGGGCTGCCCATCGGCACGCACTTCGCGGCGGGCCTGGGTGAGGAGCGCCTGCTGCTGGAGCTCGCGTACCAGCTGGAGGAGGCGCGCCCGTGGCATCATCGCTGGGCCCCCTTCTCCTACCCCCGCCTCTTCGAGCGCTGATGCCCCAGGTCCTCAAAGACGACGTGCGCGAGCGCATCCTCGCCTCGGCGCTCGAGGCCTTCGCGGCCCAGGGCTACCTGGGCGCGACGATGGCGGGCATCGCCCAGCGCGCGGGGCTGGGCACCGCGAGCCTGTACCGCTACTACCCGGGCAAGGAGGAGCTGCTGGATGCCGTCGTGACGCCCGCGCTGGCCGAGCGCTTCGAGGCGCTGCTCGAGCGCCGCGTGAAGGCGCTCGCCCAGCTCGCGCTCTCGCACCCGGCGCCGCCGCCGGACGACGAGGGCGACCAGATGCTGCGCTTCTGGGTGGAGCACCGGCTCGCGGTGGTGGTGCTGCTGGACCGCGCCGAGGGCACCCCGTACGCGCCCTTCGGCGAGCGCTTCGTGCAGCTGCTCGTCTCCGCCACGCTCGCGCAGCTGCGCGCCTCGCAGCCGGGCCTGCGGGTGAGCCCCGCGGCGCGCTTCGTGCTCACGCGCATCTTCGAGAACACGCGGCGCATGCTGGCGGCCATCCTCGAGGCCCACCCGGACGAGCGCGCGCTGCGCGAGGCCATCGCGGGCTTCTGGAGCTACCAGATTCCAGGCCTGCGCGGCTTCGCCGCCTGGCTCGGCGTGCGCGTGAGCTGAAGGCGCGCGCGGCGCCTGGCCGCCCCGCAGCCGAAGGGTCCGCGCTGTCTTGCGGGCGACGCGCTACGTGCCGGACATCGCAGGCCGCTCGTACCGGAGTGCGAGGCCGTGGGGTCCGCGCGCGCGGCCTGCACGCGCCGCGCGGTTGCCGCGTCTTGCACTGCACAGCCCCGCGCCCCGTGTGCACCGTCCCGGGTGGAGCAAAAAAGGGGGGACGCACATGCGGGGACTTCGCGCAGGAGGGGTGCTGGTGCTGGCGCTGCTGTGGGGCGCCTGCGGGGGGACGGCGGCGGAGGGCGGCGGGGCGCCGGTCGCGAGCACACCGCCGCCCGCGGGCACGCTGACGCAGGAGGTGCACGCGAGCGCGCTGAACCCGAGCTGGGTGCGCGCGAGCGACGCGCAGCTGCTCTACGACCACGTGGCGGTGGACGGGGCGGGCAACACCTACGTCTCGTTCCAGTACACCGGGCCGGCCTCGCTCGCCGGGCGCACGCTGCCCTGGAACGGGGACGCCTCGGACGTGCACCTGGGCGTGGCGAAGTTCCGGCCCGGCGGCGCGCTGGTGTGGGTGCGGGGCTATGGGCCGGGGACGCCCTCCACCGACCCGTCCACGTCCTTCTTCGTGCACGCCGCCGCCCTCACGGTGACGCGCGGGGGGACGGTGTTCCTCGGGGGCGAGGCGCAGGGAAGCGGCGTGCAGGTGGGCTCGCGCACGCTGGGCAACGGCTTCTTCCTGCTCAGCCTCGGCTCCGACGGCCACCGCCGCTTCGCCCGCTCGACGCGGCCGGACGCGGGCACCACCTTCAGCTTCCTGGACTTCGCCGTGCACCGCCCGGGCGGCGGCTTCTACGCGCTCGCCTCCTTCCGCGTCCTCTCCGAGTCGCGCGCCCCGCGCCTCATGCTCATCCGCTACGGCAACGACGGCGCGGCGCGCTGGGGCAACATCTACGAGCAGCCGGAGGGCGCGAGCGCGGAGGGCGCGCGCGTGGCCAGCGACGAGGCGGGCAACGCGTACGTGAGCGGGCTGGGCACGGGGGCGGTGACCTTCGGCGGGCCCTCCGGCAGCGGCACGATGACCCCCTTCGTCTTCTCCACCACGGGGCAGGGGAACCACCGCTGGACGCACTTCGTCGAGGCCCCCGAGGGCAGCTTCACGGATGGGCTGGTGGCGCGCGGCGGGCGCGTGGTGCTCGCCGTCACCGACGTCCCGACGGGAGTCGCAGACCTGCTGGGGCTGAGCACGGGCAACGGCGACGAGCGCTGGCGCCACGTGCTGGGGCCGTCTCGCGGCGGCATCGCCGTGGCCACCAGCACGCGCAACGAGGTGGTGACGTGCGTGTCGCACGGGGACGCCTCGGCGCTGGGCGTGCCGCGCAGCCCCTCCGTGCCGGACCCGCTGGTGACCACCTCCTTCGTCGCGCGCTTCCGCCGCAACGACGGCCAGTTCGGGCGCGCGCGCAACCTCCAGGTGGGCTCGGGGGAGGACATCCGCACGGAGGGCTGCGCGGTGAGCGACGGGGGCTCCGTCTCGGTGATCGGCCTGTTCCGCGGCACCGCGGACTTCGGCAGCGGGCCGCTCACGAGCAGCACGCCCCGGGCCTTCCTGCTGCGGCTCACGCCCTGAGGCGCCTGGCAGGTAGGCACGGGTGGGCAGAGGGGGCCACTTAGGGCCCCTCGCCGAAGCGCGCTACGATTGCGTACCGTGACTCTGGACACCGCCCTCTTCCCCCCGCCCGCGCAGCTGCTCAAGCAGCGCGAGGGCTCGCTCGAGGAGCTGCCGCTGCCCTTGCTCCTGCACGCGCTGATGCTGGAGGAGCGCACCTGCACCCTGGAGCTCAAGCGCCGCCAGCTCGAGAAGCGCATCACCTTCGAGGACGGCAGCCCCGTGGCCTGCGCGTCCAACCTGCTGCACGAGACGCTGGGCAAGTTCCTCGTGGAGAAGGGGCGCCTGAGCGAGGCGGACTACCAGAAGGCGCTCTCCGAGAGCGTGCAGAGCGGCCTGCAGATGGGCGAGCTGCTGGTGAAGAAGGGGCTCATCGCGCCCTTCGATCTCTACAAGCAGCTGCAGGCGAACCTCGCCCTGAAGATCCTGGACACCTTCCGCTGGACGGACGCGCGCTTCCGCCTCATCGCGGACGTGGAGGCCCCCGCCACCAGCGTGCGCATGAACAGCGCCCAGCTGGTGCTCACCGGCGTGAGCAGCTTCATGCCCTTCGACGCGGTGGCCACCCACTTCACCTTCACCGACGAGCGCCGCTTCGCCCAGGTGCCCGGCGCCCGCGAGGCCGCCGAGGGACTCAAGCTGAGCGCGAAGGACGCGCGGCTCTTCCAGGCCCTGCGCGCCGAGCCCACCTTCGCCGAGCTGCTCGAGCGCACCGGCCTGGACACGGAGACCGTGCTGCGCCGCCTCTACGCCCTGTGCATCCTGGGCGTGGCGGGCTTCGCGGACGCGCTGCCCGCCCCTGCGCCTCGCGCCCCGGCCGCCGCCGCCGAGCCGCCGCCGCCCCCGAGCCCCGCGCCCGCGGCAGCGCCTGCGCCGGGCCCCAGGGGCGTGCCCTTCGCGGACGAGGACGAGGCGGTGCGCAACGCGCTGATGAGCGCCTTCCTGCAGCACCGCAGCCAGGACCCCTTCGGCCTGCTGGAGGTGCCCGAGGACGTGCAGGCGGTGCCGCTGCGCCGCGCCTTCCTCGCGCTCGCCGAGCGCTTCAGCCCGCTGCGCTTCGCCACCGCGGAGCTGCGCGAGAAGGCCGAGGCGCTGCTCGCCGCGTACGCGCGCGCCTACGGCGCCCTGAGCGACGTGGACCAGGCCGCGCTCTGGCGCAAGCGCCGCGCCGCCGCGCGCGAGAAGCAGGCCCAGGCCGCGAGCCGCCCCAGCACCGCGGAGCAGTTCCGCATCCGCACCGACCTGCTGGACGGGCGCACCCAGTTCGAGGAGGGCCGCAAGCGCCTCGAGGCGGGCAACTTCCCCGGCGCCTTCGAGTACTTCGAGTACGCGTGCGACATCGAGCCGCGCAGCGTGCACCGCGCCTTCCGCGCCTGGGCGCGCTACCTGCTCAAGCCCGAGGCGCACGGCCGGCTCGTGCTCGGCGAGCTGGGCGAGCTCACCCGCGAGGACCCCACCTGCGAGGACGCGCTGTTCTTCCTCGGCGAGGTGGCGCGCGGCGAGTCGCAGTGGGCCCAGGCCGAGGAGGCCTACCGCAAGGCCTTCAAGCTCAACCCCAAGAACCGCCGCTACGTGGAGCTCATCCAGGAGACGGGCAAGCGGCGGTAGCCGGGCTCAGGGCGCCACGGTGGTGACGAAGCGGCGCCGGGTGCCCTCGACCTCGAGGATGACGGCGGGCTTCACCGCGTTGCGGTTCGCATCCAGGGACAGCGTGCCCGCGGCGCCCACGAAGTTGCGCGTGCTCGCGAGCGCGTCGCGCACCGCGGGACCGTCCAGCGAGGGCGCGCGCGAGAGCGCGGCGATGGCCACCCGCGCCGCGTCGTAGCCGAGCGCGGCGCCCGCCTCGGGCACCACCCCGTAGCGCTTGCGGTACGCCGCCACGAAGCGCTGCAGCGCGGGCGCCGGGTTGTCCAGCGCGTAGTGCGCTGAGTAATAGCTGCCCTCGAGCGCGTTGCCCGCGAGCTCCAGCAGGTGGTCGCTCTCCCACCCGTCGCCGCCGAGCAGCGGCTCGGTGAAGCCCAGCTCGCGCGCCTGGCGCGCGATGACGCCCACCTCGCTGTAGAAGCCCGGCACGTAGAGCGCCTCGGGGCGCGCCTTGCGCAGCTGTGTGAGGGGCGCGCGGAAGTCCGTGTCCCCCTTCTGGTAGCTCGCGCGCGCCACCACCTCGCCGCCGAGCCTCCGGAAGGCCTCGTCGAAGACGCGGGCGAGCCCCAGCGAGTACGCGTTCTTGTCGTCCTGGAGGATGGCGACGCGGGACAGCTTCAGGTTCTCGCGCGCGAACTTCGCCATCACCTCGCCCTGGAAGGGGTCGATGAAGCAGACGCGGAAGATGTAGTCGCCCTTCTTCGTCACGTCCGGGTGCGTGGCGGCGGGCGTCACCATGGGCACGTGCGCCGCCTGCGCCGCGTCCGCGATGACCAGCGAGTTGGACGAGGAGACCTCGCCGAGGATGACGCTCACGTGGTCCTGCGAGATGAGCCGGGTGACGGCCGCGGAGGACTCCTCGGGCTTGCCCTGGCTGTCGTAGAAGCGCACCGCGAGCGGCCGCCCCTTCACGCCCCCTTGCGCGTTGGCCTCCTCCACGGCGAGCGCGATGCCGTCGCGCACCGTGACGCCGAAGGTGGCCTCGGGGCCCGTGAGACTGCCCACCGAGCCGAGCAGGATGGGCCCCGAGCCGGACGCGCCCTGGGCTCCGGAGGAGCCTCCGGAGGTTTGCCGAGGAGACTCCTGCACCTTGCGCTCGCAGGCGCACAGCAGCAGGCACAGCGGGAGCAGGAGTCGGAGGGGCTGGCGCATGGGAGTGCGAGGCTACTTCAGCGCCGCGCCTCCTTGCCCGGCTCCTTCGTGAGGGTGACGTCGCGCGACTGCAAGAGGTCCACGTCCCCCGCCCAGCGCGCGAAGCGCTCGTAGTCGCGCGGCGCGATGCGGGCCATGGGCAGCACGAAGTCCTCCTGCAGCGTGGCCACCTCGCCCGTCTGGCTCTCGTGGCGCGTGAGCTGCCCGAAGGCGCTGTTCACGCTGAAGGAGGGCAGGGGGTCCGCCATGCGGTAGCCGGGGGGCAGGGTGAGCTGCACCTGCACGTGGCTCGCCTCGGTGCTGCCGAGGAACAGCGCCGTCTGGCGCGCGCTCAGCTGCACGTAGCGCCGCCCCAGCTGCGCGGGCAGGGTGAGCGGCGGCACGCTGAGGCGGGGCCCGTCCACGCGCGCGAAGCCGGGGGCGCGCAGGCCGTAGCGCAGGGTGAAGGGCTGGCCCACGCCGCGCTCGGCGCTCACCTGCAGCGTGGTGAGCTCCGCGCCGTTGAAGTAGCGGCTCACCGCGCCCTGCAGCGCCTGCTTGCGGCTCTCGGCGCTCAGCGTCTCGAAGGCCTCGGCGAGCTGCGCCGCCTCGAAGCCCACGTAGGTCTCCTCGCCCGTGCCCGTGAGGTTGCCCTGCGCATCCAGCGCGAGCGCGAGCTTCACCTGCTTGCCGGGCGCGGGGCGCGCGGGCGGCGTGGTGAGCTTCTGCAGGGGGCGCCCCGGCTCGGGCAGCAGCATGACGGGCCGCGCGCCCAGCGCCTGCTCGGGCAGCTCGCCGAAGGGGGCGTAGCGCACGCTGGGGTCCAGCCACACGGGCTCGCCGCCGGGCACCTGCACGTACAGGCAGAGGAAGGGCATGAGCGAGTCGGTGGGGAAGCGGTAGGGCGCGGGGTCCGCGAGGAAGGTGCGCACGGCGGCGAGGCGCGCGGGGATGCCCAGCGACTCGAGCCCCGCCTTGAGCACCCACAGCCGGCTGCCGCGGTCCTGCGCGACGGTGCTCGCGGCGGACTGGGCGAGGCCCGCGTCCCGGCCGCTGAAGCGCTGCATCACCGCGCCGTAGAGCGCGCGCACCGCCTCCAGCCCCTTCTTGTCCCCCACCGCCTCGCGCGCGAAGGCCTCCACCTCGGAGGTGAGCACGCCGCGCTCGAGGAAGGCGTCCGCGTAGCCTGCGACGAGGCGCTCGTTGCCCTCGTCCCCGGCGCCCACCTGCACCCAGGGCAGGTACTCGTTGCCGGAGGGCGGCCCCTCCGGCTCGGGCACGTAGGGCGGCACCCGGCGCTCGTCGTGGCGGAACACCTCCTCGTCGCCCTCGGGGCCTTTCTCGACCGTGGCGCGCGGGGCGGGGCCGTTCAGGTTGTGCGCGTCCACCTTGAGGCCGGTGCCCTTCGGAGACACCACCGTGTACGTGCTCCAGTTGTTCGGCTGGTTGGCAATCTGGAAGTAGAAGCTCGCGAGGCTGAAGCCCGGCTGCGCGGGGCCGCGCGCGTCCTCGGCCAGCAGGTACTCGTACTCCACGTAGTCGCCCACCTGCACGCCCGGCAGGCTCACGGTCTCCTTGCCCTCGATGCTCTCGGGCTCCAGCGCGCTGCCGTCCGGCTTGATCGTGCGCAGCGCGAGCACCTGCGCGCCCGGGGGCAGCTCCACCTCGGCGATGTCCGCGACGCCGCTCTGGTCCAGCGCCTTCTGGATGACGTGCACGCGGTTGACCACCGAGCCGTCCGGGTAGGTGCGCACCGCGGCCGCGTCCAGCACGTAGGCGGCGGGGCTGTCCTCGGGGCCGTGGTTCGCCTCGTAGGCCTTGATGGCCTCCTTCCCGTCGATGGCGCGCTCCTGCAGCAGCTCCTTGCCGGTGCGCGCGCGCTCCACCATGCGGCGCAGCGGCAGGTCGCTGCCGTCCAGGTGCAGCGCCTCCTCGCGCAGGGAGAGCGCCTGGGCGCGGTCCCCCGCGAACTCGCGCACGTCCGCGAGCCGCTTGAGCAGGCCCGCGTTGCGCGGCCACAGCGTGCGCAGCGAGGAGAGCACGCGGGTGGCGTCCTCGTAGCGGCGCAGGGAGACCTGGGTGCCGGCGAGCGCGAGCCCGCTCGCGACGTCGCCGGGGTCGCGCGCGAGCAGCTTCTCGTAGGCGGCGGCCGTGGCCTGCAGGTCGCCGCGCACGCGGGCGTGGTCCGCGGCGCGCACGAGCGCCCCGGGGCAGCGCTCCATCTGCTGCAGCGCCTGGTCCGCCTCGCCCACGGCATCGCGGCGGCGGGCGAGGTCGTAGCGGATCTGGTGCGCCTCGCACAGGCCCGCCTGCGCCGTGAGCGCGTCCTGCGCGGCGGCCTCCGCCTGGGCCTCCACCTTGAGCGCCAGCGCGGTGCGCGCGAGCAGCAGGTGCACCGGGTAGCCCACGGGGGTGGCCGCGCCGCGCGCCCGGGTGAGGGTCTCGAGCGCGGCGGTGGGCTGCGGCTCGTCCAGCTGCAATGCGGCGCGCAGGAGCAGGGCGTTCACGTCCTTCGGGTCCTTGGCCAGCGCCGCCTCGAGGTCGCGCGTGGCGCGCCCGCGCGCCACCTTGGCGGGCACGGTGCGGTCGGTGGCGTTGAGCTCCGCGCGCAGCGCGAGCACCGCCGGGCTGCCCGCGGCCTTCGCCACCCCGTCCAGCAGCTGCTTCGCGCCGTCGCGGTCGCGGCCCATGCCGTCGCGCACGGCGATGAAGCCCGCGAGCAGTGGGCCCGCCTCCTGCTGCAGCGCGGCCGCGAGGTCCTTCGCGTCCGGGAAGAGCAGGGCGGCCGCGGCCCCGGCCGGAGCCCCCTTCGCGGGGGCCTGCGCGCTCCAGTGCGGCGCGGGCCCCCGCGCGGGGCGGAAGCGGATGGCGGAGGGGGCGCCGTCCGCGCGCATCAGCGAGAGCGAGAGCGTGCCCGCGCGCGCCTCGCGCACCAGCTTCACCAGCAGCCGGTGGGTGCCGGGCGCGAGCTCCAGCGGGCGCGCGCTCACCGTGGACTCGGCGCGCGCGAAGCTGCGGCGCTCGAGCACCGCCGCCCCGTCCAGCAGCACGCGGTGCGCGCCGGTGGAGACGGTGCGCAGCACGTACTGCCCGCCCGCCGGCACCTCCGCGTCCACCGCGAGCAGGAACACGTCCCCGTCCCCCGTCTCCCCGGAGAGGTCCAGGCGCCCGTCCGGCGCGTGCAGCGTGCGCAGGGCGAGCGGCCCGAAGGGGCCCTTCAGCCCGTCCGTCAGCGCGCCGTCCTTCTCGGGCTGCGTGGGCTCGTCGAAGCCCAGCCACTGGTAGGGCGAGAAGGGGCCCACCAGCGTGGCCTCACTCAGCGAGCCCATCTCCTGCAGCGCCTGGGACTGCGCCGCCGTCTCGCCGCGCACCCCCTGCACCGCCACGCGCGCGCTGCGCAGCAGCTGGGCGGCCTCGCCGGCGGCGCCCGCCTCGAGCCCCGCGCGCGCGCCGGAGAGGATGCGCTCGTCCAGGGGCACCGCGTTGCCCGCCTGGTCCAGCGCGAAGCGCGCGCCCACCACCGCGAGCGGGTGGCGCGGGGCGCGGCGGGGCAGCTCGAGGGCCGCGTCCAGCGCGCGCTCCGGGTGGCCTGCGCGCTGGGCCATCAGCAGCTGGCCGTAGAGGGCGTAGGGCTCGGCGGGGTCCTGCGCGAGCGCCGCGTCGAAGAGGCGCTGGGCCTCGGCGGGGGCGCCCTGCACCAGCAGGGCGTGGAAGCCGGCGAAGGCGCGCGTGCGGGCATCCGCGTCCGGCTTCGCCGCCCGGGCGGCGGCCTCCTGCAGCGCGTCCGTAGGCGAGGGCGGGCGGTGGGCGCAGTGCAGAAGGGCAGCGGAGAGGAGCAGCAGCAGCGCGAGGGGGCGACGGGAGGGCGTGCGCATGTGCCGGCAGGGATAATGCAAAGCCGCAGCGCCGGCCACCGCCATTCTCGGAGCTGTTGGGCGCTAACGCCGCAGCCGTCGCGAGCGCCCCAGCCGCACGCCGCTCCCTCTCCGGGGTCCCTCGCGCAGCGCGGGCGGCAGGATGGGGTCCGGGCACAGCTTCACCAGGCCGCAGCCGCGGCACTCGGCGCCGCTCCACACGCTCTCGAAGAGCGCGGTGGCGCGGTCCACCACGTCGAAGTCCTCGGTGACGAAGCCCAGCTCGAAGTTGCGCTTCGCCTCGCCCTTGGCGCCCAGGCCCGCGCCGGTGAGGTTGGCGCTGCCCAGGTAGGCCCAGGCGCCGTCCACGATGACGGCCTTGAAGTGCACGCGCGGACACACCTTGAGCTGCAGCCCGCCCCTCACCAGGCGCGTGCGCGCGTCGAAGGCCTCGCGGAAGGGGCGGCTGGGCAGCTCCGCGTGCAGCAGGCGCAGCTCCACGCCGCGCTTGGCGAGCCGGTCGAAGAGCGCGAGCACCGGCTTGAAGCGCCCGTCCAGCTCTACGTACATCGCCTTGAGGTTCGCGGTGGAGATGAGCACCGACTCGCGCGCGTGCGCGAGCTTCTCCTGGATGACCTCCCGGTGCAGGGCGCTCCCACTCAACAGCTCGGCTTGCAGCGTGCGCATGGCGGAGCCGGCCACCCTTCCACGCGCCCGGGCGCCCCGCCAGTTTCCGAAACCCCCGCGCCGCTCGCGCATCCGCCCTCGCGTGCACACCCAGTACGACGCAGTGGTGGTGGGGGCGGGGTTCGGAGGCTTGGGGGCCGCGCTGGCGCTCGCCCGCCAGGGTGCCCGGGTGGCCCTGTGCGAGACGCTCGCGTACCCCGGGGGCTGCGCCTCCACCTTCCGAAGGGACGGCTACGCCTTCGAGTCCGGCGCCACGCTCTTCTCCGGACTCTCCGAGGCGCAGCTGTTCGGCCGCTGGGTGGCGGAGCTGGGGCTGGACGTGCAGCTGGACTGGCCGGACCCGCTGGTGGAGCTGCGCACCCCGTCCCTCGTGCTCCCGGTGCACCGCGACAAGGCGCGCTTCGTCGCCGAGCTCGAGAGGCTCCCCGGGGCGCCGGTGCCCGGCCTGCGCCGCTTCTTCCGCCTCCAGGAGCAGGTGGCCGGGGCGCTGTGGCCGCTCTTCGACGACCCCACGCTGCTGCCGCCGCTGACCCTCCCCGCCCTGCTGCGCCACTCGGCGCGCGCCTTCCAGTACGCGCCCCTCTTGCGCTGGATGGGCCGCCCGCTCGCCGCGGTGCTCGCGCACTGCGGGCTCGAGGGCTTCCGGCCGCTTCGCACCTTCCTCGATGCGCTGTGCCAGATCACCGTGCAGTGCCCGGCCGGCGAAGCCGAGGCCCCCTTCGCGCTCGCCGCGATGGACTACTACTGGCGGGGCACGGGCCACGTGCGCGGCGGCATCGGCCGGCTCGCGGAGGCGCTGGTGGGGGCGGTGCGCGCGAGCGGCAGCGAGGTGCTGCTCGCGAACCGGGTGCGCGCGCTCGCGCCCGAGCCGGGCGGAGGCTGGCGCGTGCACACCCGCCGCGGCGAGCTGCGCGCGCGCCAGGTGGTGGCCAACGTGCTGCCGCAGGGGCTGTTGCGCCTGCTGCCGGAGAGCGGGGAGAAGGCCGAGGGCGCGGCGCGGCTGCGCACGATGGCGCGCGGCGTGGAGGAGGGGTGGGGCGCCGCGATGCTCTACCTCGTCGCGGCCGCGCCCGCGGGCGCTTCCCCGGGGCCGCACCACCTGGAGCTGGTGCAGGACGAGGGCGCCCCCTTCGTCGAGGGCAACCACCTCTTCGCCTCGGTGAGCGGCGCCGAGGACCCGGGCCGCGCCCCCGCGGGCCTGCGCACCCTCACCGTGTCCACGCACGTGCCCTTGCGCGCGCTGCGCACGCTGGATGCGGCGGCGCAGGGCGCGTACGTGGCGCGGGTGCAGGCGCGGATGCGCGAGGGGCTCGAGCGCCTCGCCCCCGAGTGGATGGCGGACGTGCGCCACGTGCTCACCGCGAGCCCGCGCACCTTCGCGCGCTTCACCCAGCGCGAGGGCGGCGCGGTGGGAGGGGTGCCGCGGCGCGCGGGGCTGCACCAGTACCGCGCGCTCTCGCCCAGGCCCGTGAGGCCGGGGCTGTGGCTGGTGGGCGACTCGGTGTTCCCCGGGCAGAGCACGCTGGCCACGGCGCTGGGCGGCGTGCGCACGGCCGCGGCGCTGCTCGCGCGCGGCTAGGGCGCCTGGCGGATCGCCTCAACGCGAGAGGGCGGGGGCCCCGAGCAGCTCCTCCACGGAGTAGGTGGCGATCTCCGTGCCGCGGCTCACGGCGAGCCGCGCGCCGTCCGGGGAGAGGGCGAGCGCGTTGAAGGCGCCCTGCTCGAGCAGCGGCGCGAAGGCGCGGCGCTGGACGTCGTAGCGGGAGAGCGCTCCGACCTGGCGCCGCTGCCCCACCTCCTCGCGCCCGAAGAGGAAGCGCCCGTCCTGCGTCGTCGCCACGGGCGGCGCATCGTGCGAGAGCTGCAGCCCGCGCTGCTCGGCGTCCAGCAGCGTGAGCGCGCCGGTGGCCGGGTCCAGCGTCCCCAGCGGCTGCAGGGGCAGGGTGGCCGCGAGCGCGGCGAAGGGCGCGGGCGAGGTGGTCCAGTACACGGCCGCGACCGGGGGGCGCTCGGCGCTGCTGCCGCCCGCGTAGTGCCAGCGCACCTCGCCCGTATGGGCATCGCGCGCCTCCACCTGGCCACCGGGCAGGCTGAGCAGCAGCAGCGCGCCGTCCGGTGAGAGCGTGAGCGCGCGCACCTCGCCCGTGTAGAGCACAGCCCCGAGCGCCTGGGCCCCGGTGGCTCCGGGCACGAGGCGCACCACCTGCGGCGCGGCGCCCTCCTGCGCGACGAGCGCGGCGACCACGGTGCTGCCGTCCGCGCTCGCCACGAGGGAGCCGTAGCCCGGCGTGAGGGCCACCGTGCCCGGGATGCGGGTCTCCGGCGCACAGCTGAGGCAGGCGCCGTCGTAGTCGAAGAGCAGGAGCTCGTAGGGGTCGGCCTCGATGCCGTAGACGTGCTGCTGCGTCACGGCGAGCTGCACCAGCGTGACGTCCAGGGCCCGCCCGAGCGCGCGCCCGTCCGGGCTGTACGAGAGGAAGTGCGCGCCGGCGACGAAGAGCCGCTCGCCCGAGGGCGCATAGCGCAGCGCCACCACCGGGTGCGTGCCCTGCGGGGTGACCGGGAAGTTCTCGCGGCCGAAGTCGCTGCAGCCTGCGAGCCACAGCGACAGGAGGATGAGGCAGGAAGCGAGAGCCCTCATGCGACGCGTGAGACTCGCTCCGCTCCCGGGCGCGCGAGCGCAGAAGCCCATCGGAGCGTGCACGGGCGTCAGAAGCGCCTCCCCGGTGCACCGCTCATGGCGCGTGTGGGGGGGCATCGAGCAGGTCCTGGACGTCATAGGTGTCGATCTCGCTGCCTCGGCTCACGGCGAGATGCTCGCCGTCTGGCGAGAGGGCGATGGCCTCGAAGCGGCCGCGCTCGGCGAGTGGGATGAAGGTGCGGCGCTCGAGATCGTAGCGGCCGAGCACTCCGACGCGGGGCTGGAAGTCGACGTCTTGCCTCCCGAGGAGGAAGCGCCCGCCCAGCGTGCCCACCACCGCCGGAGTCTCGTTCGCGAACTGCATGTCGCGCTGCTCGGGAGCCAGCACCGTCAGCGCACCCGTCGCGGGATCCAGCTGCCCGATGGGCTCGAAGCCGCCGCGGGCGGAGAGCCCAACGAGGGGGTTGGCGCCCACGTTCCAGAGCGCGAAGAGCGCGAAGGGGCGGCCCGCGGCCTCGTCCGTCTCGTAGCGCCAGCGCTGCGCGCCCGAGCTTGAGTCGAGCGCGGTCACGTTGCCCACGTAGTCGACCACGAGCAGCAGCGCTCCGTCGGGGGAGAGCGCGATGTGGCGCACGCCGGCGCTGTTGCCGTAGAGCAGCCGCCCCCGGGCGCGAGCCCCCACCGCCCCCACGCCCACGCGCCACACCCACAGCGAGGTTCCCTTCTCGTCCGCCTCCGCGGCGACCACCCTGCGTCCGTCCGCGCTGGCGACCACGGCGCTCACCTTGCCGGGGATGCGGTCATCGGGCGCGCAGCTGCGGCACTGCCCGTCCGGGTCGTAGAGGCGCAGCTCCGCCGTCCCGGCCGTGAGCGCGTACACGAACTCCCCGGCGACAGCGACCTGGCTCAGGGTGACGTCCAGGCGCCGGCCAAGGGGGGCGCCGTTGCGTCCGTATGCGAGGTAGCGCGCGCCGGCGACGTAGAGCCGGTCTCCCGTGTCCGAGTACGCGAGCCCGAGCACCGGCTGCTCCGACTGCAGCTGGACCGGGAAGCTCTTCAGGCCGAGCTCGCTGCAGCCCGTGAGCAGGAGGAGCACGAGCACGGCGTACGGAGTGGGAAGGCGCATGGGCGGACGCTAACGTGGCTCCTTCCGAGCGCCTAGGCGAAGGACGGGGAATCGAAGAGATGCGGACAGAGCGGGATTTGCAGCGAGCGCCCGCCTCGGGGTAGAGACAGGCGCCCGCGCGGCCTCCGCTGCCCGGCCATCCCAGGAGAGAAGAGATGTCCCTGCTTCGCCACGCCGCCCTCGCCGTCCTGCTCTGCTCCGCCGCCGCTCGCGCCCAGTCCGCGGCCCCCACCGAGGCGGGCAGCGCTCCCGCGCCCCAGACGGGCTTCCAGATGGCGCTGCGCACCGGCTACGGCCTGCCCTTCGGCAACAGCTCCGGGGCGCCCGGTGACACCTACAAGGGCCTCGTCTCCGGCCAGGTGCCCGTGATGCTCGACATCGGTGGGAAGCTCAGCCACCACGTCTTCCTCGGGGGCTACCTGGGCCTGGGCTTCGGGGGCGTGGGCAGCGAGCTGAAGGGCATCTGCGCCACCCCCGACGTCACCTGCGTCCACGCCTCCTTCCGGCTGGGCGCGCAGCTGCAGTACAACTTCGCGCCCGCCGCCAAGGCGAACCCGTGGCTCGGCTACGGCATCGGCATCGAGAGCACCGGCGTGGGGGCGAGCGGCCCGGCCGGCGACACGACGATGACGGCCGTGGGCTGGGAGCTCGCGCGGCTCATGGCCGGCGTGGACTTCCGGCTCTCGCACGCGGTGGGCATCGGGCCCTTCGCGGACTTCAGCGTGGGCCGCTACAGCCGCGTCACCCTGAAGGAGGCGTCGGGCAGCGAGACCTCGGGCGACCTGCAGGACAAGGCCGCCCACGAGTGGCTCACCCTCGGCGTGCGCTTCGTGCTCTTCCCGTAGCGCCTAGCCTGCGCGCAGCTGCTCGCCGGCGGCGAGCCCGGTGGGCAGCCGCACGCGAAACAGCGTGCCCTGCCCGACCCCGGCGCTGTGCGCCTCGATGCGGCCGCCGTGCCGCTCGACGATCTCCCGGCAGATGGCGAGCCCCAGCCCCACGCCGCCCGCGTGGTGGCGCGCGGCGTTGTCCGCGCGGAAGAAGGGGGTGAAGAGCCGGCCGAGGCTCTCGGGCGGCACGCCGATGCCTTCGTCCTGCACCTCGAGCAGCGCGCTGTCGCCCTCGGCGCGCAGCCGCACGCCGAGGCGCGCCGGCGCGGGCGAGTAGCGCAGGCCGTTCTCCAGCAGGTTGGTGAGCACCTGCTCCAGGCGCTGCTCGTCCCAGCGGCCCACCAGCGGCCCCGCCGGCAGCTCGAGCGAGAGCTGCGCCGAGGCGCCCGCGGGTGACAGGCGCACGCGCTCCACCGCCTCGTGCGCGAGCGCCGCGAGGTCCACCTCGCGCGGCTGCAGGGTGAAGCGGCCCGCCTGCAGGCGGGTGACGTCCAGCATGTCCCCCACCAGGCGGGTGAGGCGGTCCACCTGGCGAAGGCTGCGCTGCAGCAGGGTGCGCGCGCGCTCGGGCTCGGCGCCCTGCGCGGCCTCCGCCTGGCGCAGCAGCAGCTCCAGCCCCATGCGCAGGGGGGTGAGCGGGGTGCGCAGCTCGTGGCTCGCCACGCTCAGGAACTGCTCGCGCACGGCCACCGCGTCCCGCAGCTCGGCCTGGCTGTGCGCGATGCGCGCCACCATCTGGTTGAAGCCCTCGGTGAGCTGCGCGAGCTCGTCGTCGCCGCGCGGCGGCAGCGGGTGCTGCTCGAGCGGCCCGCGCTCGAAGGCGGCCACCGCGTCGCGCAGCGCCTCCACGCGGCTGGCCATGTCCCGGCCCACCCAGTGCGCGAGCACCACCGCGAGCGCGCCCACCCCCAGCGCGATGAGCACCACCGAGAGCCCCAGGCGCGTGATGGGCGCGTACGCGCTCTGCAGCTCGGTGGTGGTCACCGCCACCCACGGCGCCTCGGCGGCGCGCGCGGAGGCCTGCAGCAGCAGTCGCTCGCCCTCGCCGAAGGCCTCGCTCGAGCCCCCTTCCGCCGCGCGCAGCGGCGCCGGCAGCCGGGGCAGCGCCAGCAGCGCGCCGCTCCCCGTATCGCGCAGCACGCGCCCGTCGCGCACGTCCAGCACCTGCACCCGGTAGCGCCCCGAGGCCAGCGAGGAGGCGTGGGCGAGGCGCTCCAGCGCGAGGCCGCCGGTGAGCACCGCCACGCGCCGGCCCTCGTGGAACACGGGCACGGAGAGCACGACGAAGGGGTGGCCCACCGCCGCCATCAGCGGCTCGGAGATGAAGACCGAGTCGGGCCGCACTGCCTGGCGGAAGTAGTCGCGGTCCGCGAAGTTGCCGCTCACGCTGCCCACCCGGGGCGAGGCGCCCACGAAGTGGCCCTCGGCGTCCATCACGGTGAACACGTCCACCATTCCGCCGTTCGCCTCCAGGCGCGCGAGCCTGCGCTGCAGCGCGGCCGTGTCCCGCGCGAGCACCTCCCGCACGAGCTGGGGGGACGCCGCCTCCGCGGCGAGCAGCGCGCGCGCCCCGCGAACGCCCTGGTCCAGCCACGCCGCCTCGGCGGAGGCCGCCAGGCGCGCCTGCGCGTGCAGCTCCCGCTCGATGGCGCGCTGCGAGACGCCGATGGCGAGCCCGCCCAGCGCGAGCAGCGGCAGCACGGCGGCCAGGGTGATGCCGCGCAAGAGGCGCCAGCGCACCCCGGAGGGGCGCGGCAGCCAGCCGGGGCCCAGCAACTCCAGCGCGCAGGTCAGGCTGAGCAGGGCGTACAGCTCCATGCCCGTCCAGGCGCCGCCCCGGCCGAGCGCCGTGGCCAGCACCGCGAAGAGCACGCCGAGCAGCCCCAGGGCGAGCGCCCCGGCGCGCCGCGCGGGCAGCGCGGGGCGCAGCTGGGAGGCGCCCAGCAGCAGCGCGACCGCGAGGAAGCACAGCCCCAGCGGCTGCATCACCGCGCGCAAGCCCCCGTACATGGTGGCCCCGTAGTCGCCCGGGCGCAGCGCCATGTTCGCCCCGAAGGCGGCCGCGACCGCGCAGAGGAAGGGCCGCAAGAGGCTGCGCCGGCGCCAGCCCGGCAGGGCCTCCACGACCAGGCCCGCGGCCATGAGCGGGTAGATCAAGATGCCGGTCCTGCCGCCGCCGCCCACCGCCACCCACCACCAGTACGCCGCGAGCGGCGCGAGCAGCAGCGCGCGCGCGCCGGCGGCGACCCACGCCCGCCGCCCCGGGTACAGCAGCGTGACGATCACCGCCGTCGCGCCCACCAGGAAGCACGCGCCCAGCGGCCGCACGTGCGGGTACACCGCCCGGAACGCGCTCGCGGTGAACGCGTAGGGCACGTACACCATGGTGAGCCCCATCAGCAGCCCGAAGGCCGCGGCGAACCACTCGAGCCTCAGGGGGGTGGGGCGGTGCATCCCCTTACCCTCCCATGCGGCGGTGCGCGGTGCACGGCTCACGAGCCGCACCTCGGCCCGGGCTGCGGGATGAGGGCCCGCGCTGTCCGCCGGCTGACGCAGCGCGCTCGCGCCGAGCGTCTAGCGGCGCTTCGCCCGCACGGGGGCGGGCTTGGCCACGGCCTTCTTCTGCGGCGCGGGCGCGGCGACGGGCTTCTTCACCACGGCGCGCGCGGGCTGCACCGCGGCCGCGTGCGGCACGGCGGCGGGGACCGGGGGCGCGGCGGCGGCGGCCACCGGCGCGGGCGCCGCGGCGGGCGCAGGCGGCGGGTCGCGGCGCACGGCGTAGGCGAGCTTCTCCGCGCGGCAGCCTCCCTCGATGCAGCCGAGCGCGGGCGCGGGCGGCTCGCCGAACTGACGCGTCCACTCGGGCCCGAGGTTCAGGGGCTCACCCACGGCGCGCCGGTCCTGGCCCGCGCCCACGTACGCGCGCAGCAGCCCCTCGTCGTCCACCGCGAGCTCCAGGCGCGCGGGGCCCTGAGGGCTGGGCAGCCCGAGCATGGTGCCGCGCCGCTCGCCCAGGGCCCACTCGAGGCGCAGGGGCGCAGCGCTCTCGCCCGAGAGCACCAGCGCCACGTAGCGCCCGGCGCTGCCCTGCAGCATGAGGGCGGCGCGCGCCGGCGGCGGCGGGCCCAGGAGCGCGGCGCGCGCGCGGGAGAGCAGGGACGGGGCATCGCCGTCCGCGCTCACCACCGCGCTGAGGCGCGCCGAGCGCCCGTCCACGTCCACCACGTCCACGCGCGCGAGCCCCACGCGGCTCTGCCCGGACACGGGCGCGAACGCCAGCGCGCCGGCCTCGACCGTGAGCGGGCGGCCCGTCACCACCAGGCCGAGCTGGTCCGGGCCCTCGCCCACCAGCACGCGCCGCTGCTCCGCGCCCTGCTCCAGGCGCCCGGGCAGCGCGAGCACCGAGGGCGGGCCCAGGTCCGCGGCGAGCGCGGCGCCCGGCTGCACCTCGGGGCGCTGCTGCGCGTTGCGCAGGGCCGCCACGCCCAGCACGCCCAGCGCCGCGAGCACCACCAGCAGCGCCGCGGTGCGCACCGCCACGCGCACGGCGCGCCGCACGCTGAGGCCGAGCCGCTGCACGCGCGACAGGCGCTGCGGCACCTGCGAGGGGCCCGGGGGCGCGAGCGGCTCCAGATCCGAGATGAGCGCCGCCATGCTCGGGTAGCGGTCCGAGGGGTCCGGGCGCAGGCAGCGGAACACCACCGCGTCCAGGCGCGGGTCCAGGCCCGGCTTGCGCTGGCTGGGCGGGTCGAAGTTGCCCATGGGCAGCTCGCCCACCAGCATCTCGTAGAGGATGACGCCGAAGCTGAAGATGTCCGCGCGCCCGTCCGCCGTCTTCGCGTCCACGCGCTGCTCGGGCGCCATGTACGCGAGCGTGCCCATGGCCACGTGGGTGGCGGTCACCTCGAAGCGCGCGTCGTTGCCCTCGAGGAAGGAGGCGAGGCCGAAGTCGCTCACCTTGGGGATGCCGCCGGCCTGCTCGTCGAAGAGGATGTTCTCCGGCTTGAGGTCGCGATGGATGACCCCGCGGCCGTGCGCGTAGTCGATGGCGCGCGCGATCTCCATCATGATGCGCAAGACGCCGTTCGTATCGAGCAGGGGCGAGCGCATCACCTCGCGCAGGGACGGCCCGTCCACGAACTCCATCACCAGGAAGTACGTGTCCTCCGTCTGGCCCTTGTCCACGATGGAGACGATGTGCGGGTGACGCAGGGTGGCGAGCGCCGCCGCCTCCTTCTGGAAGCGCGCGACGAAGCTCTTGTCCTCGGCGAGGTCGCGGCTGAGCAGCTTCACGGCCACCGTGCGGCCCAGGGACAGCTGGGTGGCGCGGTGCACCTCGCCCATGCCGCCGCGGCCCACGAGCTTCTCCAGGCTGTAGCCCGGCACGTTGCCGGTGGCGCGGGTGCGACTGATGGCAGTGGTGTCGAGGTCGGGCATGGCGGGGCCGCGGGAAGCTAGCAGAAGCGGGGTATCCGAGTCCCTCCGCGCTCGCCTGCCCGCTCGCCCTTTCCGGCGGCCGCTGCGCCGCCGCTTCGACCCCGCTATCCCTTTGCACCCGCATGCTCCCCGCGCACCCACATGAGGCGCTGCTCGCCGTACACGCGCAGCTGCGCGCCTGCCGCCGCTGCCCGCGCATGGTGGGGCGCGCGGTGCACGGCCCCGCGGTGGCGAGCCCCGTGCTGCTGGTGGGCCAGGCGCCCGGGGTGCACGAGGAGGGGCTGGGCCGGCCCTTCGCGTGGACGGCGGGGCGCACGCTGTTCCGCTGGCTGCACGAGGCGCTGGGGGCGGACGAGGAGGCGGTGCGCGCGCGGCTCTACTTCAGCGCCGTGGCGCGCTGCTTTCCGGGCAAGGCGAAGGGGGGCGGGGACCGCAAGCCGGACCCGGAGGAGGTCCTGGCCTGCCGCCCGCACCTGGCGGGAGAGGTGGCCGCGCTCGCGCCCCGCCTCGTGCTGCCGGTGGGGGCGCTCGCCATCGCGGAGGTGCTGGGGCATCGCGGGCCGCTCGCGCAGGTGGTGGGCACCCAGCAGCGGGTGCGCTTCCACGGGCACGAGGTGGACGTCATCGCCCTGCCGCACCCCAGCGGCGCCTCCACCTGGCACCGCACCGAGCCGGGGCAGGGGCTGCTGCGCCGCGCGCTCGCGCTGCTCGGGGCGCACCCCGCGGCGCGGGCGCTCTTCGCGCCCTAGAGCGCGCGAGCCGGCGGCCAGGCGGCCTCGCGCTGCCTGCGCGGGTCCCCGTGCCTAGCTTGCACCTCGGTATGCTCCCGCGCTCCCTGTACTCCCTCGCCCTCGCGCTGCTGCTCTCCCTCGTGATGCTCGCTCCCGGAGGCGCGCGGGCCCAGGCCGCGGGCGCTGCCAAGACGGCCGCGGGGCGATGCGGAGCCCAGAACTGGACCTGCGTGGCGCTGTGCGTGGACCGCAAGTGCAGCAACGAGTGCCTCGCCACCGGGTGCGAGCGCACGCTCGCGACGCTCAAGAAGTGCACGGCGCAGAAGGGCTGCCCCTCGGACGACCCGAACTGCAGCGAGCAGCGCTGCCGGCCCCTGTGCCAGAAGTCCTTCGAGCCGGCGCCGCCCAGCCCCCAGAAGGAGCAGCCCGACCCGTGCGCGAGCCTCGCCCTGAAGGGGCCTCCGCCGGAGGACAAGTACGTGGGGAACTGGGTGCTGCAGGCCGCGAGCCTCCCGCCGCGCACCGAGACCGACCGCGTGGCGAGCGACCCGGACGTGCGCGCGGACTTCGACCTCTCGCTGGAGGTGACCCCCACGGGCTGCTTCGTGCTGCGCACCCCGCTCGACGACGCGACGCTGGGGCGCGGCAACTCGCTCGAGGTGCGCGCGTGGGGCATCTTCGACACGACGAAGCGCAAGCACCACGTGCTGCTGGTGGGCCGCGGCGGCCAGGCCGTGGGCGCGGTGTGCGGCGACCGGCGCGTCATCCCGCTCAACCACGAGAAGTTCAACGTGACCTCGTACGAGCTGAAGATGGAGGACGGCTTCCTCATCCTCACCGGCGAGACCGCGGCGAAGCAGGTGTTCCAGTTCGAGAAGCAGAAGGGCCCGGAGTCGGTGCCGCGCTAGCGTCCCGCAGCGCCCTGCTGGAAGTTTTCCGCGCGCTTGCGCGAAGTGCGCTGTGTGCCGCACCCCGCAGCCTTGAGGCCTACCCGCACGCCATGGGTACGGTGTCTCCCCTGAATCGACGGATTCGACGGAGGAGCACGCGATGGCGGACACGGAGTACGGCATGTCGGAGCGGCGCAGCGGAGGCGGGGCGATGCCCTGGGTGCTGCTGGTCGGGGTGGTGGCGCTCGCGGGCGCGCTCGGCTACTTCGGCTTCGAGGCCTACTCGGCGCAGCGCTCGGCGCACGACACCGCGGAGAAGCTGAACCGGGAGCTGGAGGCGAAGGTGGCCGAGCTGGACGCCACGCGCGCGGGCCAGGCCGAGCGGCTCAAGCAGCTGGAGGCGCAAGGGGTGAGCCTCGCCTCCGAGCGCGCCGCGCTCGCCGCCCAGGTGCAGGAGAAGGACGCGCAGCTGGAGGCGCTGCAGGCGACCTACTCGAGCCTCGAGGAGAAGATGAAGGCGGAGATCAAGGACGGGGAGATCCGCCTCACCCAGGCCAACGGCCGGCTGCAGGTGGACCTGGTGGACAAGGTGCTCTTCGCCTCGGGCGAGGCGGCGCTCTCCCCGCGCGGCGAGGAGGTGCTCGCGCGCCTGGGCACGGTGCTCGAGGGCGTGAAGGACCGCGACATCCAGGTCTCCGGCCACACCGACGACAGCCCGCCGAGCGACAAGCTCAAGGCCATCTACCCCACCAACTGGGAGCTCTCGGTGGCGCGCGCGGTGAACGTGGTGCGCTTCCTCGGCGAGAAGGCCGGCGTGCCGCAGCGGCGGCTCGTGGCGACGGGGCACGGCGAGTACGAGCCGGTGGCCTCCAACGCGACGCCGCAGGGCCGCGCGCGCAACCGCCGCATCGAGATCCTGCTCACCCCCGAGGTGGCGGCGCAGCCCGCGCCCCAGGTCGCGCGCGCCGCTGCGCCGGCCCCGGCCGTGAAGCAGGCCTCGGCGGTGAAGCCTGCGAGCGCGCCGGCGAAGAAGGCGGTGGTGAAGGCCGCGAGCGGCACCGCCCCGCGCAAGCACTAGGGCGTCACTCCTGGGCGGGGCGGGGGGGAGAGCCCTCTACCCCGTCACCGTGACGCTCACGCGCCTCCGGTGCGCCGCCGTGCGGTGCTCCCACAGGTACACGCCCTGCCAGGTGCCCAGGTCGCACCGGCCCTCGCGCACGGGCAGGCCGAGCGAGTTGCCGGTGAGCACGGCGCGCACGTGGCTGGGCATGTCGTCGGGGCCTTCGGCGTCGTGGCGGAAGAGCGGGTCTCCGTCCTTCACCAGCCGCGCGAAGAAGGCCTCGAGGTCCCGCTGCACGTCCGGGTCGGCGTTCTCGCACAGCAGCAGCGAGGCGCTGGTGTGGTGCAGGAACACGGTGCACAGCCCGGTGGCGATGCCGCTCGCGCGCACGGCGGCCTGCACCTCGCGGGTGAGATCGTGGAAGCCGCGGCCCCGGGTGGCCACGCTCAGCTCACTCGCGTGGCAGCTCACGGCCGCTCCACGCGCTGCGCGAGGAAGGCGGCGAGCCCCTCGAGCACCTCGGGGAAGATCGTGTGCGGCCCGTCGAAGGGGACGAACTGCACGGGCATCCCGGCGGCCTCGAGCAGGTGGCGCAGCGCCTCGCCGCGGGCGAAGGGCAGGATGTCGTCGTACTGACCGTGGGACTGGAACACGGGCAGGCCGCGGCGCCGCTCGGCGCGGGCGCTCCAGTCCGACTTCGTGATGAGGATGCCGGAGAGGATGGCGAGCGCGGCGGGCGGCTCCTCGAGGCGCAGGGCGAGGTCGGTGGCGAGCATCGCCCCCTGGCTGAAGCCGCCGAGCACGATGCGCCCCAGGGGCAGCTTCATCCCGCGGCTCACCGCCTCCACGCAGCTGAGCAGCGCGCGGCGCGCGGGCGCGAGCCCCTCCACCACCGCGTCCGCGTAGCGCTCCCAGTCGCGCTCGCCGAACTGGAACACCTCCGGGGGCAGGCGCCACCACGCCCGCGCGCCTGGCATTCCCTCGAGCTGCAGGGGTGCGGCGGGAAAGACGAAGCGCACGCTGCCAGCAAGCGCGGGGGCCTGCGCGAGCAGCTCCGCGGCGAGCGGGACGAGGTCCTCGGCGGGAGCGCCGAAGCCGTGGCAGAGGACGACGGCGAGCCGCGGGGCGCTGCCCTCGGGGAGGGCATCCACCACCTGGCACTGCAGCTCTCCGAGCTGGGTCACGAGTCGAGGCATGGTGTACCTGAGGGTAGGGCGGCGCGGGCGGTGGGGCCAGTGCTGTTAGGGTGCCCGGCCATGAGCCGCAAGAGACGGCAGTACGCCCGCGTGCGGGCGCAGAGCCTCGTCGCGCACCTGCACCTGGACGGCAAGCTGGTGGGCGGCGGCCCGGTGGAGAACATCTCCGCGGGCGGCCTGCTCGTGCGCACCGGGCAGCAGCTGCCGGAGGGCGCCGAGCTGCAGCTGGACCTCGTGCGGCCCGGGATGAAGAAGCCCTTCCGGCTCGCGGGCCATGTGGTGGGCGGCGGCGGGCCGAGCGGCACCCCGCCCGCGCTGCGCATCGCGTTCGAGCTGGGCTCGGACCTCCCGGCGGCGCGCCTGCACGGGCTGCTCCACGAGCTGGGGCTGCGCGAGACGGTGGAGCCGCCCGCAGCACCCCCGCCGCAGGCGCCTCCCGCTCCCGCCATCCTGCGCCAGGCGGCTTCCGCGCCGGCGGCGACCGCCGCGCCGCTGCCTCCGCGCGCTGCCGCGCTCCCGGTCCCGGTGCTGGCGCCGCGGCCCGTGCTGCTGCCCGCGCCGGCCGCGCTCACGCCGTGGGCGCCCCCGGCGGCCGCGGCCTCCGTGGCCCGGGAGCCGGAGGCCGCCCTCTCGCTGCAGCAGCAGGTGCAGGAGCTGCAGCAGCAGCTGCGGACGGCGCGCGCCCAGCTCGAGCGGCACGAGCGCGAGCTCGCGGCGCTGCGCGCGGAGCTCCGCGGCCCGCGCCAGTAGTCCCCCTCCGAGGAGCGGAGTCCCCCCACGAGGGATCGCCCGCGCCCGGCGATGGCAGAAAACGTGGGAACGCTGTCGTTGTCCCCACCCCACTGGGAGCGGCATGGTGCCGCCATGTCCCCGCGAGCCTCCCCGCTGCGCAAGTCTCCCCGCCCCACCGCGCGGCCTCCCCGCACGCGGCGCGTGGCGATGCTGGCCTTCCCGGACGTGCAGATGCTGGACGTGATGGGGCCGCTGGAGGTGTTCGCGCGCGCCTCGCGCCTGCTGCAGGAGCAGGGCCTGCGCGAGGACGACGCGTACCAGGTGGAGATCCTCGGGCTCGAGCCCGGCCCCTTCACGGCGTCCTCCGGGCTGCGGCTGCACGCGGACCGCGGCTACGCGCAGGTGGGGCGCGGGCTGGACACCCTGCTCGTCGCGGGAGGGCGGGGCACGGAGCGCTACTGCGCCCACCCTCCGCTGCTGCGCTGGCTGCGCCGCCAGGCGGGCCTCGTGCGCAGGCTCGCCTCGGTGTGCACCGGCGCCTTCTTCCTCGCCGAGGCGGGGCTGCTCGAGGGCCGCAGCGCCACCACCCACTGGGCCTGGTGCGACGCCTTCGCGCGCCGCTTCCCGCGCATCCGCCTGGAGCCGGACCGCATCTTCGTGAAGCAGGGCGCGCTCTACACCACCGCGGGCGTCACCGCGGGGATGGACCTGGCGCTCGCGCTGGTGGAGGAGGACCACGGGCGCGAGCTGGCGCTGGAGACGGCGCGGGCCCTGGTGATGTTCCTGCGCCGCCCTGGCGGCCAGGCGCAGTTCAGCGCGCAGCTCGCGGTGCAGCTCGCCGAGCAGGAGCCGCTGCGCGAGCTGCAGGGCTACATCCAGGACCATCCGCGCGCGGACCTCAGCGTGCCCACGCTCGCGCGGCGGGTGGCGATGAGCCCGCGCAACTTCGCCCGCGTCTTCACGCGCGAGGTGGGCATGACCCCGGCGCGCTTCGTCACCTCCACGCGCGTGGAGACGGCGCGCCGCCTGCTCGAGGAGTCCTCCGAGAGCCTCGAGGCGGTGTGCGCCCTGAGCGGGCTGGGCACGCCCGAGGCCATGCGCCGCGCCTTCCTCCACAAGCTGGGCATCCCGCCCGGCCGCTACCGCGAGCGCTTCCACCCGCACGCCGCTTCCACTCCCTGACACCGGAGCCCTCATGAGAGCCCCCACGAGAATCCCTCGCCTCTTGCTGCTCACCCTCGCCCTCGTCTCGGGCCTTGCCTGGGCCGCGGAGCCCGCCGCGCAGCACGCGAAGCACTACGTGTGCCCGCCCTGCAAACACCCCTGTGACGACAAGGTGCACGACACGCCGGGCACCTGCCCCGACTGCGGCATGAAGCTGGTGGAGCGGCCGGACGCGGCGGAGCAGACCCCGGCGCCGGCGCGCAAGAAGGTCGCCATCCTCCTCTTCGACGGCGTGGAGATCATCGACTCCATGGGCCCCTACGAGGTGTTCGGCGGCGCGGACTACGACGTGTACACGGTGGCGGAGACGCGCGCGCCGCTCACCACGGCGATGGGCCAGACGCTGGTGCCCCGCTACGCCTTCGCGGAGGCCCCGCAGGCGGACGTCGTCGTGGTGCCCGGCGGCGGGGTGACGGAGGCGCAGCACCGCGCGCCCATCCTCGCGTGGGTGAAGCAGCAGAGCACCCGCGTGCAGCAGCTGATGTCGGTGTGCAACGGGGCCTTCATCCTGGCGAACGCGGGGCTCTTGGACGGGCTCAGTGCGACCACCACGGCGGGCAACCTGAAGCGGCTGCAGGCCCTGTTCCCCGAGGTGAAGGTGGTGGACGACCAGCGCGTGGTGGACAACGGCCGCATCGTCACCACCGCCGGGCTCTCGGCCGGCATCGACGGCGCGCTGCACGTGGTGGAGAAGCTGAGTGGCCGCGGGCTCGCGCAGCAGGTGGCGCTCAACGGCGAGTACGACTGGCGCCCGCGCACCCCCTTCGTGCGCGCCGCGCTCGCCGACCGCCTCATCCCGCCGGTGGACGTGAGCGCGCTGGGGGACTGGAGCGTCGCGAGCACCGAGGGGGACACCGGGCGCTGGGAGCTGGTGCTCGAGGGGCGCTCGGCCCTGGGGGCGCCGCAGCTGATGGCGAAGCTGGGCGAGGCGCTCCAGTCCGCGGGCACGTGGACGCGGGCGGAGGGCAGCGCGGCCTCCGCGTCGCGCAGCGAGTGGCGCTTCCGCGGGCGCAAGGGCGAGCCCTGGAGCGGCGTGCTCACGCTGAAGCCCGGCGCCGCGGGCCAGTACACGGTGACGCTCGCCATCGCGCGGGCGGGGCAGGGCGCCTGACGTCGGCGGGGCGCCCGTGCGATGCTCGGGCGCCATGGTGCTCAAGATCGTCCAGTGCGGGGAGCCCGTGCTGCGCCAGCGCGCGCGCGAGCTCTCGGCCGAAGAGGTGCAGTCCCCCGCGGTGCAGCAGCTCATCGCGCTGATGCGCGACACGATGCGCGATGCGCCCGGGGTGGGGCTCGCCGCGCCGCAGGTGGGCGTGGACGTGCGGCTCGTGGTCATCGAGGACCGCGCGGAGTACCAGGCGGGGCTCGGCGCCGGGGAGCTCGCGGCGCGCGAGCGCGAGCCGGTGCCCTTCCACGTGCTGGTGAACCCGCGGCTCACCGTGGAGGACGCGACGCCGGTGGAGTTCTTCGAGGGCTGCCTCAGCGTGAGCGGCTTCGCGGCGCTGGTGGCGCGCGCCCGCGGCGTGCGGGTGGACGCCCTGGACGAGCAGGGCCGCCCCTTCAGCCGCAGCGCCCGCGGCTGGTACGCGCGCATCCTGCAGCACGAGGTGGACCACCTGGACGGCGCGCTCTACCTCGACCGCATGCAGCCGCGCACCTTCAGCACGCTGGAGAACCAGCGCCGGCACTGGCTCGGCCAGAGCGCCGAGCAGCTTCGCGCGGCGCTGCGCCTTCCGGAGCCGCGCTAGGGCGCCCTCAGCGCGGCCCCAGCGTCTTCACCAGCTTGTTGTACACGCCCATCACCAGCAGGGGCGTGACCCACAGGCCCACGAAGCGCGCCACGCGCGGCCGCTGGGCCACCTCGAGCCCGAGCGAGCTCGCCATGGCGCACAGGCTCGCGAAGAGGAAGTAGTGCGAGGGCACCTTGGCCGTCTGCTGCTCGAGCAGGCGGGTGAAGGAGTCCTCCACGTGCTCGGCGCGCACGACGGGGGGCGCCACGTAGTCCTTCACGTAGTCCTGCTTCGAGGCCTCACTGGCGGGGTTGACGTCCATCGGTCTGCTCTCTCCCTGGGCAGGCAAGGTGGCTGCGCCGCGGTGCCGCTGCGCCATGCAGCGCGCCCGGGCGGTCCCCATCATGGTGGGGTCGACCAACCGAAAGGGCGAGATGCAGGGCACCACATCCGCCACCGAGAAGGTGGCCGAGAAGGTCAACCAGGCGAAGGAGGCGGCCGAGGAGAAGGTCGAGCAGGCAGCCGAGCTGCTGCTGCCCGACCAGGGCTCGGGCCCGCTGCTGCAGCGCGACTACTGGGCGGTCATCCAGAACAGCCAGCGCTCGCCCTCGCAGCTGATGGAGTGGGTGGCGCGGCGCTTCCCCGAGTTCGCGCCGAAGGAGCTGTGCGTCTTCGAGCGCTCGGATCCCGAGCGCGAGGGCGAGCCGGTGGAGGAGGGCGAGGAGCTGCACGTGAAGATCCAGGGCGCGGGCACCTTCCAGGTGCGCTGCATCCACAAGGACGCCCAGAGCCTCACGCTCGCCACGCTGCCCGGGCACCCCGAGGCGGGCCGCATCACCTTCGGCGCCTACCGCAACGAGCAGCGCGACGTCATCTTCCACATCCGCAGCCGCGCGCGCTCCGGCTCCACCTTCCACTACGTGGGCTTCGTGGCGGGCGGCGAGGCGATGCAGACCAACACCTGGACGGAGTTCGTGCTGCGCGCGGCGGTGAGCGCAGGGGAGGGCGTGGTGGGCGCCATCCACGCGGACACCACCGAGCTGCAGGGCGAGCCGGACGACGGCGACCCGGAGCACGGGCCCACCTTCGTGGCGAAGGGAGACTGAGAGCGCATGGCAGACCGCGTGACGAGCGAGGGCGGAGCGAAGAAGGAGCCCACGAAGAAGGGCCTCATCGAGTGGCGCTACTTCCGGGGCTGGAGCGAGCAGGAGCTGCTGCCGCGGCTCGCGCTCGCGCGCACCCTGCCGCGCAACTTCCCCGACGAGCCGGAGAAGATGTCCCTGGAGACGGGCTGGAGCCAGGTGCGCAGCGTGTCGCGGCTGGGGCGCGAGGAGCCGGGTCCGCCTGCGCCCGACGGGCTCTTCGAGCGGGCGCGCGCGGTGTTCGAGACCTTCGACTTCTCCGACCCGCGCATCGTGCGCTGGCACTTCAAGCAGGACGAGCCCCTGCGCGGGCGCGCGGTGCTGCTCGAGCTCAAGAGCCTGGACGAGAAGCTGCGCTTCCTGTGCGCGGTGCGCGTGGGCGGCACGCGGCTCGAGCGCGGCGAGAAGTGCAGCATCTACGGCTTCAGCTTCGAGACGCTCGCGGGCCACATCGAGGCGGGCTGCGAGTGGTTCCTGCTCCAGAAGGATCACGCGAGCGGCGAGGTGAGCTTCACCATCGAGGCGAGCTGGCGGCCCGGGCAGTTCCCCAACTGGTGGACCCGGCTGGGCTTCAGCCTCGTGGGCCGCCGCTACCAGCGCGCCTGGCACCGGCTCACCCACGTGCGCGTGCGCGAGCTCGCGCGCCACCGCCCGGAGCTGGTGGGCAAGGCCGCGCACAGCGGGGCGCTCGAGCACTCGGGCCACGAGGTGGAGACGGCGCCCGTGCAGTTCTTCGCGCAGCCCGCGCAGGGACGTCACAAGACGAAGGTCCACGAGGAGGTGGAGGCCGTGAGCAGAGGATTATGGTTGACGCCGTTGGGGCTGGGGGTGCTCGCCGGGATGCGCAGCATGAGCGCGCCCACGCTGGTGAGCCGCCGGCTCGCAGAGGCGCCGGGGCCGCTGAACAGCGGGCTCGCGCGCACGCTGGCCAAGCCCTGGGTGCCGCAGGCGCTCGGCCTGCTCGCGCTGGGCGAGCTGGTGGTGGACAAGCTGCCGATGACGCCCGCGCGCGTGAAGGCGGTGCCGCTCGCCGGCCGGATCTTCGCGGGCGCGCTCGCCGCGGCGGCCTCGGTGGCGGGCAGCTCGCGCGGGCGCACCCTCGCGGCCGCGGCGCTGGGCGCCACCACGGCGGTGGTCTCGGCCTGGGCCTTCTTCGAGCTGCGCACGCTGGTGACGCGCCGGCTCAAGGTGCCGGCAGTCGCGGCGGGCCTCGCCGAGGACTCGCTGGTGGGGGCGCTCGCGAGCCGCCTCATGCCGGTGGTGTCCGGCGCCAGCGCGAGCGCGTAGGCGTCCCCGCTCCCTCTGGGCCCCCGACCCAGGCCCTGCGGCCCGGGTCGCCGCGGCCCCGCCCGCCTGCTCCCCGGGTGCACCGCGCACTGCGCACCCGGCCTCACCTTGAGCGCCGACGGGCGCTGCGTTCACACTGCCCCCTCGGGACGCGTAGGAGCGGGAAGCGCCGCTGCGCGCCGGGAAGAGGACCGCGGGCACATGGGCAGTCTGGGCTGTCTGGACGAGGGGCGCCTGTGGGCGCTCGCGCAGGGCGAGGCGACGGCGACGGCCGCCGAGGCGCGCCACCTGGAGACCTGCGAGGCGTGCGGCGAGCGCAGCCGCACGCACCTGCTGCCCGGCTCGCTCGCGCAGCCCGCGCCGCGCGCTGGCGACGCGAGCGGCGAGGACGAGCCCACCCCGGAGATCGGCGCCCCGCAGCCGCTCGCCCCGCAGCCGCAGGCGCTGCCGCGCGGCAGCAGCCTCGGGCGCTACCTGGTGCTCGAGCGCCTGGGCGCGGGCGGCATGGGCGAGGTGTACGCGGCCTTCGACCCGCAGCTCAACCGCAAGGTGGCCCTCAAGCTGCTGCTGCCGCGCGCCGCGGGCGCGGACGGCAAGGCGCGCCTGCTGCGCGAGGCGCAGGCGATGGCGCAGCTGTCCCACCCCAACGTGCTGCCGGTGTTCGACGCGGGCGAGGCGGACGGGCGCGTCTTCATCGCGATGGAGCTGGTGGAGGGCACCACGCTGCGCGCGTGGCTGCTCGAGCGGCGGCGCCCCTGGCCCGAGGTGCTGCGCCCCTTCCTCGAGGCGGGCCGGGGCCTGGCGGCGGCGCACGCGGCGGGGCTCGTGCACCGCGACTTCAAGCCGGACAACGTGCTGCTGGGGCCCGGCGGCCGCGTGTACGTGATGGACTTCGGGCTCGCGTGCGCGGGCGAGGAGCGCGCGCCGGCGCCCGACCTCGAGCTGCAGGCGCCCGAGGCCGAGGCCCGCGCCTCCGGCACGCTGCTGCACGCCTCGCTCACCCACGCGGGCAGCCTGGTGGGCACGCCGGGCTACATGGCGCCCGAGCAGTACTCGCGCGCGGTGCTGGACGGGCGCGCGGACGCCTTCGGCTTCTGCGCCGCGCTCTACTTCGGGCTCTACGGAAAGAAGCCCTTCGTGGGGAAGGACGCGCGCAGCCTCATGCGCGCCACGCTCGCCGGCGAGGTGCAGCCGCCGCCTCCGGACGCGCACGTGCCGGCGTGGCTGCAGCGGGTGGTGCTGCGCGGGCTCAGCGTCTCGCCGGACGCGCGCTTCCCCACCATGGAGGCGCTGCTCGCGGCGCTGCAGCAGGACCCGCGCGCCCGCCAGCGGCGCTGGGCGCTCGCGAGCGCGGCGGCGCTGGCGCTGCTGGGGGCCTGGGGCGTGCAACGCCACCTCGCCGGCCGCGAGCGCGCGCAGTGCGAGAGCGAGGCGCAGGCGGGGCTGGGGGGGGTGTGGTCGCGGGCGCAGCAGGGCGAGGTGGCGAGCGCCTTCGCGGGCTCGGGCAAGCCCTACGCGCAGGGGGCGCTCGCGCGGGTGCGCACGGCGCTGGATGCGTACGTGGAGCGCTGGCGCGCCCAGCGCGAGGACGCCTGCCTCGCGACGCACGTGCGCGGCGAGGCGAGCGCGCGCGTGCTGCAGCTGCGCACCGGGTGCCTCGAGCACAAGCGCGCCGAGCTCTCCGCGCTCACCGACGTGCTCGCGCACGCGGACGCGCAGGTGGTGGAGAAGGCCGTGTCGCTGGCCAACGGGCTCTCCAGCCTCGAGGCCTGCGCGGACGTGGACGCGCTGATGCACCAGGTGCCGCCCCCCGAGTCCCCCGCGCTCGCTCAGAAGGTGGAGGACCTGCGCGGCCGGCTCGCCCGCGGCCGCGTGCTGCGCGGGGCGGGCAAGTTCAAGGAGGGAGTCGCGCTGGTGGAGCCGCTGCTCGCCGAGGCGCGCGGCCTGCACTACCGCCCCCTGGAGGCCGAGGCCGAGTACCTGCTGGGCCTCCTGCAGGGCAGCTTCGGGGACAAGGACGCCGGGGAGCGCCACCTGAAGCAGGCGGTGTGGGCCGCGGAGGCGACGAACCACGACGAGACGAAGCTGGACGCGCTCACCGGCCTCGTCTCGGTCATCGGCTTCGACAGCACCCGCGCGAAGGAGAGCGAGGAGTGGTTCCAGCTGGCGGAGGCGGTGCTCTCGCGCCGCCCCGGAGACGTGGACGCGGCGCAGCGGCTCTACAGCGTGCGCGGCGCGGTGCTCCTGGTGAACGACAAGTACGTGGAGGGCGAGGCGCTGCTGCGCCGCGCGCTCGCGCTCGTGGAGCGCTCGGCGGGGCCCGACTCCATCGAGGCCGCGGACGTGCACCAGCGCCTCGGCCAGGCGCTGGAGAACCAGGGCAAGTACGAGGAGGCGCTCGTCTCCTACGGCCGCTCGCGCGCGGTGTTCGAGCGCGTCTTCGGCCCCGAGCACCCGCAGGTGGGCTACGCGCTCATCACCACCGCGAGCGCGCTGGGGGAGCTGCGGCGCCAGGAGGCGGCGGAGCTGGCCGAGCGCGGGGTGGCCATCCTGGAGAAGGCCCTGTCCGCGAGCAGCCCCAAGCTGGGGGCGGTGCTCAACAACGCGGCCGTGGTGATGGAGCAGCTGGAGCGCTACCCGCAGGCGCTCTCCATGTACCAGCGCGCGCTCAAGGTGAAGGAGGCGGGCTTCGGCCCCGAGCACCCGAGCAGCGCCATCACCTGCACCAACGTGGGCATCGTGCTCACCCGGCTGGGGCGCGCGAAGGAGGCGCTGCCCTACCTGCAGCGCTCCATCGCGGTCTTCGAGAAGGGGCCGGACCCCGAGGGCGCGAACATGGCCCACCCCCTCACCGGCTACGGCGAGGCGCTCCTGAACCTGGACCAGCCCGCGAAGGCGGTGGCGCCGCTGCAGCGCGCGCTGCGCATCCGCGACCGCGCCGAGGTGGCCCCCCGGCTCAAGGCCCAGACGCGCTACCTCCTCGCGCATGCCCTCTGGGAATCGCGGCAGGACCGGCCCCGCGCCGCTGCGCTCGCGCACCAGGCGCTCGAGCAGCTGGTGAGCGAGGACGGCCAGCCCCTGCGGCGCGAGGTGCAGCGCTGGATGGCCGAGAGCGGCGTGCCCTGAACAGGGGCGCAGGCAAACCTGCTTGCGGTGCGGGGGCTTCCCCGGAAGAGTGAGGGACCATGCCCCTCTCCCCGCTCGCCCTGCCCACCGCCGCCCTCGCCCTCCTCTCCGCCGCGCCGGCCAAGGCCCCGGCCGCGACGCCTGCCGCGCAGGAGCTGGACCCGCGCGTGGCGAGCCGCCTCATGGGCCCGGCCCTCACCGAGGGCCACGCCTGGGCGCTGCTCACCGAGCTCACCGACACCATCGGCCCGCGCCTCTCCGGCTCCGCGGGCGCCGAGGCCGCGGTGCAGTGGGCGCGCGCGCGGCTGGAAGCGGACGGCGTGAAGGTGCGCCTGGAGCCGGTGCAGGCGCCGCACTGGGTGCGCGGCGTGGAGACGGGCGAGGTGCTCGCCGCCACAGGCCGCCGCGCCCAGACCCTGCACCTCACGGCGCTGGGCGGCAGCGTGCCCACGGAGAAGGAGGGGCTCACCGCGGAGGTGGTGGAGGTGCACTCCTTCGAGGAGCTCACGGCGCTGGGGCAGGGGGCGCGCGGGAAGATCGTCCTCTTCAACCACGACATGAGCACCGCCGAGGGCTACGGGCGCGCCAGTGCGCTGCGCACCCGGGGCGCCTCGGAGGCCGCGAAGCTGGGCGCGGTGGGCATGCTGGTGCGCTCGCTCGCCACCGCGTCCCTGCGCACGCCGCACACCGGCGCCATGCGCTACGAGGAGGGCGTGGCGAAGGTGCCGGCCGCCGCCGTCACCACCGAGGATGCGGCGCTGCTGCACCGGCTGCTCGCGGCGAACCCGAAGGAGCCCGTGCGCGTGAAGATGGTCCTCGGCTGCCAGACGCTGCCGGACGTGCCCTCCTCCAACGTGGTGGCGGAGATCCGCGGCCGCGAGCGCCCCGACGAGGTGGTGGTGCTCGGCGCGCACCTGGACTCCTGGGACCTGGGCACCGGCGCGCACGACGACGGCGCCGGCGTGGTGATGGCCATGGACACGGCGCGCCTGCTCGCGCACCTGGAGCGCCCGCCGCGGCGCACCGTGCGCATCGTGCTCTTCATGAACGAGGAGAACGGGCTCGCCGGCGGCCGCGCCTATGCCGCGGCGCACGCGGGCGAGCTCGCCAAGCACGTGGCCGGGCTCGAGTCCGACGCGGGCGGCGGGCGCCCGCTGGGCGTCACGGTGAAGGCAGGGCCGGGCGCCGACGCGCTCATGCGCCGCCTCCTGCCGCCCCTGCAGGCGGTGGGCGCCGCGCAGCTGCTCGAGGGCGAGGCGGGCGGCGCGGACCTCTCGCCCATGGCGAGCGCGCAGGTGCCCTTCGCGGGCGTGCGCGTGGACACCAGCCACTACTTCGACGTGCACCACACCGCCGCGGACACGCTGGACAAGGTGGACCCGCAGGCGCTCGCGCAGAGCACCGCCGCCTTCGCATGGGTGACGTACGCGCTCGCCGAGATGCGCGACGTGCTGCCGCGCCCCGAGGCCACCGAGCGCACCGCGGGCGCGCCTGCGCCCACCGCGCCCGCCTCGAAGCCTGCGGCCCACTGAGCCCGCTGCGTCCTCCCTCTCCCCCTGGGAGAGGGTGGGCGTCCCCCCGCCCGCCCAGCGCTCGGCTGTCGGAGCCCTCACCCGGTCGGCTCGACCCGGATGCACTCCGGGCGCTGCCGATACACCGTCAGCCCCGCACGCACACACGCGCGAGGAGACATGGGATGAAGCAGCGCACGCTGGGCAAGCAGGGGCTGGTGGTCTCGGAGCTGGGGCTGGGTTGCATGGGGATGAGCGAGTTCTACGGCGCCGGGGACGAGGCGGAGAGCATCCGCACCATCCACCGGGCGCTGGAGCTCGGGGTCAGCTTCCTGGACACGGCGGACATGTACGGGCCCTTCACCAACGAGGAGCTGGTGGGGCGGGCGATCAAGGACCGCCGGGACCGGGTGGTGCTGGCGACGAAGTTCGCCAACGTGCGCGGGCCGAAGGGGGAGTTCCTCGGCATTCGCGGGGACCCCGCGTACGTGCGCCAGGCCTGCGACGCTTCGCTGAAGCGGCTCGGCGTGGACCACATCGACCTGTACTACCAGCACCGCGTGGACCCGAAGGTGCCCATCGAGGACACGGTGGGCGCGATGGCGGAGCTGGTGAAGGCGGGGAAGGTGCGCTACCTCGGCCTCTCCGAGGCGGCGCCGCAGACCATCCGCCGCGCGCACAAGACGCACCCCATCACGGCGCTGCAGACCGAGTACTCGCTGTGGACGCGCGACGTGGAGGAGAACCAGGTGCTCGCGACCGTGCGCGAGCTGGGCATCGGGTTCGTGGCGTACAGCCCGCTGGGGCGCGGCTTCCTCACCGGGCAGTTCAAGCGCTTCGAGGACCTGCCGGAGGACGACTTCCGCCGGAGGAACCCGCGCTTCCAGGGGGAGAACTTCCAGAAGAACCTGGACCTGGTGAGCAAGGTGGAGCAGCTGGCGAAGAGCAAGGGCGTGACGCCCGCGCAGCTCGCGCTCGCGTGGGTGCTCTCGCGCGGGCCGGACGTGGTGCCCATCCCCGGCACGAAGAAGGTGAAGCGCCTGGAGGAGAACGCGGGCGCCTCGACGCTCGCGCTCTCGGGCGCGGACCTCGCGCAGCTGGACGCGGTGTTCCCGGTGGGCGCGGCGATGGGCCAGCGCTACCCGGACATGAGCACCGTGCACCGCTGAATCAGGTGCAACCGGGTTGCACCTACCGCGTCAACGCGAGCGCCACCAGCGCCTCGGTCAAATCCCCCGGGCTCCACCGTGAGAGCCCGGGCAGGCTCCGCATTGCGCCCTGCGCATGGTCCACGTCGTCCAGGCGCACCACGCGGGCGCCGGGCACCAGCGCATCCTCGGGCACCACGAAGCCATCCGAGGCCCAGCCGTAGCGCCGGCGCGTGTAGCGCGCGACCGGCGCGAGCAGGGACAAGGGTGAGCCCCGGCTCGTGGCGAGCGCCACGGTGGGAATCTCCGTGGGATACGGATGCGCGCGCACGAAGCGCATGCGCTCGGCGTAGGTGAAGTCCTCCACCGAGACGCTCTGGCCCTGGAAGACGCAGGGCATCACGGTGTCCACGAGCCGGCGCAGCCGGGGAATGGTGATGAGGTCGTTCGCGATGGGCGAGCCGCCGTACGGGGCCTGCAGCGCGACGAGCGCGCGCACGGGACCCCGCAGCTCCGGGTGCAGCGCGAGCGCGGCCATCGCCTCCACGGCGCCCTTGCTGTGGCCCACCAGCACCACGCTGCGCCCGAAGTACACCGCATCCCGCAGCGCCTCGCAGACGCGCAGGACGTTCGCGCTCAGCGCGCCCTCGGTGTCCACGGCCACCTCGCGCACGTCGAGGCCGCGGCGCACGAGGCGCCCCACGTTGTCCTCGAAGTAGCCGGGCAGCTCGTCTCCGAGCAGCCCGCGCAGGAGCAGGTACTGGTGCTCGCGCGCCTCGGCGGGCAGCACGCTCTCGGCCGCGCGCACCCGGGCATGCACGCGGCGGAACTCCGCCGTCACGTCGGTGGTCGGCGCGCTCTTGGCGCGAAACCACCCGGCGAGCCCCGCGCAGCCCGGGCCCCACCAGCCGTCCGCGCCGTCCAGCACCGCCTCCGGGCGCAGCACGTTGCGCGGCGCGGGGACGGAGAGCGAGGTCTCGGGAACGGGGGCTTCGGTGAGGCGGGGAGGCATGGCGCGTGGGGAAGGTGAGTAGAGAGGAACAGCACCGCTCCGGTCAATCGGGGGCAGCGCAGCTCCCGTGCTAGAAGGACCTCCGTCGGAGAGGAGGGGGCGCACGCTGACGACCGGACAGGAGTGGCTGGTGGATGTGAGCGGCGCCGAGCCCGCGCGCCTGCGCAGCCAGGCGGCGCTCGCCGCGCTCTTCGAGGAGCTGGTGGTGGTGCTGGGGCTGCACGTGGTGGGGCAGCCGCAGTGGCATGTGTTCCCGGAGCCCGGGGGCGTCACGGGGCTCGCGCTGCTCGCCGAGAGCCACCTCGCGGTGCACACCTTCCCCGAGCACGGCTTCGCGGCGCTCAACCTCTACTGCTGCCGCGCTCGCCCGCGGCCGGACTTCGCGGCGCTCGTGGCGCGCCACCTGGGCGCGGGCGCGCGGGTGCAGGTGCGCGAGCTCGCGCGGAGCGTGGCGCCGTGACGCAGGGCCAGTGCCCCTCGTGCGGAGCGCCGGTGGCCTTCACGGCCGGCAGCGCGCGCGTGCTGGTGTGCGAGCACTGCCAGGCGGTGGTGGCGCGCAAGGGCGAGCAGCTCGAGGCGCGCGGGCGGGTGGCGGCGCTGGTGGACACGGAGAGCCCCTTCCGGCTCGGGCTCTCGGGCACCTTCCGCAAGGTGCCCTTCACGCTGGTGGGTCACCTGCAGAAGGACTTCGGAGCAGGGCCCTGGGACGAGTGGTACCTCGAGTTCTCGGACGGGCGCACCGGCTGGCTGAGCGAGAGCGAGGGTGCGCTGCACCTGAGCCACTTCGCGGGTGAGGAGGCGGAGCTCTCGCTCGGAACCTTCCGCCCCGGGCACCGCTTCGTGCTGCAGGGCGAGCGCTACGTGGCCGAGGAGGTGGGCCGCGCGCGCACGGTGAGCGCCGCGGGCCAGCTTCCCGACGACGTGGACCCCTCCGTCGAGTCGCGCTACGTGGACGCCACCGGCACCGAGGGGCGCTTCGCTACGCTGGACTTCGGCCCGCGCGACTCCGCCCCCGAGGTGTTCCTCGGCGAGCGCGTGCAGCTCGAGCAGCTGGGCATCCCGCTCTCCGACCTCCAACCCCGCGTGCGCAAGGTGGCGCTGCAGCAGGCGCGCTGCACGCAGTGCAACGGGCCGCTGGAGCTGCGCGCGCCGGACCGCACGAAGCGCGTGGGCTGCCCCTACTGCGGCGCGCTGCTCGATGCGAGCACCGGGCGGCTCTCCTTCCTGCAGCTGCTGGAGAAGCCGAAGCACGCGCCGCCCGTGCCGCTGGGCAGCACGGGGCGGCTCGCGGGCACGGAGTGGGTGTGCATCGGGTACCTCGTGCGCTCCTGCCGGGTGGAGGGCACGCGCTACGCCTGGGGCGAGCACCTGCTCTTCAACCGCGCGCGCGGCTTCAGCTGGCTGCTGGTCTCCGAGGGGCACTGGAGCCACCTCATCCCCATCCCCGCGGGCGAGGTGAGCGTGCGGCGCGGCAGCGCGGCGCACTACCGCGGCGAGCGCTACCGGGCCTTCAGCCAGGTGACGGCGGTGACGGAGAGCGTGCTGGGCGAGTGCTACTGGGAGGTGCAGGCCGGAGAGCGCGCCGAGGCCACCGACTACGTGGCGCCGCCGCACTCCCTCAGCGAGGACGCGACCGAGAGCGAGGTGACCTTCAGCCACGGCACCTACCTCACGCCCGCCCAGGTGCAGCAGGCCTTCGGGCTGAAGGAGAAGCTGCCGCGGCCGCGCGGCGTGGGCGCGAGCCAGCCCAACCCGGGCAAGGCGCGCGCGCGGGCCACCCTGCGCTGGACGGGGCTGTGGGCGGCGCTGCTGCTCGCGGTGCAGATCGCCGCGTGGGTGCGCTCGGCGAACGCGCACGTGCTGGACGTGGTGGTGGCGGTGGCGCCGGACGCGCTGAGCGGCGAGCCCAGCGCGATGCACTTCAGCGAGCCCTTCGAGCTGCCGCGGCGCGGGCCGGTGGAGGTGCGGCTGGAGAGCGCGCTGGACAACGACTGGCTCGGCGTCCAGGGAGACCTCGTCAACGACGCCACGGGCGAGGTGGTCAGCTTCTACGAGGAGCTGAGCTACTACTCCGGGCGCGACAGCGACGGCGCGTGGACGGAGGGCTCGCGCGAGGGCACCGCGCGCCTCGGCCGGCTCGAGGCCGGGCGCTACGTGCTGCGCACCACCGCCTCCTTCGATCCGACGAAGGGCCCGCGCGAGCGCAGCTTCCACGTGCAGGTGGTGGATGACCCTCCGCCCAGCGGCACGCTGTTCCTCGTCTTCCTCGGGCTCCTGCTGGTGCCCGTGGGCTTCGCCCTCCACGGCGCCAACAGCTTCGAGACGCGGCGCTGGGCGGAGAGCAACCTTCAGGAGGGTGGCTGATGCGCTTCCTCGGTGGACTCGTGGTGCTGCTCTTCGCGTACCTGGCCTTCACGGGCTGGCGCCCCTACACGGCCGAGGAGCGCGGGCAGCTGCCGGGGGACGCACGGCGCGGCCCCGGTGGCGCCATCTTCTGGACCGGTGGCTTTCAGGGAGGCAAGTGATGGGTCTCTTCTGCGTGCTGGTGAGTGTGCAGGGCTTATTGGCCAGTGTGGTGTACGCGCTGGTGGGGCTCCTGGTGTTCGTGCTCGGGCTCTGGGTGTTCCGCCGGGTGATGCCCTTCGACGTGCAGAAGGAGATCGAGGTGGATCAGAACGTCGCGCTGGGCGTGGTGATGGGCGCCTTCATCATCGGGCTCGCGATGATCGTGTCCGCGGCCATCCAGGGCTAGGCCTCTTCCGAACGTGAACCGCGCACTGCTCTTCCTCACCGTGCTGGTGGTCGCCACCTGCGGGCTCATCTACGAGCTCGTGGTGGGGGCGCTCGCGAGCTACCTGCTGGGCGACTCGGTCACCCAGTTCTCCACCGTCATCGGCGGCTACCTCTTCGCCATGGGGGTGGGCAGCTACCTGAGCCGCTTCGTGGAGCGCGGGCTCGCGCAGCGCTTCGTGGAGGTGGAGCTGGGAGTCGCGCTGCTCGGCGGCCTGTGCGCGCCGGTGCTCTTCTTCAGCTTCGGGCTCACCGACCTGTTCCGCGTGGTGCTCTACGCCACGGTGGGGCTGGTGGGCACGCTGGTGGGGCTCGAGATCCCGCTGCTCTTGCGCATCCTGCAGGACCAGCTGCGCTTCAAGGACCTGGTCTCGCAGGTGCTGACCTTCGACTACCTCGGGGCGCTCGCCGCGAGCGTGATGTTCCCGCTGCTCTTCGTGCCCAAGCTGGGCCTGGTGCGCACCTCCCTGCTCTTCGGGCTGATCAACGCGCTGGTGGGGCTCTGGAGCACCTGGCTGCTCGCGCCGGTGCTCGGCAACCCCTTGCGCCTGCGGGTGAAGGCGGTGGCGCTCTCGGTGCTGCTCTTCGTGGGGCTGCTGCTCGGAGACCGCATCACCAGCCTCGCGGAGGAGCAGCTGTACGCGGACGAGGTGGTGCACGCGCAGACCAGCGCCTACCAGCGCATCGTGCTCACCCGCGGCAAGCGCGGCTTCTCGCTCTTCCTCAACGGCAACCTGCAGTTCGCGGCGGTGGACGAGTACCGCTACCACGAGGCGCTGGTTCACCCGGCGATGACGCGCGCCCCGCGCCGCGCGCGCGTGCTCATCCTCGGCGGAGGTGACGGGCTCGCGGCGCGCGAGGTGCTGCGCTACCCCGAGGTGGAGTCGGTGACGCTGGTGGACCTGGACCCGGCGATGACCCGGCTGGGCACGGACTACGTGGACCTGGCGCGCCTCAACGCGGGCAGCCTCAAGGACCCCAAGCTGCACGTGCTCAACGCGGACGCGCTGCGCTACCTCGCGGAGACGCAGGACGCGCCCTACGACGTGGCCATCGTGGACTTCCCGGACCCCAACAACTTCTCGCTCGGCAAGCTCTACACCACGGGCTTCTACCGGCTCCTGCAGCGCCGGCTCGCCCCGGACGGGGTGGCGGTGGTGCAGAGCACGAGCCCCCTCTACGCGCGCCAGTCCTACTGGTGCGTGGAGGCCACGCTGGCGAGCGCGGGCTTCTGGACGCTGCCCTACCACGTGCTGGTGCCCTCCTTCGGTGAGTGGGGCTACGTGCTCGTCGCGCGCGCGGAGGCCCTGCCCCAGCGCGCGCTGCCGCCGGGCCTGCGCTTCCTCGACGAGGACACGCTGGCCACGCTCACGCGCTTTCCCCAGGACATTGCGCGCGTGCCGGCGGAGGTGAACCGGCTCAACAACCAGGTGCTCGTGCACTACTACGAGGACGAGTGGCGCCACTGGAACTGAGCCGGCGCGAGCTGCTCGCGGCCTTCCTCGGAAGCGCCGTGGCGGCGCAGGCCTGCCGCAGGCCCGAGGCCAGTGGCGCCCCCGTGCCCGGAGCACTGGTGGACCGCGCGGTGCAGTCGGGACACCGGCTGCGCGCAGGGGGCCCGCTGCCGCGCGCCGCCGAGGCGGAGCGGGTGGACGTGCTCGTCGTGGGCGCGGGCATCGCGGGTCTGAGTGCGGCGTGGCGGCTCGCGGGCGCAGGCGTCACGGACTTCCGCGTGCTCGAGCTGGACGCGAAGGCGGGCGGCACCGCGCGCTCGGGGAGGAGCGCCGTGAGCGCCTACCCCTGGGGCGCGCACTACCTGCCTGCGCCGCTCGAGTCCTCGGGGCCGGTGGTGCGGCTCTTGCGCGAGCTGGGCGCGGTGGTGGGGGAGGATGCGCGCGGGCGGCCCGAGTACGCCGAGGCGCTGCGCGTGCAGGAGCCCGAGGAGCGGCTCTTCTACCGCGGCAGCTGGTACGAGGGGCTGTATTTGCGCGCGGGCGCGAGCCCCGAGGACCTGCGCCAGCTCGCGCGCTTCGAGGCGCGCATGGCCCGCTTCGCCGCCGCGCGCGACGCGAAGGGAAGGCGCGCCTTCACCGTGCCGGTGGGCGCGTGCAGCGACGACGCGGAGTGGACGCAGCTCGACCGGCTGAGCATGGCCGCGTGGCTCGCGCAGGAGGGCTTCACCTCGCCGCGCCTGCGCTGGCTCGTGGACTACGCCTGCCGCGACGACTACGGCGCCGAGGCGGCCTTCACCAGCGCGTGGGCCGGCATCTGGTACTTCGCCGCGCGCCAGGACGGCGAGTCGCAGCAATCGGGCGCGGAGGGCTTCCTCACCTGGCCCGAGGGCAATGGGCACCTGGTGGCGGCGCTGCGCGCGGCGGCCGGAGCGCAACGCGTGCGCACCGGCGTCCTCGTGCACACGGTGGAGCCGGAGGGCGAGGGCTGGCGCGTGCATGGGCTCGAGGGCGACACCCCCCGCGCCTGGCATGCCCGGCAGGTGGTGTTCGCCGGCCCGCGCTACGTGGCCCAGCACGTGGTGGCGCCGTGGCGCGCCGAGCGCCCCGCCTGGGCGGACGCCTTCGCGTACAGCCCCTGGGTGGTGGCGAACCTGCACCTGCACCGCAAGCCCGCGGGCCGCGGCTTCCCGCTCGCCTGGGACAACGTCCTCTACGAGAGCCGCTCGCTCGGCTACGTGGTCGCGACCCACCAGCGGCTGCAGGCGGTGGACGTGGGGCCCACCGTGCTCACCTGGTACCTGCCGCTCTCCGGCGAGGACGTGAAGGGCGAGCGCGCGCGCATGCTGTCCGCGGGCTACGCCGAGTACGAGCGCCTGGTGATGGCCGACCTCGCGGTCGCGCACCCGGGCGTGCGCGAGGACGCCGAGCGCCTGGAGGTGATGCGCTGGGGCCACGCCATGGTGCGCCCGCGCGTAGGCTTCCTCTGGGGTGGCGCGCGCGAGGCCGCCGGGCGCAGCCTCAGCGCGGGAGCGGGGCCCAGCCTCCACTTCGCCCACAGCGACCTGGGCGGGCTCGCGCTCTTCGAGGAGGCCCAGTGGCACGGGGTGCGCGCCGCGGAGGCCGCGCTCGCGGGGCTGGGCCGGGCGCCCTCCGGCTCGAGCTGGCTCTAGCGCCGGCCCCGCCCGCAGCCTGCCTGCCTGGAGACGGGCCAGTGGGCCCTGGCCCGCGGACGGGGGACTGTCTTCTGCACTTGCCGTGTTGGCAGGCAGGCAATACATTCCTCGCGAAGCTGCCCCGGCACCTTATTTTTATAAGCCATGGACGACCTCGACCTCAAGTTGTTGGATTTGCTGCAGAGCGACGGCCGTCGCACGCAGCTCGAGCTCAGCCGCGAGGTGGGCCTCAGCCAGCCGGCCGTGGCGGAGCGCATCCGCAAGCTGGAGGGGCGCGGGGTCATCACCGGGTACGCGGCGCGCGTGGACGCGGCGCGCCTGGGCAAGGACATCACCGCCTTCATCGGCGTGAGCATCGAGCACCCGAAGTACTTCGAGGGCTTCGCGAAGAAGGTGCTCACGATGACCGACGTGCTCGAGGCGCACCGGGTGGCGGGCCAGGACAGCTACCTGCTCAAGGTCCGCACGGACAACACGGGCACCCTGGACACGCTGCTCGTGGACAACCTGCGCACCATCCCCGGCGTCACCCGCACGCACACCACCATCGTCCTCTCCTCGATGAAGGAGACGACGCACGTGCACCCCGCCAAGCGACTTCTCGAAGGAGACCGGCCATGAGCCTCGCCGCCCCGCTTCCCATGAACACCGTGAATCCCGCCACGCCCATGACCCTGCCGCTGGCCTCGCGCATGTCGCGCATGACCACCTCCGCCGTGCGCGAGATCCTCAAGGTCGCCGAGCGCCCGGACATCCTCTCCTTCGCCGGCGGCCTGCCCGCCCCCGAGCTCTTCCCGGTGGACGCCATCGCGCGCGCCCACGCGGACGTGCTCGCCACCGAGGGCGCCCAGGCGATGCAGTACAGCATCACCGAGGGCTTCCTCCCGCTGCGCGAGCACATCAGCGCGCTGCTCGCCCAGCGCGGCATCTCGGCCAGCCCCGAGCGCATCCTCGTCACCAACGGCTCGCAGCAGGGCATCGACCTGGTGGGCAAGGTGCTGCTCAACGCCGGGGACCGCGTGGCGGTGGAGAACCCCAGCTACCTCGCCGCGCTGCAGAGCCTCGGCGGCTACGAGGTGCAGTTCGACCCCGTGCCCAGCGACGCCGAGGGCATGCAGGTGGAGGCGCTGGAGGCCATGCTCAAGGGCCCCACGCCCCCGCGCCTCATCTACGTGGTGCCGGACTTCCACAACCCCACCGGCCGGCAGCTATCCCTCGCGCGCCGCAAGCGCCTCGTGCAGCTCGCGCAGACCTACCGCGTGCCCATCCTCGAGGACGACCCCTACGGCGAGCTGCGCTTCACCGGCCAGGCGCTGCCCAAGCTCGCGGCGCTCGATGACCAGGGCGTGGTCATCTACCTGAGCACCTTCTCCAAGACGCTCGCGCCCGGCCTGCGCGTGGGCTGGATGGTCGCGCCGCCCAGCCTCCTCAAGGGCTTCACCATCGCCAAGCAGGCGAGCGACCTGCACACCGGCACCCTCTCGCAGCGCGCGATCGCGCGGCTGCTGCAGACCTTCGACTACGCGGGCCACATCGGCATGCTGCGCCAGGTGTACGGCGAGCGCTGCAACACCATGCTCGAGTCGCTCACCGAGCACATGCCCGCGGGCAGCCAGTGGACCGCGCCCGCAGGCGGCATGTTCGTGTGGGTGGAGTTCCCCGAGGGCCTCAGCGCGGACAAGCTCTTCCACGCCGCGCTCGCGCAGAAGGTGGCCTTCGTGCCCGGCAGCCCCTTCTTCGCGGGCCCCTCCAACGGCCGCTTCCTGCGCCTCAACTACTCCAACCGCACCCCGGAGCTCATCCGCGAAGGCATGGCCCGCCTCGGCCGCGTCACGCGCGCCTGAGCCTGCCGCTCCAGTGAGCGCAGCCCGCGCGCCCGTCCCCTCTCCCCCTGGGAGAGGGCCGGGGTGAGGGATTGCGCCGTCGAGCGTGCCCGCAAAGCGACCAGCCGGCCGCTTCATGCCGCAGCCGTACTCCCGGTCCTAGCTTGAGCCAGGACGGGAGGCCTCATGGCGAAGCTGCGCAGCGTCCAGCCGCACGACGAGCATCGAGAAGAGTCCCGAGAAGACGCCCATGAGCGCGCCCGCTTCGTGCGGGTGCGCGGCGCGCGCCAGCACAACCTCAAGGACGTGGACGTGGACATCCCGCGCGAGGCGCTGGTGGTGTTCACGGGCGTCTCCGGCTCGGGCAAGAGCTCGCTCGCCTTCGGCACCCTCTACGCCGAGGCGCAGCGCCGCTACTTCGAGTCGGTGGCCCCGTACGCGCGCCGCCTCATCGACCAGGTGGGCGTGCCCGAGGTGGATGCCATCGAGGGGCTGCCGCCGGCGGTCGCGCTGCAGCAGCACCGCGGCGCGCCCACCTCGCGCTCGAGCGTGGGCAGCGTCACCACCATCAACAACTCGCTGCGCCTGCTCTACTCGCGCGCCGGCACCTACCCGCGCGGCCAGGAGCACCTGGACGCCGAGGCCTTCAGCCCCAACACGCCCGCGGGCGCGTGCCCGCGCTGCCACGGCCTGGGGCGCGTGTACGAGGTGACCGAGCGCTCCATGGTGCCGGACGACTCGCTCACCATCCGCGAGCGCGCCATCGCCGCGTGGCCCCCCGCATGGCACGGGCAGAACCTGCGCGACATCCTCGTCTCGCTCGGCTACGACGTGGACCGCCCCTGGCGCGAGCTGCCGAAGAAGGACCGCGACTGGATCCTCTTCACCGACGAGCAGCCCCAGGTGCCGGTGTATCCGGGCTACACGCCGGCCGAGACGCGAAGGGCCCTCAAGCGCGGCGAGGAGCCCAACTACCTGGGCACCTTCACCAGCGCGCAGAAGTACGTGCTGCAGACCTTCGCCACCACCCAGAGCGCGCTGATGAAGCGGCGCGTGAGCCAGTACATGGTGAGCGGCGAGTGCCCGCTGTGCGAGGGCAAGCGGCTCAAGCGCGAGTCGCTCTCCGTCACCTTCGCGGGGCTGGACATCGGCGAGCTCTCGCGCCTGCCGCTCACCCGCGTCTCCGAGCTGCTCAAGCCGATGACCGACGGCACGGCCACCGGCGCGGCGAAGCTGCAGCGCGAGCACCCGGAGAAGGCGCTCGTCGCCGAGCGCATCGCGAAGGACCTTTGCGGGCGCATCAAGGTCCTCATCGAGCTGGGGCTGGGCTACCTCACGCTCGAGCGCAGCACGCCCACGCTGTCCCCCGGAGAGCTGCAGCGGCTGCGGCTCGCAACCCAGGTGCGCAGCAACCTCTTCGGCGTGGTGTACGTGCTGGACGAGCCCAGTGCGGGCCTGCACCCCGCGGACACCGAGGCGCTGCTGCGCGCGCTGGACCAGCTCAAGGGCGCGGGCAACTCGCTCTTCGTGGTGGAGCACGAGGTGGACGTCATCCGCCACGCGGACTGGATCGTGGACGTGGGGCCGCTCGCGGGCCAGCACGGCGGGCGCATCCTCTACAGCGGGCCCACCGAGGGCCTGCGCCGGGTAGAGGCCTCGCACACGCGGCGCTACCTCTTCGAGGGAGGCCCTGACTTCCGGCGCACCCCGCGCACTGCGCGCGGCTGGCTGCGCCTGGAGGGCGTGTCGCGCAACAACCTGCACGGCCTGGACGCCGCGTTCCCGCTCGGCGTCTTCACCAGCGTCACCGGCGTGTCCGGCTCGGGCAAGAGCAGCCTGGTGAGCCAGGTGCTGGTGGAGCTGGTGGGGCAGCACCTGGGCCACGAGGTGGACGTGGGCGCGGAGGAGGAGGGTGTCGACGAGCTGGAGCGCACCGTCATCGTCACGCGCGGCGGGCGCATCGTGCCCACGCCGGGGGAGGGGATGGATCAGATCAAGCGCCTGGTGCGCGTGGACCAGCGGCCCATCGGCCGCACGCCGCGCTCCAACCTCGCCACCTACACCGGGCTCTTCGACGGGGTGCGCAAGGTGTTCGCCGCGACGAAGGAGGCCCGCGCGCGGCACTACGACGTGGGGCGCTTCTCCTTCAACGTGGCCAAGGGGCGCTGCGAGACCTGCGAGGGCGAGGGCTTCGTGATGGTGGAGCTCATCTTCCTGCCCAGCGTGTACGCGCCGTGTCCCACCTGCCACGGTGCCCGCTACAACGCGAAGACGCTGGAGATCCGCTACCGGGGCAAGAACATCGCCGAGGTGCTGGGGATGACGGTCGACGAGGCCCACGCCTTCTTCGTGGAGGAGGGGGCCGTGCACCGCTCGCTGGGCGTGCTGCGCGAGGTGGGCCTGGGCTACCTGCGCCTGGGGCAGCCCGCGACGGAGCTCTCCGGCGGAGAGGCGCAGCGCATCAAGCTCGCCACGGAGCTGCAGCGCCAGCAGCGCGGCAACACGCTCTACGTGCTGGACGAGCCCACCACCGGGCTCCACCCGGCGGACGTGGAGAAGCTGATGGCGCAGCTGCAGGGGCTGGTGGACGCGGGCAACACCGTGGTGCTGGTGGAGCACGACATGAGCGTCATCGCGCAGAGCGACTGGGTCATCGACATGGGTCCGGGCGCGGGCGAGGACGGAGGGCACATCGTGGCGCAGGGCACCCCTGCGCAGGTGTCCGCCTCGAAGAAGAGCCGCACCGCGCCCTTCCTCTCGCGGGTCCTGAGTCCTCCCGCTCCTCCGGGGAGAGGGGCGGGGTGAGGAGGCCGGGCGAAGCCGTGTCCCCTAGGGGGTGCTCACCGGCGCGACCTTCACGTGCACGAGGGTGACGCGTCCCTCGAGCGCGAACTGCATCTCGCCTCGCAGGTCGCCCGGCCGCGGTTGGCAGGCGTCGCTGAGCACGTCCTGGCACTCGGGGCGCGGCTCGGAGCCCGGGGCCATCCAGGCGATGGCCGTATAGTGCGCGTCGCTCTCGGTGAGCAGACCCCAGGAGCAGGTACGCGTGCCCAATTGGGTCGGAACCTCGAAGCCGCCGCCCGTTTTGCTCGAGGCATCGGCGTTCTGGACCTTCATGTACGCGATGCCCTGCACGCCCGCGGGCGCCTCCACTGCGAGATCCATGCAGTGCTCTTCGCTGCCTCCGCCGCAGCCGCTGGCGAGCAGGACCGCGGTGGTACCGAGGGTGAGGCGAAGGAGGCGCAGCGCAGCAGGGAGTCGGGTCATGCCCAAGACATCCCACGCCCCCGCGCTCGCCCGCAAGCCGACCTCTCAGAATAAACGGTGAAACGGGTGGCGCCCTGCGTCAGGCCGCCTCGACCGCTGGCCGCAGCTGCGCGAGCGCGGCCTCCAGCACCTCGGGTCCCGCGCCCTTCTTGTGCGCGTTCTCACTGAGATGCCGCCGGAACGCGCGCGCTCCGGCGAGCCCCCCGAAGAGCCCGAGCATGTGCCGCGTCATCGCGCCCAGCGGTGCGCCGCGGCTGCGCTGCTGCTCCACGTAGGGGAGCATCGCCTGCACCACCTCGTGGCGCGTGCGCACGGGCGTCTCGTCGCCGTAGAAGCGGCGGTCCACCTCCGCGAGGAGGTACGGGCTCTCGTACGCCGCGCGGCCGATCATCACCCCGTCCACGTGGCGCAGGTGCTCCTCGGTGGCCTCGAGCGTCTTCACGCCGCCGTTGATGCTGATGTCCAGCTCGGGCCGCTCCTGCTTCAGCCGGTACACGAGCTCGTAGCGAAGCGGGGGCACGTCCCGGTTCTCCTTCGGGCTCAAGCCCTGCAGCCACGCCTTGCGCGCGTGGACGATGAAGCGGGTGCAGCCGGCGGCGGCCACCGTGCGCACGAAGCGCTCGAGCGTGGGCCACTCCTCCATGTCGTCGATGGCGATGCGGCTCTTCACCGTCACGGGCACCTTCACGGCCTCGCGCATGGCGGCGACGCAGCGGGCCACCAGCTCGGGCTCGGCCATGAGGCACGCGCCGAAGCGCCCCGACTGCACGCGGTCGCTGGGGCAGCCCACGTTGAGGTTCACCTCGTCGTAGCCCCAGGCCTCGCCCACGCGCGCGCTCTCGGCGAGGGCGGCGGGGTCCGAGCCCCCCAGCTGCAGGGCCACCGGGTGCTCCTCCGGGCTGAAGCCCAGGAGCCGCTCGCGGTCGCCGTGCAGGATGGCGCCCGTGGTCACCATCTCCGTGTAGAGCAGCGCGCGGCGGCTGATGAGGCGGTGGAAGTAGCGGCAGTGCCGGTCCGTCCAGTCCATCATCGGCGCGACGGACACGGGGGCGAGATTCGGGGCCTGGGTGGAGAGGGCAGCCATCGGGAAGGCCACGTCTAACCGGTCGGAGGCGATTCGGCCAGGGGCGCCGGGCCCGCCGTCCGGGTGGCGCGGGGCGCAGGGACGCCGCACGACGGGCGGGCAACGGCCTGGCTGCCTGGCTGCCCAGCGCGGGGCGGGGCAGGGGGGCGGGCATCCTGGCGCGGGTCGCTCCACCTTGTGGCCATGGTGAACACGTTCCAGCTCCTCGCAGTGTCGGCGGTGGTGATGGGCATGTCCCAGACCGTCGCGAAGGAGCGCATCTTCGCTCCCGTGCGCGAGCGGCTCGGCGGCAAGGACACCTTCTTCGGCTACCTCGTCTCCTGTCCCTACTGCGTCTCGCACTACTTCGCCTTCGCGCTGGTACCGCTGACGAACACCTACGGCATCGACGTCGCGGTGGGCGGCTGGGTGGGCGCCGTGGCGCGCTGGTTCCTGTCTTCCATTCTCGTCGCCGTCATCGCGGCCTTCTTCCGCGTCGTCTTCTGGTTCGTGGACGAGACCCAGGGCCTGGTGCGCCGGCGCCAGCGCACCGAGGAGGAGGAGATCCAGACGAAGCGCCTGCTGCGCAAGAAGGTGGAGCGCACGCTGCCTTCGCCCGTGCGCGAGCCGCGCGAGCCCGCGGCGCACTGAGCTGCAATCCCTCACCCTAATCAGGGCTCCACTTCCTCCAGGTGACCGTCCACGAGCTGCAGCTCCGGGCAGAAGGGCCCCGCGGGCTCGCGCGACCAGAAGGGCGCACCCTCGCGGCGCTCCGCGGGCGTGCTGAAGCGGTACTGCCAGGCCGTGGTGCGCAGGTAGCGCGGCGGGGCGGTGGGGAAGGGGTTCGCGGCGAAGAGGGACGCTGCGGCCGAGTCTCCACCCAAGAGCCCCGCCTGCAGCTCCAGCAGCCAGCGACTGGAGCCGCAGTCTCCCAGTGCCGCGAACCACATCATCCAGTCGAGCCGCGGCATGTGCCCGAGCAGCAAGGGTGGCGTGCGATCGAGGCGCCCCGGCTTGTAGCGGAACTCGTAGGGCCTCCACGCCGTGCCGTCCGCGCTGCCCTCGAGGAGGATCTCCGAGCGCGTGGTGGTCATCACGGCGAAGAGGCCGTAGCTGCTCACCAGCCCGAGGCCCCGCGCGCGCTCGGGGACGAAGGGCCCGACGCCCACGCGCTCGACGAGCTCTCCCACCCCGAGCGCCGCGAGCAGCGCGGCCAGCACTCCGGCTGACACGCGGCGCCAGCGCGGCGCGGGCCGCGGCGGTGCAGCCGGCTGCAGCAGGCCCCGGGGCAGGAAGCGCTGCAGGGCCGCGTCGTCGAGCAGGGTGAGGCAGAGCACCAGGGTGAGCAGGTTGAAGAAGCCGTAGTTGCCGGTGGTGAGGATCATCCCCTGCAGCCCCGCGAGCGGCACGAAGGCGGCGAGGCGCAGCCGGCGCGGCGCGAAGATGAAGAAGGGCACCACCAGCTCGACGAGGAACATCGCCACCGCCTCCGCGGTGTGCACCCCGCGCGGCTGGAAGTGGGCGAAGGCGCTGAGCGGCCCGGGCAGCGGCTGGGTCCAGTAGTGGAAGTCCATCGCGCGGAAGGAGCGCCAGGTGGGGTCTCCGCTCAGCAGCTTCACCAGGCCCGAGCTGAACATCAGCCGGAACAGCAGCAGGCGCAGCAGCCACAGCCCCGCGCGGTTCTCCGTCTGCGGCCGGTCGTGCCGGAGTCGCCAGCTCCACGGCGCGAAGAGCACCGAGAGCGCGGCCGTCTCCACCAGCAGCGCGTCCCACTGGAACTGCAGGAAGACGCTGCCTGCGCCCATCAGCGAGAGGTAGAGCGCCCAGAGCGCCACGAGGACGGGGCGCGGAGCCACCCCCGCGACGAGCAGCACCGAGAGCGCCGCGCCACCCCAGCAGGCCGCGTGCAGCGCCGCATCCGAGGCGCCGAGCCAGAACACCGAGGGCAGCTGCGCGAAGGTGAGCTGCGCATGCGCGAAGGCGAAGAGCCGCTCTGCGGGCGCGATGCCGTGGCTGCCGATGAGCCCGTCCACCTGCACCGCGAGCGAGGCGAAGGCACAGAGGAACACGAGTCCGAGCGCGCGGAGGTACAGCGAGCGGGTGAGCTGGGTGGAGGGGGGCATCGCGCGGAGTCCTGCGTCACGCGTATGTGAGCCGAAGCCGCGGTGCAATGCGGCCGAGGGGAGCGCCCGTGCCGCGGAAGCCCGCTGCAAGCACGCGAAGGCGATCGTGCCGCAGGTCCCGGAGGCCTGCGGCACGCGTCGCTCAGGGGAGAAGGGCAGTTCGGGCTATACGGAAGCCATGCTCCTTCCGCTGCTCCTCGCGGCCTCCCTCCTTGCGCAGTCGCCCACCCTTCCTCCTGCACGCGCCGCGGAGACGCTGGGCCTGGGTCCCGTCACCGACAGCGCCGTGCGAGAGACGCTCGCGTACGTCGCGCTCGAGCGCGGCGGCATCGCGGTCATCGACCTCTCGGCCTCGCCGCCGCGTCTCGTGCGCCGCCTCGAGGAGGGCCGCCACTTCGTGCGGCTCGTGCTCGCGGGGGAGTCACTGCTCGCCGTGGAGCTGCGCGAGGAGGCGCACGCGTTCACGCTCGCCTCTCCGGAGGCGCCCGAGCCCACCACGCTCGCGCGCGCCCTCTCCGCACCCCTGCCGGTGGCGAGCGCTCCTGCGGCCCCCGGCGCGGTGGCGGGCGCCCCCGGGGCGCCTCCGGCCGCAGCTCCCGGCACTGCCCCGGTGGCGCCGATGGGGCTCAGCGTCACCGCGGTGCAGGGCGGCGACGTGACGCTCTCGGGCGGGCGCAACCTCGGGCTCGCCGAGGGCGCGCGCGTGCGCATCGTCCCTCTGGTGGAAGCGTCGCGCGGCCGTGAGGCGGTGCTCGAGGTGGTGGACGTGCGCGAGCGCGATGCCGTGGCGCGCCTGGGTCGCGGGGAGCGGGCGCAGGTCGGTGACCGTGCAGAGCCCACCTCCGCACCCGCGACGGCGCGGCTCATCGCGCCGCCCGGGCCCGACTACCGCATGCGCTTCGGCTTCCACGCGCGGCCCTTCCTCGCGCTCGATGCGACCACGGCCTCGGGGAACAACGCGCGGGCGGGCGGCGTGCTCGCCGACCTCTTCGTCGCCTACCGGCTCGCGGAGCTGCCGGTGACGCTGCACGCGCGGCTCGAGCCCGTGGGGGTGGGGCTGGGCACGGGCGACCGGCACACGCCGGGAGTGGCCTTCGTCGCGGCGACCTACACCTCGGACGTCCTGGAGGTGGGGCTCGGCGCCTCGGCGCTGTTCGGCCAGGAGCTCACCCAGTGCTACCCGACCTACGGCCCGATGGGGGAGGACCTCGGCGAGCAGTGCCAGAAGGACTCGGGCTTCGGCGTGCAGCAGCTGCTGCGGCTCGGTGCGCTGGACGGCCTGCACCTCGAGTGGAGCTCCTCCATCCTCTCCCGCTCGAACCAGTTCGTCTTCGGCTCGGGGCGCGGCGAGCTGCAGCTGCCCGTCACCACGCGCTTCTCCCTCTTCGGCGCGGGCGGCGGCGGCCGCAGCGGCTTCGGCTTCGGCGAGGTGGGCATCCGAACCTTCCTCCAGGGCACCGGAGGCCCGGGCAGCCTGCTGCTCACCGGCAGCGTGGGCTACGTGGCGCTCACCGACAACGCGCGCGACCTCGGGGGGCCCTCCGTGGCCCTCGGGCTCGAGTGGCGTCGGTGAAGCCCGGCTCCCTCACCCGGACCCTCTCCCAGGGGGAGAAGGAGGACCCGGTTGCACGCGGCAGCGCGCCCGCGCGCGGCGCTGCAGGTCGTCCGCCACCGTGCGCAGCAGGTTCTCCGTCACTGCCGAGCGCGTCTCGCTCTGCGTGAGCCAGCTGGCCATGCGCCCCAGGCTCGCGCGCGTCACGACCTGCAGCCGCACGTCGAGCTCCACCTCGAGCACCGCGTCCGGCGCGGGAGGGGACTCGAGCTCCAGCGCCGCGCGCTCGAGCTGCAGCGCCGCAGGGCCCTCGGAGAGCGGACGCCCCGAGAGCTCGTAGCGCCCCGTGGACTCGTCGAAGCGCAGCACCTCGGTCAGGTGCTGCTCCGCGAGCCGCGCGTCGAACCACGCGGGGCGGCGGCGCAGCAGGACGAGGCCTACCTCCAGGCGCCCCGCGAGCCCGAGGCGCAAGAGCCGGTCCAGCTCCGCGTCGATGAAGGCGCGCGCTTCGGGACGCACGAGCACGCGCGTGCCCGTGCGCTGCGCAGTGCAGGTGACGTGTGGCTCCTCGGCATGCGCAGGCGTGACGAGGGTGAGCGCGAGGAGCGTGGTGAGGAGGCGGACATCCCTCACCCCGACCCTCTCCCAGAGGGAGAGGGGACGGTGCTCCCGCCGTGTCTCCCCTCTGATCAGAACCACCTCGCTCAGAACGTCCTCACCCAGAGCAGACGCACCGTGGGCGCCGCCTCCGCGCGCTCGTCCGTGCGCCACGCGGCCGAGAATTCCACCTCGTCGCCCAGGTGGAGGCTCGCGCCCAGGCCCAGCTTCGCGTCCGACCAGCCAGCGGCGGGCGCGTGCACCATGCCCACGTCCGTGAAGATGCCGAAGAAGCCCCACTGGTACTCGGCGCTGAAGAGCAGCGACGTGTCCCCGCGCAGCTCCTTGAAGTCGTAGCCGCGCAGCGCGTTCCACCCGCCGAGCCCCTCCTGCTTCTGCGCAGGCAGGTCATGGCCCCCGGCGCCGCGCGCACGCACCCGCAGCCCGTCCTGGTCGTCGTTCACCGGCAGGTACAGCGTGTTGTCGCTCACCAGCTTCCAGAACTCGAACTGCGAGTCGCCGCCCAGCCCGGGCACGCCCACCTCGAGGGTGAGCAGGCTGCGCAGGGCGACCTCCTTCGGCCAGTCCTGCTTCAGGAGGGACACTTCGGGCCGGCGGAAGAGCGAGCCCACGCGCTGCACCTCCGGCGCGTCGCTCGCGTACTCGAGCCGCGCCACCACCGAGGCCATGCGCCCCTCGAGCGCCGGCGTGTTGACGAAGGGGCCGTCGTCGCGGTCGAAGAGCGAGAGCGGCGGGTCCATGGACACGAGCGAGCCCTGCGCATCGCGCCGGTACTCGAGCCCCGCGTACAGCCCCTTGCCGAGCTGCTCCGTCGCGAAGACCGCGAAGCCCGTGCGCCGGAAGTACTCGCGGTCGGGGCGGTTGATGAGCGCGGAGTAGAACCAGGAGTCGAAGTCCCCGAGGCGCCAGCGGTCCTGCGTGTCGATGAAGTCGTGCGCCTGCACGCCCACCTCCGCCAGGTGCAGCCGCGACACGCGCGCCTTCACGCCCCCCAGCACGTTGAGCCGGCGCTGTTCCGAGGTCTGGTCCGGGTCTCCGGGCACCTTCTGCCCGCCGAGCCGCAGTGGGATGAAGAGCGCCGCATCCAGGGTGAGGTGCGCGCGGTCCTTCGGGTCCCACACCGTCACGCTGCCCGAGAGCCCCGGCGCGAAGCCCGTCACCTGCGTGTGCACCGGCAGGAGCCCCAGGTCCACCTCGGGGCGGCGCGGGCGCAGGTGCACCACCACCTTGCGGCCCTCGGTGGTGATGCCCTCCTCGTGGCCGCGGCGCACCTCGTCGTTCCACCAGTCCGAGAGCGCCCCGAGGCTCAGCTCCACCTCGTGCTCCTCGGGCGCGCGCTCGCGCTCCTCGGGCGTCAGCTCCACCGGGCGGTAGCGCGTCGTGCCTCCGGCCGCAGCCTCCTCGCGAAAGCGCACCTGCGGGCGGGCCTTGCGCTCCACGTCGCGCAGCTCGAGGAAGGGCAGCTGCGCCTCCACGCGCTGCGCCGCCGAGCGCGAGGTGCTGCGCAGGAACACGTCCCCGGACTTCAGCCCCAGCGCGTCCTTCACCCGCGGCACCATCTCGGGCGCGACTCCCCGCACTTCCACGTCTTCGATGCGACCCTCGTCCACCGTGACCTCGAGCAGCCCGTCCGGGCGCAGCTCCGCCTCGAGCGAGGCGAGCAGGTAGCCCTCGTGGCGCAGCGTGGCCAGGGCCCGCTCGAGCGCGCGCGGAATTCCGCCCCAGGCGAGACCGGGACGCAGGTCGTCGTTCTCGTAGCGTGCGAGCAGTGCGCGCGGCGGCACCGGCGCGGGGCAGCGCTCGCGCGTGGTCACCTGCACCCCGCCGCGCGGCGAGCTGCGCACGTGCACCGTCGTCTCGCCGTCGTCATCGTCCTCGTCCGGAGGCGAGGGGAACATGTCGCGCAAGAGCTCGTGCGGCGCCACCTCGCGCATCCCCGTGAAGTGCACGCGCTTCACGTAGGGCTGCTCCTGCAGCTGCACCTGCAGCACCGCCTCGCCGCCCTCGCTCACCTGCAGCCGCGGCTGGATGTGGCGGAAGAGCCCCGTGCGCGCGAGCCGCAGCAGCCCCGCGCGCGCCGCCTCCGCCGAGAGCGGGCCCTGCGCGGGGAGGTATGCGAGCCTGCGCACGTCGGCCTCCGGGAGGCGCTCGAGCCCGTGCAGCTCCAGGCGCGTCACCTCGCGCGTCTGGCCACCCACGCTCAGCTCGGCGGGGGCGAGCACCTCGGCGAGCTCCTCGTCGGCCGGCTCGATGCATGCCGGGGCGGCGGCCTCCGGCGGCGTGCCGGCATCGGGGGCAGCCGGGGCCTCGGCCGCGGGTGGGGCGGCGGTGCCGGCGTCGGGCGCCTGGGCGAAGGCGGGGAGGGAGAGCAGAAGCAGGGGGAGAAGTCGTCGGTTCATGGCAGGACGCAAGAGCACGGGGCAGGCCAGCGGGCAGCGCGGGCCAAGTGCCCGGAACGACGGGGCACAGTGTGCCCGGGGCGTGTCGAAGTCACATCGCGATGTGGGGGAGGCGATGTGAAAGACACATCAGCGCTCCGGCCCGGGCTCCACGCCGAGCGCCTTCAGGCGGCGGTGGAGGTTGCCCCGGTCCACCTGCAGCAGGCGCGCGGCGGCGGCGATGCTGCCCCCTTGCGCGAGGGCCGCGCGCAACAGGGCGCGCTCGAAGTCCTCCACCTGCTCGCGGTAGGGCCGGCCGTCCAGGAGGGGCGCGGGGAGGGAAGGGGACGGAGCGGCCGCAGGGCCCTGCAGCGAGGAGACGGACTCGGGGGTGAGGCGCAGGGGGCCGCCCGCGCGCAGGAGGTTGAGGCGCTCGAGGAAGTTGCGCAGCTCGCGCACGTTGCCCGGCCATGCGTAGGCGCGCAGGGCGGCCTCCGCGCCAGGGGCGAGCTCGAGCGGGACGGAGGGGCCGGCGAGCTCTGCGGCGAACGCGCGCGCGAGCGGAAGCAGGTCCTCGGGGCGCTCGCGCAGCGGGGGCAGGTGCAGGGGCAGCACGTTGAGGCGGAAGAAGAGGTCCTGCCGGAAGCGCCCCGCCGCCACCGCCGCGGGCAGCCCCTGGTGCGTCGCCGCGAGCACGCGCACGTCCACCGGCACCGGGCGGCTGCCGCCGAGGCGCTCCACCTCGCGGGTCTCGAGGACGCGCAGCAGCTTCGCCTGCAGCTCGAGCGGCATGTCGCCGATCTCGTCCAGCAGCAGCGTGCCCCCGTGCGCCTGCTCGAAGCGCCCCGCGTGCCGCGCCGTCGCGCCGCTGAAGGCCCCCTTCTCGTGGCCGAAGAGCTCGCTCTCCAGCAGGTGCGTGGGGATGGCCGCGCAGTTGACCGCGACGAAGCGGCCGTTGCGCCCGCTGGCCAAGTGCAGTGCACGCGCGACGCGCTCCTTGCCCGTGCCCGTCTCGCCGGTGATGAGCACGGGGGACGTGCTCGGGCCCACCTGCGCGATGAGCTTGCGCAGGGCCTCCATCGCCGGGCTCTCGCCCACGAGGTGCCCGGGCCGCGCAAGCGCCGCCTGCAGCCGCTCGCGCTCCTGGGCGAGCTCCCACAGCGAGAGCGCGTTGCGCAGCGCCGTGAGCAGGCGCTCGGGCGCGGGCGGCTTCTCCACGAAGTCCGTCGCCCCGAGGCGCAGGGCCTCCACGGCTTCGGCCGGGGAGGCCTCGCCACTGAGGACCACGACGGGCAGGGGCAGCGGCTTGCCCAGGCGCTCGAGCAGCTGCAGCCCCGTCTCCTGCGGCATGCGCAGGTCCAGGAGCATCAGCGCAGGGGACTCACGCTCGAGCAGCACGCGGGCCTCGGCGGCGCTCGCGGCCTCCAAGGTGCTGAAGCCCTCGTCCGCGAGCAGGCCGCGCAGCGCGCGCAGCACGTTCGCGTCGTCGTCCACGAGGAGGATGCGGGGCGCGTGGGAGGTCATGGGGTGGGGCTCTCCAGCCGGGGCAGCTCGACGAGGGCCACCGTACCTCCCCCCTCGCGCGGCAGCAGCCGCAGCGTGGCCCCGTGCTCCTGCGCAATCTTCTGGGCGATGGGCAGCCCGAGGCCGCTGCCGCCGGGCTTCGTGCTGAAGAGGCCGCGGGTGAGGGCAGCGCCCTCGAGGATGCCGGGGACGCCGGGCCCTGCGTCCTCCACCTTCACGCGCACGCGGACGCCGTCGGGCTCGAAGCTCACGCGCACGGGCGCAGCGCCTGTGGGCGTGGCCTCGGCGGCATTCTTCACGAGGTTGCCGAAGAGCCGGCGCAGACCGTCTGCGTCCGCCTGCAGCTGGGCGTCGGGGCCGGGAGTGAGCTCCACCGCGACGGGGCCCTGCTCGCGGTAGAGGCGGCACACGTCCTCGAGGAGGGGACGCAGCGACACGGGTGCGAAGCGCGGGGCGGGAAGACGCGCGAAGGTGCTGAAACTCTGGGTCATGCGCAGGAGCAGCTCCACCTCGTCCTGCAGCAGGGTCAGGGCCTCGGCCTGGGCGGGCGGCAGCGGGGCCTCGGGGCGGGCGAGGCGCGCGAGCGAGAGGCGCATCGCGGTGAGGGGGTTCTTCAGCTCGTGGGCGAGCGCGCGCGCCACGTCCTGCCAGGCGGCGACCTGCACCGCGGCGGTGAGGCGCTCGCGCTGCAGGCGCAGCTCCTCGCCCATCTGGTTGAATTGCAGCAGCAGGAAGTCCAGCTCGTCGCGCGGCTTCGTGGGCGCAGGGAGCGCGTGCGCGAGGTCTCCTCGGGAGAACGCCTCCATGCCGCGCGTCAGCGTCTCAACGGGACGGGTGAGCGCCCGGCCAAGCACCAGCGCCGCGGTTGCGAGCGCGAGCGCCGCGGTGAGCACCACGGCCCCGGCCCACAGCGGGACCCGTGCGACCAGCGCCCGGCGCGCGAGCTCTGCCTGCGCGAGGTGCAGGCGTGCCTCGCGTATCTCCTGCGTCGACCGCCCCTCCCTCGCGAGGTCTGCGGACACGCGCTCCAGCACGCCCTCCACCGGCGCTACCGAGATCGAGAGCAAATCCGAGAGCGCCTGCTGCCCCACCCAGCCGAGCACGAGCAGCGGCACCAACCCGGTGATGAGCATCACCGTGAGGAGGCGGCGTCGGAAGGCGCGGGGCGGGGCGATCATGAAGGGTAGGCGTTTGTACCGCACGCGTGGGCGCCACTTCGATGTGGATCGGCATCTGGCGCTCGGCCTGCTGCATCGGCGACCCCGGACTGCAGCGGAGGGCTGACCATGGGAACTTTCCGCGCTGTGCTCGTGTGCTGGTTCGGGCTCGCCCTCGCGAGCGAGGTCCTGTTCCGGGCCACCCTGGCCGTCGTCCTATGGAGGAAAGACGTGCCGTACGACCCCCTCCTTGCGGGTTCGCCGGGCTACCTGGAGGACCAGTACTGGGCCTGGATGGCGTCGCAAGGCCGACCCGTGGGACGTGCCTGGCGGGCCGTGAGGAGGCTCCGGAACGTCAATCTGCTCATCTGCTGCTTTGGCCTGCTCGTCTTGCTGTCGGCGAGGAGATAGCTGGCGAAGGGGAATTGGTTGACTCCGTCAAGCAATGTGCTTGACGCTGGCATCCAACATGCCTGCCCCTTCCCAGGTCGAGTCCGTCCGCCGCTTCACCCGCTTCTACACGCAGCGGATGGGGGTGCTTCAGCGCCAGCTGCTGGGCAGCGCCTTCTCGCTCTCGGAGGGCCGGGTCCTCTACGAACTCGCGCAGCGCGAGCGCACCTCGGCGGTGGAGCTGGGGCGGGAGCTGGGGCTGGACGCGGGCTACTTGAGCCGCATCCTGCGCGGCTTCGAGCAGCAGGGGCTCCTGCGCAAGGAGCGCTCGCAAGAGGATGCGCGCAAGAGCGAGCTCACGCTCACGCGCAAGGGACAGCAGGCCTTCGCGGTCATCAACGCACGCTCGGCGCACGAGGTGGGCGAGATGCTCGCGCGCCTCACGCCCGCCCAGCGCGAGCGGCTCGTCGAGGCGATGCGCACGGTCGAGGAGTTGCTGCAACCCGCACCCTTGCGCCGCGCGCCCTTCATCCTGCGTCCCCCGCAGCCCGGGGACCTCGGCTGGGTGGTGCAGCGCCACGGCGCGCTCTACGCGCAGAACTACGGCTGGGACGAGCGCTTCGAGGGGCTGGTCGCCGGCATCGTGGGAGAGTTCGTCGCGCACCACGACCCCAAGCGCGAGCGCTGCTGGATTGCCGAGATGGACGGCGCTCCCGTGGGCTCGGTGTTCTGCGTGCGCAAGAGCGACACGGTGGCGAAGCTGCGCCTCTTGCTGGTGGAGCCCTCCGCGCGGGGCCACGGCGTGGGCGCGCGCCTGGTGGAGGAGTGCATCCGCTTCGCGCGCCAGGTGGGCTACCGCAAGCTGACCCTGTGGACGAACGACGTGCTCGTCTCTGCGCGCCGCATCTACGAGGCGGCGGGCTTCGTGCTCATCCACTCGGAGCCCCAGCCGAACTTCGGCAAGCCGCTGGTGAGCCAGACCTGGGAGCGCAAGCTGTAGCGCCGCTACTCGGCCTTGATCGCGAGCACCGGGTCCACCCTCGCCGCGCGCCGGGCAGGCAGCCACGAGGCGAGGAGCGAGATGCCCGCGAGCACGAGCGCGAGCCCCGCGAAGGTCACCGGGTCTCTCGCGCTCACGCCGTACACGAGGCTCTCCACCAGCCTCGAGAGCGCGAGCGCGCCCGCGATCCCCAGGCCAATCCCCCACAGCGTGAGCCCCGCACCCTGACGCATCACCAAGCGCACCACGTCCCCGGCCTGCGCGCCCAGCGCCATGCGGATGCCCAGCTCCCGGGTGCGCTGAGCGACCAGGTACGAGATGACGCCGTAGAGCCCGGCCGCCGCGAGCACCAGCGCGATGACCGCGAAGCTGCCGAGCAGCAGCAGGGTGAGGCGGCGGTTGGCCACCGAGCGCTCGATGACCTCCTGCATCGTCTGCACCTGGTAGAGGGGCTGGTCCGCATCCACGCTGCGCACCACCTGGCGCAAGCTCGCGGCGAGCGAGTCCGGGGGCAGCGCGCTCTTCACCACCAGGGTCATGTCGTTGAGCCAGCCCGAGAGCTCCGGATGGTTGTAGGGGATGTGGATCTCCGCGAGCGGCGCGAGGTGCAGCCCCGCCTGGTGCACGTTGCCCACCACGCCCACCACCTGGGCGAGCGTGTCCCCCACCCGCAGCTGCTTTCCAATCGCCTCCTGGCCGCCGAAGTGCCGGCGCGCGAGCGCCTCGTTCACGATGACCGGCATCACCGCGCCCTTCACGCCGTCCGCCTCGGTGAAGTCGCGGCCCGCGAGCAGCGGGATGCCCAGCGTGGCGAAGAAGCCGGGGCTGGTGCCGCGGTACTCGGCGATGGGCTCCTGCCCGGCCTGCGGCGGCGCCTCGCCCACGATGGTGTAGCTGCCGTTGGTCCAGGCGCTCTGGATGGGCAGCATGGAGATGAGCGCGGCGCCCTGCACGCCGGGCAGTGCGCGCGTGCGCTCGAGCACGGGGGCGAGCAGCCGCGGGCCCGCCTCGCCCTCCTTGTAGCGATCCTGCGGCAGCGCGAGGTGCGCCGTGAGCACGCCCTCGGGGTGCAGGCCCGGGTCCGTGTTGAGCAGCGCGACGAAGCCGCGCACCAGCAGCCCCGCGCCCACCAGCAGCACCAGCGAGAGCGCGAGCTCCGCCACCACCAGCGCGCTGCGGAAGCGCTTGTGCCCCCCGGAGGCCGTCGCCTTCCCGCTGCCGTCACTGAGGCTCGCGCGCAGGTCCGCGCGCGAGCTCTGCAGCGCCGGGGCGAGCCCGAAGAGCAGCGCGCTCGCCACCGAGAGCACGAGCAGGAACGCCATCACCCCACCATCCAGGCCGATGCCCCCGGTGCGCGGCAGCGCGCGCTCGGCGAGTGAGGCGAGCGCATCCAGCCCCCAGTGCGCGAGCAGCACGCCGAGCAGCGCGCCTCCCAGCGAGAGCACCAGGCTCTCCACCAGCAGCTGCCGCACGATGTGCCCGCGGCTCGCCCCCAGCGCGAGCCGCACCGCCACCTCGTGCTGCCGCCCCGCGCCGCGCGCGAGCAGCAGGTTCGCCACGTTCGCACACGCGATGAGCAGCACCAGGAAGACGGCGCCCAGGAGCACCAGCAGCGCGGGCTGCACCCCCTGCACCACCGTGCGGGTGAGGCTCACCGCGCTGGCGCTGCGGCCGGTCTGCGCGTCCGGGTTCGCCTGCTCGATGCGGCGCGCCACCTCGCGCAGCTCGGTGTTCGCGGCCTCGAGGCTCACTGCCGGCCTGAGCCGCCCCACCACCGCGAGGCCGTGCGAGCCACGGCTCGTGGCCACCTGCTCGCTCGGCACGAAGGGCACGAACAGCTCGGCGTCCGAGGTGGGCAGGAAGCGGAAGGTGGCGGGCATCACCCCCACCACGGTGACGCTCGTGCCATCCAGGGTGATGCTGCGGCCGAGCACGCCCGGGTCCGCGCCGAAGCGCCGGCGCCACAGCCCCTCGCCCAGCACGGCCACGGGCGCGGCGCCCGGCGCGTCCTCGCCGGGAAGGAAGGTTCGCCCGAGCAGCGGCTGCACCCCGGCGAGCGCGAAGAGGTTGCCGGTCGCCGCGGTGGTGGGCACGCGCTCGGCGCCGTCCGGGCCGCTCAGGTTCTTGCTGCGCACGTCCACCGCGACGAGCTGCTCGAAGCTGCGCGTCTGCTCCACCCAGTCGCGGTAGTTGGGCCAGGACACCGAGCCCGTCCAGCTCGCGCCCCGGCCCGGCTGCGTCTCGTACAGGCGCACGAGGCGCTCGGGCTGCGCGTAGGGCAGGGGGCGCAGGAGCACGGCGTTCACCACCGAGAAGATGGCCGCGTTCGCGCCGATGCCGAGGGCGAGGCACAGCACCGCGACCGCTACGAAGGCCGGGCTCTTGCCGAGGCTGCGCAGGGCGAAGCGCAGGTCCTGCTTCAGTCCGTCCAGCCAGCTGCCAAAGCCCGGTGCACGCATCGAACGCCTCCTCGCGTCTTCGTCCGTCCGAGCCTACGCCGCGGTGGAAAGGCGATTGCAGCGTTCTCTGGGGCAGGGCGGGGGGGGGCATGCGATGGTGGCGCCGGCAATCCCGGCCCGCGCCGGGCGTAGGGCAGAGGCTGCAAGGAGGGGTGGATGCTCGAGGTCAGAGGCCTGGTGAAGCGCTACGGCGCGGTGAAGGCCGTGGATGGCGTCTCGTTCAAGGTGGGCCCGGGCGAGAGCGTGGGGCTGCTCGGTCCCAACGGCGCGGGCAAGACGACCACCCTCTCCATGGTCGTGGGGCTGCTGCAGCCGGACGGGGGCGAGGTGCTACTGGAGGGGCGGGCGCTCCGTGGAGACACGGACCCGCTCAAGCGCACGCTCGGCTTCGTGCCGCAGGAGCTGGCGCTCTACGAGGAGCTGCCCGCGCGCGCGAACCTGCGCCTCTTCGGGGCGCTGCAGGGCGTGACGGGCGCCGCGCTGGACGAGGCGGTGGAGAGCGCGCTCGCGCTGGTGAGCCTCTCGGACCGCGCCGGGGACAAGGCCGGCACCTTCAGCGGCGGGATGAAGCGACGGCTGAACCTGGCCGCGGCGCTGCTGCACGGGCCGCGCGTGCTGTTGCTGGACGAGCCCACGGTGGGCGTGGACCCGCAGAGCCGCAACGCCATCTTCGACAACCTGGAGGCCCTGCGGGCCCGCGGCATCGCGCTCGTCTACACCACCCACTACATGGAGGAGGTGGAGCGCCTGTGCGACCGCGTCATCATCATCGACCGCGGCCAGGTGGTCGCGGACGACACGCTGCGCGGCCTGCACCGCCGCCAGGCGGGCGCCTGCGCGATGACGCTGGAGCTGGAGGCGCCGGGCTCAGGACCTTGGCTCGAGGACCTGCGCGCGCTGCCCGGGGTGCAGCGTGCCGAGCTGCACGAGGACCTGCAGCTGCAGCTGACGCTCGCGGACCTGGGCGCCGATGCCCCCCGGGTGCTCGCGTGGCTGCAGTCCCAGGGGCGGCGCTACACGCACCTGGTCACCGAGCGTCCAAACCTGGAGAGCCTCTTCCTCGGCCTCACCGGCAGGAGCCTGCGCGACTCATGAGCTTCCCCGCCTTCAGAGCCCTCGTGGCCAAGGACCTGCGCCTCTTCCTCTCGGATCGGCGCAGCCTCGTCATCAGCTTCGCAGTACCGCTCGCGCTTGCGGCCTTCATGGGCTTCGTCACAGGGGGGCACGGCAAGGAGGGGACCCCCCGCGTGGCCCTGCTCGTGGTGGACGAGGACGGCAGTGCCCTCTCGCGCGAGGTGGTGGCCGGGCTCGGCTCGGACAAGGCGCTCGCTGTGACCCGGGCCGAGCGCGCCGTGGCGCGCGAGCAGGTGCGCGCGGGCAAGACGCCCGTCGCGGTGGTCCTCCCCGCGCGCTTCGGCGAGGCGGCGGGCCAGGCCTTCTTCGGGGGCGCGACGAAGCCGGAGCTGACGCTGCTCTACGATCCCTCCCACGGCGCGGAGGTGGCCATGGTGCGCGGCATCCTCACGCAGCACGTGATGCAGGCGGTGAGCAAGAGCGCCTTCAGCCCCCAGGTGCAGGGGGGGCCGGTGCGCGACGCGCTCGCGCGCCTGCAGCAGGACGGGAAGTCGCGCCCCGAGCTCGAGCAGATGCTCAAGAGCGTGCTCGCGTGGCAGCAGAGCGAGGCCGCCCAGCCCGCCGGAGCCCGCGCTGAGGCAGGCCCCACCGGCGGGCTCAGCGTCCCCTTCGAGGCGCGAGAGGAGGAGGTGACCTCCGGCGAGGTCCGCTACAACGCGTACTCGCACTCCTTCGCCGGCATGGGCGTGCAGTTCGTGCTGCTCGCCGCCACCGACGCGGGCATCGGCATCCTCACCGAGCGCCAGCGCGGGCTGTGGCGGCGCCTGCGCGCGGCGCCACTCTCGCGGCGCACCCTGCTGCTCTCGCGGCTGGTGAGCGGCGCGCTCACCGCGCTGATGGTGCTGCTCGTGCTCTTCGGCTTCGGGGCGGCGGTGTTCGGCGTGCGCGTGGAGGGCAGCCTCCCCGGCTTCTTCCTCGTCGCGGTGGGGATCGCGCTGATGTCCTCGGCCTTCGGGCTGCTGGTGGCCGCGCTGGGGCACACCCCCCAGGCGGCGCGCGGCATGGCCATCTTCGTGGTGCTGGTGATGGTGATGCTCGGCGGCGCGTGGTTTCCCTCGTTCCTGTTCCCCGCGGCCCTGCAGAAGCTCACGCTCGCCATGCCCACCCGCTGGGCCGTGGATGGGCTGGACGCGATGACCTGGCGGGGCCTCGGGCTCACGAGCGCGCTCGGAACCACCGGCGTGCTGCTCGCCTTCGCCGCCCTGTTCGCCTCCCTGGCGCTCGCGCGCTTCCGCTGGGACGCGGACTAGCGGGCGGCCGCCCTTCAGCGCAGGCGCGCGAGCACGGCCTGGGCCTCGGCCACCATCCGCTCCACCACCTCGCCTGCGCCCGGCACGTCGTGCATCAGCCCCACGCCCTGGCCGCCGAAGAGGGGGAAGTGCTCCGCGTCCCCGCGTGCCGTCGCCTCCTTCACGATGTCCTGGATGGCGCCGCGCTGGCCGTAGCCGGACAGCCCCGCGATGCCGTCTGCGCCGAAGGCCTCGGCCAGCGGGTTGCGCAGCGCGCGGCCCCATAGCCCCGAGGCCATGCGGGTGAGCACGGTGTCGTCCGCGCCGCGCGCGAGCAGCGCCTGCTTCCAGAGGTCGGGCGCCTCGGACTCGCGCGTCGCCACGAAGCGGGTGCCCAGCAGCACGCCCGAGGCCCCCAGCGCGAGCGAGGCCACCAGCCCCCGCCCATCCGTGATGCCGCCGGCCGCGACCACCGGGACGCGCACCGCGTCCACCATCGCGGGAACCAGCGCGAGCGTGCCCACCAGCGCGCGCTCGTGCGGCGTGCCGCCCGTCCACGTCGAGCGGTGCCCGCCGGCCTCCGAGCCCTGTGCCACGAGTACGTCCACTCCTGCCGCCTCCAGCGTGCGCGCGTCCGCCACGCTCGCGGCCATGCCCACCACCTTGATGCCCGCCGCGTGGCAGCGCTCCACCTGCGCGGCGGAGGGCACGCCCAGCCCCACGCTCCACACGGGCACGCGCTCCTCCACCAGCACCTCGAAGTCCTCGTCGATGTACGCCGGGGGCGCGGGCGGCGGAGGTCCCTGCACCGGCTGCAGCCCCAGCTCCGCGCGGAAGGCGTTGAGCTTGCCCTGCACCCGCTGCACCTCCTGGGCGGGCAGCTGCGCGGGCGGCGTGGGCGCGCGCACCAGCGGGTGCAGCCAGAGGTTCACCCCGAAGGGTCGGTCGGTGAGGCGGCGCACCTCGCGGATCTGCGCGCGCAGGGTGTCCGGCGGGAGCGAGAGCCCGGCGAGGATGCCCAGGCCACCGGCGCGCGAGACCTCCGCCACCAGTGCGGGGCCTGCCACGCGCAGCATGCCGGACTGCAGCAGCGGGACGCGGAGGCCGAGCAGGTCGCAGAGCGGGGTGTGAAGGACGGGCATGGGCGTGCTCCTGACGGTGGGAACGTCCACCGTAGTGCAGCCCGGGGCACCCCGGAGTACGACCGGAGGAGGGGCCTGTCGGCTCGCGGACCCGGCCGGTGCTAGAGCGGCGAGCATGCCCCTGCGTGCGCCCCTGGCCCTCGGCCTTCTGTTCCTCGGCGGCTGCGTGACCTCGCCGCCGGTCTCCTCCTCCATGCACCTGGACACCAGCGTGCGTGCCCAGTGCGAGCAGCACTGCTCCCAGCTCGGCCTGCGGATGACGGCGGTCGTCATCTACGCGAACCGCCTGGGTTGCGTGTGCGAGCCGCAGGCTCCGGCGGGGGCACCGGCGCCAGCGACCTCGCAGTCGACGCGCGCAGGGGCGGCCGTGGCGACGGCCGCCGAGGCGGTGAGCGACGAGGAGGAGGACGCGGCAGCTGCCTCGGCGGCGCAGACCGGGACTCCCGGGCACCACTAGGCGCACGGCGCACAACGTGCGTCCCTCGCCCTTTCCCTCTCCCAGGGGGAGAGGGGACGGTTTCGTCCAGAGGGCCCCCTTCTCGAGTGAGGCCCCTTGCGGCCCTGGGTGGGCCGGGTCCACCCTGAGGGCAGCACCCTGCTCCGGGGAGTCCCCATGGCGACCACGTACGCGGCGTTGCACCGGCGTTCCGTCGAAGACCCCGAGGGCTACTGGGGCGAGGAGGCCCGGCGCATCCACTGGGAGCGCCCCTACGAGCGCGTCCTCGACTACAGCCGGCCCCCCTTCACGCACTGGTTCGTGGGCGGGCAGACCAACCTCTGCCACAACGCGGTGGACCGGCACCTGCCCGCGCGCGCGGCTCAGGAGGCGGTGGTCTACGTCTCGAGCGAGACGGGGCAGGAGGCCACCTTCACCTACGCCGAGCTGCACCGCGAGGTGCAGCGCTTCGCGGCGGTCCTGCAGTCGCTCGGCGTCTCGCGCGGCGACCGCGTCCTCATCTACCTGCCCATGGTGCCCGAGGCGCTCTTCTCGATGCTCGCCTGCGCGCGCATCGGCGCCATCCACTCGGTCGTCTTCGGCGGCTTCGCGGCGCACAGCCTCTCGCGCCGCATCGACGATGCGCGTCCCACCGTCATCGTCACCGCGGACGCCGGCATGCGCGCAGGCCGCGTCATTCCCTACAAGCACCTGGTGGACGAGGGCATCCGCCTCTCCTCCGCGCCCCCGCGCCACGTGCTCCTGGTCAACCGCGGCCTCGACCCGAAGATCCCGCTCACGCAGGGACGGGACGTGGACTACGCGGGCCTGCGCGAGAAGCACCTGGACGCGCAGGCGCCGGTGGTGTGGCTCGAGTCCTCGGACCCCAGCTACATCCTCTACACCTCGGGCACGACCGGAAACCCCAAGGGCGTGCAGCGCGACACCGGCGGCTATGCGGTGGCGCTCGCCGCGTCCATGCAGAACATCTTCACCGGTCAGCCCGGCGAGACGATGTTCACCGCCTCGGACGTGGGCTGGGTGGTGGGCCACTCGTACATCGTCTACGGGCCCCTGATTCAGGGCATGACGACGGTGGTCTACGAGGGACTGCCCATCCGCCCCGACCCGGGCATCTGGTGGCGCATCGTCTCCGAGCAGCGCGCGAGCGTGATGTTCACCTCGCCCACCGCGATTCGCGTGCTCAAGCGGCAGGACCCTGCGTTCCTCACGAAGTACGACGTGAGCTCGCTGCGCTACCTCTTCCTCGCGGGTGAGCCGCTGGACGAGCCGACGGCGCGGTGGATCAGCGGCGCGCTGGGCGTGGAGATCATCGACAACTACTGGCAGACGGAGACGGGCTGGCCGATCCTCTCCGCCATGCCGGGCGTGGAGAAGCTGCCGCGCAAGTTCGGCTCGCCGGGCTTCGCGACGCCGGGCTACCGCCTCAAGCTGCTGCACGAGGAGACGGGGCGCGAGGTGGGCGTGGGCGAGAAGGGCGTGCTCGTCGCCGTGCCGCCGCTGCCGCCCGGCTGCGCCTCCACCGTGTGGGGCCACGACGATCGCTTCGTGGAGACCTACTTCCAGAACTTCCCGGAGCAGGTGTACTCGACCTTCGACTGGGCCACGCGCGATGCGGACGGGTACTACTTCATCCTCGGGCGCACCGATGACGTGATCAACGTCGCAGGGCACCGGCTCGGCACGCGCGAGATCGAAGAGGCGGCGAGCGGCCATCCTTCCGTGGCGGAGGTGGCCATGGTGGGCGTGCAGGACGAGCTCAAGGGCCAGCGCGTGGAGGGCTTCGTGGTGGTGAAGGACCCCGCGCGCACGGCCTCCGCCGAGGCGCGCGAGGGGCTGGAGCGCGAGGTGTGCGAGACGGTGGTGGGCGCGCTCGGAGCCCTCGCGCGGCCCTCGCGCATCCACTTCCTCACGCTGCTGCCCAAGACGCGCTCGGGGAAGCTCCTGCGCCGCAGCATCCAGGCGCTCGCGGAGGGGCGAGACCCGGGAGACCTCACCACGCTCGAGGACCCGGCAGCGCTCGAGCAGATCCGCGCGGCCGTCGCGAGCCCGCCCTCTCCCGATAGGAGAGGGCGGGGGTGAGGGAAGTGGGCTCGGGGTGACGTAGCTTCGTCCGGCACCCTCACCCTCTCCCAGGGGGAGAGGGGACGGCTGCGCCCGCGTGCATCACGGTGCGGACGAGCAGCCCCGCGACGAGGCCCCAGAACGCCGCGCCCACGCCCCACAATGAGAGCCCCGAGGCCGTGACGAGGAAGGTGACGATGGCGCTCTCCCGCTCGCGCTCGTCCTTCGCCGCGATGGCGAGCCCATTGCCGATGGTGCCCACCAGCGCGAGCCCGGCAATCGCCAGCACCAACTCGCGCGGGAAGGCCGCGAGCAGCGCGCCCACCGTGGCCCCCAGCAGCCCGAGCACGAGGTAGAGGCCGCCCGCGGCCACCGAGGCCACGTAGCGACGGCGAGGATCCTCGTGTGCCTCGCGCCCCATGCAGATGGCCGCGGTGATGGCCGCCAGGTTGATGGAGAAGCCGCCGAACGGTGCGAGCACCGCCGTGGCCGCGCCCGTCCAGGTGACGAGCGGCGAGATGGGTGTGTCGTAGCCGTTGGCGCGCATCGTCGCCACGCCCGGCACGTTCTGTGAGGCCATGGTCACCACGAAGAGCGGCAGGGTGACGCCCACCAGCGCGGCCCACGTCGGGTGCGGCGTCGCGAACACCGGCCGCGCGAGCGTGAGCGAGACACCCGCGAGGTGCAGCGAGCCCGCGCCCGCGGCGACGGCGATGCCCACGGCCAATGCCCCCGGCACCGCGTAGCGCGGCCACAGCCTTCGTCCCACGAGCCACGCCGCGAACATGCCGAGCACGAGCAGGGGCGAGGTGCGGATCGAGGCAAAGGCCTCCAGCCCGAAGCGCAGCAGCACGCCAGCGAGCATCCCCGAGGCGAGCGGCAGCGGGATGCGCGAGATGGCGCGCTCGAAGCCGCGCGTGACTCCCGCGAGCAACACCAGCAGCCCCGAGGCGAGGAAGGCCGCCGAGAGCGCCCCCGGGCTCAGGCCCGGCACGCTGGTGACGAGCAGCGCGGCGCCCGGGGTGGACCACGCGGTGACCACGGGCCTCCGGTAGCGCAGGGAGAGCAGGATGCAGGTGACGCCCGAGCCCATGCCCAGCGCCCACATCCACGAGGCCACCACGCCCGCGTCTCCACCGGCCGCGCGCGCCGCCTCGAAGACGATGACGGCCGAGCTCGTGTAGCCCACCAGCACGGTGACGAAGCCGGCGACCAGCGCCGAGAGCGAGGCATCCGCCCAGAAGCTGCGCCGCTCGAGCGGCGCCGGGGTGGCAGGGGAGGGCGAAGACATGAGGCGCGCTCTATCAGGGCTCAGCGCGGGAGGGGAGTGCGGCCCGCGGCGAGTACCACCACCGAGTAGCCCACGGCGGTGCGCGCGCCGATGTTCTCGTACGAGTGCTTCTGGTCGCCGCGAAAGACGACCACGTCCCCGGGGGCAAGCTCGAAGCGCTCGCCGCTCGCCACCAGCGCGAGCTGTCCGCTCTCGCAGACGAGGTACTCGCGGGTGCCGGGCGTGTGCGGCACGCCGGTGAGGCGGGCGCGCGGCGGAAGCTCCATCCGGTCGAACTCCATGCCGGGCAGCGGGTCCGGCAGCAGCCGGCGCACGAAGCCGGGTCCGCGCTGGCGCACCGGGAGGCTCTCGCGCGGGTAGTGCCGGGCGCTCGCGCGCGGCGGGGCCACCAGCTCCTCGAGCGACACCTGCAGCACCCCGGCCACCCGCTGCAGCACCGCGAGGGTGGGGTTTCCCGCCCCGGACTCGAGGTGCGCCCACGTCGCGCGCGGGATGCCCGCCAGCCGGGCGAGCTGCGCCTGCGTCACGCCGCGGGCCTCGCGCAGGGTGCGCAGGTTGCGGGCGAGCCGGTCCGAGAGGTCCATCGCGTCCATGCATTGGCAATGTTCCAAGCTATTGGCCGATTTGCCATCCCTTCGTCGCGCCCTTGCCATTCCTGCGTGCAAGGAGGAGTCGGACATGAACCTGAAGGACAAGGCAGTGCTGGTGACGGGCGCGAGCCGGGGGCTGGGGCGCGCGCTGATGGAGGCCCTGGCGCGGGAAGGCGCCCGGGTGGTGGGCGTGGCGCGGGGGCGCGAGGCGCTGGAGGCCGCGGTGGCCCGGCTGCGCAAGGAGGGGCTCGAGGTGCACGCGCTCGCCGCGGATGTCGGAGTGAAGGAGGCCATCTACCCGCTCGCCGGGGCGGCCCAGGCGCTGGTGGGCCCCTTGGACGTGCTCGTGCACAACGCGAGCCTCCTCGGCCCCACGCCCCTGCGGCTGCTGCTGGACACGGCGTGCGAGGACCTCGCGGAGGTGCTGGACGTGAACCTCGTCGGCCCCTTCCGCCTCACGCGGGCGGTGGTGGGCGGGATGGTGCTGCGCGGGAGCGGGCAGGTGCTCTTCGTCAGCTCGGACGCCGCGGTGAATGCCTACCCGCGCTGGGGCGCCTACGGCGTGTCCAAGGCGGCGCTCGAGCAGCTCGCGCGCACCTGGGCCGTGGAGCTGGAGGGCACGGGCGTGCGGGTGCTCACGGTGGACCCGGGGGAGATGGACACGCGCATGCACGCGGACGCGATGCCCGAGGCGGACCCCGCGCAGCTCGCGAGGCCCGAGGCCGTGGCCGCCCGGCTCGTGCGGCTGCTTCAGGACGAGGCGCCTCCTTCCGGAGCCCGCGTGGAAGCGGGCCGTGCGGAGGCCGCATGAGGCCCGCCCCTTCCCCGCGTCCCTCACCCGAGCTGCGGCTCCTGCACCTGCAGCCCTCGGACGGCGAGTACCAGCTGCACGGGCTGGAGGCGCTGCCGGGGCTCCTGCGCGCGGGCGACCTGCTGGTGGTGAACGACGCCGCCACGCTGCCCGCCTCCCTGCGCGGCCGCACCCGCGAGGGCAGCACCGTGGAGCTGCGCCTGCTCGCGCGCGAGGAGGACGGCCGCTGGACGGGCGTGCTCTTCGGCGCGGGGGACTGGCGCACGCGCACCGAGGACCGGCCGCCGCCCCCGGCCGTGGCCGCGGGCGAGACGCTGTACTTCGGTGCGCTGGAGGCCCGGGTGCTGGCGCTGCTCCCGCCCTCGCCGCGGCTCGTGCGCGTCGCCTTCTCGCTGGAGGGTGCCGCGCTGTGGAGCGCGCTCTACCGCACCGGGCGCCCCGTGCAGTACGCACACCTCACGCGGCCGCTGGCGCTCTGGGACGTGCAGACGGCGTACGCGGCGAGGCCCTGGGCCGCGGAGCTCCCGTCCGCGGGGCTGCCCCTCACCTGGGAGCTGCTGCTCGCGCTGCGCAGACGTGGCGTCGAGCTCGCCTCCGTGACCCACGCGGCCGGCCTCTCGTCCACCGGAGACCCGGCGCTGGATGCGGCGCTGCCCCGCCCCGAGCGCTTCAGCGTGCCGGCCGCCACGGTGGAGGCCATCGCCCGCACGAAGGCCCGCGGGGGCCGCGTCGTCGCCGTGGGCACCACCGTGGTGCGCGCGCTCGAGGGGCGCGCCCTGCAGGGAGGCGGGCGGCTCGAGCCCGGGGAGGGGGAGACGGACGTGCTGCTGGGCCCGGGCTTCCGGCGCCAGGTGGTGGACGGGCTGCTCACCGGGGTGCACGACCCCGGCACCAGCCACTTCCTCCTGCTGCAGGCCTTCGCCCCGCTCGCCCTGCTGCGCGAGGCGCACACCTGGGCGGAGGGGGCCGGGCTGCTCGGCCACGAGTTCGGCGACGTGTGCCTCCTGCTGGACGGCTGAGCCGGTAGCCCGGTAAGCCCGGCAAGTCCCGCGCGGCGCCCCTCGGAGACGGGGGGCGCTTTCCTTTTTCGCGAGGACGTGGTGACAGCTGCGGCCGCCTGCGGTGTTCCAGGCCCCAGGAAGCAGGAGGAGCGCGACGTTGGCCATCGATGTGGACGCCACCTACCGACGGTACGGGCCCATGGTGCTGCGGCGCTGCCGGTTCCTCCTGCGCGACGAGGAGAAGGCCGTGGACGCGATGCAGGACGTGTTCGTGCAGCTGCTCAACCACCAGGAGGCGCTGGAGGCGAGCGCCCCCTCGAGCCTGCTGCACAAGATGGCCACGAACGTCTGCCTCAACCGCCTGCGCACGCAGCGCCGCAAGCCCGAGGACGCCCAGGACGAGCTGGTGCAGGAGATTGCCGCCCTGGAGGACCTGGAGTCGCGCACCGGCGCCGCCGCGCTGCTGCAGCGCCTCTTCGGCGGCGAGCAGGTGAGCACCCGCACCATCGCCGTGCTGCACCTGCTGGATGGGATGACGCTCGAGGAGGTGGCCCGCGAGGTCGGCCTCTCGGTGTCCGGAGTGCGCAAGCGCCTGCGCACGCTGCGCTCGCACCTGCACACGCTGGAGGCCGCCTGACCATGAGCACGCCGATCAAGACCCCGGACTGGCTCCTGGAGCGCATCGCGCTCGGAGAGCTGCCGCCCGAGGAGCTCGCCCGCGCCCGCGCGCAGCTCGCCCAGGAGCCGGACGGCCTCGCGCGCCTCGCTGCGCTGGAGGCGGACAATGCCCGCGTGCTCGAGCGCCTGCCGCCCGCGGAGCTCGCCCGCGAGGTGGCGCGCCGCGCGCACCTGCAGGACGTGCAGCGCCGCGCCGCCCCGCGCCGCAGCGCCCTCCCTTTCGCGCTGGGCCTGCCGCTCGCCGCCGCGCTGGCCCTGCTGGTGGTGCTCTCGGTGCGCGAGCCCGCAGAGCGAGGCGCAGGTGACTCCGCGCTCGCCCAGGCGGACACCACCCGCATCAAGGGCGACCCGCGCCTGCTCGTGTTCCGCCAGGGGCAGGGCGAGCCCGAGCAGCTGCGCACGGGCGCTTCCGCCCGGGCCGGGGACCTGTTGCAACTGGGTTACGTCTCGGCGGGCCATCCCTACGGCGCCGTGCTCTCGCTGGACGGGCGCGGGCAGGTGACGCTGCACTTCCCCGAGCGGGCGGATGCGGTGCCCGCGCTGGACCCCAAGGGCGCGGTGTCCCTGGGACACGCCTACGAGCTGGACGATGCGCCCGCCTTCGAGCGCTTCGTGCTGGTGACCTCCGACAAGCCCTTCGACGTGCAGACCGTGCTCGAGGCCGCGCGCGCGCTCGCCCGCGACCCCGCGCAGGCGCACACCCTCCCGCTCCAGCTCCCCGCGGGCCTCGAGCAGTCCTCCTTCACCGTGGAGAAGCCCTCGCGATGATCGCCCCCGCTGTCGTCCTCCTCGCTGCGGCGCTCGCCGCCGCGCCCGCTGCCCCTCCGCGCGAGGTGCGCCGCGTGGCGCTGCTCGTGGGCACCAACGACGGCGGCCCCGAGCGGGTGCGACTGCGCTACGCGGCCTCGGACGCCGAGGCCCTGGGCCGCGTGCTCGACGAGCTGGGCGGCGTCGCACCGCAGGACGAGGTGCTCCTGCTCGAGGTGAACCGCAAGGGCTTCTACGAGGGCCTCGAGAAGCTGCGCACCCTCCTGGGCGAGGCGAAGCTCTCCGGCCGGCGCACCGAGGCGCTCGTCTACTACTCGGGTCACTCGGACGAGGAGGGGCTGCTCCTGCGCGGAGACCGCGTGAGCTACGGCGAGCTGCGCCAGGCGCTCGCGGAGCTGCCGGCGGACGTGCGCATCGCCATCCTCGACTCCTGCGCGAGCGGCACGCTGGCGCGGCGCAAGGGCGGTGTGAAGCGGCCCGCCTTCCTCGTGGACGCCTCCAGCACCGTGCAGGGCCAGGCCATCCTCACCTCCAGCAGCGCGGACGAGGTGAGCCAGGAGTCCGACCGCGTGGGCGGCTCCTTCTTCACCCACAACCTCGTCTCGGGCCTGCGCGGCGCGGCGGACGTGACGGGGGACGGCCGGGTGACGCTGCACGAGGCCTACCAGTTCGCCTTCCACGAGACGCTCGCGCGCACCGAGAAGACGCAGGCCGGCGCGCAGCACCCCGCCTACGACATGGAGCTCGCGGGCGCGGGAGATCTCGTCATGACGGACGTGCGCTCCACCTCCGCGGGCCTGGTGCTCTCGGACTCGCTCGAGGGGCGCCTCTTCATCCGCGACGCGGAGGGCCGGCTCGCGGTGGAGCTGAACAAGCTCCCCGGGCGCCCCATGGAGCTGGGGCTCGCGCCGGGCGCCTACACGGTGGCGCGCGAGCTGGGCGGGCGCTCCTCGCGCGCGGCGCTGCAGCTGCGCGAGGGCGGGCGCACGGCATTGCGCACCGAGGACTTCGGCGCGGTGACGGGTGAGCTCACCGTGTCGCGCGGGGACGTGCCGAAGGAGGTGACGGCGGACGTGCCCGGTGAGGCGCCGCGGCACCGGGCGCAGGCCTTCAACATCGGCTTCGTGCCGGGCCTGCAGACCAACTCGCTCTTCGAGGGGCCGGTGGACAACCGCGTCTCGCTCTCGCTCGGCGTGGCGACCAACGCGCGCCTGGACGGGCTGGCGCTCGCGCTGGGCGCGAACTGGACGGCGGCGGACGCGCACGGCGTGCAGGCCAGCATCGGCGGCAACCACACCGGCACGGACCTCAACGGCGCGCAGTTCTCGGTGGGCTTCAACCACGTGGGCGGGGACGTGCACGGCGTGCAGGGCACCGTGGGGGTGAACCACGCGGGCGGCAACGTGGGCCTCGGGCAGGTGGCGGTGGGAGGCAACAGCGCGGGCGGCGGGCTCGAGGGCTTCCAGCTCTCCGTCGGCTACAACGCGGTGGCCGGCAGCACGCTGGGCCTGCAGACCGCGGTGGGCGGCAACGTGACGCGCGGCTCGCTGCGGGGCGTGCAGCTGGGCGTGGGTGCGAACGTGGTGGGCACCGCGGTGGAGGGGCTGCAGCTCGGCGTCGGCGCGAACGTGGCCGGAAGCGACCTGCAGGGCGTACAGGTGGCCGCGGGGGCGAACGTGGTGGGGCGCCGGCTGGACGGGCTGCAGCTGTCCTCGGGGTTCAACCGCGCGGCGGACCTGCACGGCGTGCAGGTGGGCCTCATCAACGTGGGCGGGGACGTCTCGGGCAGCCAGGTGGGCCTCATCAACGTGGCCACCCGCGCGAGCGGGCTGCAGCTGGGGCTCGTGAACGTGGCCGGGACGATGAAGGGCGCGCCCGTCGGCATCCTCAACTTCATGGGCAACGGGCAGCTGCACGGCGAGCTGTACGGCAGCGACATCACGCAGCTCAACCTGGACGTGAAGCTGGGCAGCGAGCACGTCTACACGGTGTTCACCGGGGGGCTGGGGGAGAAGCGCGGCGGGCAGGATGAGTTTGCCTCGCTGGGCATCGGCCTCGGCGTGCACCTGGTGGCCACCGAGCGGCTCTTCGTGGACGTGGACGCGCTGGCCTCGTCCATCTACGTGGACCGCAAGTGGGACTCGCACTGGCTGCTCGCGCAGCTGCGGGTGAAGGCCGGCTACCAGATCGCGCGCCGCTTCGCCGTCATCGGCGGGCCCACGCTCAACGTGCAGACGGCGTTCGACGACCACGAGCCGCTCCCCTTCGGCAAGCTCGTCATCACCGAGGGGCACCAGGTGCGCATCACCCCCGGCCTGCAGCTGGGCGTGCGCATCTAGCCTGGAGACAGGGGCGCGCAGCCCCCGTCAATGTCCCCTCCCCCCTGGGAGAGGGAAAGGGTGAGGGAAGAGGGCTTTTCCAGGGTGCCTCCGCGCTGAACTAGCGTAGCCGCATGTCCCCTGAGCTCACCGTCGAGCGTGATTACCTGCGCGTGGCCACGTGCCTCATGGCCGCCCATGGCGTCGGCGTGACGCTGATCATCCCGCTCGTGCTCACCGCACCCGAAGTGCTGGAGATGGGCCTCGCAGCCTGGGCCTACCTGCTGGGGCCCTTCATCCTCGCGCTCGTGCCCTTCTGCTGGCGGTGTCAGAGGTGGGCGCTGCTCGCGAGCCCCCTGCTGGTGGCGCTGTATGGCATCGCGCCCATGCGGCACCTCGCCACGCTGCGCGGGAGCCTGCATGGCGGAGAGGCCATCTTCTGGATGATGCAGTGGGGCTCCTGGCTCGGTGCCGCGGTGGTCCTCGCGTTCGTCGCCGCCGGGCGTCGGGCGCTCCAACCCGTGGGCCTGGCAAAAAAGAACGGGGGCAGGTGACACGGTGCAGCGCCTCCGGTGTTTCCCTCGGCGTCACTCCTTCCGAGGAAGCACCGAACCATGTCCTACCTCCCCGCCGTGCTGGCCCAGGCCGCACCCGCCAACCATCTCGGTTGGCTCACCACGAAGCTCCTCGGCGTCACGCTCAGCAGCGCCGAGTGGGTGCTGTGGGTGCTGGTTGCCCTCTCCATCCTCTCCATCGCGCTCATGCTGGAGCGCGCGGTGTACTTCGCGCGTCACCGCCTGAAGGACTCCGAGCTGCTCGCCCTGCAGCTCGCCCGCGGCGAGTACGACGCCGTTCGGGCCGCGGTGGGCAACCGCACGGGCCTCGAGGCCGCGGTGATCCGCGAGGGCCTGGCAAGCCTCGCCAAGGGCCCGGACACGGTGGAGCAGGTCATCGCGTCCACGGTCGCCCGCGAGCGCCCGCAGTACGAGCGCTTCCTCTCGTTCCTGGGGACGCTGGGCAACAACGCGCCCTTCATCGGCCTCTTCGGCACGGTGCTCGGCATCATCAAGGCCTTCAACGACCTGGGCTCGGTCACCGCGAAGGGCGGTGCGATGCAGCAGACCGTCATGGCCGGCATCTCCGAGGCGCTGGTCGCGACTGCCGTGGGCCTCGCGGTCGCCATCCCGGCCGTCGTCGCCTTCAACCTCTTCAACCGGCAGCTGAAGACGCTGACCAGCCGCACGAATGCCCTCGGCTACGCGCTGGTGGGCAGCCTCCGCGCGCAACCCGTCTCCTCCGCGCCGCGCGTCGTCGCGGGAGGTCGCTAGGTCATGGCCGGCGCAGCGCAGGCAGAGGGGGACGAGGAGATCGTCGGCATCAACGTGACGCCGCTCGTGGACATCACGCTGGTGCTGCTCATCATCTTCATGGTGACGGCGAACTTCATCGTGAAGGAGACGGTGGAGGTGGACCTGCCCAAGGCGGCCAACGGCGGCGAGACGGTGCAGGGGCTCGTCAACGTGGTGCTGGACAAGGCGGGGCAGCTCTACTTCGACGGCGCCCCGGTGACGGAGGGCGAGCTGCAGCAGAAGGCGGCTGCGCAGCTGCAGAAGGACCCGCAGACGCGCGCCATCATCAGCGCGGACCAGTCGCTTCCCTACGGCCGCGTGATGCACCTCATCGACGTGGTGAAGGGCCAGGGCATCGCCCGCTTCGCCCTCAACATCGAGAAGGACGTGGCGCCCGCGCGCCCGTGAGAGATGGCATGTCCGCTGCCCTTGCCCACGCTCCTGATCTTCGCGCCCCGCGCCGCTCCGGCTCGGGCGTCCTCACAGGGCTCCTGCTCACCTCGGTGGCGCTTCATGCGGGCGCTCTGCTGCTCGCATCGCGCGCCGAGCGTCCCGCCCCCGTCCTCGCGCGCCCCGTGGAGCTCGTGGTCGTGGAGGTGCAGCGGCCGCCGCCTGCCGCTGCGCCCGAGGAGAAGCCCGCGCCCCCGGCGCCCCGCCCCCGCGCGCCTCGCCCCGTGAAGGTGGCCGAGGTGGTGAGGCCACCGCCCGTCACCGCGCCGCCGCCTCCCAACGATGCGCCTCCTGCGCAGCCCGCGAAGGCGCCCCTGGTGGTGGGCATCTCGATGTCCTCCACCACCACGGCGGGCACCTTCTCCGCCGCCGTGGGAAACACCGCCTACGGGAAGACGGCGGAGCGGGCGGCAGCGCCCTCGGACGTGAAGGCGTACGCCGCGCCCCGCTACGTGCCCGTGTACCAGGTGGACGCGCCCCCGCGCGTCCTCTCCGAGTTCCGCCCGCCGTATCCGCCCGAGGCCCGGAAGGCGAACGTCGAGGGCACGGTGGTGCTGTCCGTCACGGTGGATACCGGGGGACGGGTGGTCGCGGCGCGCGTGGTCTCGGGCCCCGGCTACGGGCTCGATGAAGCGGCGCGCGATGGGATTCGCAAGGCGAGGTTTGCGCCGGCCATCAAGGGCGGCGAGCCCGTGAGCACCGAGTTCAAGTTCAGCTACACGTTCCTTCTCGACTGACAGTTCGCACAGCGAGGGATGCGCTCATCCCTCACCCCGACCCTCTCCCAGACTCGTGTTTCGCCCTTTTGGGCGGCGCGAGGGGGGGAGGAAAGTAAGAGCCGCGCGGCGCGCAGTCTCCCGTAGGGTTGGGGTGTCTAGACCTAACTCTGCGAGCGAGAAAGGAGGCGCCGCG